>NZ_JACJQL010000001.1 GCF_014696625.1 Nostoc parmelioides FACHB-3921
CCCAAGTTATTGTGTTGTTACAATGCTTTTTCGTTCCATATTTTATCTGCTAAAAATTTTAATGATAATGATAATCGAAAAGAGGGGGGAGGAGGCGAGCGACGCTCGCCTCCTCCCCCTCCCCACCACATGATTATCATTTTTATTTAGATAAGTTTAAGTATTTTAGCTCATTGACAAAATACACTTTAATCTAACCCCTCACGAGTGGATTTATTAAGTAATTTGAACCAAAAGTTAAGATTGATGTGACTCTATGTAACAGTCAGTAATCAACCAATCAGAGGTAGCAACTCCTTAAGGTAAGATCCTGAAAATAGGAAAAGGCGATTACATAGAGTCTTAAGACAATGGCACAGGATCGAAAATCAACAGTTATAGTCACTGGAGCTTCTTCTGGGGTTGGTTTGTACGCTGCAAAAGCCCTTGCTAAAAGAGGATGGCACGTCGTCATGGCTTGCCGCAATTTAGAGAAAGCAGAACAAGCCGCGCAAGAAGTCGGCATCCCCAAGGATAGCTACACCATCATACATATTGACTTAGGCTCATTGGATAGTGTGCGCCAATTTGTCAATGACTTTAGAGCTACTGGCAAATCCTTAGACGCTTTATTGTGCAATGCTGCCATTTATATGCCCTTAATCAAGGAGCCTTTACGCAGCCCAGAAGGTTACGAATTGACTATGACCACCAATCACCTTGGTCATTTTCTGCTGTGTAAGCTGATGCTTGAAGATTTGCAGAAGTCATCGGCTGTGGATAAACGACTTGTGATTTTAGGCACTGTCACCCACAACCCAGACGAACTAGGTGGTAAAATTCCCCCACGCCCAGACTTGGGTAATTTGGAAGGGTTTGCCCAAGGTTTTAAACCACCAATTTCTATGATTGACGGCAAGAAATTTGAACCAGTGAAGGCTTACAAAGACAGCAAAGTTTGTAACGTCCTCACCATGCGGGAACTGCATCGCCGTTATCACGAATCCACCGGCATTACCTTCACTTCCCTTTATCCCGGTTGTGTGGCCGAAACACCACTATTCCGCAACCACTATCCCCTATTCCAGAAAATCTTCCCCCTATTCCAGAAGTACATTACTGGTGGATACGTATCCCAAGAGTTGGCAGGAGAAAGGGTTGCAGATGTAATTGCTGCACCTGAGTATAAACAATCTGGTGCTTATTGGAGTTGGGGAAATCGTCAAAAGAAAGATGGTAAGTCTTTTGTACAAAAGGTTTCTCCCCAAGCTCGTGATGACGAAAAAGCCGAACGCCTATGGGATTTGAGCGAAAAGCTAGTCGGACTGGAGTCACAAAAGCCAGTTGCACTCAATAGTTAGTAATTTGTGTTGGTTGTTGAAGGTTGACAGTCAACGGTCAACTGTTAACAGGCCTCATAAAAAAAATTCCCACCCAAACATCGATTTGGGTGGGTGATATTGAGTAGGTACAAATTAATGTACCTTAAATCATTACCAAGATTATTTAGTCTCTGTAAAATCAGCGTCAATTACATCATCACCACCATCAGATGAAGTAGTACCGCCATCTTGAGGAGCCGCACCAGGCGCAGCACCGCCACCAGCTTGTTGATAGATGTTGCTACCAACTGCGAACAATGCTTGTTGCAATTCTGGGGTCAGCTTTTTGATTTGCTCGTCGTCTTCCTTAGCAATGGCTTCCCGCAGGTCTTTCACTAAACCTTCAACTTTGGTTTTATCAGCTTCGGGGACTTTATCGCCCAATTCTTGTAGCTGCTTCTCAGCTTGGTATGCCAAAGAATCGGCTTGGTTTTTACGCTCAATTTTTTCCCGACGTTCTTTGTCAGATGAAGCGTTTTGTTCCGCTTCTCTCACCATGCGGTCAATGTCAGTTTTATCCAGAGTGGAAGCACCAGTAATACTGATGGACTGTTCCTTACCAGTACCTTTGTCCTTAGCGGTGACGTTCAGGATACCGTTAGCATCAATGTCGAACACGACTTCGATTTGGGGAACACCCCGTGGTGCTGGAGGAATACCATCGAGGCGGAAGGTTCCCAAGCTCTTGTTATCGTTCGCAAATTCTCGTTCACCTTGGAGGACGTGAATTTCCACGTTGGTTTGACCATCCACGGCTGTAGAGAAGACTTCAGATTTCTTGGTGGGAATTGTGGTGTTACGAGGAATAATTTTTGTCATTACACCACCCAAGGTTTCTACACCCAAGGACAATGGTGTTACATCTAACAACAAGATACCTGTGACTTCACCACCCAGTACACCTGCTTGAATCGCTGCACCAACTGCTACAACTTCATCAGGGTTAACAGTTTGGTTTGGTTCTTTACCTAGCAGATTCTTAACAAGTTGTTGTACCGCAGGGATACGGGTAGAACCACCAACTAAGACCACTTCGTCAATATTGTCTTTCTTAAGTTTGGCATCCCGTAGCGCCTGTTCCACAGGAATACGACAACGGTCAATCAAGTCGGCACAAAGTTCTTCAAACTTAGCGCGAGTCAGGGTCATATCCAGGTGTTTGGGGCCGTCCTGGGTAGCGGTGATGAATGGTAGGTTGATTTCTGCTTGGGTTACGCTGGAAAGCTCAATCTTGGCTTTCTCTGCTGCTTCAGTTAAGCGTTGCAGTGCTTGTTTGTCTTTGCGGAGGTCAATACCTTCGTCTTTTCTGAACTGTTCAGCGAGGAAATCAACGATTTTTTTATCAAAGTCGTCACCACCAAGGTGGGTATCACCAGAAGTAGCCAATACTTCAAATACGCCGTCGCCTACTTCTAGGACGGATACGTCGAATGTACCGCCACCAAGGTCAAATACAAGGATGGTTTCATTGCTCTTTTTATCAAAACCGTAAGCCAAGGAAGCGGCTGTTGGTTCGTTGATAATCCGCATGACTTCAATACCAGCAATCTTACCAGCGTCTTTGGTAGCTTGACGTTGGGAGTCATTGAAGTATGCGGGAACGGTAATTACCGCTTGGGTTACAGTTTCACCAAGATATTTACTAGCATCTTCCACTAGTTTGCGGAGAACCTTGGCAGAAATTTCTTCAGGAGCAAATTGTTTACCGGCTCCAGGAGAGTCCACCTTAACGTTACCGCCACTGCTGAGAACTTTGTAGGAAACTTCTGTAGCTTCGTTTGTTACTTCGTCGTAGCGACGACCAATAAAGCGCTTAACAGAATAGAAAGTGTTTTCGGGGTTCATCACCGCTTGACGCTTGGCGATTTGTCCTACTAGGGTGTCGCCATTTTTAGCAAATGCTACTACCGAAGGTGTGGTGCGGAAACCTTCTGCGTTGGCAATAACTGTGGGTTTACCACCTTCCATTACTGCGACGCAGGAGTTAGTTGTTCCTAAGTCAATTCCAACTACTTTTGCCATTTTAGGTGCTGGCTCCGTATAACTACAAATGAATGGGAATATAAAGGGCTTAATTTTTGAACTAACTAGTGAAAAAAGCAGTCAGTTCAGTATCCATAACCGTTGATTTGGTCTTCCTGGGTGGGAAACTTCAAGTTATGCTGATATATATACTGAAGCTCAGGGATCGCCAGTCCATGAAGGGTGGTTTCCCGAACCTTGAATGGGACGGTTAATTTTAAAAGTTGTTTTTAGCTGGTTCATGGATTAAACTGCTGTCACTCTGTCTAATTTATGAGAATTAATACTTTGAGTAATTAGGGTCAACCGTAAAGTTAATGTGGTGTTTGCCGTCTTCAGAGATAAATAACTCTGGTTTGCCTAAGATTAACTAGGCAATAAATGTAGTGCACTCCCCTAATTACGTTAAGTTACTGATATAAATACACCATTGGTAATTGCTGATTCTCTTCCAGTCGCCAGTTTTTCTTAGATAAAATTAACGCGGTGTGCAACTTTCGCTCAAACCTAACCCCCAACCCCTTCCCTGCGAGGGAAGGGGAGTAAGATTCAAAGCCTCTCTCCGCTTGCCTAACGGCAGGCTAACGCCAACGGGGAGAGGTTTGGAGAGGGGTTTCAAAAATAAGTCGCACATCGCGTAAATTACTATGGTGATACATAACCTTTGCCAAACTTGATGAAAAGCGCTGACAGACAAAATCCCCAATCCTCCTTTCCACGTCCTGACATCCTCGCACCGGCTGGTAACTGGGAATGTGCTAAAGCTGCTGTAGAAAATGGGGCAGATGCGATTTATTTTGGTTTGGATAGGTTTAACGCCAGAATGCGGGCGCAAAATTTTACTGAGGCAGATTTACCGGAATTAATGGCATTTCTGCACCTGCGGGGTGTAAAAGGTTATGTCACCGTCAATACACTGATTTTTCCCCAAGAATTAGCCCAAGCGCAGCAATATCTCCGCACAATTATTGCTGCTGGTGTGGATGCGGTGATTGTGCAGGATGTGGGTATTTGTCGGCTTATCCGTCATTTGTCACCGGATTTTCCCATTCACGCTTCCACACAAATGACCATCACTAGCCCTGCTGGCGTGGAATTTGCCAAGTCTCTTGGTTGTGAATTGGTAGTACTAGCCCGTGAATGTTCTCTTGCGGAAATTAACAAGATTCAACAGCAGATTGCACAAAGGTCTGCTTCCCTACCCCTAGAAGTTTTTGTTCACGGGGCTTTGTGTGTAGCCTATTCTGGTCAATGTTTGACTAGTGAAGCCTTGGGGGGACGTTCTGCCAATCGTGGTGAGTGCGCCCAGGCTTGCCGAATGCCCTATGAATTAACTGTTGATGGGGAAATTATAGATTTAGGCGATCGCAAATATTTACTTAGCCCCCAAGATTTAGCAGGATTGGACATCTTACCTGATTTGGTCAAGTCAGGAGTGACAAGTCTCAAAATTGAAGGGCGGTTAAAAGCACCAGAGTATGTGGCTAATGTTACCCGTGTCTATCGACAAGCATTAGATCGGGTGATAGGACACTCACAAAGGGATAATGTATCACACCAAGAACGCTACGACTTAGAAATGGCTTTTTCTCGTGGACTTTACACGGGTTGGTTTCAGGGAATTAACAATCAAGAACTAGTTCACGCCAGATTTGGCAAGAAGCGAGGAGTTTACTTAGGTGAAGTTAGCCGCATTCGTAACGAAGAGGTGACAATTAAATTAGCGGCACCTGTGAAGCCAGGGGATGGTGTAGTGTTTGACTGTGGTCATCCAGAGGCGAAAGAAGAAGGCGGTCGAGTCTATGGGGTAGTGCAGAAAGGTAAAGAAGTTGTATTAAGTTTTGGTCAAGGTAATGTGAACTTCCGCCGCGTTCATGTGGGAGATAAACTGTGGAAAACTAGCGACCCAGAACTTGATAAACAATTGCGCCAAAGCTTTGCTGGAGATAACCCCCAATTTCAACGTCCCATAGACTGGGAAATTCATGGGGAAATTGGTCAGCCATTGATAGCGATCGCCCGCGATGAACTTGGTAACATTGTACAAGTAGAATCAGCAATTTCACTAGTCCCAGCCCACACCAAACCCTTAGATACAGAACGTCTACAAGAACAATTTGGTCGTCTAGGTAACACACCATTCCGTTTAGGAACTCTCACCAATCACCTCAGTGGTGCTGTCATGGTTCCCGTCAGTGAGTTAAATCGGATGCGGCGAGAAGTTGTGACTCAATTGGAAGAGTTACGCAGTCAACCCAAACGCTGGCAACTACGTAGTCATGTTTCTTTCCAAGACCTCCTCCCTCCCCTATCTCCCCCATCCCCTCAATCCCCCTCCCTCATTGTTTTAGTCCGCAACCTCAAGCAACTCCAAGCCGCCTTACAAACTGGTGTCGAAACCCTATACTGCGAATTTGAAGATCCCCGCACCTATAAAGAAGCAGTAAAATTAGTACATGAGGTAAGGCTAGAATCCGCCTCTCCCCAAATCTTCGTCGCTCCTCCCCGCATTACCAAACCAGGCGAAAACTGGATTTTACAGCAAGTCCGCGCCGCCAAAGCTGATGGTTATCTCATACGCAACTACGACCAGTTAGAATTTTTTGCAGGCGATATTTGCATTGGTGATTTTTCGCTGAATGTTGCCAACCCCTTAACCGCAGGCTACTTTAAACAAAACTTTGCTTTGGAAAGGTTGACAGCATCCTATGATTTAAATATCAATCAACTAGAAAACTTACTTACCAGTTGCCCAGCCCAATGGTTTGAGGTAACCATCCATCAACATATACCGATGTTCCACATGGAGCATTGTGTATTTTGCGCTTTTCTCTCAGAAGGAACTGACTATACCAATTGTGGCAGACCTTGCGAAAAACATGAAGTAAAATTGCGCGATCGCGTGGGTAGTGAACACGTCCTACAAGCAGACGCAGGCTGCCGTAATACTGTATTTAACGGCACAGCCCAAACCGGAGCCGAATACGTACAGCGTTTGATCAGCTTGGGTTTACGTCACTTCCGCCTTGAGTTTGTCAATGAAACACCTGAACAAGTGACTAAAACAATACAGCGTTATCATCAATTACTAGCAGGTGAAATTACAGGTTCTCAACTGTGGCGAGAGTTGAAATTACAAAATCAGCTAGGTGTAACTCGCGGCCCCTTGGGTGTAGCAGCACTGCGATGAAATGCTTGCTGGGAGAGGAAAAGAATCCGCCACTAAAATTCATAAAAGCGGAGTCCTCCCTGTGGGACTCTACGCGAACGTGGGTGGTCGAGGTTGCTCACCCCGCCAATGCAGGTAATAGGTAATGGTAGTCCAATTACCTATTACCCATTACCCATTACCAGATTCCTCATCCCCTTGTGGGTGGCTGTATTTAATTTTGAATTTTGAATTTTGAATTTTGAATTTTGAATTGTTAACCTCTCACATCCTCAAGTCCCCTTGATATTCACACTTAAAACCTCGACTTTGCCAAGTTGACATATTTACTTTGCTCAGTTGCATAACTTTTGGACATTGGGGCTGAATGATTTGACTCAAGCCAGCCCATAATATACTACGAGTGACATCTAACCCTGTTTTGATCCAAGACTCCCGATTACCAGGAACACCAGTTTCTTTAACCACCTCAACTTCTACCCAAATACCACGAGCGCCTAAAAGAATCTGTGCCATCCATTTAGCTCTTGGTAAATGAGTGGGTGAAGTAATTAGTCTGACTTTATGTACTCCCCAACGTTTTAATATCGGTACTCCATAGTAGAAATTTTCAAAGGTGGAATTAGCACATTTTTCCAGCCAAACATTAGACAAATCTGCTACCTCACGCTCAAAAATTAGCTTGATACATGGATCTGGAGAACCTTGGGAAATTAAAATGGGAATTTGTGGATATTGTTTGGCTATTTGGGCAATATAAATTTCCCGTCTAATACTACCGCCAAGGACAAAGAAGGCATCTGGAGGCTGAGAAGAAGCAAAAACTAGGGTTATAGTGGTGATGATTAGCCAACTGCCAAGCACCAGACATAAAACCCCCACAAGTTTTTGTATTAAGCGCCACTTTTTCCTTATGTCTTCTGTTGTAGGGACTGATAAATTTCTGTTGAATTTGCGCCTCATGACACAAGATAAAAAAGCTTGGTTAGTTAAGCTGAAAAGACCAGCAATTCTCTGATAGAAGTGCTATCTTAGGAAATTAATATGGGGTGTAAAGATGACAGTAACAAAACTGTCACACTATTGTCACACTGCTAGATTAGACTAGCTAAGAAACTCAAAGAAATAGTAATGATTGTTAATAAATTAATGCAAAATATTAGCATAATTTAAAGGGGAGAATTAATGAGGGGAGTGTAGCTAAAAATTGAGTATAAAAACTTAAAACTTTACCGAAAGTCTGATTGCTAAACTGTCAAAATCACAATAAATCCCTGCTGATATACATGAACTCATCTGCGAAACATCACTCGCTGCTCCAGGTTGCTATGATTGGAGGAGCGATCGCTACAACAGCAACTGTATCTGTATTTGGCCCGGCTTGGACTCGTAGCGTTCGTGCCGCTTTACAAGACAGTCCTAAAGCGGTAGTAGACCAAGTATGGCAATTAGTAAACAACGAATATGTTGATGGTAAGTTTAATCAACAAGATTGGCTGGCAGTTAGAAAAAGTTTATTAAGCAAAGATTATTCATCTAAAGAAGAAGCTTACGTGGCGATTCGGGAAGCCCTACAAAGGCTGAACGATCCATATACCAGGTTTATGGACCCCAAGCAGTTTGAAGTCCTTACCAGTCAAACATCTGGGGAAGTATCTGGTATAGGTATCCGCATGGAGTTAAACGAAACAACCAAGCGGCTGACTGTTTTAGAAGCCATAGAAAACTCTCCAGCCTTGAAAGCTGGGATTAAAGCAGGTGATGAAATCCTAGCCATTGACGGCAAACCCACTCAGCAAATGAAAGTGGATGATGCCTCTAAATTAATTCGCGGTAAAGAAGGCACAGCTATTACTTTACGTCTAGGACGTACTGGAAACAGCGCCTTTGATTTGAAGCTCACCAGAGCCAAAATAGAAGTCCCAACCGTTGCGTATAACCTCAAGCAAGAAGGTAGCAGACGGGTTGGTTACATTCGCTTACGGGAGTTTAGCGCCCACGCCGCCGAGCAAATGGCACGAGCTATCCGCAATTTAAACGGTCAAAAAGTAGATTCTTACGTGTTAGATTTGCGGGGAAACCCTGGTGGTTTATTGCAGGCGAGTATTGAAATTGCTCGGATGTGGTTAGATGATGGTGGCATTGTCCGCACCGTTAACCGTCAGGGATTTAACGAAGATACAAAAGCTAACCGGACTGCCTTAACAAAACTCCCCCTAGCAGTATTGGTAGATGGTAACTCAGCTAGCGCCAGTGAGATTCTGACAGGTGCGCTCAAGGATAATAAACGAGCTGTAGTAATTGGTGGTCAAACCTTCGGCAAAGCTTTAGTCCAGTCAGTCCATGAATTACCAGATGGTTCAGGTTTGGCCGTGACGATCGCTCACTACTATACTCCCAACGGTACAGACATCAACCATAAAGGTATTACACCAGATATCAAACTGGAGTTAACCGACGCACAGGAACGCCAACTAGCCACCAATCCCAAACTAATTGGGACTCAAAACGATCCGCAATATGCCCGTGCGATCGCTGTATTATCTGGCAATACCTTTGCTCGTCCTCCCCTCAATCAAAGCAATCAACCAATGAGTCTGGGTGCGAATGAGTTGAAGTTTTAAAAATCTGTTCTATGAGTGATTAGTTACCAGGTGTTCATTAGATTCTCCGGGAAACCGCATCCCCTTGTGGGTACGGAGGGATAGGAGCGTCGATGGAGTGGGGTTCGATGCCCCCGAAATCGACACACAATCTTTGCAACTCACAGATAACCTCTCTGATATATGAAGGTATAATGTGTGTATGCAAAGAACGATTCGCATCCAACTCAAACCCGACATTGAAACTGATTCGGTGCTGTCTCAAACGATTGAGCAATACACTTGGTCGTTTAATGCTGTTTGCAAGCATGGATGGAAAAACGACTTGGCAAATGGCGTGGAGTTGCACAAGGCAACCTACTACGACCATCGGGCTATTACTGGTTTGCCTTCTCAACTGGTCTGTGCTGCTAGAGTCAAAGCAACCGAGGCTTTGAAATCGGCTAAGAGCCTGAAGAAGAAGGGCAAGACGGTTAGTTGTCCAATCTCGAAACGTTGCCCAATTCGGTACGACGCTCGGTCTTACACGGCTTGGTTTGACCGTTCTGAGTTGTCGATTCTCAGTATCAACGGACGGGTAAAACTGTCCTTTGAAATCGCTGAATACTATCGGCAATATCTGGCCTGGAAAAACACCAGTGCGGACTTGCTGCAAGACCGCAAGGGTTGTTGGTGGCTGCACGTTGTCATGGAGATTGAAACTCCTCAAGCCAGTGTTACTGACGAGGTTGTAGGTGTGGATTTGGGTATCGCTTCTCCGGCTGTGGATAGCAGAGGAAGCAAGTATGGTTCTGGCCATTGGAAGAAAATAGAAGACAAAACATTTGAGTTGCATCGTAGACTGCAAAGCAAAGGCACGAAATCTGCCAAGGGACATCTGAAAAAGTTGTCGGGCAGACAGAGACGGTTCCGCAAAGATTGTGACCATGTGCTGAGTAAGCGACTGGCTCGGTCTGTTGAGTCTGGTGCAACATTGGTTTTTGAAGACCTCACAAATATTCGCGGTAGAGCCAAGATGAGAAAGGCTCAACGCCGTAGATTGCATGGATGGAGCTTCGCTCAATTCCAAGCATTCGTGACCTACAAAGCTGAAGCTAGAGGCGTGAATGTGGGCTTCGTTGATCCGCGCTACACCTCCCAGAAATGCAGCCAATGTGGACATATTGAGCGAGGAAATCGCCCGTCTCAGGCTGAATTTCGGTGTAAGAAGTGTGGGTATGAGCGCCATGCGGATTACAACGCAGCGATAAATATTAGAGCAGAAGGAATCAGAATGCTAAAGGCGGAAGGTTCAGCCGTCTCTGCTGTAGGAGGGGAGATAAGACCAAAGCTTGGGCGAAAGTCTAAGTTGCGGCACTCCCCTGTGAGTACAGAAGCCGACACTGTACTTGGTACTCCAAGTCAGTGTGGGTAGTTCACATAGCTGCTTCTTCACGTTGACAGTCAAAAACAATCATAAAGGAAGCATTCGGTATAACTTGGCGTAGATGCTGTATGTAACCATCTGCATCAGAACGACTGCGAAAGCGAGCCACAATCTCACGTTGTGTATCCGGAAGTAACCGCGCAATAGCCCAAGAATTTAAACGTTGTTTATAGGCGATTGGCTGAGTTTCAGAGTTTGTTGTTGTGTATTCAGTGTTTTGTGGCATGATTGTCTTAACCGTATAAAGTTTCAGTAAGGTGTTAGTAAATATCTGAGCAGAGATTTACTAACTCTTTTTTTATGATCTGCCACCTTGTTATTCGATTATTTAAAAATTGTCAACACTGAGTGCTACATTTTAGACCTAACTTAAGTTATGAATTGTAGTCGTCTTCTAGTTGTAAATCAGCAAGAGACTGGCTTCGCTACAGATTATTGACTCCAGTCGTTTAGCAGCGATCGCCATCTATGAGAAAGCAAACTCACGCTTAAAATTAAATTTAGTAAATTCTCATTGCTGTAGTTCCTGGTATCATTTCTTCAGATAAACTTAATATTAGTATTTATTTAAAATATTTTGTATTAAATCTTACAAAAATTTCTAAAAACTTTAGTATATATTCTGTCTTTGTGTTATATGGTATATAAGTATTTGATAAATATCAAATCTTGCTTAAATTGCTTTAGATAATTTCTTAACATTTACATAAACTTTCCAGATAAATCGCCAAACAATTGAATTTAGTATTTATTAGTTTTTATCTTGACCAAGATTGAGATGTTAGTTAAAATTCCTGCATTAAATTATACTTTTGGACTAAAAAATGCCATTAGTCACGTCAATAATTCAGAAGATAGCACCCCAAATAGGTGCGGTTGTTGTGGTAGATCCAGAATATGAATTAGTGGGGCATATTACATTTAAGAATGGAAAAAAATCATTTTTTAGTACGACGAAATTAAATATTAACGGTTTTGGTTCCGCAGAAATAGCAAAAGATAAGGGTTATTCAAAATTCTTCCTTAAACATTTTGGTTATCATGTGACTGAAGGGCAAACCTTTTTTAGTCATAAATTTTGTAAAAAAATAGGTAATGAAAGAGATATTGATGCTGGATTTGAATATGCTAAATTTATTGGATTTCCAGTAATTATTAAACCCATTAATTTAAGCCAAGGAAAATTAGTTACAAAAGTTCATAATAAAACGGAATATTATCAAGTATCAAAAAAAATATTTCGAGCTAATGCAGGATTGATTATTGAGAGATTTTATCTCGGTAAAGATTACAGAATTGTGGTGATAGATGACGAAATAATAGCGGCATATCAAAGGCTGCCTCTATCAGTAATTGGAGATGGAAAATCAAATGTTACAGAATTGATACAGCGTAAACAAGATGGTTTTATCCAAAATTTGGGAAAAAAAATTATTGATGTTGATGATTTTCGGATTAAACGCAAGTTGCAGAAGCAAAGCCTCAACTTAAACAGTGTGATTCCCAACGGTAAGGTAGTGTATCTTTTAGATAATGCCAATTTATCTAGTGGTGGTGAAGCAGTGGATGTTACGGACAATATTCATCCCGACTTTCAGAAATTGGCTTTAAACGTCACAAAAGATATGGGATTACGATTAATGGGTTTGGATATAATCACTCAAGATATTACCAGACCAATGGTGGATTATGTGATTATTGAAGTTAATGGTTCTCCTGGCCTGACACATTATGCTTCCATTGGAGATATTCAAACTAAGAGAGTGGAAGATTTATATCTCAAAGTTTTGAAAGCATTGGAAACGGAGTACAACAGCGAAAATTAAGTAGCCGTGATGAACGGCATATGCCAGAACTTATGGTTACAACTTTTCTAGTAGCCAGGCTACCGCCGTATCAGTATCTGTCACTTGTTCACCGTTTGGTACGACTGGACGATTGACCATGACAACTTGTACGCCTAGTTCTCTTGCTGCAACAATCTTGGCATAGGTGGCATCACCGCCACTATTTTTACTAACTAAAGTATCAATATTATGTTGAATGAGGATGTCTCTTTCTTGGGGTAGGGTAAAGGGGCCGCGATCGCACAATATCACCCCAGGCGGAACTAAAGCATCAGCAGCAGGAGGATCGATCATCCGCATGAGAAACCAAATATCATGTAGATGAGCGAAGGCGGAGAGTTCTTGTCTACCAACAGTTAAAAATACTCTTTTGGCTTGATTTTTCAAAATAGCGGCGGCGGCGCTTGTAGTATCAACTTCTATCCAGCGATCGCCTGCTACTTTCACCCAGGGAGGACGGATTAACATCAAACGTGGTATCCCCACCTCATCAGCCGCCAGCGCCGCATTCTCAGAAATTTGTGAAGCAAAAGGGTGAGTAGCGTCAATTAATAAATCAACCTGCATTTGACGCAGATACTCAGCTAATCCAGGCGCACCACCAAAACCCCCCACACGGACGTTACCAGATGGGAGAGAAGGTTCACGGGTGCGACCGGCTAAAGATGCGATCGCTTCAATACCGGGAATAGTGGCAACTTTGGCACTGAGTTCGGCTGCATCTCCGGTTCCACCCAGAATTAAAAGGCGCATCTTAACAAGTAAAAAGTAAAAAGTAAAAAGATAATCCCCATAAATAAAGCGCAAAGTCAGAGTGCCGGCTTCCGGCGAACTGAACTTTGCAAGATCGAGGATTTATAATGAACGCCTTATTTCTCGCGCTATGCGTCTCGAAATAAATGTTTCTATTTCGTTGCATAAATGAATTTAGGGCGAAGTCAGAGCGCCGGAAACCAGCGATCTGAACTTCGTAAGAGAGGGGCTTATGACCATTGTTCTTTTTCTTTCTTTTGCCTTTTAGCTTTTAACTTTTGCCTTATTTGGTCAGGTGGGAATCCTGGCGAGAATGCCTTTTTTCAAAGGTTCGGGACGTTCTGACCAAGGCAGTAAACCATCTGCTTTATCGTAGTATTTACTAGCACATTCCAATACCGCAGAGGCATGATCATCTACAGCTAGATCACCAAATAAATAGGTCAATTTACCTTTGCCTGTAAAAGCTACAACACAAGAACGGTTGCAAGCACTCATACATTCAACTTCTCGGATCGGGAATTTATCCCGTAACTCCCACTCTTGTGCTAGCTGTTGGAGTTGATTTAAAAGTTTTTGACCGCCGCTTTCACCTACGCGTTTACCATCTTGCCAGACACTAGCGCAGGTTTTGCAGACAAAGAGTGTGTGTTCTGCCACACTCAAGGAATTATCAGTAGTCATCCGTACCTCGCAGATGTTGAGAATCGTCAATTTCGGCGGGCATTCTGGCTGGGAAAGTTACAAGAGTTTTCTTTCCTTCACAGTTGCGGGACAGCGCCGGACTTACACCGTTCACCTACGAAAGATTGCAGGTATACTTTCCCCGTTACCTCTGGTGACTGCTCCCCACCAGAACCGAATATTTACTTAATGGTAACATCTAGGACTTAAGCATGAAAACGAAAAATCAAGGGTTTGGAGAAGGGTGTAGGGGTATGAATCAATTCAAAATACCCTACGGGAAGCTAAAGCTACAAAATACCCTACGGGAAGGCTACGCCAACAAAATTCAAAATAAATGTTTGAAACCCTTACACCCTTACACCCCTACACCCAGTCTCAACAGAAAATCTGGGTGCGTAAGTCTTATGTTTCCAACTCTTAACTTAATTTAGTTAGTGATATTTGGTTGTAAAAATCGCTTAATCTCACCAGAAGCAATATAAGATTTGCCATCGGGTGCTGTCTTCACTTCCTCAACGACATAAAGCATTCCTTCCTCACGAATTGAACGAGGAAAACGCATATTCCAATCCGGTTCATATCCGTCGGAAACTACCCTAGCGCGCAACTTGCTGCCATCTTTGACGCATTGAATGAGAACACCATGATCTATGGTATCAGTGGTGGGAAGATCGGCCGCAGTGGCTGGGGCTTTGGAGGCTTTACTTGTGCTAGTTGACCTCGATTGTCTAGGAGCAACAAAAATATCTGTTTCGCCAGGTTTGGCAAAACGGCTGACTTTGCCGACTACACGGTAGAAAGAGCCATTGCTTGACAATTCTAGTCCTTCAACAATATACCGCGCTCCTTCAGCACGAATGGAACGGGGAAATTGAACATTTTTAGTTTGGTCGTAACCATCAGATATAACTTTAATCCGCAGTTTACCGCCTTCACGGACGCAAGCAAGTTCCACTCCAGTACCGATTTCATTGACAACCGGCATTGCGTATACTTCATCGCCAGCAGTGACACCTCGCCCCGCCAAATCACCGCGATTACGCGTCATTGTCTGATAACTTTGATCCCGCAGTTCTTTCCGCCCGGCGTTACCTAGAGCTTGTTGTGCAATTCGACCTGCGAAATACTCCAGCTGATCAATCTCTTCGGCAATTTCAAAATTCTCATTTAAGCCTTGGTCTCGGAGATACTGCACCAAATCACGGAGGGTTTTTTCCGCAGCTTGATGTTGACCATGTTCTGCTAATTCGAGGGCTGTTTCTTTAGCTTTGGCGATCGTCAGGCGGCTGAGGTCAAGGATAATATGACTGGAAGAGGCTAACGCTGATTCCTCGATTGTCCCAACTTTGGCGATGACATCTGTTGTTCCGGAAACGCTTTGAATAACGTCATTCTGCACTACATCAGCACTGTAATGCAGCTTCATCACTGGTAAATTACCTACTTGAGCAGAAGATATCATCAAACTCAAACCCAGAAGTTTATCTTCTCCCTCGTAAAGCTCCCCCAAGGTAATCACAGGTTGACCAGCTTCATTTTGGCTAACTTTCGCAAGACTTAAAGTATCAACCAGAGTGATACCATCAGCTAACTCTAGTGTTACTTTCAAGTTTTGACCTACCACAGCTCTAAGACTATCCAGTTCAATGCTAAAAACTTCTGCTGCTTCATCAATGCTTTGAATGAAGTAGAAGTTGCCATTAGCAGCTCTCGCCATCCCAATTAGTAGATCCTCATTGAAACCTTGAGCAAACCCCAAAGTAGTTGTAGTAATCCCTTCCTCAGCTTTTTGGGCCGATGTGGCTGTGAGTATCTTTGGGTCTTGAATACCCATATTGGCGTGACCATCAGTCAGCAGCAGTACACGATTAATTTTTTGCGGATCAAGTTGATTCTTGACATACTCACAGCCCTTAAGCCATCCTCCCGATAAGTTAGTAATACCACCTGCCCTCACCTGACGGATGGACTTTTTGAGCGCAGGTTTGTCAGTTACAGGTTGGGGTGAAACAACCGTATCTACCGCATCATCGTAAACTACCACTGAGAGAATATCTTTTGGCTCAAGTTGATCTACCACAGATTCAGCCGCCTTGAGGGCATGATGTAAAGCTGCACCTGCCATAGAACCTGAGCGGTCAATTACAAGGGAAAGGTTAAGGTTGCGTCGGGGAGATTCGGGTATTTCCGCACGAAAACGCAGTAGGATATTAGCCTTTAATGAAAATCCGGCAGGTAAAATAGGTTGGTCGAATTCATAACTTGTTTTTACCATTTCATTTTCCCCTGTGAGTTATTTGTCATCAGCCGCAACCCTGATGATGTTTCAACACTAAGTGTTGCGATTAGTGTACCCAGGATGTTTTCATGACTTAGGGTATAAAAAACCCAGCCTGACATTTTGGCAAAGCTAAGAGTTTCTTAACTCCTAGCTTTGGAAAAACCTAACGGCACTGACGATATTTAACGTGATAAACCAAGCCACGGTGAGCCAGGTCAAAAGAGTCAACAGTTGCCATCCCTTGGCCACTAGCAGTCATTGCAGCATTCACACGCATATTTACACTGTCACCACAACGTGACCAGACATTACCCACAGTAACTAATTTATCTCGGACGTTGTAGTCAGTTTCGCCTCTAAATGTTCTGGAGAAAACTGGCCCGCGCTGACCAGCAAAAAAGTACTCTGCTCTTAGTCTCCCAGTGGTGCCAGGAGCAACATAGCCCCGATAATCAGCATCATAAAGGGAAATTTGAAAGCCTTGGGGTACTTTAATCGGAATGCTCATATTACAGCTTTTGCGACGTTCTGCTGCCTTATTGCCTAGAGCAATAAATTGATCAAATAGAATACTTAACTCTTGACCATCAGGGCTAACATTCACACTAGCAGACCCATCGGGGCAACCGTTACCACCATATTCTGCGCCTAAAATTTCAACTTTGTTGTTAGCAAGGGCAGGGCCGACAGAAGCCATGATCATTGTGGACGCGGCTAGAAAAGCTTTTACGAAGTTGATAGATGTTTTTGTGAAGTTTTGATTAGTCATAAATCTACTCTCCTGTATGGAGTATCTTGAATAGCTTTAAATTCAAGTGTAATCCGAAGAATTTCGGAAACTTCGAGTATAAGAAACTTCACAAAAGTCACAAACCTCTTTCCTTGAGGAAAGCCTCAAGTGTCAACTTGTCAGGTAACGAAGTTTGTGCGCCCAATTTTGTTGCGGCTAAAGCACCTGCTGCCGCACCCCAAACAACTGCCTGATGTAAGGAAAGCCCAGAATAAAGTGCTGTTGCCAAACCACCATTAAAGGCATCACCAGCCGCTACAGTATCAACTGTATCCACAAAGAAGGCTGGGACAAAAAAGGTATCTTTGTCTGTGGCGCAAACAACACCTTTAGCGCCCAGTTTAACGATCGCACTTTTCACACCTTTTTGCAATAACGCTCTGGCTGCCTTTAGCGCTGTATCTTCCCCGTCTACAGGAAAGCCCACAAGTTGTCCGGCTTCTACTTCATTGGGGGTAATGATATCAACCAAGGGGTAAAGTTCTGCTGGTAAATCTGATAGTGCAGGTGCGGGATCTAAAATTACTGTGATATTCTTACTTCTTGCTGCTTGGGCAGCTGCGATAACGGCGGGTACAGGAATTTCTAATTGTAATAGCAGGGCTGTAGCTGTGGGTAATATGTGTGATAGTCGTTCTACATCTGATTGATTGACTCGTCCGTTAGCACCAGGAATAACAACTATTTGATTTTCACCATCATGAGCGACGGTAATCATCGCCACTCCAGAACTGGTAGTTTCATCTACAAAAATATTGTCAGTTCGTACGCCAGCATTTTGCAGATTTTCCATCAGTTCTGTACCAAAACCATGTGCGCCAACACGTCCCACCATTTGGGTAGGAACTCCCAGTTTGGCTACTGCTACAGCTTGGTTTGCACCTTTACCCCCAGGAACCTTGAAAAAGTCTTCTCCCAGTAAGGTTTCTCCTGCAATTGGTAACTTGGGTGCTGTGGCAACTAAATCTATATTGATGCTACCGAAGACGATAATGCTCATAAGAATGATTTTTATTGATCATCATAAATCTTACGCTCTGGGTCATAACTAATAAGTGATGATGCTTTATTTCTACTTTTACCAATTACTCATTCCCAAAGTATTATTAGCCATACCAATTCTCAATTAAATTCAGTATGTATTAATACTGAACTTTTAGTATAAAGTTTTTGTTAGGTTTTACATAGAAGCTTATAGGTGCTTTTATGTCGGGTATGCCTTCGCAGTGTCATAATCTAAAAGATCAAGTTGAGTCTATATTGCAGCTTTTACAGCAGGAATTATCTTTGCGATCGCAAGATATCACATCTGTACAAACTTCTCTAGGTAAGGCGATTTCTCCCAAGTTTGAAATTGTGTTTGCTGGTGCATTTAGTGCAGGTAAGTCTATGCTGATTAATGCACTATTAGAACGGGAATTGTTATACAGTGCAGAAGGACACGCCACAGGTACAGAGTGCAAAATTGAGTATGCAGAATTAGATAAAGAACGGGTAGTTTTAACTTTTTTAAGTGAGGTAGAAATTCGGGAACAAGCAAACTCTCTGTGTCAACAGTTGGGATTTACGACAGCAGTTAATATTAATCAAGCTGAAGTGGTTAGCTTATTACATCAAGGATGTGAAGCGATTATTCAGCAAGAGGGTGGTGAGAGTAAATCAGAACGTGCCAAGCAAGCTAAAGCATTAATACTTTTACTACAAGGATATGAGGCGAATCGACAACATATTCATACAGTAAATAATGCTACATATTCGATGGAACATTTTAATTTTTCCAACCTGAAAGAGGCGGCTGGATATGCGCGTCGTGGTAGTAATAGTGCCGTATTAAAACAGATTGAATACTTTTGCAACCATCCGCTTTTGCAAGATGGAAACGTGATTATTGACACCCCAGGGATTGATGCACCAGTGGAAAAGGATGCACAACTAACCTACGCCAAGATACAACATCCTGATACTTCGGCGGTGGTGTGTGTGCTGAAACCTGCTTCGGCGGGTGATATGACGAAAGAGGAAACAGAACTGTTAGAAAAGATGCGGCAAAATGGAGGAATACGCGATCGCGTGTTTTATGTCTTCAATCGCATCGACGAAACTTGGTACAATACCCAGTTAAGGCAACGCTTGGATAATTTAATCAACGCACAATTCCGGGACACAAGCCGGGTTTATAAAACCAGTGGGTTACTCGGTTTTTATGGGAGTCAGATTAAACAGACAAGTACTCAAGATAGATTTGGTTTAGATTCTATCTTTGGAGAAAGTGCCAAAGGTGCAAATGGTAATGAGGAAACACCACAATTTGTTTACGCCTTTAATAACTACTGTGTCAGTTCTGGTAAATTAGCCTCTAGTAATTTTCGGATTTCTCTCAATGGTTTTGAAACACCGAATCAAAACTATGTGCGGATTTTAGCTGAACAAGGAACACCTTTAATTAATCAGTTAATTCAAGATAGTGGGATTGAAGAATTTCGCACAGCTATCACACGTTATCTGACTGAAGAAAAGCATCCCCAGCTTTTTAAAAATCTTGCTGATGATTTAGAAGATATTTGTATTAACCTGAAAAAACATTATCAGACTGTACATCGTGACTTAGATAGTCAGCCTCGTGAAATTGAGATGATGAAGGCGCAGGAATTACAATATCTCAATCAGCAATTGCAACAAGTTGGTAAAGATTACAACCTACACATAACAGAAGAAGTTAATAATGTAATTAATCATGTTTGTGATGGATTTGAGGCAGATTTTCGCCAATTGCAATCACGGATGATTCGTCGTTTAGATGAATTGTTGGATACATTTTCCGTCGCTGATGCTTATCGTCGTGCTACTCTGAGTCATCCGCGTAATGCTACTGCGCCATTACTGGCAATTTTAGTAGAGGCGTTTTATTATTTGGCGAACCAATTAGAGGATATCTTAGTAGATTCATCTCAGGAACTAATGACTAATCTTTTCCAAAGGTTGATGGAGAAGATTCGTAAATCAGAATATTATCGCCAGTTGTATCGTTTGCTGGGTAACGATGCGGGGATTGAACAAGAACTCAAAGCTTTAGAAAAACGTGTGACTCAATCTTTAGTAGATGCAGCTAGTGTAGAATGCGATCGCTTTGTTAGAGAAAGTCCCAGTTTTTATGATGAAAATACTTTTTCTATATATCAATTCCGTCAAACCTTGCTGCAAACATCTCAAAGTTATGACAGCGAAAGTATGGTAGAAGCAGAGCCAGCAATTAGGCAATTATTAAAGTTAGATTTTGAGCCAAAGGTTTCTCATACTATTCGCAAAACATTCCGTCAAACTATTAACCAAATCCTCAAAACTCAATTGTTGCCAATGGCGAAACAGCAAGGAGATGAGATTTTACAACAGTACCCACAAGCGAGAGTTTATTTAGAAGACAAATTGCAACAAGAAGCGGAGGAGAAGATTAATAATAATAACCGCTTACTTGGTGTCGTGGAAGGAAAAGTAGATGTGTATAATACGGCGATTGCTAATATTAACAATTGTTTACAAGCGATGCAATTATATGACCATTTATTACCTTTAATTAATCTGGGCGAGTTAACAGTTGTTGAGCAGATTGCAGCTAGTAATGGTGTGATTGTCTCTGACGGGTTATTAGATGGAGTGGCGCAGGTTTAGGAATTAGGTGATTTTGAAGTCCGCCTGTGCGGACTTTTTTTGATTATAGTTGTTGTGAAATATTCTACTTTTAACTTATACCAATTCAGTTAATGATTGCAATACATCCTTGGGTTAAGAAGACGCGATGAATCGCGTCTCTACAAATGGTTTATTTGTCGCATTCTTTTTTCAAATTGGTATTACACAATCCATCTTGATACCTTTTCTTAATGAAGATGTGCTTTATTCTGGACTTTAGAGACTTTGTATCTAACGTCTCTACATCATTTATTGGTTGCAACTTCATAGAGAATTTGTATGAGCGTTGTTGATACTTGATTGCCACCGACTATATGATCAGCTTTTGAAAGGGATGATGTAGCAAAGCCAGGGTAGGGGCGATCGCATCAAACTGTTTAGTAGCTCTATAATTTTTACCTGAACAAGAACAGGCTGAAGTATTAGAGTTTGTGGGTATGCAGAGGATTTCTGGTAAAAATATACTCAGGTGTATTAAGGTTATAGAATGTCGCGTAATGAGATTATGCCAACTGTTCTTCAATTAGATACGATTGATGCTAGATAATGGGAAGGCTTTGGCATTCACTAGCAAATCTAGCCCGGAAGAACAAATTAACAACTATGCGAACTCACTATTGCGGCGAACTCCGACAAAAGGATATTGGAGAAACTGTTACCTTATATGGATGGGTAGACCGTCGCCGCGATCATGGGGGCGTGATATTCTTGGATTTACGCGATCGCTCTGGCATTGTCCAAGTTGTCAGCGATCCGCAACGCACCCCAGATTCCTACGAACTGGCTAACTCTCTACGTAATGAATACGTTGTGGAAATTACTGGTAGGGTAACACAACGTCCAGAAGAATCACTGAATAGCCGCATCCCGACTGGGGAAGTGGAAATCTACGCTGATAAGATTGAACTACTCAATGGGGTGCGGAAACAGTTACCCTTTCAAGTTTCTACAGCCGATACTGAGACGGTGAGGGAAGACTTACGGCTGAAATATCGTTACTTGGACTTGCGGCGCGATCGCATGGCGCGTAACATACAACTACGTCATCAAGTGGTGAAAGCGATGCGTCGTTATTTGGAAGACGTAGAAGGTTTCATCGAAGTGGAAACCCCAATTCTCACCCGTTCCACCCCCGAAGGCGCGCGGGATTATGTGCTACCTAGCCGCGTCAATCCTGGTGAATGGTTTGCTTTACCCCAATCACCACAACTATTTAAACAGATCCTCATGGTATCTGGGTTAGATAGATATTATCAAATTGCGCGATGCTTCCGCGATGAGGACTTACGCGCCGACAGACAGCCAGAATTTACGCAGTTAGACATGGAAATGAGTTTCATGTCTGAGGAAGAGATTATCGAACTGAACGAAAAGTTAGTTAGCTATATCTTCAAAACCGTTAAAGGCGTTGAGTTACCGCTTCCGTTCCCCCGTCTCACCTACGCCGAAGCAATGGAACGTTACGGTTGTGATAAACCAGATACCCGCTACGATTTACAACTGGTTAATGTTTCCGATGTCATGAAAGACTCTGGTTTCAAAGTCTTTCGGGATGCTGTCGCCAATGGTGGTATCGTCAAAATTCTGCCAATTCCCAACGGTAACGAGCAAATTTCTAACGTGCGGATTAAACCGGGTGGGGATTTATTCAGAGAAGCCAGCGAAGCCGGTGCAAAAGGTTTGGCTTACATCCGTGTGCGGGAAGATGGGGAAATTGACACCATCGGCGCAATTAAAGATAACCTCTCAGAAGAGCAGAAACAGGAAATCTTGCAGCGCACAGGTGCAAAACCAGGACATTTGTTACTGTTTGGTGCTGGTGATGCGGCTACCGTAAATAAAACCTTGGATAGATTGCGGCAAGCGATCGCCAAAGAATTTGGTTTAATTGATCCAGATAAAATCAATTTGCTCTGGGTTGTCGATTTCCCCATGTTTGAGTGGAATGCAGACGAGAAACGCCTAGAAGCACTACACCACCCATTTACCGCACCCCACCCTGATGATTTGCATGACTTAAAAACTGCCCGCGCTCAAGCTTATGATTTAGTATTCAACGGTTTTGAAGTTGGTGGCGGTAGTCGGCGGATTTATCAACGGGAAGTCCAAGAACAGGTATTTGAAACCATTGGTTTATCTCCCGAAGAAGCCCAAAATAAATTCGGTTTCCTGTTGGAGGCGTTTGAATATGGTACACCGCCACACGGTGGTATCGCCTACGGTTTAGACCGATTGGTGATGTTGTTTGCTGGGGAAGAATCGATTCGAGATGTTATTGCTTTTCCGAAGACACAGCAAGCACGTTGTTTGTTGACAGATGCACCTTCTGGTGTAGATGTCAAGCAGTTGAAGGAATTACACGTTGCTTCGACTTATAAGCCGAAGTCTTAGGGATGAGAAATAAGATACCTGGATTTTTGAAAGTTCGGGTATCTTATTTTTAACGCGGAGGTTCGCGGAGGGTAAGAGTTTGAAAGTTGGAGTTATGCAATGTCATCCACCGCAATTACGACAGTTATCAAAATGATGGAGTCTCTACCTGTAGAGATTCAGGCGCAAGTTGCAGAACATCTTCGAGAGTATATTAGCGATTTACAAGATGAAGCACGATGGGAACAATCGTTTCAGAAAACACAAGCCAACCTGGTTGCTGCGGCTCGTCGTGCTAGAGAAGAAATGCGTAAGGGTGTAAAGGTATAGGAGGGGTGTAAGGGTTTTTGGCGTTGCTGATTGGTGGGATGATTTTTGTCGGGCTACGCCCCACCAACGCTAACACGCAAAGGCGCAAAGGCGCAAAGAATAACTATTTTGCTGTGTACAAAAGTCCCAATTCATCCCGCATTTATGCAACGCCGGGTTTTTAACTCAGTCCCCAATCCCCAATCCCCAGTCCCCAGTCCTTAAGACGCTTGATTTGTGATAGTTGTAGGGGAATCATCGGCTTTTAGTTTCACCCAAACGAAGAAGGGAATTGCTAAAAGCTGGGTTGCAGAGGAGAAGACGATCAATGTAGTGATGGAATGATCGTATAGAATCCCCATGAGAGCGCTGCCTAAGAACCAGGATAGACCGTAGCCAGTGCTGAAAATGCCGTAGGCGGTGGCGCGTTTATGTTTGGGAACCATACCGGCGATCGCCGCTTTTAAGATGGATTCTTGCGCTCCCATACCAATTCCCCAAAATGCTATGCCTAAAAGTGCTAGATGGGTATCGCCTAAAAATACCAGTGGGGCAAATAAACATGAGATAAAAGCCGCGATAATTAAGATAGAAATGCCTAGTCGGTCAAATAGGTAGCCAAATATTAAGGCAGCGATCGCATCTACACCCATCGCCAAGGCATAAAACAGAGGTATTGTCTCTCCTGTAGCAATGGCTGATTTTTGAAAATGGAAGGCAATTAAGGGAAAATCTGCATATCCGGCGGCAATAACGGCTACTGCACCTAAATAAATCCAAAATATGCGCGGTAATCCTTCTTGTTGTTTCTGTTCCTCGGTTTCTTCTTCAAAATCACTGGGATTGGGATAGAGAAATTGTAGTACTAACAACACCACCAATCCCAAAACCGCAGGTACAATCAAAATCGTAAAGGCGTGACGATACTCTCCCTGGAAATAGACCATTGCAGCCACAGCCAAAGGCCCCATAACTGCACCGGTCTGATCCATTGCCTCATGTAAACCAAAGCCAAAGCCTCTGCCAATTTGACTCGCACCGTGGGAAAGCAGCGCATCTCGTGGGGGAGTACGCACAGCCTTACCAGTACGTTCAGCCATCATCAAACCTGCGGCTGCTTCCCATCTTCCGGTTAAGGCTAACAATGGTACAACGGCAGTGTTTAAGATGTAACCTAAAGTTGTAATTCCCCAATATTTGCGTGACTGGTCGCTGAGATAACCAATCACTAAGCGTAAACCATAGCCAATCAACTCACCAAAACCAGCTACTAAGCCTACCACAGTGCCGCTAGCGCCTAAAACCTGTAAATAAGCCCCTGTGATACTGCGCGCCCCTTCATAGGTCGCATCGGCGCAAAGGCTCACGAAACCTAATAAGATGACAAACCTTAACGCGGCTGATTTCTGTGGCATACCATTCTTTGTAATTTACGGCTTCCATATTGAAACACTGAATTACAAAAAACAGTTGTTGATGAACTACAAAATTAGATTGTTTATGCTTTTAAATTTAATTCATGAGAATTAAGCGTAGTGGATCTAATGTGACATACCAAGGAAATGGTTTTTCTTTGATATTTAGCCATTTTTCTTTGAAGACTTCTGCTTGTAGGTTGTAATCTTGTGGGCTGTTGGCTGGGGAATGGAGTTTTAAAAATAATGTAATGCGATGGGGTGTTTCACTTGTCCGTACTAGCCAGCAGGGAAAGGTGTTTTCTTGGTTGGGGTCATTGGTAAAGGTTATTTGATGGGCGCGGATGCCGATGTGAGATAATTCGTTGGGAATTGGTGCAATAACTTTAAGATGACAACCCCAATCTATTGCTTCTATTTGTTGCGCTGATTCGACAATAGCATTGGAGAAGTTTTTACAGCCAGTGATTTGAGCCACACTCACAGTAGCGGGATGCTCAAAAATCTCATATTTAGAACCATAATGTACCGGGCTACCGTCCTCCAATACCAAGAGATTGGGGCAAATTCGGTAAGCTTCTTCCATGTTATGGGTGACAAATAAAGATACACCTTGGTAGTTTGTGAGGGTTTCCATCATTTGCTGTTCTAATTGACTCCGCAGGTGGGTATCAAGGGCAGAGAATGGCTCATCTAACAATAAAGCCTCTGGTTGACTGGCTAAAGCCCTAGCTAAAGCTACCCGTTGTTGCTGTCCTCCTGAAAGTTGGTGCGGATAGCGATCGCCTAATCCTTGTAACTGCATGGCGATCAGTTGTTCTTCTACCTGCACCCGCATACTGTTGTCTGATAGTTTTTTGGGTAAGCCAAAAGCAATGTTTTGCGCCACTGTCATGTGGGGAAACAGGGCGTAATTTTGGACTAAAAAACCGATGCGGCGATCGCGGCTAGGCAAATTAATTCCCTGTTCGGAATCAAATAATACCCTACCATTCAATACTATCCGCCCTCTTGTAGGTGTTTCAATCCCTGCAATACATCGCAGAATCATACTCTTACCGGCACCCGAACCCCCCAACAATCCCAAAGGTTGCTCATCGGTGGTGAAAGCAACTTTTAAATGAAAACTGGGCAGATGTTTTTCTATATCTACCAACAGTTCCACTTGAGAAGCAGGCGCAGACAACAAAACTACTTCATTCCCTTGCTCTTTTGTCTGTTTTGCTTGTCCCCCTCTTCCCTTCTTTTCCCTCACCTCTTGCCAAAAGTTAACAGCAATAATCCCCGATAGGGAAATCACCATAATCATAATTGCCCAAAACCAAGCCTCATTGGTCGCCCCCGCTTCCACTGCAAAATAAATCGCCATTGGGATTGTTTGCGTTTGTCCAGGGATATTCCCAGCCAACATTAACGTTGCACCAAATTCACCCAAGGCACGGGCAAAGGATAACATTGTCGCGGCTACAATCCCAGGGAATGCCAAAGGCAAACTGATACGCCAAAAGATAGTAGATTCACTAGCCCCCAAGGTTCTCGCTACCCGTAGTAAATTACCGTCAATCTGGGCAAAGGCTCCCAATGAGGTTTTATACATGAGAGGAAAAGAGACAATGGTCGCGGCGATCGCTGCCCCATACCATGTAAAAACTATACTGAAATCAAAAAGCCCCATCAGTTTCCCCATAGGGCCGTTTTTCCCGAAAAACAGCAGTAACAGAAAGCCAACAACAGTAGGAGGTAAAATCAAGGGAGCGACAAAGATACCTTCAATCAAGGATTTGCCTTTACCGCGATAACTCAACATCCAATAAGCAGCAGCAATACCTAAAAAGAAGGTGATGAATGTGGCAAGTAAGGATGTTTTGAGTGATATCCAAAGCGGCGACAAATCTAGTGGCATGGTGATATTTGTATAGAGTTCGTAATTCGTAATTACTTTGCGCTCAGAGTTTTATGAATTAGCAACAAATCTTGTAGTAATTAAGATTCCTCTTCTGGCTTCAAATAATAATCTACCAACTTTTTACGCAAAAGGTTGGTAGATGACAACAAATTACCGAATATACTTAAAAGTCAATGGTCAATAGTCAACATTGCAAGATTTTTGACTAATGACTAATGACAACTGACAACTGACAACTGACAACTAACTAATCACCTTGATTTTTATAACTAGTAACAGCTTCCCGAAGATTTCCTTGATGTGCTGATAAAAGCCGATCGCCTGCGTCTTTATCCAAACCAGTCCAGTGCATTACCAGCGCCAATTTTACCCACTTACCACTACGTTCTAATAAAAAACCAGCCGCTTCCCGACTTAAGCCGGTGAGGTCTTGCAAAATTCGCAAAGCGCGATCGCGTAATTTCTGATTTGTGACTGCTACATCCACCATCCGATTGCCGTAAACTTTGCCCAGCTTGACCATCACCCCAGTCGAGAGGATATTTAGCGTTAATTTGGTAACTGTACCGGCTTTGAGACGTGTGGAACCTGCCAATATTTCCGGCCCTGTTAACAGGCGAATGTCAATATCAGCTGTAAAACTCACTTGTTCAGCAGGTACACAAGCAATGAAAATTGTCAAGGCTCCCCGTTGACGAGCAGAGTTAATTGCACCGTGGACAAAAGGCGTTGTTCCACCAGCCGTAATACCAACAACAACATCTAACTGGGTAATATGACGTTGAGCGATCGCTGCGTCTCCATCTTCCGCCCGGTCTTCTAAATCTTCCGAACTGCGTACCAATGCACCCGCACCACCAGCAATAATTCCCTGTACCAACTCTGGGGGGGTACAAAAAGTTGGTGGACACTCAGCCGCATCTAACACGCCTAACCTACCACTGGTTCCAGCACCAACATAAAACAAGCGTCCCCCTTGACGCAGGCGATCGGCTGTCTGTTCAATCGCTGTCGCAATCTGGACTTTAGCCGCCGCCACCGCCTCCACAGTCTTGAGGTCTTCACTATTAAACAACTCCACCAATTCCAGAGAACTGAGTTGATCTAAGTTTTGACTGAGAGGATTGACTTGTTCGGTCAATAAATGCCCACGTTCCTGCAAATTTGCCATGTATTTTGATGTCCCCTGCCATTATGTAACTTAGTCCAGAATCTTCATGTACAGACGTTGCATGAAACGTCTCTAATGACTAAACGACTAAGTTACAACAATCCTTCCAATTTGCGACGAATATTTTCCAACTCAGTCTCAGAAAACTCCGAATCTTGAGCCGGTGGTACTAGGTCAGACTCAAAACTTTCGTCCTCAGTATCCTCGTCATCATACTGACCATCAGGTTGCCAGTCAGTTTCTTCCACGTTAATATCTGGGGGAATTACGAGGTCGCTATTTTCTGGGATTAATTCCCAATCATAATTAGCACTGGCGCAAAATTCCTTAACATCCTCAGCATCAATCGCCTCTACTGTGGGAGTGGGGAAATCCTGGGCTTCCAACATGAGGGCAAAACGGACAGCATCATCTTGGGATTCAAACATGAGAATTTTATTGCGGTCGCCCACACGAACGGTATGAATCCCCTCATTTTCCGTATTAGCGTTAAAAATTAAAACAAAAACCCGCATTGGCGTAATCATCTATATGTTCCGAGGTCTATTGATTAATTAAAGTTCTAGACCGTGTACCTGGGAAAGTCACAGCAATATTTTCACTTTAATTCAGATTTGACTGACAATATTAATGGTTTATTTTCCCGCATTGAGGATATGGGAGATGAAAAGGTATGGTAACAAGGAGCAAAAATTCTTAGTCCACAGCCCCTAGTCAATTTCACTCACCGAGTTGATCCGAATGTCAAAAGTCCTAATTGATTTGTATCCTGGTATTGGCATATAAACGCAAATGCCAAATAATGCTTGCAGTGCGTCAACCACCTCCAGCAAATAAAAGTAAATTCATACCATGAATAATCCTCCCAAGCAAAATCAAAGCCCACAAACCTCACGTAGGAGTCTATGGTTGCTGATTTTGAGTCGTGGCGGTATGGCAGTAGGTGGACTTTTAATTGTGGGTTTGATGGGAGGTGTTTGGCGTTTATGGACTTTCGTCCAAAAGGAATTAACACCGTTAGCGCAAGCAAGTCTGACTACAACTCTTAACCGTCCCGTACAACTGGGAAAAGTCACTAACTTTTCGTTAATTGGAGTACAGTTTGCGGCTTCGTCCATTCCTCCTACGCCTACAGACCCAGATAAGTTAACAGTGGATGCAGTGGAAGTGGATTTTAATCCACTGCTGTTAGTTTTTAATCGCCAGCTAAAACTAAATGTGACCTTAGTCAATCCTAATGTTTACATCGAACAGGATAATCAAGGACGCTGGATTACTACGACCATAGTGCCACCAGGTTCAGCAGGAGCGATTAAAACAGACTTAGATCATATCAATTTCCGTAATGGTAAGTTGTCGCTGCTACCACAGGTGAGGAATTTGGCAGTGGGTGAAGCTAAAACTACAACCCCCTCATCTTCTTTATACCCCCCTGCCTCCTGCCCCCAGCCCCCCTGCCTCCTGCCTCCATTAGAATTTTCGCAACTCAATGGAACGGCTCAAATACTGGAAAACAACCAGCTAATTAAGTTCTCAGCTAAAGGTATATCCGATAGCGGGGGCAGTGTGGAAATGGAGGGCGAAGTACGTCCTAAGACGACTGCGGCGAATATTCAAGTGCGAGGACAAGAATTACTGGCGGCGGATGTTAGTCGCTTGGTAAAGTTACCAGTGGGTCTAGAAGCCGGTAAAGTTAATGGTGATTTGCGAGTTGAATTATTACCAGGACAAACCCCTTTACTATATGGCAGTGCTGATTTGCACAAGGTGACAGTCCAAATTCCTCGCGCACCGCAAGTATTGACAAACACCCAAGCTAATGCTTATTTCCAAGGCACAGAAGTAAAATTAGAAAATGTGGTGGCTAACTATGGCAGCATCCCTCTAGTGGCGGCGGGGACAATCGACACCAAAGCAGGCTATAAGCTAGCAGGGCGTGTTAACTCAGTGAGTGTAGCCAATGCCCAAAACACACTCAAATTAAAATTCCCTGTACCGGTGGCTGGACAATTACAAGCTGATTTACAGGTAGTGGGAGCCGCAAATAAGCCTATTCTCTCAGGTATAGTTAGGACTATTAATACTGCCCGCATCGATAAAGTTGATTTTCAGAGTATTAGTAGTAAGTTTGAGTTTTCGCCCAACGACAACTTAGTTAGTTTGGCAGATGTCCAAGGCAAGACCACAACAGGCGGCACAATTACTGGTGGTGGCAGAATCTTAGTTGGGGAAAATGCCCAACTGAATCTGAATTTCACTGCCAGGAATGTAGCCGGAGATGCGATCGCCAAACTATACAATGCTAATACTCCATTTCAAATTGGTACTGTATCGGCTACGGCTCAAGTCACAGGTACGCCCACCAATGTCAGAACTTTAGTAAACTTTGCCGCACCGCAGGCAGCCTATCCCGCCACTGGGGAAGTGATTATCGGCGCTAATCGTAATATTAACTTTCGCAATGTGGCTGTGAAGGTTGCGGGTGGAACGGTGCGGGGTTATGGCAATTTTGCTAATGAACGTTGGCAAGCTGTAGCTAACGCTAACGGGGTGAATTTGGCACCATTTGTCAACCAAAATCAACTGAAAAATGTCTCCTTAGCAGGGGCGCAATTTAACGGTCGTTTAATTCTGGCTGGTACGGCTACACCCTTTCAAATTGCCAGCATTCGTACAGAAGGGGCAGGGGTGCAAATTGGTGGCGGGACAGTTGCAGTATCTAATATTCAACTGCAAGACCAGGCCTTTGCCGCCAAATTGGTGGCGAATAATGTCCGCCTAGCACGCATCCTGAAAAATGCGCCGCCAGCTTTAGCTAATCCTTTGGCTGGGACATTCCAAGTAGCCGGTAATAGAGAAAATTTTAGCCTCAAAACCTTACAAGCTACAGGTGATGCCCGCCTTAGTGTAGGTAGAGGAACAGTTACGGCCGGGAATATTCAATTAGCTAACAGTGTATATCAGGCACAAGTCCAAGCTAATAATGTCCCTGTGCAACGCTTGGCAACCTTACCACCCCAGTTTCAAGGCAACCTGACGGGGAAATTTGCTGTTACTGGTTCTGCTGAGTCCTTCAGTCCCCAATCTATCCAAGCCAGTGGTCAAGCACGGTTAAATGTTGGCAATGGTACGATTACCTCTTCCAACATTCAATTAGCTAACGGTAGATATCAGGCGCAAGTCCAAGCTAATAACGTCCCTGTACAAAATTTAGCCGCAGTACCACCAAAGTTGCAAGGTAATTTAACTGGACAATTCAATGTTGCTGGTTCCGTTGCACCCTTCAGTCCCCAATCTATCCAAGCCAGTGGTCAAGGGCGTTTAAATGTCGGCAATGGTACGATTACAGCTTCTAACCTACAATTAGCTAACGGTAGATATCAAGCACAAGTCCAAGCCAATAATGTCCCCGTACAACGTTTAGCAGCAGTACCGACCCAGTTGCAAGGTAATTTGAACGGGCAATTAAATCTGACTGGTTCTGTTGCACCCTTCAGTCCCCAATCTATCCAAGCCAGTGGTCAAGCACAGCTAAATGTTGGCAATGGCACAATTACAGCCGCCAACATCCGAGTTGCCAATGGTAACTATCAGGCGCAAGTCCAAGCCAATAACGTCCCTATACAACGTTTAGCTGCTGTACCGACCCAGTTGCAAGGTAATTTGAATGGACAATTTAATGTTGCTGGGTCTGCTGCATCTTTCAGTCCCCAATCTATTCAAGCCAGTGGTCAAGCACAACTACAAGTGGCGGGAGGGGGTACGATTAATGCGGCGAATATCCAACTGGCTAAAGGTCGTTATCAGACTGTAGTGGCGGCGACTGGGTTGCAGTTAAATCGTTTTAATCAACAGTTGCGGGGTCAATTTGCTGGCCAGTTGCAACTAGCAGGTAACTTGGGTTCGACGCGGTTAGCGGATGTGAGTGCTGCGGGTCAGGTACAATTAACTCAAGGCCTCCCCGGTGTTGAGCGTCCCCTGAATGCGGCGATCGCCTGGAATGGTGAAAGGTTAACAATTCAACAAGCTACAGCCCCCGGTTTAAATATCAATGGTGATATCTTAGCCAACGCTACCAAACCAGGCATACCAGAAATTACCGCCCTCAATCTCAACGTCCAAGCCCAGGACTTTAATCTACAACAGTTACCAGTCACCTTACCGAATCAAGTAGCTGTGACAGGCAGAGCAGATTTTAACGGTAAAGTTACAGGTAAATTGCCTTTGCCCAATGTTAACGGGCAACTCAGCTTAAAGGATTTAGTAGTCCAAAACATTGCTTTTGAACCTTTATTAACAGGTAGGATTCAATCTGGACAAGGATTAAACTTAAATTTAGCTGGGAATAGCGATCGCCTTGCCCTGAGTTTAGACAGTAATAATCGCCCCCAATCCTTCCTAGTACAGTGGCAACAAGCCTTAGCCTCAGGTCAAGTGAAAGGCAATGATTGGGCTGTGAAAGTTGCCAACTTCCCCTTAACGCTGTTCAACTTGTCACCACCCCCAAGTCTGCGTTTAGGTGCTGGGAGAGTAGCCGGGACAGTGACAGGGGATGTGCAGTTTAACCAGCGTACATTTGCGACTAACGTCAATTTGGCGATCGCTAATCCCGAAATTGGTAGAATTAAAGGCGATCGCTTCACAACCCAATTCCGCTACAGTGATGGTACAGCCACCCTCACCAGTAGCCAATTTATCAAAGGAAACAGTCGTTACGCCTTAGCTGGTAATTTTGGGCTAACCCCCAAAGGCCCCCGCATCCAAGGCAAGCTGAACGTTACTCAAGGTAACATCCAAGATGTGCTGACAGTAGCACAAATCTTTGATTTACAAGACTTCCAGCGTAATGGAGACGAACCCAACTACGGTACGGCCTCGGATCTCAAGACCTACGCCCAAGGTTTGCCTGATCAGTCTTTATTCGACCAAATCAAGCGCTTTTACGAAATTGATGCGATCATCGCAAAACAAGAAGAAGAACGTAATGCTTCACCCATACCAAACCTAGCAGATTTGCAAGGAACCTTTAACGGAGAAGTAGCTGTAGACACTGCCACTGCTAATGGTTTAGCAGTACAGTTCAATTTGAATGGTCAAAACTTTGTCTGGGGTAAGGAAGCAGAACCCAATCGTTTTTATCGTGCCGATAATATCATTGCTGAAGGTAGTTTTGCTGATGGGGTTTTGCAGCTGCGACCAGTGCGTATTGAGTCCGAGAATAGTCTGTTAGCCTTCACTGGTAATATAGGCGGGAACGAACAATCTGGACAACTGCGCGTCAATAACTTTCCCCTTCAGTTACTCAATAACTTCGTCAATCTCCCAGTCGGTGTGACGGGGAATCTTAGTGGGACAGCAGCTTTAGCAGGTAGTATTGCCAACCCTCAAGCCAGAGGAGAATGGCAAATCACTGAGGGTACACTCAACCAAAAACCCGTGGAATCAGCCACAGCTAGTTTTAGTTACGCTAATGGTCGCTTAAATTTTGGTAGTACAGTCGCTATTACTGGGCCGCAACCTGTGAATATTTCAGGTAGCATACCTTATCAGTTACCTTTTGCCTCCGTCGCCCCTGATAACAATCAAATCAGTTTGGATGTCAAAGTTGAAAATGAAGGATTGGCACTACTGAATCTGTTAAGTAATCAAGTAGCCTTTGAAGACGGTCAAGGTCAAATAGACTTGAAGGTAAGCGGAACCAGAGAACAGCCTATAGTCGAGGGTATTGCTACTATCCAAAAAGCTACTTTTGCGGCTCAAGCTTTACCAGAAAAAGTCAGAGATGTTACAGGTAGAGTCCGGTTTAATTTTGACCAAATATTAGTAGAAGGTCTGGAAGGTAAATTTAGTCGCGGACAAGTACAAGCGTCTGGAGCAATTCCTGTATTCGACAACAGTAGCGTCGCTATCGAAAATCCTCTCACTGTCAACCTTGAACAGTTAAAACTTAATCTCAAAGGCTTGTATCAAGGCGGTGCTAATGGAAATATTCAAGTTACTGGTTCTGCACTCAATCCTAGAATTGGCGGTAAGGTGGATTTGTATAGTGGTCAAATATTATTAGCAGAATCCAGTGATCTTAACCAACCTGCAAATAATGTTTCTGCATTATCACTAACGAAGTTTAACAAACAAGACACACCCATAACTACAACTGCCAACACGAGTTTCAACAATTTAGAACTGGAGTTAGGTAAAAACGTAGAAATTGCCCGTCCTCCCCTTCTCAGTTTCGCTGCTACGGGGAATCTCAAAGTTAATGGTTCTTTAGCTGATCCTGTACCTGTAGGCACTATTCGCTTAAGAAAAGGCGGGGTGAATTTATTTACAACTCAGTTTAACTTGACTCGTGGTTACGAACACACCGCCACTTTTAGAGCTAATCAACCCCGTGACCCCGATTTAGATATTCAACTACTGGCTAAAGTGCTAGAAGTGGTGCAGAACAGTGACCTAAACAGAGTTAATTCTGTAGGGTTAGGTGCTTTAGAAACTGTGAGAGTTGAAGCCAATATTAAAGGCCCAGCTAGCAGACTGAACGAAAGCTTGGAATTAAGAAGTAGTCCCTCCCGGAGTGAAACTGAATTAGTCGCCCTTTTAGGTGGTGGATTTGTTGATACTCAAGGACGTGGTGACAGTACCTTAGGTTTAATTAACATCGCCGGGTCAGCTGTTTTCGGTAACTTTCAATCTGCTTTTAATCAAATCGGTACTGCTTTTGGTTTAAGTGAATTGCGAATTTTCCCCACAGTGATTTCTGACAATCCAGAAGCTAGTAATAGTAATAGTAGTAGAGTTGGTTCCAGTATAGAATTGGCAGCTGAAGCGGGAGTAGATATTTCTAACAAGTTCTCTATTTCTAGCATCAAAATTTTAACGGCAAATGATCCTTTCCAGTGGGGTCTTAATTACCGTATCAATGATGAGTTTCGTATACGTGCTTCTACTAATTTAGAAGATGATAGTCGTGCAGTAATTGAGTATCAAAATAGGTTTTGAGAATTGGTAATTGGTAATTGGTAATTGGTTGGGCTTGACATCGGTAGTTCAGGTTAAACTCCAGCCAAGGGCGGTGGCTACTTGACCAGCTAATTCTAGCGGGTTGAAGGGTTTAGCGATCGCACTCACCATTCCCAACTGGGCGTAACGGCGACGATCAGAGGCTTGAATTTTGGCGGTTAATAAGATTACTGGTATTTCTTTGGTGACGGAATTGGCTTGCAGTTTCTCAAATGTAGCGATACCATCCATATCCGGCATCATCACATCTAATAAAATTGCATCTGGTTGGTAAGTCTCGGCTTTATTTATGCCTTCTTGTCCTGAACTGGCTGTGACAACTTCCCAGCCTGCTACTGTTTCTAAACAAATCTTGGCAACTTCTTGAATATACTGCTCGTTATCGACCACTAAAATTCGTTTATTGTTCATAATTTAAGTTAGTTATTAGTTATAGCTGTTGACGGTTAACGGTTGACTGTTGACAGACTTGAAAGCCTTGTCTTGTCAGAGTTTTATTGGGAGAAGTTAGGTTTAAAACCTCGCCCCTTGTGGGCGATAGCTCCCCTGCTCCCCTGCTTTTTTACCTGAGCTTGATGTCTTAATCTATCTGGCTACGGCTATATTAGTCATTAGTTCATAGTCAAAAGTGATTCTCCCTTATTCCCCAATCCCAAATCCCCAACTAAAGTCAAAAGTCAAAAGAAAAAATCTTTTACCTTTTTACTTTTTACTTTTTACTTTTTTCCCCAATCCCTAACCCCTAACATTTGTCTGCGTAATTCGCTGAAGTAGTTCAATTACCCGTTGTTCAAACTCCTTGGTTGTGACACGGCCTTTAGTTAAAAATTCTGTATGTCCTAGCTTGAGGCGTTTACGTTCTGATTCATCCAAGTCCTTAGCAGAGTAGACTACTACCGGAACATTACATAGGCGCTGGTGTTTCTGTAGCCAATCTACCACTGCAAAACCATCAGTTTCCGGCAAAATCAAATCGAGAATGAGTAAGTCAGGATTAACTTCTTGGCTGAGGTGGATGGCTTCCCGTCCGGTTTTGGCTGAGAAAGTTTCAATATCATGTCTTTCAAACAAGGTAACGAATAGTTCTGCCAAATCTGCGTCATCTTCAACTATAAGAATACGGACTCGCCCGGAAGATTTGGTGTAGGCGTAGCCTGTCGTAGACATTGCTTGTCTGAGAGAATGTAAAAGATTACTTTCTTGGACTGGCTTACTTACCCAATCAACAAAATCACTACTGGGTTGTTTATTTGTAGTCGGTTTGTACACACTGCAAATCACTATTGGGATATGTTTGGTTTCTGTACTTTCCTTCAACATAGCCATTGTTTCCCAACCATTCATCCCTGGCATGAGCAAATCTAGTACAATCACATCTGGATGTTGAGTTGACGCCGAGGCGATCGCTTCTTGTCCAGTAGCTACTGTGACTACTCGATATCCCCCTTGTTCTAAGAGTGACTGTAGTTCTGTGCGGATGAGTGGATCATCATCACAAACTAAAACTAGGGGGGAGTGGGTAGAAGAGATTGGAGAAGGTGCAGCCCCTTCTGGGGATAAGGGGTAATGGGGGAGAGAGTCGGCAAGTTCTGAATTTTGGGATATTGGTAAAATTGGTAAAGTAAAGTAAAAACTACTACCTTCACCCAAGACACTTTCTGCCCAGATGCGTCCGCCATGCTGCTGTACGATACTTTGGCAAATAGCTAAACCCAAACCAGTACCGTCATGGTTGCGTGAATCGGAAGAATCTACCTGTTGAAATCGCTCAAAAATACTATCAAGTTTGTCGGCGGGAATACCGCGTCCGTTATCTTTCACTGTCAGCAATAGTTCATCGCCGTATTGTTGTGCTAATAACCACACTGTTTTTTCCGCCGTCGAGAATTTAATTGCATTACTCAACAGGTTAGTTAATGTCTGCACAATCCGGTCTGGATCAACCCATAATTGGATTGATGGATGGGAAACTGATAATTTCACTCCAGCTTTATTAGCTAAAGGCTGCATAATACTAACTGCGGACTCTATCAAGTCGGTAAGGTTGCAACTTTCTCGCTCCATTTTTACCCTACCAGATTCGATGCGTTCTATATCTAATATGTCGTTAATCAAACGTACTAGGCGTTCTGTACTGTCAGTGGCAATTTCCAACAAACGTTTTCCCTGTTCTGAGTCGGCTGGTAATAAACCACTAGCCAGCATTCCTAAGGAACCATGAATAGAAGTTAAGGGGGTGCGGAGTTCATGACTGACAACAGAAACAAACTCATCTTTCATCCGTTCGATTTGTTTTCTTTCTGTAACATCACGTAAAATTACCGTATAAAATACTTCTTTGTCTAGTTGAAATTTGGAGATAGAAGCTTCAGCCGGGAATTCTGTTCCATCTTGACGACAACCAAATATTTCTCGCCGCTCTCCCATACGCCGCGCCAAGTTGGGAGCCTGCCCAAAATCAGCTACGTGTTGACGATGGGCCTGGGTGAAACGCTGGGGTATGAGTGTATCCAGGCGCTGTCCGATAATTTCCTCGGCAGAGTAGCCAAAAATTTTCTCTGCACCTTGATTAAATAAAGTTATTTGTTGGTTACCGTTAATAGAAATAATGGCATCATCAGCAATGTCTAAAATGCGTGCCAGTCGCACTTGGGATATGCGTAGTGCTTCTTCTATGCGCTGGCGTTCGTCGAGTTCTGATTGCAATTGTCGATTGACGTTGACTAACTCAGCAGTTCGTTCTGCTACTCTCAACTCCAGTTCGTTATTGACTTTTTGCAGAGTTGCTTCTATTCGCTTGCGGGAAGTAATATCTCTGACTATACCCAACATCCGCACGGCTTCGCCCATTTCGTTGTAGTAGAGTTTGCCTGTTCCTTCAATCCAGTGAATATCTCCATCTGGCGAAATGATGCGAAATTCATGACTGTAGTCGGTTTTTTGCTGGCGAGCAGAATTGATTACCTCTGCTAATCCTCCCCTGTCTTCAGGATAAATACAAGCTTGAAAGGCTTCATAAGTCCCATCAAATTTCCCTGATTCTATGCCAAATAATCGGGCGTGACCTTCAGACCAGATAATTTGGTTAGTAGTGATATTCCAGTCCCAAATGCCTAAGTTAACTGCTTCTAGGGTTAGGGAAAGACGTTCTTGACTTTCTCGTAGTGCTGCTTCGGCTATTTGGCGATCGCGCCGATTGCGTAATGCTACTATGCCATAAGCCACATCTGCTGTCAGTTCCTCTAAAAGTTTCACTTCATCACTATCAAAAGCATTCGCTTCCGCAGCGTAGATGTTCAAGGCACCAAAAGCTTGACCATTATTCATTAAAGGTAAAGAAATGGACGATGCGTAACCCCGATTATTAGCTTGACAGCGCCAAATTTCAAATCTAGGATCAGTCAAAATATTTTGAATAATGGCAGTTTTTCCGGTGCGAATTGCCGTTCCTGTCGGCCCTTGACCCCGGACTGTATCTGCCCAAGTAAGATTGAGAGATTGCAGATATCCTTGTTCATAACCGGCTTGAGCTACCGGATGAATACTTTTTTCAGCATCATTTTCTGCAAAAGCCACCCAAGCTAATCGATAGTTACCAACATCCACTAAAATTTGGCAAACTTTCTGCAATAACTCATTTTCATCTTGAGTACGTATCACTAATTGATTGCAGTCACTTAAAGTTTGCAAGGTGCGATTAATGCGTTTAATTTCCAGTTCTGCTTGTTTGTATTGGGTGACATCCCGTGTAATGGACAACTGCACCAAATTACCATCTGTTTCATTTCGCACGGGTACAGCGTGAGTCGCCATCCAGCGACGATTACCACGACAAGTGATAATTTCAAATTCCAGAGTTCCCTGTTGTCCTTGACAAACGCTTTCATTGAGTTGGCGAAACACCTGCTGATATTCAGGAACTACTAACGAATACACTCGCTTACCAATCACTGCACCAGCACTATCAGCTTCTATCGCTGCCACACCGGCTGGATTGATATCCAATAAAGTACCATCAGTAGCCACTATCATCACGCATTCTGGTTCAGCGTTAAAAATAGTGCGCCAATCTGTGAAGCTAGGGGATGGAGGAGAAATTTTTTCCCCTACACCCCTACTCTCACTCACCCTACGTAGTAATTTCACCCGTTCTAACCGATTGATAATTCGCGTTACTAGTTCAGGCCCCACAATGGGTTTGCTAACAAAGTCGTCAGCACCAACACTAAATACCTGATTGACAATTTCCCCGTCTTTGTGAACCGTCAGGAAGAGTATGGGCAATTCACTCCATTGGGGATCATTTCTCACCACCTGGCAGAGTTCTATACCATTGGTATAAGGCATCTCTACATCTAGAATTAACAGGTCTGGATTCACATCTCTTAAGGTTTCCCAGAATTGACGCGGATCATCTAAGGTAATTACTTGTAATCCCCAAGGATGAAGTAATGTTTGCAATATGGCAAGAATTTGCGGGTCGTCGTCTACTGCTAAGACTTTTGCTTCTGCTTGGGGAGGTTGTGGCTGGAGGATAGCTGCTGAAGTTGTTTCTGGTGATGCTGCTTGCGATTCATGTGCTGCAACCTCTTGCCTTAATAACTTGACCCAATTTTGCAAACTCTGAATCTCAGTTGGCGTTAATTTCTTACCAGATTTTAATAGTTGCTCAATTTTCCTAGCTAACTTCGACCCTTCAGGTAAACCAAAAGTCCCCAGTGAGCCGGCTAATGTGTGGGCTTCTCGTATTGCCTGTGAGTATAATTCTGAGTTTAAAGCTTCTTGGGTAAGCGTGATCATTTGCGATCGCTCAAAAGTCATCGCCGCTTGTTCCAATACCTTAACTTGCTCATCTACCCGCACGTAAAACCTTTGCCAAATACCAGCTATTGCAGTTAGTGTTTGCTGCTGAGATTTGCCTTTTGAAGTAGACTGTTTTACCTCCTCCTTGCTTCCTTGTTCCTCTTCCTGTGCTTTGAGGCGATAACCAATTCCATAGACTGTTTCTACTAAATCACCAGGCGCTCCCGCGTTACGCAATTTCATTCGCAAGCCCTTTATATGGGTGCGTACCGCTTCTTCCCCTGGAGTGTCTTCATAAGACCATATATGTTCTAATATCATGCTACAGCTAAACACTCGGCGGCTGTGACGCAAAAATAACTCCAAAAGTGCATATTCCTTGGGAGTTAGTGATAGTAAATTTTGATTGTACCTGACTTCACAACTACTGGGGTCAAGCTGCAAATTACCCCATTCTAGAATCGGCTGCGCTGTTGTACCTCCCCGACGTAATAAAGCCCGCACACGCGCCACTAACTCTTCTTCATCAAACGGTTTAACTACATAATCATCTGCACCTGCATCTAACCCAATCGCCTTTTCATGGCTACTATCACAACCAGTTAATAATAAAATTGGCATCTGCCGACCACTTGAGCGTATTTGCCGACAAAGGCTAATCCCATCCAATCTGGGTAGCATCACATCCAAAAGAATCAAATCATAATCGTAAGTTTGGATTAAATCCCAAGCGGTGATACCATCAGATCCTACTTCAACTGCATAGTTCTGATTGGTGAGAACGGCTGTCAGCGCATAAGCATTTAACTCGTCATCCTCGACAATTAAAATTTTCATATTATTAAGTTTACTAACGTTAATTATTGAATAGACTTAATAGATTAGGAAAGAAATCTTCTGGATTAGGGAACTCCAAAAAAGAAATTATTCCGTTGAAAGTTGTTGACCGTTGACTGTTAACTGTGAACCGTCAACGGTCAACAATCCCAATAAAATATTTTTTTACTTGGAAATCCTTTAAACCCAAATTAATAAAATTCTTGTACTTAAAACTATCTTAGTTTATAACTCTTATGAAAATTAAGTTTAATTAACTAATATAAATATTTATCAATCTTTAGGAATAAATTATTCAGGAGCAAATCGTAAAAACTCGATTTTGCAATACTGTTGTATTAAGAATCCAACTCAGCAGATTCTAAAACTCCACTGCGAATCATTAGTTGCGGCCAAATTAACAAAAAAAATCCCATCCAAACTAATACAGGGATAGCAACAATGACAGTTACCCAGATAATTTTTAACAGTAACCAGCTACCACAAATTAAACTTAAACCTGTAAGTAGAATTGACCAAGGTTGACACCACCAAGGTTTATAATTCCAGGGATTGAGGGTTTTTTGCTCAGACATAAGTTATATTTTGTTCTAGTTGTAACTTTTACTTTATATTAGCGTCTTCGTCTTAATTGCTCTGTCCATGCTTCTAAAGAGATATACTGATTTTCTATAACATCTAAAGCCTCTATTACACCAGTTTTAGACACACGAAACCAATAAATAGTTGTATTATGGTCTGGCTGGTCTTCATAGACGCGGACTTTGTAGTAAGGATCGTCAGGGGTAGGTAAACCATCAACGATCGCATCTACCTTGATAGCTCCTCTTGATAGTCTCTGAATTGTTCTAGCTTTGCGCTGTACTTGAGGAAGATTCCAGACTAAGCTACGAGCTGTTTTTTCATCAATTTCTTTAGCAGTCTGACTGACATTGACAGTATTAGTTTTATGAAGTCCAGCTAGCAATTGTGGTTGAACTGGTTCCTTATGAATTTGCTTGGCAATAATTTGAGTGTTCCCCGCATTTGCTGGAGACAGTCCTTGTCCATATACTCCTATTAGTAAAGCACTCATCAGAGGATACCAGATAATTCTTTTCATGCAGCTGTCCTTCATAACGTTTGTACTAATTACAGCTTTTGAGTTGATATAGCCGTAGCCAGATAGATTAGGACATCTAACTAAGATAAAGCCCTGACAACACAAGGCTTTCCAGTCTGTCAACCGTCAACGGTCAACCGTCAACAGCTATATCAGCAATTTCTATTAATAAATTTTAATACAAAATGAAAAAATAATTATGTGGTTTAGCTGTTAATGTACTATTTATCACAGTGTTATCATTCTCAATGTAACTGACTTAGATAATACTCATTTGTAGAAATAAAATGACTAATGCTCAGATAATCACTTATTTTTATACGTTTTGATATTCATTCATATATCAGCAAAATAATTAAAATTGGTATCATTTTTACTACTTGTGTGCGATTTTATTTTACAGAGTTATACTAGATGACTAGTCAAAACTACTAGTATATAAAGGGACTAGGGCTTATTTATTCAATACGCTGCTCAACTCCCACTACTGCCCTAAGCACAGCTACACCCGCCTATGCGGCTTTGTATGACTTTTTCCCATAAGTAATCTTGTCTTATTGGAAATTTGACTCAGGGAATTGTAGTTCTTTATCACCACATTAAGCAGCCAGAGAAAGACTCAGAAGCAGTAATGCTTCAATTTATTACCCAAGGAGATGTATTCATGACGGAATCTACCGTAGAATTTTCTAGCTTAGAGAAATTTCAAGCCAGTAATAGTACTGTTAAGATTAGCGAAGCTGATACCGATATTATCAAAGAAATTCAAACCCTACTGAATAAGAAGGGACTTTATAAAGGTAGTGTTGATGGCGTTGCTGGTAATCTCACCCAAAAAGCATTTGCAGAATTTAAAGAGAGCGTTTGGTTAGATTCCCCTGATTTATTGGGGCCGACTACTGCGGCTGCATTACTAGAAATTGCCGAAGACCATCAAACCAATGAAGAACAAACTCGCACACTCACACCTTTACCTGCATCAACTTTAGGAACTAAAACCGGACGTTCCTTAAGGTTGGTGACTGGAGAAACAGTTTACGAAAATGAATTGGTAGTGGCGGGTATTCCCTTAACTTGGGGAGAAATCACCAAGGGATGTGACCCCCAAAGAAACCCTGAATCAAAAACAATTATTAACAATATTATCAAAGCAGCCAGAGGCTTTGGCAAAATTCGAGATAAATACGATAGCCCAATTTCCATTAATTCCGCCTATCGTACACCTGCGGTGAACCGTCGCATAGGTGGCGCTCGTTTTTCGCAGCATATTAACGGTTTAGCTTTGGATATTGCACCTGTAGATGGTAACTTTGGCAAACTCTTACAAATTTGCCGTGCTTCTGACTGTACAGGACTAGGTAGAGGAATGCACAGAGGTTTCATCCACTGCGACTGGCGGACAGGCGGTCGTGTGGTTTTTGATTATCCTTAATCAATTCTATTGTCAAAGGATAACCTCTAAGTAGGTGCGATCGCACTAAGTAAAGTTGAGATATATAAAACATAACCCCTTTCCAACACGGGAAGGGGTTAAAAATATTACACCTTATCCATTCATACTAGTAATAGATTAGACTAATCTAGCGCTTCTCGTTTGTATGCAATGCACTCTGACCTCTCTCCAAACCTCTCTCCTACAAGGAGAGAGGCTTTGAGTATTACTCCCCTTCCCTTGTAGGGAAGGGGCTGGGGGTTAGGTCTGTATTTGACTCAACTACAAACCGCTATATTCCTTTTCACACCTAAGTAAATACGCTAAGATCAGACCTAACATTTACAAAAGTATTGTATAAGTTCTCACAATGATAGATATCGCCTCAATCGTTACATTTCTTGCACCCTATCTGCCATCTCTGCTGAATGTGGGTAGTAAAGTGGCCGAAGGTGCATATCAACAAGCTGGTGCAGATGGTTGGGATAAAGCCAAGGCTATTTGGGGTAAGCTACATCCTAAAGTAGAGGCAAAGGAAGCCGCCAAAGAAGCGGCTGGAGATTTAGCAGAGAATCCAGAGGACAAAAATTTCCAAACTGTTTTGCAAGTGCAACTCAAGAAGATTTTGGATGCTGATACAGCACTGGCGCAAGAGATAGCCGAAATTTTGCAAGCATCGGCTAAAAAACCTGGTGACAATATTCAGATGAGTGCGAATGCTTACGACCAAAGTACGGTGAAGCAAGTCGGGAAGATTGAGGCTAAAGAGGTGAGTTTTTAAACGCAGAGGGGCGCAAAGGTAACGCGGAGGGGCGCGGAGTGTTATTCTCGATTCTCTGCGCTTCTGCGTGAGGCTTTTTCTGAAATTCTTAGGGACTTTTAGATCAACAACATCTAAATAGGTAGGGTGCCTCAGTGCGAGAAAACCTAACTGTATAGCAAAATGATTCATACTGACGCATCCTACTAACCGTCTATTTGCAATAATCTGTTTTTTGGTCTTCCCTGATTGAGCTAAGTTCTCGTTTTGAGCTACAGGGTTCTCGTTTTGAGCTACAGGGTTCTCGTTTTGAGCTACAGGGTTCTCGTTTTAAGCTACAGGGTTCTCGTTTTAAGCTACAAGGTTCTCGTTTTAAGCTACAGGGTTCTTGTTTGAAGCTACAGGGTTCTCGTTTGAAGCTACAGGGTTCTCGTTTTGAGCTACAGGGTTCTCGTTTGAAGCTACAGGGTTCTCGTTTTGAGCTACAGGGTTCTCGTTTAAAGCTGCAAGGTTCTCGTTTGAAGCTACAACATCAATTTTAATAGTCACCTGCTGTAAGCAATGACAGAAAAACCCCAACCAGATAACCCCAACAATATTGAAATGAATGTCACTGCCCAAGGTGATAGTAAGGTAACTATGGTAGGGCAGTTAAATGCAGCAGAAGTAAAATTTATTGTTGACGATATAGAACCAATACTAGAGCGACTACAACAAATTTCTCAAGTAGAATCGCCGGGGGTTCTCAAAGCTGGGAATCCAGGTAAAAGTTTGGCTTACTGGCAAGGACGAACCACAGAAATTGAGCAAATACAGCAATGGTTAAGTGATGATAATACCTTTTTAATTGGTATAGAAGGCATCGGTGGCACGGGTAAATCAACGCTGGCGACAAAGATTTATGATGAAATTGCAGGTTTTCCTAAGCGGTTTTGGGCTGATGTCAGTAATGGGGCAAGTTTTAGCGATTTAGCCAGACAAGTATTAACAGAATTTGGCTTTTATGTACCAGAACAAGAAGCGCAGTTAGTGGAGGCATTAGTTAGGTGCTTGCGTTCTGGGCAATTTTTACTGATTATTGACAACCTGGAAAGCTTATTACAACCTGATAGACAGTGGGGAAGTCTATTTTACGGTGAGTTTTTTCAAGCATGGGTGGAATCTGGCGGTAATAGTAAGGTGTTAGTCACCACCAGGGAAAGACCGGAATTAAAAGGCTTTGAGTGGTTAACCCTGACAGGTTTACAAGTAGATGAAGGGGTAGCACTGTTAACCGCATTGGGCATTAAAGGAAATTTAGGGGAGTTTGTCGAATTAGTAGATGGGCATCCCCTACTGTTGAGATTAGTAGCAGATTTATTAAAAGAAGAATATTCACAAGACCCGGATTTAAGTAGATTAGCAGATTTAGGCTTAGGGAATTTGCGCCAGTTGTTGACAGATCCCCAAGTGGTAGGTGTGCATCGCCGGGAAAATGTGGGGATGGTGTTGGTGTTGGATGCCAGTTTTGCAAGATTGAGTGAGTTACAAAAGGCGTTATTGCTGAATATTAGTGTGTATCGTGGTGCGGTTGACAGTGCAGCAGCCGTGGCTATGTTGCCAGGAAATTCAGAACCAGAGATTGAGGGAGAATTAAGGAATATTGTTAAGCGTTCTTTGTTGGTAGAAAAGTTCAATGGTAAGCGGCGATTTGGGTTTCAGCCTGTGGTGTGGGAGTATGTGCGGTACAAAGCTGGTGATCAGACAGAGGCGCATCAACGAGCCATTGAGTATTATCGCTCAATTGCTAAACAACCACCTTGGACAACAAGAGATGATGTTAAAGAATACTTGGAAATATTTGATCACTTTTATCAGTTGCAAGATTATAACTCTGCCTTTGATAGCATTTGGGACTGCAATGAATTTTTAACCTTGCGGGGTTATTACACTGACCAAGTGGAATTATATGGGCAATTGGTCAGTAAATGGCAAGAAATTGACGATAGAGAAAATTGGAATTATCGGGCTTCTCTCACTTCATTAGGCAATGCTTGCGTATTTCTGGGAGAGTACCAACGGGCGATTAAGTACCACCAGCAGTCTTTAGTTATCGATAGGGAGATAGGCGATCGCAGTGGTGAAGGTAATTCCTTAATGAATTTGGGTAATGCTTACCTCTGCTTAGGGCATTATCAACAGGCGATTGATTTCTACCAGCAGTCTTTGGAAATTTTTAAAGGAATTAGCGATCGCAGTGGTGAAGGTAATTCCTTAATAAATTTGGGTAATACTTACTTTTCCCAGGGACAGTATCGACAGGCGACTGATTTCTACGAGAAATCTTGGGAAATTTTTAAGGAAATTGGCGATCGCAATGGCGAAGGTAAATCCTTAAACGGTTTGGGCATTGCTTACCGTTCTCTGGGAGAGTACCAACGGGCGATTGAGTTTTTCCAGCAGTCCTTGAATATATCTACAGAGATAGGCGATCGTAATGGCGAAGGTAAATCCTTAAACGGTTTGGGCATTGCTTACCGTTCTCTGGGAGAGTACCAACGGGCGATTGAGTTTTTCCAGCAGTCCTTGAATATATCTACAGAGATAGGCGATCGCAATGGCGAAGGTAATTCTTTAATGGGTTTGGGCAATGCTTACCGTTCCCTGGGACAGCACCAACGGGCGATTAAGTTGTTCCAGCAGTCCTTGGAAATTTTTAGGAAAATTGGCGATCGTAAAGGTGAAGGAGATTCCTTAAACAATTTGGGCAATGCTTACTGTTCTCTAAGACAGTATCACCAGGCGATAGAGTCCTACAAGCAGTCTTTGAATATAGCCAGAGAAATTGGCGATCGCAACGGCGTAGGTAATCCCTTGGGCAATTTAGGCAATGCTTACCGTTCCCTGGGAGAGTGCCAACAGGCGATTGACTTCTTGCAGCAGTCTTTAGTCATTGCTAGGGAGATTGGCGATATTCGAGGGGAAGCAACAGACTGGTTTAATTTAGGTTTGGCATTAGAAAACATCAACCGAGAATCGGACGCGCTTGGTGCTTATCGCAATGCTCGTGAACTGTATGAAAAAATGGGACTTGATGCCAATGTGCAGAATTGCAACGATGGAATTGAGCGTCTATCTCAACCACAAACGCCTGTAGTTACTCGTCGTGGTTTTTGGGCGTGGTTGCGGCGGTTGTGGCGTTGGCTTCGCTCTTGGTTTCGGGGGTGATTTTGTAAGTACACCCCCACAACTTAATTTCTCACACCCTAACCTAAGGCAGATTTTAACTCACTCTGGGCTTGTTCCAAGGCTGCTGGTAGTTTACTGGCATCGCGTCCGCCGGCTTGGGCGAGGTTTGGTCTACCGCCGCCGCCGCCGCCGCAAATTTTGGCGATCGCCCCAATGAATTTACCGGCTTGTAACCCTTTTTTGTTGACTTCTGGGCTGAAGGCTGCAACTAAGCTAACTTTGTCGGCTTCGGGAACGGAACCCAACACCACAGCACCGTTACCGATTTTTTGTAGTAGGCGTTCGGCTGCACTTTTCAAGGATTCGGGGTCAACGCCTTCCAATTGGGCAACTATGATTTTATGGTCGCCAAGAGTGTCTGCTGTTTGTATTAAGCTGTCGGATTTGGCGATCGCTAGTTGTCCCTTGAGGGTTTCTAGTTGCTTTTCGCTGGTTCTCAGTTCATTTTGCAGAGTGGTGATTCTCTCTGGTAGTTCTTCGGGTTTGACTTTAAAGCGATCGCTTAAGTCTTTAACTACTTTCTCCCGCACATTCAAGTAATCCAGCACAGCCAGGCCGGAAACAGCTTCAATCCGCCGTACTCCGGAAGCAACACCAGCTTCAGAAATAATCTTAAATACGCCAATCTCTGCGGTATTACTTACGTGGGTACCTCCGCATAGTTCCATAGATACGCCAGGAAAATCTATCACTCGGACTTCATCACCGTATTTTTCCCCAAACATGGCTACCGCCCCTCTAGCTTTCGCCTCAGCTAAGGGTAGTACTTCAATTTTGGCGGAGTGGGCTTCAGCAATCCAGGTGTTAATCTGTTCTTCAACTTGTTGGATTTCCTCGGCTGTCAACCCACGGGGAGAGTTGAAGTCAAAGCGCAATCTGTCGAAAGATACGAGAGAACCGGCTTGTGATATGCCATTATCAACGATGGTCTTTAAGGCTGCTTGTAATAGATGGGTTGCAGTATGGTTAGCTTGGGCGCGACGACGACCAGCGCGGTCTATTTGGGCGGTGACGTTATCGCCTACGCGCAGAGTTCCGCGTTGAATGCGTCCGAAATGCACGAAGAAATCAGATTCTTTTTTGACATCTTCCACCTGAACAACGATACCATCACCGGAGATATAACCGCGATCACCGATTTGTCCCCCAGATTCAGCATAAAATGGCGTTTTATCAAGGACAATCTGCACTTCTGTTCCGGCTTCTGCTTCTTCTTGAACAACGCCATCGACTAACAAAACTTCTACTTTTGCCGTTGCTGTTGCTTGGCTATAACCGATGAACTCGGTAGCGTGGATGTGTTCTGCGAGTTTGTCGAGGGAACCTTGCACAGTTAAATCGATGGTTTCGTGGGCTGCTTTAGCCCGTTCCACTTGTTTCTGCATCTCGACATTAAAGCCGTCCTCATCAACGGTGAGGTTGTTTTCTTCAGCGATTTCTTGAGTGAGTTCCAGGGGGAAGCCGTAGGTATCGTAAAGAGTGAAAGCACTTTCACCACTAATAATGGTTTGTCCTTGCTTCTTCACCTGTTGGATAATTTCCTCTAGGAGTTTTTCCCCTCTATCCAAGGTGTTGAGGAAATTTGCTTCTTCCCGTTGCAGTTCTGCTTTGATGACGGTTTCCCGTTGGCGGACGTTGGGGTATGCTGATTCGGAAAGAGCGATCGCCGTTTCCGCAACTTGGTTGATAAACTCCCCGGTAATCCCAATTAATCTTCCATGACGCACCACCCGCCGAATTAATCGCCGCAACACATAACCCCGTCCCACATTAGAAGCGCGGATTTCATCAGCAATCATGTGGACAACGGAACGGACATGATCACCAATCACCTTCAGGGAAACTTTGGTACTCTCATCGCTGCTGTGGTAGTCAATGCCAGCAATTTTGGCTGCTGTCTCGATAATCGGGAAAATTAAGTCAGTTTCGTAATTATTCGGTACTTGTTGCAGGATTTGGGTGATTCTCTCCAAACCCATCCCGGTATCAATGTTTTTGTTTTGCAGTGGTGTTAAATTACCCGACGCATCCCGGTTGTATTGCATGAATACCAAGTTATAAAACTCGATAAATCGGGTATCGTCTTCTAAATCTATATTTTCATCACCCCGTTCTGGGTGGAAGTCGTAATAAATTTCTGAACAAGGGCCACAGGGGCCAGTGGGGCCAGATACCCAAAAGTTATCATCTGCACCCATGCGCTTAATTCTGGCTTCCGTTACACCAATTTGATCGCGCCAAATTGCGTAGGCTTCATCATCTTCCTCAAAAACGCTGACTACTAGGCGTTCTTTGGGTAAGCCAAAAACTTCTGTGGAGATTTCCCAACCCCAGGCGATCGCTTGTTCTTTAAAATAGTCACCAAAGCTGAAGTTGCCCAGCATTTCAAAGAAGGTTTGATGTCGTTTGGTGCGTCCTACATTCTCGATGTCGTTGGTACGGATGCACTTTTGCGAAGTTGTCGCCCGTTTAAATTCTGGTGTGCGCTGTCCCAGGAATATTGGCTTAAATGGTAGCATCCCCGCGATCGTCAGCAGCACGGTTGGATCTTCCGGCACAAGGGAAGCACTAGCCAAAATCTGGTGTCCCCTTCGGGCATAGAAGTCGAGGAATCGGGTGCGAATTTCGTTACCACTCAGGTGCTGCGGGTTTGAAGACATGGGAGGAAAAGAAAAAGTAGTTTAATGGGGGACTAGGGATTGGGGATTGGGGATTGGGGATTGGGGATTAGGTATTAGTACTAATTTTTTTATCCCAGTTCCCAATACATAAAAAGTATGCCTCAAGGTAGGACGATTATGTTAAGAGTCAGCAGCCTTGGGACTTGGGTCTACTAAGTGTATTTTCATAAGTAGGTTTATATATTTTTGCATTTTGTTTGCTTTCGCTGCCAGTCTCCTTGGTAAGTAGACTCACCTCCACATTTTTTCTGTATCGTATGTATTTCCTCAACTACCTATCTTTAGTCGGATGAATATTGACAATTTACTTAGAGAATTTGAATTCAAAGTACATACCAAGGTTAATCATGTCTTTAAAACTGAAAGTTCCTGATAAGGTGATATGCACCTAAATCAAATACTCTTGCGTCAGGGCTGTCCATAGTCAAGAGTCCAGAGTTAAAGGCTAGCTTGGACTGTGGACTTTGGACTTTTGACAACCTGAGTGCGAAATATACAATTTAAATGCGTAACAGCTTATTGCCTGTGATAACTGTGCAGTAAAAATTACTGAGTCTATTCATGTAATGGAACCTGATGCTCTAGTGAAGGTAGATGTTCAGGATAAAACGGTTACTGTAGACTCTAAAGCTACTGAAGAGTTTATTAAACAGGTAATTGTGGCTACCGATTATACGATAGAAGGCTATCAATAATTATCATATTTTTACCAAGATACAAAGCTGAAATCACTATATTTAGGTTATGTTTACTTTCATCTTTATATCTATGAATCGTAATAGCCAATAACCCCTAATACTGGAATTACGTAAAAGTAATATTTAAGAGTATTCGTTTTTTTTGCAAATGATATTATCAACAACTGCTAACTTCTACACAAAATAGTCTTTTTCAAAAAGCTATTTTGCAAACTTTTCTCTAAAAATTCTTTACTACACAGTGAATATACTTAAATAAATAAGTGATATATATTTGGGTAAATACCTCAATGAAATCCACTAATTAGGTATTATTACACAGAATAAAGCGGTGATTATCATAAAATACAGTCACGTTGAGTAGTTATCTATACTTATTTTCTAGATATATAAAATATTTATAATTATTTATTAATGAACTATAAAAAAAATCTTTGTCCCTAAAAAATGAATTTAAAAACGACAATTAAGTTAATGTTTTTAAGCTATAAACACCTGAGAAAATACAGTGGCTATGTAGCTATAATACAAAATCTTCAGTATTTTTACTGTTTAAAAAATAAAATATAAAAACTAAAGATAAGTAACAAAAGTCTATCTTTATATAATTTTCATCTACCTTAGGTGATGTATTAAGATGATATTAAAATTACTAGGTAATATTATATTTAGAGTTAAGACTATATCAGTATATGTAAAGGTCTCTTGTTTCCAGAGACAATATATTCATGAATCGGCAGAATATCAGTAATTTTTAGCTAGAAAAAAGGCAAAAAATATAGCCATGACTATGACAATTCTGGTCTTTGGAAGTTATGACTTTCTCACAAAACTTCCCGATCAGATCCATAAGAGAGCTACTGATAAGTTAGTAGTGATTACGGATTTTCATCAGGCCACATCGCAGATCCAAACTGCGTCACCTGATGTCATATTTGTGCAGGCAAGCCTCAAAGGTAGTATAGAATTGTGCATCTGGTTGAAAGAACAAACTCAGCTATCGTATATACACTGTATTCTTGTGGAAGATCGTCCTCAACAACTAGCACAGCGAAGTCAAAACGGCTGGGAATGGGAGTTTGAGATGAATGCCACAGCACTTCACCAAGGTGCAGATGCTTATATTTGGCAACTGCCGACGGAAGTAATGGCAACTCACAATCTGATATTAGGTCAATTTACAGTTGGTTTGCGTAAAGCACAGAAGTACCGCGATTTGCTCCAGAAAAACCATATCTTATCAGCGATCGCTTTAGCTGATTCTTTGACAGAATTGAACAATCGCCGTGCTTTGGAATGGGATTTACCCAGACAAATTACCAAAGCTCGTAATCAAAATCTTCCTTTGAGTTTGGTGATTTTAGATGTGGATTATTTTAAGAAAGTCAATGATCAGTATGGACACTTAGTTGGCGATCGCCTGTTGCAGTTGTTGTGTACTCGGCTACGCCATAATTTACGCTCTCAAGATACCGCGTTCCGTTATGGTGGTGAGGAGTTTGTCGTCATTCTAGCTCATACTACTGGTGAAGAGGCAATGATCGTGGCGGAACGCCTCAATCGCATAGTAGGTGAACAACAGTTTAGTATCAATAGTAAACTTATGATTAATGTCACTATTAGCTTGGGTGTAGCCTGCCTGGAAACAGATGATGATGAACAGGGAAATAGTCTGTTACATCGTGCCGATCAATGCCTACTCGCAGCTAAAGCATCTGGACGTAATCAGGTTCTTGGGGCGCATCAATTATCTAAATTTTCATCCCTAGAAGCCGTTTCTTAATAGTATTTTTCTTTGCTAACAAATTTATTTCTAGGTACAGTATTTCATTAGTCAATATCGAATTACACTTAGCAGTATTCCGCTTGCCACTACGCTCACAAATGCGCTGATGGTATATGAAGCTGTACCCTAAATTAATTGGTTATCAACGTTAACACATAGTACTTGTTATTTGCTTAATCTTGTTAATACTTGTATAGATTAGTAAGTGTATAAATGAGTGTGTAATTGTTTCTGTTCAAGCAGTAATCACTCACGTATATAAGAATCTAAAAGCTTTAACTAAAATAGATGTAAGTTTTTAACAATTTATTTGCGACCCACAAGGGGATAGAGTTTTGTCAGTGGTCAGTGGTAGGGGCGGATTGATGAAACTCATCGTCCGAGAGTGAGAATATCTGTAAACCCGCCCTTACTAACAACTGACACGCGTTCGCGTAGAGAAGCGCAATAAAACCCTGACAATCAAAGGCTTTCAACTCTGTCAACAATCAACAGTCAACAGCCATACATCCCAAAACCCAAATTTTTTTTCATGTGATTCACTCCAGTGACGAAATAACAGCACTCGGTAGAATTCTGAACATCTTATTTAAAAATTTATTATTCATTACTTAATCTAGAGTTAACCTAAATATTGTTTGGCTACGATTTTTCATGTTCTAGGTAAACGAATCTAAAAAAAAGAGTTGATTACGCGATCGCTTTGCAGTTTTCAGATGTTTTTGGATCTGCTTTGACACCTTTGTGCGGTCGATTTTTACATAAGCTATGACGTTTTTAAATTACATAGTCACTTGCATGGTTTGTTGAGTGCTGACGGTTAACTGTTAACAGCAATTATTGAATTTGTATCTATCAAAAGGAGTAATTTTTTGATGACAAAATCAGGGGATATGGCAAACTCAGGATTATTTAAAGATATGCGATCGCTGATAGTCACAGTAGTTTTACCTGCGACTGTTTTTCTTCTGTTCATGCAGATTATATTTAAGCTGAATGGCATTCCCTTTTATACATTGGTTGCAGATCCTAACGAAATCGGTAAGCTACCTCCTTACGCCGGCATGATTTCTATGTTAGGCATACTTTTCTGGTGTGCATCGGCAGCAATTTCTATATTTACTGCTAGCTTGTTAAGTAAAAATAAGCTTGTGAGATCAAAAAAATGGTCAGATTTCCTGTTATTCTCCGGATTTCTGACTCTGTTTATCCTTCTTGATGACTTATTTCAAATTCACGAATATTATTTTCATCCCTTTATAGATTTGCAGGCTTGGGAAAATCCTAGAAGAGTTCAAAATTTCTTTGAGACAGTATTTTTTATTATTTATATGATTTTTATCGGTATGTATTTATACCGTTTTAAGTCTATCTTTAAAATAACTAATTACTATATTTTACTTTTAGCTCTTTCATTCTTTGCAATTTCCACTATCGTTGATATCGCTACACCAGAAAGTATGTTCTTACATTACACAATTGAGGAAGGCTTAAAATTCTTAGGAATTGTTACTTGGTTCAGTTATTTCATGGATTGTTGTTATCAGCAGTTAAGGAGTTTAATTTGGATTGAACAACAAAGAATGCACATAGGAGATACACAAGAAATTACTTCTTTGATCAAAGATGATGTGTAGCTAAAATCTTCCTGCTGACAATTAAGTATATTTGATCATGAGCTTCTGTCTGCTTCCACCGGAGCATTAGCGATCGCTGTTTGACAATCGGCGATCGTTGATTTTTGACGTATAGCTTGGACTAAAGCTTGGTAACTCGCCCAGTTATTTTGTAGTAAAGTTTTAGCTTGAAGAACATGAAACCGTTGTTTCTGCTGACAAACTGATTCAGAAAAACCCAGAACTTTAAAGATAGTTGCTAATTTGCTTTTATCATCGGTTCCACCTTCAGCGCGCTCAAAAACCAAAGTTTCCGCAGCGATTCCTGCCATACAAATAGTGCAGTAGCGTTCCAATGCCTGATTACTGATTTTACCTTGTTCTACTTGAGACACTAATTCAACATCATCAAAGGTAACACCGCCTTGGCCAGGTTGCCCTTGTCTCCACGCTTCCCATGCACTGAGAGTATAACCTGTAACAGGAACACCCAAGAGGTATGCTACCAAAAAGTGTCCAGCTTCGTGGTGAATAATGCGATCGCGGTGTTGTGGTGAAAACCCCGCGATCCAATCTAAAAGGATAGTCCCGCCTTTGCCTTGCAAGCTAAAACTATCAAAAGTTGCTATACCTAAAATTGTGAAGGTAGCGATCGCGGGGACTGCTGGCGACAAGTTAATTAACGGCCCCAATAAAGCCGACATCGTCATGAGAAAAACAGAGATTGCAACTAGATTTAAAGCAGTTTGACTCATGTTTACTTTTTTAAGTACAAATTAACTTGTCTTCATTATATGGATGAATGCTCCATAAGAGGGACTGGGGATTGGGGACTGGGGATTGGGGACTGGGGATTGGGGATTGGGGAGGTAGGAGGAAGAAAATTGACTACTGACTACTGACTATTGACTACTGACTATTGACCACTGACTATTGACTACTGACTACTGACTATTGACTAAACGATGAATCCACAAGTACAGTCCTACAACAATGATCCCCAAGATTGGTCATGGCCGTTTTGGCCTGCTTTACCGCTTTATCCCTACGGTAGAAAGCGCACACTTTGCCGGGAAGTAGTTAAGGATACTATTTGGACATTTGACCAAGTACAAGGCATTCTCTACACCGTAGTGCCGATTAGGATGACTGTAATTAAGCTAAATGCAGGTGGTTTGCTAATTTATGCGCCAGTCGCCCCAACGAAGGAATGTGTCCGACTAGTTAATGAGTTAGTTGCCCAGCATGGTGAAGTTAAGTACATAATTCTACCTACCAGTTCTGGCCTAGAACATAAAATATTTGTCGGCCCCTTCGCGCGCAAGTTTCCCCATGCACAGGTATTTGTTGCCCCCCATCAGTGGAGTTTCCCATTTAATTTACCACTGAGTTGGCTGGGTTTTCCCCAAAACCGGACTCAAGTACTACCAGAAGACCCTACTCAAACGCCTTTTGCGGATGAGTTTGATTATGCAGTACTGGATATTAATTTGGGACGAGGTTCTTTTGTGGAGGTGGCATTTTTACATAGGCGATCGCATACTCTACTGGTTACCGATGCTGTCCTTTCTGTACCAGCAGAACCACCCGCTATCTTGGAATTAGAACCGTACCCCTTGCTATTTCACGCCAGGGATAACGCAGGGCAAGTCATTGAAGACAACCCAGCTAATCGTCGCCAAGGATGGCAGCGTATTTCCCTATTTGCTATTTACTTTCGCCCTAGCGCCTTGGGATTAACTGAATGGGGGCAGATGTGGCGCGATGCACTCAAAGCACCCGATCATTCCGCCAAAGCATACTTCGGTTTTTTCCCCTTTCGCTGGCAAGAAAATTGGCAACAGTCCTTTGCTGCCTTATCTGCCAATGGAAGGCCTTTTGTCGCCCCGATTTTACAAGTGCTGATTCTGCCCCAAGCCCCAAAAAAAGTTCTCAACTGGGCTGATACAGTAGCACAGTGGAATTTTCAACAAATTATTTCCTGTCACTTTGACTCCCCATTTATCGCCAGTCCTGAACAATTTCGCCAAGCCTTCACTTTCCTAGAAAATAACTCTGTTGATAGCGACAATCAGGCTTTGTTGGCAGAAGATTTGCGATTCATCAAAGAACTGGAAGCAAATTTATTGAAACAAGGCATTGCTACACCACCGAGAGAGAAAGTATAGCTGTTGACGGTTGACTGTTGACGGTTGACAGACTTGAAAGTCTTGTGTTGTGAGGGTTTTATCTTGGTTTGATGTCCTAATCTATCTGGCTACATCTGTATACGCAGGGGTGGAAAGTTACCGTTTTGTGTTTGGTGTGGGTGTGGGTGTTTCTGTGGGCGATTCACTTGGGGTTGGTGTGGGGGTTGGTGTGGGGGTTGGTGTCGGAGTTTCGCTGGGGGTTTCGCTGGAGGTTGGTGTAGGTTCTGGTGGTGGGGTGGGATTTTCTACTGTGAGAGTGAGTCGATAATCTGCGGATGTGGATGCAGTAGATACGACAACGAATTCGTAAAATCCCGATTCTGGGAGTTCAGTTGATAAACTGCGTTTCTCGGAATCTTCTAAAAATATGGTTTTTCCTGAGGGGGAATATACGGACAATAAAACTTTGGAGTTGGCTTGTAGCTGCAATTCTAGAGATTGGTTTTGAGCTAAGTCAGCAATAAAAACTCTACCTCCAGCAGGTTGGAGAGTGCCACTGACTGTTTTACTTGTGGCACCTGGATCAAAGACAATCTTTTGAAAGACGGTACCAGCAACGATCGCACTTAGCTTATCACTGACAAAGGCTTGCCAAACTTGTCCAATTGGTTGCTCAATAAAGTTTTTGCCCTTCTGTTCAGGAAAAGCTCTGAAGAAGGCTGCATCACCTAAATCATATAAAGAACGGCTGCCAACGTTGATTTGATTGACTTCTACTTTCCAGCGATCGCGTTCTGCGGCAGTATAAGTACCTAGTTGTCGTCTAGCCTTGTTACTCAGTGGTTTGAGTTTATCTAACAATTCAGCCGCGACTGCATCCCATTCTGCCCGTAAGTTTTCATCTTCTGCCCCATCGCTGAGGGTGCGTCCCCGTTCACTGGGGTTTCTATCCCAGAAAATTTGATTGACTACATTAATATAAAAGTTAAAATCTATACCCAACTGTTGACGGCGATCGTTCAATCTTTGTTTGCGTCGTCGTTCTGTGGGGGAGTATTTATCTAGGGGGTTGGTGGGTTGTGTTTCTGTTGGGGTGGGAGTGGGTTCAACGGAGATGGAGTTGCGATCGCTGTTACTCATCCCTAACCAAACTAAGCCAGCCGTACCGATTAATAAGAATGCGGCGGTTGGAATCAACCAGTTTTTCCTTTGAGGTGCGGGGGAAATGGCAGGAGTGGGAAGGGATGGGGCTACGGCAATTGTATCGGGTGTAGAAACAGGTGGTGGTGTGGGAAGGGGTGTTGGTATGGGGGGTTGAGTGGGGGGATAATTGACTGGTGCTGGGTTAAGCGCGTGTAATATTTGCTGGGCAGACTGATAGCGATCGCCTGGTCTAGCCGCCAGCATTTTATCTAATACTTGCCCAAAAATTGGACTAAGGCTAATTTCTCGCCGCCAATTCCAAGATAAGTTATATGTATCAAGTAATTCCTGTGGTTGTTTTCCAGTCAGTAAAACTACTGCCGTGACCGCCAAAGCATATAAATCACTGTGGGGAGAGACATTTCCAGTTTGCATCTGTTCTGGTGGTGCAAATCCCACTTTACCTAGTAGGGTAGCGGCTGGAGGAGATGCAACTACACCTGGTTGATAATATTGAGATGCAACAACGGCTACTACTTGTTTGACACCACCAAAATCAATCAATACTGGTAGCTTGTCAACACTGCGAAGAATGAGATTATCTGGGGATATATCACGATGAATCACACCCAGAGAATGGATATAGTCCAAAACTGGGAGAATTTGCTGCAACAGTTGACGGATTTCTGCTTCTGTAAACCGTAACCCTTGCTGTATGCGTTGATTTAATAACCCACTATAAGTTTCCCCTTCTACATAATCTTGAACTAAAAATAGATATTCTTTACCGGCTAGATTGACACGAAATATTTCTCGAAAGCGGGGTATTTGGGGATGTTGTAGCTGATGGAGAACCTTGGCTTCCCGTTGAAACAACTCCTCAGCTTTTTGTAAGACGTAGGCTGTTTGAACTTGGGGTGAAAATTCTTTTAAAATACAAAGTTCGCGGAAACGGTTAATATCTTCAGCTAAATAAGTGCGCCCAAATCCCCCCTGACCAACTTGACGTACAATCAGATAGCGATCGCTTAAAGTTAACCCTGGTTGAATGCTCTGAGTTAAAAAATTATCCACTAAATTCTCACCACACTTAAGACAGAACCGAGTCCCTGGATAATTCTCGTGTCCTTTTGAACAATATAATTTAGTCATTAGTCATTAGTCATTAGTCCATAGTCAGTAGTTACCAATTAGCCTACTTAGATTGTGCTTTACTTACTTGATCAGCTGCGATCGCATACCAAACTTGACCGAAAGTTTGTTGATTCAGTTTCCCACGCTGCTGACCTGGAAACAACCGATCAAATTTTTCATTTGTGTCTTTATTTAGTTGGCTGACTGTGTAATTTCCCAGTTGTCCAGAGCGTGCTTGTCTTCTCCAAGTTTCATAATCTTTTTGGGTGTAGCTTCCCAGTTTTCGCCGAGCTGCTGTACTGAGGTTCGCTTGTTCTATTTTATTCAAAAATTCACCAGCGACAGCGTGCCATTGATCTCTTAGGGGCGCATCTTCTGGTTTTGATGTGAGGCTACGTCCTTTTAATTCTGGCTTTTGAGCATAGAATAAGCTATCTGCCATTTGAATAAAAAATGTTTCGGGGATTTCTAGCTGTTGACGACGGCTGAGAACTTCACTGCTACTAGTTTTGTTTTTGTCGCTGACTGGTTGCGCCAGTGGATTGGGTAAGGATGGTAATTCGGGTAAGGAAATTGAAGGGATAGTAATTGAAGACACTCCTCGAACTACGGAATTTACTAATGCCCAAGTACCTGCACCTGTTAAGACAACTAAAGCTGTTCCCCCAAAACTGACAGCGAAAGGACGCAGCCAAACCGGTAAAGGTAACTTTTGGCTCACTGCTTGAGTTTTGTTGTGTAGTTTACTAGCGAGAACTGTTACCTTGCGTCCGGGAGACACTACCATCGTTTTAATCTTGGTGAGATGGGTAGTTGGCGGCTTGGTAAGTGATGAGTGTGAGGGTAAGTCGGTGAGGATTTGGGCTGCATTTTGATAGCGATCGCCTGGCTTATATGCAAGCATCCTTTTTAACACAGATTCTAGTTGAATACTGGCGTTGATTTCTTTCCCCCAACGCCAAACACCCTGATAGCTGTCGTATAATTTTTGTGGTTCTTTACCTGTAAGTAATACTAAAGCGGTTACTGCCAAGGAGTATAAATCGCTGTTTATAAATACTTTCCCCTGTCGTAGCTGTTCCTCTGGAGCGTAACCTTTTTTACCTAATAAAGTATTATTACCAGCCAACTTGGTAGACCAGAAACCCTGAGATGCTGGTAATTGTTTCACACCACCAAAGTCAATGAGTACGGGTAAATTATCAGAACGGCGCAAAATTAAATTATCGGGGGAAATATCTCGGTGGACTGCATTTTGAGAGTGAATGTAAATCAAAACAGGTAAAATTTGCCGCAGTAGAGTAATCACTTCCTCTTCAGTAAAAGTTTTCCCCTGACTTTGACGCTGTTCTAAAAGTTGCAGATAATTATCACCCTCCACATAATCTTGTACTAAAAAGAAAAAATCTTTAGTACCAATCTTGGCTTGTAGGGAACCGTGAAAACGGGGAATCTGGGAATGCTGGAGTTTCTTGAGGACATTTGCTTCTCGCTCAAACAACTCCTTGGCTTTTTGTAAATCCTCTTTGTGTTCTACTTGGGGTGCAAATTCCTTCAGCACACAAGTTTTATGAGACTTTTTGATATCTTCAGCTAAATAAGTGCGTCCAAAACCACCCTGTCCCAATTGACGTATGATGCGATAGCGATTATCTACAACTTGCTTCACAGCAAGCGGTAAAGGCTCACCGCAGTGAGTACAAAAACGATTACCGCTATTATTTGCGTGTTGCTTACTGCAATAAACCTGCATGGCGCTGAAAGATAGGTAAGGGTTTTTCTAAATTACTACAACAACTGTAGTCGCATTTACGAATATTCTCTAAAGACGGGGAATGTTTGAGGAACAGAAGAGGTGGGAGAGAGGGGAAATATTATGTAAGGAAGTTGTACTGCAATGTTTCTAACGACCACTGACTTTTTTTGAATGTTGAATTTTGAATTTTGAATTCCCCGAAGGGGTTAGGTGCATTATGAATCAAGAATCTAGAAGAAAGGACGTGATTGAGGCTTGGGGAGATTTTGTTTCTACTTCCCTGGAATCTTTGCTGGAAGAACATCGTGAAATCTCTGATGAGTCAGCAGTTTTAAGTTTATTTCGTGATGTAGTCGCTCATGTACCTGCATATCAGGCTTTTTTAGCAGAAAGAGGTATTGATGCTGCTGCTATTCAAACTTTAGAGGATTTTGGCACATTACCTGCGATCGCTAAAGATAATTATATTTCTCGTTATCCTCTCACCGACTTGTGTCGCCACGGCAATTTGTCTGGTTGCGATATGATAGCTGCTTCTTCTGGTTCCACAGGTAAACCCACATTTTGGCCTCGTTTCTTCACTGATGAACTGCAAATCGCCGCACGCTTTGAGCAGATTTTTCACGATAGCTTTGCTGCTGACACGAGACGTACCCTAGCCGTGATTTGTTTCACTTTAGGTACTTGGGTAGGTGGTATGTTCACTACTAATTGCTGTCGTTATCTTGCCAGTAAAGGCTACCTCATCACCGTCATTACACCGGGTAATAATAAGGAAGATATTTTACGGGTAGTGCAGGAACTCGGCGGAAATTTTGAGCAAGTGGTGTTGTTGGGATATCCGCCATTTCTGAAAGATGTGATTGATACTGGGATTGCCCGTGGTGTGGAGTGGCAACGCTATCAGATTAAACTGGTGATGGCGGGGGAAGTATTCAGTGAGGAATGGCGTAGCTTAGTTGGGGAAAGAGTGGGTTCCCAAAATCCTTGTTATGACTCAGCGTCACTTTACGGTACAGCCGATGCAGGTGTGTTGGGGAACGAAACACCCTTAAGTATTTGTATTCGCCGTTTTTTCGCCCAAAATCCCGAAGCAGCCAAAGCTTTATTTGGTGAATCCCGCTTACCTACACTGGTACAATACGACCCGGTTAGCCGCTTTTTTGAAATCCAAGACGGTCAATTGCTATTCTCTGGTAACAACGGTGTTCCCCTCATCCGCTACAACATCTTAGACACAGGCGGAATCATCAGTTATGATGCTATGCTTCAATTCCTCACAAATTGGGGCTTTAATCCCCTAGAAACCCTTGCTTCTACTACTCCCAACCCCCCCAGAGGAATTAATCAACTACCCTTCGTCTACGTCTTTGGACGCTCAAACTTTACAGTCTCCTATTTTGGAGCTAATATTTACCCCGAAAACATCTCCGTCGGTTTAGAACAACCAGTTATTCAAGCATGGGTAACAGGTAAATTCGTCTTGCAAGTAAAAGAAGATGCTGACAAAAACCGCTTTTTATCCGTAGTTGTAGAGTTAGCGCCAGGAGTAGAAGATAGCGAAGACAAACGCCAAGCCATAGCCGCCTCAATTCTTACCCAACTATTGCGCCTGAACGGTGAATTTGCCAACTATGTTCCCCCAGAATATCAAACACCACAGATAGCCCTAGCGCCAATGGGCGATCGCGAATATTTCCCCATCGGCGTAAAACATCGCTATACACGCCAATAATTCTCTCCTAACTCTCTGCGTCTGTGCGTGATAAATCACTCCAAATTCCACAACACCAGAAAATGATGAGTATTGGGTTTAAATGGCACAGTGCTAATTTTGCCAATAATGGGAAACTAAATAAGAAGTCTGCATTGGCTGTAGATGACGGAGTTGCCAAAAATTTAACAATTGCTCGCCTACTGTTTGCGGATAGAAATAGTGAAAAAAATGATGTCCTTTAGGACATTCCCAAAGATGATCCTCTGGTTTCAAGCAATTTGACCAATCTTTTAATGCAGTTGAAGAAACAATAGGATCATTTTTACTACCACATATCATTAGGGGCATATTTACGCCACCTTGGGGTAAATGAACTAACTTGAAAAGAGAGTGTAACAAAGGAGATTGTTCTAAATCTCTATCTAACACTGCTACTAATTTTTTAGTAGTATGAGATGGCTGTTCACCAAAGAGATTGCGAACAGTATTTGCTAAAATCTGCTCACGACTGATGGTAAATAGTTGTCTTTGTAAGTAATAGTGTGCGTGCCAAGTATTGGCTGGTTGGGAAGCCACAGCCAGGAGACTGAGCGATCGCACTTTTTTGGGATACCTGCGAGCAAAACTCAGCGCGATCGCCCCACCCGCCGCATGACCTGCTAAATTTACAGGATAAGGACACTGCCCCATAAATTCTGCTAGTAAGTCTACCGCTTCATCTATAGAACTGCCTTCATCTCTGTGATGGCGATATTCCCACTGAGCTACATTCACGTCTTTCGATATGTATTGTAGAAGTGGTTTATCAAAACGTTGCAATACAGGACTAGAACTTATCCAAAGAACATCGAGATCATCAGACATAAAGACACCATATTATTAGGAATTAACAATCATCCATAGTCAATAATCCATAATCAACAGTCCATAGTAAAAGCTATAAACTGTTGATTATAAAGAAGGGGATGGAACCTGAACAGCAGCTTAAATCTGTCAGAGGAAAAATTTTTACAAACCAAATTCAGACTTTAATTGAGAAACCCAAGCTTTGATGCGATCGTCTGTTAATTCAGATTGATTATCTTCATCCAGGGCTAGTCCTACAAACTTGCCATTTCTTAATGCCTTGGAATCATTAAAATCATATCCATCAGTTGACCAATAGCCGACAGTTTTACCACCACATTGGGAAATCTTTTCTTCCAAAATACCGATCGCATCCTGAAAATTATCTGCATAACCTATTTGGTCACCAGTTCCAAAGTAGGCAACTAATTTACCATTGAAATCTACATCATCCAGTTCTGAATAAAGTCCTTCCCAATCGCTTTGCAGTTCGCCAATATTCCAAGTAGGACAGCCAATAATCAAATATTGATAATCATTCAAATCAGTTACTTCTGCTTGGGAAACATCGTGTAATGTCACCACATCATCGCCAAACTCGTCTCGAATGATTTCTGCTACTGATTCAGTTTTACCAGTTTGAGTACCGTAGAATAAACCAATTTTATTTGACATTGTGACACCTGATCTTTAGAAAAACAAAGTAATATTCGTGATGCACTGGGCAATGGAACCGGGATTTTTCCTCAGCACAGATTAGGGTGAGTTGGAAAACTCAACTCCCCGAAACCCGAAGCGTGATACTACACTTACTACGAAAAATAAGTTTTTAGTCTGTGTAGATAAAAATGCCTTCGTGCAGGCGCGAACGTAGAGAAGGGCGTTAACTTATTGAATATTTATTTCAATAAGCTTTGAAAATATAGTATCAGATTTATTGAGATTATTTTGCATTAAACAATTATAAAATTTTGTAACGAAAGTGAGTGCGACAAATTTAAAAAGCCCCTCTCCGCGTCGGAGAGGGGTTGGGGAGAGGTCATCGAACTCACATTAACAAAAGTGAGAATTTTAGTGGGCGATCGCATACAATCCTTCTAAACCTTATTATTTTCCTGTCTTCGCGGTATCACACTCAGCCAGTCTAGTCATTTCAAATAGCTGTTGGGCATTATTTCCCAGAAAGCCATCAAATAACGTTTCCTTTCCAGGTTCCACTTGTAGGGGATAACGTTGGGCTATTTCGTAATATGCGTAAGTCCAAGGAATTTCGACTTCTTGACTACTAATATCATCTATGACCGTTACCATTTCTTTAACCGCTTGGGTTGCTGTTTGACGCAAACCCCAGGTAACATCGCCTTCAATTTCTGCCTTCATAGGTACACCCAAATTAGCCAAACCACGGGCAGTATTATCTATATCTGCATATTCTGGAGTTTGATGGCGATTAACGTAGCCTGTAAAATGATTAACAGCATAACCATGTAACAATACCCATGCGCCATATTGAGTAACTTGATTTACTGCTTCCACCACAGAACGCCGAGGAGTCAACCAAGGACGGGTGAAAAAATTTTGCAATTGTTGGGCAATAACTTCGTCGTTTCCTTCTGCTGGGGAGAAATAAGTTAGAGGCGAGGTAAATTCATCAGCAACGGTAGAGACTGTTTGAGTAATGAGTTGGATAATATGATCTGGCAATTCATCAACAATTAACTCGCTGATAAATAACTTAGGTAAATCAAACTCTATTTGTTGAGGATGGCGATAATAACGGGCATAAAGATGAGTTTGCGGAAAGTTATATTCTCCCGCAGGTTCATAACCCAAAGCTTCAGCTATTTGAGACAGATAGCTAATACCCAGATTTACTTTACCTCGTGGGCTATCTACCGATAAACGTAAAGACCGAAAAGCAATATGGTCGTTAGCCACAGTCCCACCAGCCGCAGTAATCATTTGTTGATACGTGCGCGCATAAGTAACTCTGGCGCTGTAGTTTTGCCAAAGCAGTGAAAAAAGATTTAGTGCGGTTTTCGGTGTCATGCTAATTAACTGTAGAGGTTTAAGCACAGTTTAGTCATTCAGCAGGAAAAATCACACCTAAACAGAATATTGGCAAGACTACAGGAGTAGAGATGATGCCTAGAAGTACAAGCTATCACAAAAAACTGATACAAGACCTTCAAAATCCCCTAGAAGCAGCAGCTTATATTGAAGTTGTTTTAGAAGAAGGCGACCCAAAAATGTTAAGTAAAGCACTCCAAAATGTCATAGAATCGCATGGTGGAATGGATCAGCTTTCTACACGAGTCAAGGAACTCTACAATAAACTTGACCGGATGTTATCAGATAAAGGCGAAATTGAGTTTTACAGTTTAAATTCTTTGTTAGATGCTTTAGGCTTACATTTGGCAGTAACAGTAAAACCATAATTCTAGTGTTGATATTATTGAATAACAGAGATGACTTTCTTACACAGAGATGACTTTCTTACTTCGCCAATTAGAATTTGATTACATTTAACATCTGTGGTACATTAACACCATATACTGCCAATATTTGCATCAGTATGACAGCTACAACAAACTCTCGTTATGTCACTCGACAACCGAAAATTTTATCAGGTGAACCGATTATTCAAGGAACTAGAACACCTGTGAGAGCGATTGTTGAAAATTGGCGTTTAGGAATTAGACCAGAGGAAATACCGTTACATTTACCTCATTTAACTTTAGCCCAAGTATTCGATGCTTTGAGTTTTTACTTAGATAATCAAGCAGAAATCAATGAATATATCGAACGCAATCATGTCCCTGATGAATTAGCTCATCCTGATATTAAAGCTAGATTAAATCAACAATGACAATTTTTGCCCAAGTTTATATTGATGAAGATGTAGATGTTCTAGTGGGTACTTTACTCTTAGCAAGAGGTTTTGATACAACGACCGTAAGAGAACAGCAAATGTTAGGAGAACCAGATCAAAAACAATTAGCTTTTGCTGCATCTATTGGACGCTGCGTATTAACACATAACCGACTTTATTTTGAAGAATTACACACAAATTATGTAGTTAATAGTCAAACTCATGCAGTGATTTTGATTGCTAAACGTAGAAATGCCTATGAAATTGCTGAGAGGGTTGCTATCCTTCTTGATACTTTGACAGCAGATGAAATTGCTAATCAATTATTGTATATCTAGCGCAGTAATACTAAAAACTAAAGCAAGAGAGTGGAGTAGCGCGTCTACTTTAACTATACTGATCGCCCAGGCTTTTGTTCTCTCGCTAATACCAATATTTTGATTCATACATTTCAATCTGAGTTGATAACATTTTTCCTCAAATTAAATGTCATTTATTTTAATTGATAAAATTGCGAATTGCGTTAGCGTAGCGGGGCGTTAGCCCATTGCGAATTGCGAATTGTTTTAGATGTTACAGTTTACCAGTCTCTATGCTCGCAGTTTTCACAAATCAGAAAATAAATAACTAATCGCAACCCTTTCCTGACTAGAAGCCTGATAGCCATATTGCGATCTCCATATAGCACCCCCCGCGTACTCATCATGATTACCTCTCGAACCCTCTTGCCCACTTACAACATAACAACTCCAGAACCGCATGGGGAGGTGTCCTTTTTTTGCCGAAACATACAATGACCAAGCCGCCTTTTGTTCTGTAGTGTTAACTTTCCACGACATAGAACCAATGCCAAAAGGCAGACTTAGAGAGACAGTTTCCAAGGAAACGCGATCGCGCATAAGTATAACTAAGCAAATTTAACTATAATTAGTGAATATTATAGTAATTGATGAAACTCTTCTACCAAAGTATTTTCAGGATGTGTTGGTAAAATGCGATCGCTACAGCGATGCTATCCCCATATAAATCATTATCAATCAGCAAGATTATGATAGTAATAACATCTGTGCATCTAATCTCAGAGGTTATTTGAGAAATGGTTAGCTGTGTTTAAACACTTGTTGATCCCCCCTAACCCCCCTTAAAAAAGGGGGAACAAGAATTAAAGTCCCTTTTTAGAAAAAGGGGGAACAAGAATCAAAGCCCTCTTTTAGAAAAAGGGGGAACAAGAATCAAAGTCCCCCTTTTTAAGGGGGATTTAGGGGAATCTAAAAGTATTTGATACATCACCAGGAACTTTTCAAACATCCCATCAGCCGATATCACCCATAGCCCCAATTAAGTCATGTCAATCGCCCAAGATTTACAACCAGTAGCAGGTATAATATTTCCACCAGGAGATATTGAAAGTGACCAACCAATAGAAGATATAATATTTCCGCCAGGAGATATTGAAAGTCACGAACCACCATTGGAAAGCGATTTACATCTACGCCAGATTGTTCTGTTATTACAATGCTTAGAATTGTGGTGGCAAAACCGCAATGACTTTTATGCGGCGGGAAATCTGACAATCTATTATAGTCAACGTCAACTCAAATCAGAGGACTTTCGCGGCCCTGATTTTTTTTTAGTGCGAGGATGTGAAAAGAAACCGCGCAAAAGTTGGGTAATCTGGCAAGAAGACGGTAAGTATCCCAATATTATTGTTGAGTTACTGTCACCTTCGACAAAAGCCACGGATAAAGATTTAAAAAAGCAAATTTATCAAGATATCTTTCGCACACCAGAATATTTTTGGTTTGACCCCAATAATTTAGAATTTGCCGGGTTTCATTTAGTAGACGCTCATTACCAACCGATAGAAGCGAATCCCCAAGGTTGGTTATGGAGTCAGCAGCTAGATTTATATTTGGGTGTGTATAACAATCAGTTACGCTACTTTACAGCACAAGGAGAGTTAGTGCCAACACCGGAAGAATTGGCAGCACAGGAAAAACAGCGTGCGGAACAAGAAAAACAGCGTGCGGAACAAGAAAAGCAACGTGCTGAACGCCTAGCCGCTAAGTTGCGAGAATTGAATATTGACCCTGATAATCTCTAAAATGTGAGTTTTTTCGTCAAAAGTAGAGAAGCTACATAATGCTGTCAGGCATTTAACTTGCACATCTTTTCGTGTTGGCAGTTGACAGTTAACCGTCAACTGTCAACCGTCAACAGCTATATCTTAAAATTTCTGCCAGGATATCCAGGGTGGTTTGGATTTGTTCGCGGTTGATAACTAGCGGTGGACAGAAACGAATTGCGGCTTTACCACAACCTAGTAATAACAGTCCCCGATAGAAGGCTTCTTGGATAATGCGATCGCGCAATGTAGAATCAAAATTACCGTCTTCATCTAATAAATCCACCGCCACCATTAATCCTTTACCTCTGGGTAAGGACATTCTGGGGAATTGTTCATGCAATTGGGTTAAACCAGTTTGTAATAATTCGCCCATTTGGGTGGCGTTATCCATCAAGCCACTTTCGAGTAGTTTGAGGGTGACAATACCCGCCGCACAAGCTACTGGATTTCCGCCGAATGTGGTGGCGTGGGAACCGGGAGGCCAAGTCATCAATTCAGCACGGGCTAAAATCGCTCCCAAGGGCATCCCACTAGCGATACCTTTGGCGGTGGTAATAATATCAGGTGTGACATTCCAATGCTCAATGGCAAACAAGCGGCCGGTGCGCCCCATACCTGATTGCACTTCATCCACTACCATCAATATGCCATAGCGATCGCAGATATTACGTATTCTCTGCAAAAATCCATCCTCTGGCACAATATAACCGCCTTCTCCTTGAATTGGTTCAACAACAATAGCGGCTACTTCATGAGCAGGGATGATTGTAGTCAATAAATTATTTTCTAAGTAATCTAGGCTAGCGTGAGTGCCGTAGGGAATGTGAGTCACCCCTGGTACTAACGGCCCAAAATTGGCACGCTGTACAGTTTTAGAACCAGTCAAAGACATAGCCCCGTAGGTACGCCCGTGAAATGCGCCTAAAAAAGCGATGATGAGCGATCGCTTGGTGTAATATCGAGCTAGTTTAATGGCTCCTTCGTTGGACTCAGCACCAGAATTGGTGAAGAATACCTTTGTATCGTGAACAAAAGGGGCTTGGCTGGCTAGGTTTTCGGCTAGTTCCACCATCGGCTCATAATAGAAATCCGTCCCCGACATATGTATGAGACGCGCCGACTGTTCTTGAATTGCCCTGACTACTTCTGGGTGGGCGTGTCCGGTGGCGGTGACGGCGATACCTGCTGTCATATCTAAAAATACATTACCATCCACATCTTCCACCATACAGCCCTCACCACGATTCACCACCAAGGGATAGTCGCGGGTATAAGAAGGAGACGTAACAGCGCGATCGCGTTCTACAATTGCTTTAGCTTTAGGCCCCGGTAAGGATGTCACCAAACGAGGTGTATAAGGCAAATGTTGATTAATAGGGATACTTAACATTTTGTTTTCAGGTATTTCTGTATCCGGATAATGAAACTGCCAAGTGTAATTCTTAACAGTAGCGAGTGATTCTCTATGTGTATAACTTAGTAATTGACAAACCGACAAGAATATATGATTGCGATCGTCAGAAAATACAAACAATTTTTCATGAATCTGAAGAGAGATTCCTCAGCAATCTGCATTTTTCCTCAATTACTGAGTGTTTATCTTGGCTAGTAGACAGACTATAGTCAAATGCTCAAGAATAGGAATGAAAGTTTAGTCATCAGTATGCAGGTTATAATGTGACGTTAGGCTGACTTTCTCCCTAGAAGTGGGAGAGCTTTGATGCCCTGTCAAATGCCTTAAAAGCGCATTATCAAAATTAGTATTGGGAAATTTGTTGGCAATTTATGAGTATCCTGTTCAGCCCAAAAATGAGACTCTTGCTAGGTGTTGCAGCTTTATCACTGGTGGGTATAGCGAGTAGTACTATATATGATAGTTACTCCCAAGCTAAACAGCCAAACCAAAAATCTCTAGATGATAAAAGTTTCGGCTTAAATCAACAGGTAATAGCTAATAAATCTCAACCCAGGGTAACTCAAGCAACTATTCACAATCCGCCAATAAATACTTCTTCGGGACAGAAAACAGGCATCAATCAGGCGGGAATATCTTCTCAACAAGTAACGCCACAAAATACGCCTAACTCAATTCCTAATGTAGCCACAACATCTATCACTTATCCCATTATTGACGAGTGGAGAAAGTATAAATTTAGCGTCAATGGCAATCAAATTTTATCTCCAGCACAATTACCGACGGCTAAAGTTAATGTTAATCAATCAGATTTATTAACAGTCCTTGTCAACACAAGAAAATATTTTCAAGAACATGGCTCAGACGACCCAGATATTTTACGTCCCGGATTACTCAGTACACAAAAAGTCACAACAGAAGACATCCTCAAGACTCTAGACTTCATGATTGAAGTCCTCAAGGAAGACATCGCCAAAAATCGCATCACTCGGTTACAAAATCCCAACTTTATCAACCGCAACTTCCGAGTTATTAAATGGACAGCATATAACCCAGAAAATCAGGTACAAAAGCAACTGAGGTTGACAAAATACGCTGTATTTACTCACCCAGGCTCTCGGAAACGTACAGCAACTTTTAACACACCAATTTATAGTTTAAAAGACAATAATATAGCCGACAAATTCTATACCAGATATACAAAACAGGATGTTTTATCTGGCATTTATGAACCGGGAGGTAAGGAATTTGGCAAAGTTGAACCTCTGGCTTATTTAACCAGAAATGGACTCGAAGAAGCTTTAATGCAAGGGACAATTCTCATAAATTTTACTGATGGTTCTAGAGCCTTTTTTAACGTTGATAGAAATAACGGGATGTCTTACGTCCGTGGATTAAAAGCAACATCACAAAAGCGTTATTGGTATTTTCGGCAAGTTGATGCAATTAAAGGTTACGGACACAAGATAGACGCTAAAATTTCTGTTAAGCCAGGAGTTACTTTTGCCGGAGATGTTTTAAATATTGGCTTAGGTAGAGTAGTTTTGTTAGAGCATACGCAAGGTGGACGTAAGCAATTACAAATGGGAGTGATTGCAGATACAGGCGGAGCATTTTTACCCAATTTATACCAACTTGATTATTTAGCTGGAATTTTTCCCAGTCAAAACTCTTTTAGGCAATATATTAGGCAGTTACCTGAATATGCCACAGCATATTTTTTGGTGAAAAAGTGAAACCTAAACTTAGCATAACTAGTCTATGAGTGATGAGTGCTGATTACCTCGTCACCAATTCTCCATCACCTTGCTCATTATTAGTGTTTCATGACTTTGATCAGCTATTTATGTTGTTAAAATAGCTGAACCCAAGGCATTTTGCAGCATAGCAAAATAAATTCTATTTTTTAGGAAGATTTTGCTATGTTCATTTAGCTTTCAGGGTGTAATCTCGTTATACAGTATCTTTCATAATAGTCTTGTTCGCTCATTGACACTCGCAGGTGAATAACATGAGAAATTTTGCTGAACCACAAGCATTACTCCTGAGTCAAATCAAAGATAAACTTTGTCAGCGTCGAGATTTTAATGGCTGTAATTTGAGTGGAATTGACTTAAGTACAGTGGATTTAAGTGGTGTTAACTTAATAGGGGCAGATTTAAGTTTTGCCAATTTGTCTGGTTGTATTCTTACGGGTGCAAACTTGACTGGAGCAAACTTAATGCAAGCTAGTCTGCGTGAGGCTAAGTTGTATGAAGCTATTTTATCAGAAGCTAATTTGACAGATGCCGATTTAACACAAGCAAATTTGTGTGGAGCTTTGTTATGGCGATCGCAATGTCGTAATATTAATCTTTGGGGTGCTTCTTTATGCGCGGCTGATTTACGTGAAGCTGACCTCACTCAAGGCACATTAGTAGAGACATCTTTAATTGAGGGCAATTTATCCAGAGCTAATTTGACAGATGCAAAGTTATCTGGAGCCACACTACTGGAAGCTAATTTAACAGAAGTCAACTTCACTAACACTGACCTAACATGGGCAAATTTGACCAAAGCTAACTTAACTAATGCCAACCTAGAAGGAACAACAATAGCTTTCGCTAAATTACGCGATACTATTATGCCTAATGGCAAAATCTGCAATCCCCAAATAGTGATTTGGGAATGATTTAAAACTCCCGGCGAGAAAAAAGGGAAATAGCGATCGCCAATAACATGGCAATATAAACAAAACCATAGACAGCATTACCCATGAGTGCGATCGTATCAGGTAGTGCTTGTATACCGTAAACAGCATCATTTTTTAAATCTAATCGAGATAAATCTGGCAATATCAGATATAAAATCTGACTAATACCTTCCATTGCTGGGTTACGACTAAGGCGACTAAACTCTACTATGTTTTGAGTAATATTGCCCATGAGATACACGGCAAAAGTTAAAGCTATAGCCAGTAAGGAGCTAGTAAAAACCCCGAAGGTAATAGCTACAGCCGTTATCAAAGATAACTGCAAACATAGAAACAAGACGGCAATTAAAATACTCGGCGTTGTGTGGGGAATATTCCCAAACTGCAAAAAGAGTAAATAAATTGCCGTCATACTGACAACTAAAACAGTCAGTACGGACGATAAACCAAAAAATTTCCCCGTGATAATTTCTCCACGACTCACGGGTTTAGCAATTAATAACAAAATAGTTCTTTTATCTATTTCCTTATTAATCAATCCTGTACCCACAAAGACAGCGATAATCAAACTGATGACACTCATCGCCGCCAAACCGAAATCTAGAAACATTTTATCTTCAGTTGATGCAGCAAACTCAGGCAAAGCCCGAATAGCCACAGCCAAGAGTAAAACATAAAAACCGATAATATACAGGATGCGATCGCGTACCACTTCCTGAAATACATTCTTAGCAATTACAAAAGTTCTCATCATATTTATCCTCCCCAATCCCAGTTCAAGGCAAAAGTCAAAAGAAAAAATCTTTTACTTTTTACTTTTTACTTTTTACTTTCTTGTCCCCAATCCCTCACTGCTGCGGTGGTGCTGCACCTGAGAATAATTTATTCAAGCGATCGCATTGTATTTCAGCAACGGCTTTTTTCTCCTCCGGTGTTCTACTGTTAGTATTAGTATTAATTGGCGTTGTTGCCACTGGGTCAATTTGGCATGATTTCCGCAGAAAATAACCACGGGGATTAGCAGTCGGGCCTGTCCAAATGCTGAGTAAATCTAATCGGTAGCCTGACTTATTATTGACTACACGCGGCTCAACACGCCAGAGTGCTTTTTCTTCATATTGTGCCAAATTATTATTTAATACTTCTCTACCTAGTTGACCAACTCTGACATTGGCTTCTAATAGCCATCTTTCAACTTCTGACCAAGGTCTTTCTGCGATTTGTTCCTCGACTAATGGTTGTAATCTATCCAAAATCACAACTCCATTAGTAGGAATTTTCTGTTGCTCTTCTCTGGTAATTACAAAAGTACTACGTCCAAAGTTTTCAGCTAATAAACTAGGATATTCTTGTAACCATTTATCCAAAACAAAGTAAAACTGAAGCCAGCAACTTATCATCATACAACTGGCAACTAAAACAATGATTTTTTGCCGAGCATCTGGTTTAGGAATCCGAGTTTTAGAGTCTGTGTCGCTTCCTTCAATAAATTCAGGAATTGCTGTGATTAATGCTGATATTGTCGGCCAAAGAACAACTGTTCTGGATGAAATAACATCTTCCTGATTACTAAAAGCAAATACACTAACTAAAAATCCTGTAATTACTGCTCCTACTGGCATGAAAGTACCAGGAACTCTCAAAGGATCATCAGTTGTATACCAAGCTGTACCTGCAATTAAAAACAACCAACCGCAAAGGGCAATTATATCTCTGATATAACCTGTAGCAAAATAGGACATTACCCAGGAAAACACACTCAAATAAATGAAGGTCTGCCAAGAATAAGCTGTGGTTGGGACTAATAGTTTTCTGACTCGCTCATAAACATCTTCAAAAATTTTAAATATCCCAAAAAGGTCTTTGAATAATAAATTCATAATTTACCTCACTTTAGATTTCTGTATACGAATATCCTTGTTTTTGCTTACCTGTTGCGTATCAATAAAATAATAGTTATGGCGGTGTAACTTAACGAATTAGCAATAAGTGTTGTAGTTACTAAATTTGTATCTTGAAGCCTAATTTTACTAATGAACCGTATTTTCTGACGATAAAATGGTTGGGGTTCTTCTTGCTTCTTGCCGATGTCTTCACTTAAGGTAAAAACAAAAAGCCTCAAAAGAAAAAATTTCATTAAAAAAGTAGAAAAGAAAATGATAAAAGTAGTTAAAATAAGAATACCTTGGGTATTGGTTGATCTAAAAATATTAAAAAATATGTAATTAATTAACTCAGCTTTGATCGGTACTGGTAATACAGGCTCCACGAAAAAAAATATTACCCAACCGATGACACCAGAAAAGCTATTGACGGCGATCGCATAAAAGACACTAGTCTTCTTATCAAAATTGAGTCTCCTATGGTAGATATAACCTTCTATGGGAATAGCAATCAGTAAAAACAACAAGTTAAACAAAATTGCGCCAATCGGCAAAATCCTGGGTATGGTCAAATCTTCAAACATAGACACTCAACAAAAAAGGGAAACTGTAGAGAGTATAGCTGTAATAATGAATGCTGAGTAATGAGTACTAAGTGTTGAGTAATAATTATCCCATTCTCAGTTCCCCATCCCCAATCCTTACTAACTCTCTTGGTGTGCCAGTATACTCCGATTTATCTTTAATAAGACTTACGCACTCAGATTTTCTGTTGAGACTGGGTTTAGGGGTGTAAGGGTGTAAGGTTTTGAATTTAGAGCGTAGCGACCTAACCTCCGGTAAGATAGGAAACTGCCACGTTACAGCTTTTCAACAGATGACAAGGAACGGCATCGGTATCCGCACGGCACAAGTGCGTTCAGAACGGCTTACTGGCCAAATTCATGTATATGATGGTGTCGGTAAAGGTAAGTCACAAGCAGCGTTGGGTGTAGTTTTACGCTCCATAGGCTTAGGAATAAACGCACCGAACAATTCCAATCGTGTACTGCTATTACGCTTTTTAAAAGGGCCAGAACGAGATTATGACGAAGATGGAGCGATCGCTGCATTACAGCGTGGATTCCCCCATTTAATTGACCAGGTACGCACCGGGAGAGCAGAATTTTTTGGCCCAGAAGAAATCACCGCCTTTGACCGTGCTGAAGCGGGACGAGGCTGGGATGTGGCCAAAGGTGCGATCGCTTCTGGTTTGTATTCTGTTGTTGTCTTAGATGAAATTAACCCAGTCCTTGATTTAGGGTTACTTTCGGTAGATGAGGTAGTGGGAACACTAAAATCAAAACCCCAAGAGTTAGAAATTATTGCCACAGGAAGAGGTGCGCCGCAAAAATTACTTGACATTGCGGATTTACACTCAGAAATGAAACCCTTACACCACCCCAAAGCCACAGAACTCTTGATGAAGGGGATTGAAATTTATACTGGTGCAGGTAAAGGTAAATCTACCAGTGCTTTGGGTAAGGCATTACAAGCAATTGGTAGGGGTATTAACCATCCAGGGTCAACGCGGGTATTAATTATGCAGTGGCTCAAAGGTGGTAGCGGTTATACAGAAGATGCCGCGATCGCCGCCTTGCGGCAATCATACCCTGAGGTGGTAGATCATCAACGCTGCGGTCGAGATGCGATCGTTTGGCGCAATTCTCGACAAGAATTAGACTACGTAGAAGCAGAACGGGGTTGGGAAATAGCTAAAGTTGCGATCGCCTCTGGACTATACAAAACCATCATCCTTGATGAACTTAATCCCACCGTTGACTTGGAACTACTGCCGGTAGAGCCAATTGTCCAAGCTTTACTTCGTAAACCCCGCGACACCGAAATCATCATTACCGGACGTTGCCAAAATCAACCAGCCTATTTTGACCTAGCCAGTATTCACTCCGAAGTTTACTGCCACAAACATTATGCCAATCAAGGTGTAGAACTAAAAAGGGGCGTAGACTTTTAAGTTGGTCAACAGTCAACAGTCAAAAATCAAGGTCTTTAGCTATTGACTATTGACTACTGACTATTGACTATTGACTTGTCCCCAATTCCAGCAACATAAGTTGAAAATTTGATAAAAAACTTTAAAATAAGGGTTTGGGAAGGTGCATTATGAAAGTAGCAATTACAGGCGCAACAGGATTTGTCGGAACACGACTAGTACAAAGACTTCACAAAGAAGGTCATCAAATAATTGTCTTAACCCGTAACACTACATCAGCCCGCAGGCATTTTCCTGCACAAACATTCGCCAATGTAGAAATTGTTGCTTATACACCCACTACATCCGGGGCGTGGCAAGATGTAATTGCTGGTTGTGATGGTGTAGTCAACTTGGCAGGAGAACCCATCGCAGAGGCACGCTGGACACCAGAACACAAACGAGAGATTCTTAACAGCCGTCAACTAGGCACACAGAAAATAGTCGAAGCCATAGCGAAAGCTAATCCCAAGCCTACAGTCTTAGTTAACGCTTCTGCTATTGGTTACTACGGTACAAGTGAAACCACTACCTTTGATGAAAATAGCCCCTCTGGTAGGGATTTTCTCGCTCAAGTTTGTCAAGCTTGGGAAGCAGAAGCTCAAAAAGTGAAAGAATCAGGCGTTCGCCTAGTGATACTACGTTTAGGTATTGTTCTAGGGTTGGGTGGTGCTTTAGGAAAAATGATTACCCCTTTTAAACTCTATGCCGGGGGGCCAATTGGTAGCGGTCGTCAATGGTTTTCTTGGATTCACATTGATGATTTGGTGAATCTGATTGTGCAAGCTTTAACCAACCCACAACTAGAAGGCGTATATAATGCTACGGCTCCCAATCCGGTTCGCATGAATGATTTAAGCCAAACTATGGGACAAGTAATGAACCGTCCTTCATGGTTGCCTGTCCCAGGTTTTGCTATAGAAGCTCTTTTGGGAGATGGGGCGATCGTTGTTTTAGAAGGTCAACAAGTACTTCCCAAACGAGCTTTAGAAACCGGGATTAAATATCAGTATCCGAATTTACAACCAGCCTTACAAGAAATTTTGCAGTGAAGTTAATTCTTCACGATGCCAGTCTTTTTTTTAGCTCAGTCTCTAACTGTTCACCTGTGCTAACCACAACCCTGTTTGGTTTAGCCCTAACAATCGAGAGATAGTGTTGAAAGGCTTCTTCATCTTGGGGATGAAGTTTTACGTATTCCCTGAGTTCCACCTCTGTTAATTGCAAGTAATTTGCATCACTCATTGTATGATAGTCTCTCCATTGCTCAAAATCTCTGCTTGAATTGTTTGTCCTATAAGTACTACTATTCTTTGTGAGCGAGCATCGTATCTAGTTAGCTCTATCGTTTGTAGTAGGTTACTCGCTCGTACACATAAATTGTAGAAAGCTTTTAACTGTTCTACTGTGGGTTCCATTTACCAAAATGTTTCAGTATCAGCCCCTACCTGATCCATTGACCGAGTGATGATGAATTATTGACTAGAAAGAAATTTTTTGGATACCCAACTGACCAAACCACTCAGAATTGCACCACCCATCAGAATGCCGATCGCTGGGTTAAATACAGGTTGCCAAAGTTTGTGCCACAAATCTAGACCTAGATTAACTCCGATCGCTTCACCCATAATAGCGATCGCAAACCAAATAAAGCCTAACAATACCAGAAATACATCCGCTACTAAAATCAAATTTAGCCAGTTTAATAATTTTTCTTTCATGAGGAAGTGGGAATTGGGGATGAGTGATTGGGAACTGGGGACGAAACAATGATCTTGAATATAAGTTCTAACCTTTAGTCTCTATCCCCAATCCCCTAACCACTATTCATTAAACAACCAGCCTTTAACTTTGGCCAAGCTCTGCCAATCAGGTTTTCTACTTAAACCATCTGCAATACTATTTTGAATCTCATCGCGCCAGTCGGGATTGACCAACATTAATTGTTGTGTAATATCAATATGTTGCCGCAAGCCTTTTTGACCAGTTTCTAGCATGGCCACAGCGAGATTTACCCTAGCTTGTGGGTCTTGAGGATTGATTTTTACAGCTTTTTGTGCTGCCTTGAGAGCTAAGTTAGGCTTATCCTCCAGCAAATATAACCAAGCTAGACAAATCCAAGCAGCGCTGGCTTTGGGAGCGCGATCGCATACTTCTTTAAACACGGGGATCAAATCAGCAGCAGGCTCCCCAGCTTTATAACGTTCTAATCCTGTATCAAACAGGGAATCAACAGTGTTAGTCATTAGTTATTAGTCATTAGTCATTAGTCATTAGTCAGTAGTTACTCGGAACTAACAACTGACCACTGACAATTGACAATCTTACACCCCAAATGACTTACCGCAACCGCAGGTCTGAGTAGCATTAGGATTGGTAAACTGGAAACCACCACCGATCATGGCATCGCTATAATCAAGCATTAAGCCATAAAGATATAAAATGCTTTTGCGATCGCAGACAATTTTGAAGCCATCGTAATCAAAAACTTCATCCTGAGGAGTGATCTTGCTTTCCTGTTCAAAGTCCATCATGTAAGACATCCCAGAGCAGCCACCTTGGCGTACTCCCACCCTCAAGCATAAATCTTGACCTTGCTTTTCTTGCAGGGACTTTACTTGCCGCAAAGCGGCTTCGCTCAACAGTATCCCTCTTTGTTGAGACTGAGTTGCTTGTGTCATCCGCTTTTCAACTCCTTAAATGATGTAAAATATCCGCTTCGGGCTTGTGATTGCCCTTGGTTTGTCTTTCAGTTTTTTTATTCATTCTAGCGACAATGATGACGCTAATCGCTAAATTGTGAACAGTCTATCAAAAGCAGGGCAAGATTTTTATTCTAGAATTGAGAGACTCAGTGTATTTAAAGATTTGGTATTTTTAGAGTTCCAGCCTGAGCTATAACCAAGCCAAGAACATTTGCTTCATGGCCAGCCATTCCCGAAAGTGTACTTTTCCATCGCCTGTTTCTGATTAACCTACTCTATGACAAGTTTTAATCGCTCTACCAGTCGTCGGTTGAAGAAATTAACCCAAATTCCTTCTGTATGGGAGGGCGATCGTCGTCCGTTGTCATCATCGCCTACCCCAAATTTCAACTCAGAGTCCAAGGGCGATTGTATTCTCTGGGTGGATGGCTCCCAAGGTATTGTCCGAGGAATGGATGTAATATCAGAAGATACTGGCCCGGAAGCGATCGTTCGCACCTTAATGCGAGCAATGGAACATCCCCACAGTCCAGCCAAACCCGCACGACCCCAAAAAATTGTCGTGCGCGATCGGGAAATTCAATTTTATCTGCGCGGTGTCCTCCAAGATTTGGATATTGCGATCGATTATTCGCCGGAACTACCCTTAATTGATGAACTGTTTCGCGGGTTTGCAGAAATTATCGACAGTCAAATTCCTGATGTTCCTCCCCAGTATGCCAAACCTTTACACGAAAAAGCCTATGCTATTTGGCAAGCCGCACCCTGGGAATTTTTAGAAGAACAGCAAATCATATCTATAGAAATTAATAAATGGGATGTAGGTACACTCTACGCCTCAGTCATGGGAATGCTGGGAATGGAGTATGGAATTTTGTTTTATCGTTCCGAAGATTCCCTCAAGCGATTTCGTGCAGCAGTTTTACAAGATGACGAATCCCAAGGTCACTTAGAAGAGGCTTTTCTCAAACAAGATTGCTTGTTCCTCACTTTTGAGCGTGAAGATGATACTGATGATGAAGATGAATTTGACGATTTAGCTGATTTGGCATTATCAGAAATTAGCCCAACGTTTGGCAACATCCATCCATTAGAAGGATTGCGCTCTGTCTTATATGATGAGGAGGCGGCTGTTGTCTTCCTAGCTTTAGAAAGTTTTTGTCGCTTCATTCGTGACCATCGTCGCCAATTATCAAGTGGTGAGTTCCCCAATCTCAACCATCGTTATCGGATCTCCTTACCTGCATCCGATGAAACAACGAAAGCATTATCTGTCACTGTCTCTACCATGCCACAACTCGCCACAGAGTTAGAAGAAATGGCAGACTTAGCAATAGATGATGAAGAATTTGGTGAATTAACTTCCATCGAGTCTCGCTCTCTACGTGATGACTTAATACCAGAAGACTCATTTCTCAGTTTAGGTGTAGTGTCCTGGGAAATGCTCGACTACCTACGTCAAGGAGTAAAATATCATCAACTGGGCGAATTTAAACAAGTCGGTGATGGTTTACCCGTAATTTTGATTCAAACCTCCCGTCCCAAAGCCAAAACGGTGATCGAAAATATTGAAGCAGTGGGAGGATTAAAAGCTATCTGCTTTAATCCGGGATCTGACCCCTTTGATGGCGATCGCTATGACTTGGGTTTATTGCAAACTCAAAATGGTGAATTATTCCTATTTGGGGAATTTTTGGATGATGATCCTGTTCATGTAGAAGCCCGTCGCAAGTGGAATCAACGTTGTAAAAATACCAAAGGCTTCTGTGGGTTAATTATTGCCAAAGGTTTGACCGGTGCTTCCCGTGGCAATCCTCAATTACGAGATATGATGGCTCTATTTGAAGCGCGATCGCTCTCACCCAAGGATTTAGGTCTAGGAACTCTTCAGCTGATGCCCCAGTTTCAATTAGAGTAAGATCCGGTTCAATGCCAAACTTGACTAACACTCCTTGAAATTATTCTTTTCAGAAAATAAAGGAGTTTTATATCGTTTATTTTTCTTATCCAGATTCAGCATAAGGATTTTCAGGAACGCATAAGGACTTCCTAAAATCGTCCTGACCATATGTTGTGGCTGTCGCTAGTAGTGTTATACCAATTCAAAATTCAAAATTCAAAATTCAAAATCAAGAATCAAGGCAGAACAAGCGTTTGGGGCTTTATATCTGTCGCATTCTTTTTTCAAATTGGTATTAGAACATCAATGACACAAAAAGACTTTTCACCCAGTCCCTAATCCCCAGTCCCCAGCTATAAATACTTTTCACACCCCATACCCGCTTTACAGACAGGTTTCTACAGTCTCAACACACAACCTGGTTGGGTAAGTCCTATGCTTGTGAAAAATCCGCAACCAAACACGAATAAACGAAGGGTTCGCTATTTTTCGCCGCTTTTGGACGAACATCTGTTATTTTTTCAACACTAAAGTGCTAACTACAAAACAGTCTTGGTCGTGCTGTTGTTCTTCACTGAAGAAAACTCTTCTCTATCCCCTATTGCATATCTAGACAGCAACCAATAAAAACTGTGAAGTTTCTAAGCTTTTAGCTGACATTATTACTTTATTAAAATTTTATAAACTAGGATTACCCTTGTAACTTCTGTTAACTATCTGGGTAGATTAAAGTTATTGTGCCTAGATTGCCAGGCATAAAATTTATCAGGGTTTTTGGGAAAACAATCTAGCTGAGGTGAATAAATAATTAACCTGGATATTTGTTTTGTTATGTTTTTGATTACTTGTCAATAATTTTAATCAAAAATTTAGCAATAATGACTTTGACTTCATACTTTTCTTACAAAGACGAAAAAGTCTAGATTGTACTTTTGATAAAGATGAATACAAGTATAAAAAACATAGATATAATAGCCCTATAACGACCACTTAATTGCTGAGATAAAGGTTCCTAATTATTCTTCTTATGGGTGCTAACAGTAAGGAACTAAAGCTAGTTGTTCTGGAATAATCTGGTTTAATATCTAGTTTTTATTTAAGCCATTGATTGAAAACTCCTGTGATTCAATTCATGAGGCAAAATAACAAAATTAGATAAAAAATCTATGATTTTGCTAAAAAATAGTACCCTAAACAGATATATCTGCTCATCATGTACTAAGCAAAAATATTCTGGTGTATAAGTACATTAACTAGCTGATTTCAATTTTTGTAAAGCTGCATTGTTGTCAACCACAAAGTAAACCAATTAATAATCAGCAATTGATACCATATGTGAATCATAACAGCGAAAATTAAAGGAACAAAACACAATTAATCGCATCTTTACTATTTAGGTAACAAAGGATTTTTAATAAGCTGTTCCAATGCCTATAGTGGTTAGTTTTTCATGGGATTAACCATAAATCTTAGAAAAAATAACCACACGATTATAAGATGGAACTGTTTGATCTTATGATTCCGACTGATGTTATCTTTCTTAGCTAATACACCAATAATATCTATCTGAGGCTAAGAAAAAACAAGTAATGCAGATTAAAAAACCGTGGTAATCATTCAAAATATGACTTTTACGAGTGTACAAATTCAATTGTGCCAATCGTGAGAGTGATTGCTTGATGATATGTACTCTGACGTAGTTGCTGATGAGAGAGTCATTATCAAGCATTGTGGGTGATGTTAGCTGGACTAGAATGTCACATAGTTTTGATAATTCAAAATTTTGGAGACTTTTACGAAGTGAACATTAAATTAGTCAGGCCCACCTCTACAATTTAATTGCCGAACTTTAGTGACCTATTGCTAAGGTTATTCCCTGGAATAGTTGAGTGTACCCTATTATTCCTTCACCAGTGGTAATTAATTTCTTATATTTTCAGGAAGAAGGATGAATAATTTGACAAAAAAGACATTTTTATCATCAACGGTATCGCTTGTTTCGTGACACAAATTCTGATAATCTTATCGTCTTCATCTTTGATTAAGTTGTTTTTGATGATGTCAATACACAGCAAATAGCATGATAATGACTAATAAAAAATGGGCCGTTAAACGCATAACTGTCAACTTAGCAGCACAGGAAGCAGAAAAACTGGAAAAATATTGTCAACAGACAGGTAGACCAGCAACTGATGTGATTCGGGAACTGATTAGAAGTTTACCTGTATCAGATGACAGCAAAGAAACAGGTCGGTAGGAGGTGTGGTAATTTTTTTGCTGCAAATTTACGACCACATCTATATGACTACTCAACAAACATCTATGATGCTTTTTTAGTCTACTTTGACTAACGAAAGTTAGTTTACTGGAATATGCACACTTCAAGTCAAGTGTTTCTAATAACCAGAATCAAAAGGGGTAATAAAAGCTTATTGATCATCAGGTGCATGACTTTGTTGTCTTTCAATACACTGCTGAAATTTATATAACTAGCAAATTCCGACACCAAGCCAGTTACAATTTGTAAAGAAGCTGAAGAAGGAAGAACGGAATGCGCGTTGCAATCGTAGGAGCGGGATTGGCTGGGCTAGCAACCGCTATAGATTTAGCTGATGCTGGCTGTGAAGTCCAGATTTTTGAATCCCGTCCGTTTGTTGGTGGTAAAGTTGGCAGTTGGATTGATGGCGATGGTAATCACGTTGAAATGGGTTTGCACGTTTTTTTCGGGTGCTACTACCAACTATTTGAACTCATGAATAAGGTGGGGGCGTTTTCCCATTTACGCCTCAAAGAACATACCCACACCTTTGTCAACAAAGGGGGACGGACAGGTGCTTTGGATTTTCGTTTCTTCACAGGTGCGCCCTTCAATGGGTTGAAAGCGTTTTTTACCACCTCTCAACTCTCATTACAGGATAAACTACAAAATGCGATCGCTCTAGGTACAAGCCCCATTGTGCGTGGATTAGTAGACTTTGAAGGGGCGATGAAAACCATCCGCAACCTAGATAAAATTAGCTTTGCCGATTGGTTTCGCTCTCACGGCGGTAGTAATGGTAGCATTAAGCGAATGTGGAATCCCATCGCCTATGCCTTGGGATTTATTGACTGTGAAAATATCTCCGCCCGTTGTATGTTAACAATCTTCCAATTCTTCGCAGTGAGAAGCGAAGCCTCTGTACTGCGAATGTTGGAAGGTTCGCCTGATGAATATTTACATCAACCCATTCTGAGATATTTAGAAGCTAGGGGAACAAAAATTTACACTCGTCGGCAAGTACGGGAAATTAAGTATGCTGAAGCAGAAGGGCAAACTCGCGTTACTGGCATAGTAGTAGCCAAAGGTGATGAAGTAGAAGAAATTACCGCAGATGCCTACGTTTGTGCTTGCGATATTCCTGGAATACAGCGAGTTTTACCTCAAGAATGGCGGAAATGGTCGGAATTTGATAACATTTATAAGCTAGATGCAGTACCCGTTGCCACTGTGCAGATGAGATTTGATGGCTGGGTAACAGAACTGCAAGATGAAAATAAACGCAAACAGCTAAAAGAGGCTGTCGGTCTAGATAATTTGCTCTATACCGCAGATGCTGACTTTTCCTGTTTTGCTGATTTAGCCTTGACTAGTCCTAGTGATTATTATCGTCAAGGTCAAGGGTCATTGTTGCAACTGGTATTGACCCCAGGAGACCCATTTATCAAAGAAAGTAACGAAGCGATCGCCCAACACGTCCTCAAACAAGTATATGAACTGTTCCCCTCATCACGGGAGCTAAATATGACTTGGTACAGTGTAGTCAAGCTAGCTCAATCTCTCTACCGAGAAGCTCCAGGTATGGATGTTTACCGTCCTAGCCAAAAAACTCCTATAGCCAATTTCTTTCTGGCGGGTAGTTATACGCAGCAAGACTACATCGACAGCATGGAAGGGGCGACAATTTCAGGACGGCAGGCGGCAAAAGTCATCCTAGATAATATTAAAAAATAGAGTTAGAGCTGCTAATCTAATCAAATCTCAAATCCGAAATAGAATGTCTAACTGGCTAGAACATAGCGTACAGGTAGAAGTGGAAGCCCCCATAGATTTAGTATGGGGGTTATGGGCTGACTTAGAACAAATGCCTAAATGGATGAAGTGGATTGACTCTGTAAAAGTTCCACCAGAAAATCCTGATCTATCACTTTGGAAACTCAATACTGGTGGACTGGAATTTACCTGGAAATCTCGCATTACCAAGGTTATTACCAACCAAATTATTCAATGGGAATCGATTGATGGTCTGCCCAATCAAGGCGCTATCCGCTTTTACGATCGCCACGGTCATAGTATTGTCAAAATGACTATTTCCTATGCTATCCCTGGCTTTCTAGGCAAAATCATGGATAATTTGTTTTTGGGTAAGGCTGTGGAATCGACAATTCAAGCTGATTTAGAAAGGTTTAGGGAGTATGCTTTAAATCTTCATCAGTCATCAGTTAATCGTTGAAAAAGTGTAGAGACGCGACAATTGCGTCTCTATTACGTAGTGACTGAAAAAGTTAGTAGTTACGTTAATGCCCTGCTAAGGGACTTCCAACTAAAAAATATACAATCACTGTGGTAAGCAGGGGAGGCAGGGGGAGCAGGGGAAGTAGGGGAGGAAGAATACAATGATCATATTTGCTCTGACCCATTGAATAATTTATTTTCTGGAAGTCCCTAATAAAAATTAAAATATATTCTTATGGGATTGGTTAGCTAGAGGAGAAAACTGCGATCACCATTGGATGTCGTGATAGTGGAATATAACGGCATTTTCTACTAAAAACAGCAGCAAGCGATTAGCGATTACACCAGCTTGCCTAACTAGAATTAGGCAAAAATTTTAGCTCTTTTTACAAATAGTAAAACCACTAGATACTGACGTTTTTTCATAACTATAAATCAAATTTATACCTAATTAAAATAGATTTTTTTTTATTAAAAGCTAAATACGGAGCTAACCACATTAACTTTCAAAACCTTGATATTTTTTATACTGTAAGAGGATGTTTGAAAAGTATCATTGCTAACACCAAAATCTTAAAAACCTAACCCCTTGAGCCTCCCCTTCCCTACGTTCGCACAGCGTGTCGTTAGCGTTGCGTAGCAAAGACAGGGAATGGGGGTTTCAAAGCCTTTCTCCGTTTCGGGGAGAGGTTTGGAGAGGGGTTTATAGTATACTTTTCGACTTTTCAAACACCCTCTAACAATCCTTGGGAAGAAATTAACTCCTAGAGTTGCTTAGTTTGTATTTTGTAAATAGTTATATAATCAATCTAAGACATTTTAATCATAAAAAAGTTATCAAAATTACAAAATAATATCTCAGTATATTAGTCAAAATTAACATCAGAACTGTGATTTGAGAAAAAAGCTAAATTTTGTCATCTGGACTGAAAATTCATACTTTTTAAGCTGATTTTGTGCTGCTCAGAATTTTAATATCACTTTTTTATTGCTTTCACGGAAACACTTAACTAATGCCATCACTTTATCCTGTGGATTTTCCTACCATAGAGCAGGTAATGGAATGTTCCCCTTTAACTGTGTTACCGGATACTCTGCTCATTGATGTAATTGCTCTCATGAATCCGGTAAGCATCTGTACAATAAATTCTGCATCTAATTTTAGTAGTTGTGTTTTAGTAGTTGAGGAAAAGAACTTAGTAGGTATATTCACTTTACGGGATGTAGTCAGGCTCACTGGCGTAGGGGTAGATATATCCAGGAAAAAAATTTCCGAGGTGATGACTCAGCCAGTCATTAGCTTGACACAGGCTGCGGCTCAAAATGCTCTCACCGCTCTAGCTTTTATGCGCCAGCATCACATTCGCCATTTGCCTGTGGTAGATGAGCAAGGACAATTGTTAGGCTTGATTACTCAAGACAGAATACGTCAGGTGGTTCAACCAGCGCATCTGCTGAAACTGCGATGTGTGACAGAGGTGATGGTAACGGAAATTATTCATGCACTGCCAACTACATCTGTGTTGGAATTATCTCAGATGATGAGCGATCGCCGGATCAGTTGTGTTGTCATTGTCGCACCGCAAGAGACAAAACTGATCCCGGTGGGGATGATTACGGAGAAAGATATTCTCAAAGTCCACTTACAGGGACTAGATATCGCCCAAACCCCAGCGCAAACCGTGATGAGTTCCCCTGTATTCAGTATTAGTCCCAGCGAATCTTTGTGGACTGTTAATCTGTTGATGCAAGCGCGAGGGGTGCGACGGTTAGTTGTGGTGGGTGAACAAGGCCAACTCCAAGGACTAGTGACACAAACCAATCTCCTGCAAGTGCTTGATCCTGTAGAAATAGTCAACGTCATCCAAGCCTTAGAAGCCAAAGTTGCAGAGCAAACATTTCAACTCCAGCAAACCAACCAGCAGTTAGAAGCAGAAATCAAACAACGCCACCAAGTTGAGGAATCACTGCGCCAAGTACAACAAGAACTAGAGTTGCGGGTGGCGGAGCGGACAGCCAAACTAGTGCAATCTAATGCGCGTCTACAACAGCGTGAACAGCAGCTGCAAGCCTTGTTTGATCACGCTGTGGATGCGATCCTGATTGCGGATGATGAGGGACGTTATGTAGATGTCAATGCAGCAGCTTGTGAATTATTTGGTGTATCTAGGGAAGAACTTTTAGCTTCCACAATTGCGGATTTTGCTGCACCAGAATTTAATTTTACCCAAGCTTGGCAACAGTTCCGTGAACAAGAACAAATGTCGGGTGAGTTTCAATTGCATCGTCGCAACGGTACAGTAAGAGCAACAGAATTTGCGGCGGTTGCCAATTTTATACCACATCGTCATCTTTCCATTATCCGGGATGTGAGCGATCGCCAGCAGGCTAAAGCAAATCTGCAAAACAGCGAGCAACGGCTACAACTGGCACTCTCAGCCAGCAGCACAGGTATGTGGGACTGGAATCTGCAAACTAATGAGGTGGTCTGGTCTGAGAGTATGTGTTCTTTATTTAATATCGATCCCCAGACATTCAACAACAGGTTTGAATCATTTGTAAATTTCATCCACCCTGAAGACCGAGAATTTGTAGAACAACACCTGATGCAGTGTATTGATCAAAATACCATCTGTAATGTCGAGTTTCGGGTAGTGTGGCTTGATGGTACAGTACACTGGGCAAGTGGCAAAGGAAACGTCTTCTACGATGAAGTTGGGAAACCAATCCGGATGATTGGAGTGCATCAGGACATTACAGAACGCAAACAAGCTGAGGCAAAACTGCAAAAAAGCGAGCAACGGCTAAAACTAGCACTCTGGGCCGGTAATACTGGTACTTGGGACTGGAATCTGCAAACCAATGAAGTTATCTGGTCTGATCATCTGTTTTGTTTATTTGGTTTAACCCCTGATACGTTTGATGTCAGCTATGAAAATTTTTTAAATCTCATTGTCCATCCTGAAGACCGAGAGTTGCTGCATCAATCAGCGTTGCGAGCCATTGACCAGCGAGTACCCCATGATATCGAATTCCGGTTTCTTTACCCAGATGGTACAGTTGGTTGGTCATTATGTAAAGGTCAAGTATTATACGATGACATCACGGGTGAGCCACTCCAGATGATTGGGGTGAATATGGACATTACTGAGCGTAAAAACGCTGAGGAAGCTGTCAAAGAAAGTAATCAAAGGCTACAGGCGATTATAGATAATTGCCCGGCTGTTATCTATGTTAAGGATATGCAGGGACGGCATATTCTGGTGAATTCCGAATTTGCAAGAATCACCCACCTGACACGAGAGCAAGTCAAAAATAAAACTAATGTAAAAGTCTTCTCTCCTAAAACTGCTCAACCCTTAAGTATAAATGATCAAGAGGTTCTCTCTTCTATGACTCCTGTGCAGTTTGAGGAAGAAATTCAATTTGAGGATGGGCTACACACTTACTTAACTGTCAAGTTTCCCCTCTGCGATGCGACTGGTGAACCCTATGCGATTTGTGGTGTTTCCACAGACATAACAGAGCGCAAACAAGCCCAAGAGCAAATCCGTCAACAAGCAGCTTTAATTAATGTTGCGACAGATGCCATTTTTGTCCGTGATTTAGCAAACCGCATATTGTTCTGGAGTCGAGGGGCAGAAAACTTATACGGTTGGACAGCAGAGGAAACTGTGGGGAAATTAGCCCATGAACTTTTCCATAAAGAATCCTCATCTCAATTGGAAGCAGCTGTAACAACTACTCTTGAACAAGGTTCTTGGCATGGAGAATTAGAGCAAACCACCAAAAATGCTCAAGAAATTATTGTTGCTAGTCGGTGGACACTGGTACACAATCAATTCGGAGATTCCCCGTCAATTTTAGTCGTTAACACCGACATCACTGAGAAAAAACAACTAGAGCTACAATTTTACCGCGTTCAACGGCTGGAAAGTATCGGCACTCTAGCTAGTGGCATTGCCCACGACCTCAATAATGTGTTTGCTCCCATTGTGATGATTGCCCAACTGTTGCCTTCCAGATGTAAAAATGTGGATATAAGGACTCAAGAACTGTTCAAAACTCTAGAAACCAGCTCCAAGCGTGGCTCTGATTTAGTAAAACAAATTCTCACCTTTGCCCGTGGTACCGAAGGTCAACGCATCCTCCTACAACCTGGACATTTGCTCAAAGAATTAGCTAAAGTCATCCAACAGACATTTCCTAAATCCATTGAAATCATTACTGATATTCCGACAAACACCTTGTGGATGGTGCAAGCCGATCCCACCCAATTAGAACAGGTGTTCATGAACTTGGCAGTCAATGCCCGTGACGCTATGCCCAATGGTGGTAAGCTTACTATCACTGCCACCAATCGGGTAATCGACTCTACCTATGCCCGAATGCACCTAGAGTCGGAAGTAGGAGACTACATTGTTGTCACCATCTCAGATACAGGCACAGGAATTCCGCCAGAAATCTTAGAACGCATATTTGATCCCTTTTTTACCACGAAAGAAGTCGGTAAAGGTACAGGGCTAGGACTATCAACGGTTTTAGGTATCGTCAAGAACCACGGCGGTTTTGTAGAAGTGGCAAGTCAGGTAGGTCAAGGCACAGAATTTCAGGTGTTCTTACTCAGAGGAAAAGGAACAGCAACCGAGACCATAGCAAAAACAGAATTGCCTAGAGGTAATGGCGAGTTGATTTTAGTTGTCGATGATGAAACGATCATCCAACAAACTGCACAAGAAGCCCTAGCGGATTATAACTATAAAATTTTGGTAGCTAACGATGGCATTGAGGCGATCGCTCTCTATGTCGAATATCAACCAGAAATCAGTGCCGTCTTGCTAGATATGGTTATGCCCAACATGGACGGATTAACCGCCATCCGCACTCTACGCACCATCAACCCCAAAGTCAAGATTATTGCCTCTAGTGGTTTACCCGCAAACGAGCAACAAGCGATTGTGGCTGGTGCAGACAGATTTATATCTAAGCCCTACACAACCACGGATTTATTGACTACTTTATCGGATGTCATCGGGGTTAAAGAGTAGAACATTGCTTACTTACAAAATGTCTTACCAAAATACTTGCAATTATGCTACTTTCTCAAAAATGATGAAGAGTTCTATTTAAGCCAAGACGGGGCAATAGAGATGCACCGCACTGACTCTCAAAACTCTTGCTCTGGCTAGATTGTAGCAACTCTTACAAGAAACTAAGGGCTACATTTTCTTACCAAGTTGGGTCGCTGAATAGATGAATAATTAATTCTTCGCGCCCTGGTGGTACAGCACTAAGACAAGCACGGATGACTTCACCATCTTCAAGTTCCACAGTGCAAGCATGACATGAACCCATCAGACAACCAGTGGGAATGAATACTCCCGCCCGATCTGCTACATCTAATAGGGCTTCTCCCACTTCAGCATTAGTGGTGACATTATCTGGCAAGAATCGGACGCGAACATTCATGAGATACTAGCCTCATTAGGGCAGAAAAGGAGTCAAGTCTAAATGGTTTTCTACTTCAGTAGCTATATTATCTAACATCTGCTCTCGTTGTTCGCGGTAGTTAGCCACACCTGTAGGTAGAGATTTTAAACCGCGTTGTTGACGAAGACGATTTAACCAAGCTCGTCTCCAGGGGCCATTGTCGAACAATCCATGTAGATAACTACCCCAAACAGATTGACAACTATCTACTAACCCTAAGTTAACGTCATCGAATAGAGGTTGGAAAGCTTGGTTATCGCCTTGTGGTTCCACGCGCGATCGCCCTTGGTGAATCTCAAAACCGTTGACGGGTAAGCCCAGTTGTGGGAAATTTGAGCTAACTTGGCGCTGACGAGCAATCTTTTGTCCGGTGATGACGGTTCTAATTGGTAAGAGATTTAAGCCTTGATATCTACCAGCTTGCCCTTCGATACCTTCTGGATCGGCGATCATTTGCCCCAGAATTTGATAACCGCCGCAAATACCCAAAACTGTACCCCCGGACGCTGCGTAGTTCTGGATTGCTTCTGCCATGCCAGTCTTTTGCAGTAATATCAAGTCAGCAATTGTAGTTTTTGTCCCTGGCAAAATTACTGCGTCTGGGTGTCCTAAATCTTGTTTCGGGCTAATGTATTTGACGGCAACGGTGGGTTCTGATTCTAGGGGATCGAAGTCGGTAAAGTTGGCTATTCGCGGTAAGCGAACGACGGTGATCTGAAGATCTGCGTGGGCTTTGTGGGTTTTGCGTTCTAACAAGTCTAGGGAATCTTCGGCGGGAAAAATTTCTTGTAAGTAGGGAATTACACCGACCACGGGAATACCAGTCCGTTCTTCTAACCATTTGATTCCTGGGTCTAGGAGCGATCGCTGTCCCCGGAATTTGTTAATCACTACACCTTTAATTAGTTGGCGTTCTTCTGGGTCTAATAATTCTAGTGTGCCAACTACGTGAGCAAAAGCACCACCACGGTCAATATCAACTACTAATAGAGTTGGGGCATTCAAATATTTTGCTACCCGCATATTAGTTAAGTCACGGTGCTTGAGGTTAATTTCTGCTGGACTACCCGCACCTTCGCAAACAACTAAATCAAATTCAGTTCCTAAATGTTGTAGAGATTCTTCAATTGCCCGCCAACCTGGTTCAAAATACTGCTCATAATAGTCAGCAGCATTGACTCGGCCTACAGGTCTACCTCTGATAATGACTTGAGAAGTCATATCTCCTTGGGGTTTGAGCAGAATTGGATTCATTTCTACCCACGGTACCACCCCTGCTGCCCAGGCTTGTACTGCTTGCGCGTAGCCAATTTCTCCCCCATTGGCTGTGACATAGGCATTTAATGCCATATTTTGCCCCTTGAAGGGTGCCACTCGCCAACCACGCCGGGACAAAATGCGACAAATAGCCGTACTTATCAGTGATTTTCCAGCGTGGGATGTTGTTCCCACTACCATTATTGATTTCATAGCCACTTTTAGTTATTCAAAAATAAGGGGTGAGATAGTTGGGGGATAATATAGCAATTTACTGCTCAAATGTCAGAAATTCGGGCAGCTACTGGAGTAAATTGGTGACAGGCATTGTCCGCAAGTTTAGAGAATATACCAGCGTCATGACTTACTCATCAAACCCTAATTAACAATCTCACCAATTCAATCAAATGAAAATGGTAAAGATTTCATAAATGGGTTGATGTTTCTCCGTATATATTGTTCCCTAGAATTGCCTCATCCTAACTTTTGAGGTTCTGTTTTAGTACAAGGGATGTGAGGGTGTAAGGGTGTAAGGGTGTAAGGGTGTGAGGGTGTGAGGGTGTGAGGAAAAGAAAGATTTACCCCTATACCCCCAAACCCTTATACCCCTATACCCCTATACCCCTATCTTCAAAACGGAAGTCGAAACCAACGAATCACGATATCGTATAGGCGATCGCGCCATGAAGGTGCAGGCAGGTTTTTTCCTTGGTATTTTTCTATGAGTTGGTGTCCCAGGGGAGTGAGGCGGAAACTATCTGTAATGCCTTGCCCGTCCACTTCTCGCCGTAATAAACCCACTTGGATTAACCAATCTAATTCATTATCGCAAGTCAATTCTGATAATGGATTTTTGGTATAACCGTTTTTAACACCGGCTTCGTTGGCGATCGCACCTACGGAAACGCTCTGACTACGCATAGTTGCAAATAGTCCAATATTGAAGGGAGAACAAATGAGCGATCGCCTTGCTCTTTCTATGGTGGTTTGTGGGTACGAGAAAGCTTTAGGTGTTGGGGAGTCCATTATAGGCATAATTTTTAATTCGTAATTAGGATTGAATACTGGGAATTTGACAGGAAAAGAATTTTTTCCAATCACCAATACCCAATCCCCAGTTTTCTAAGATTGTCATGAAACTATTGTAAATTATTGTAAAATTTCAAAGTCATCAAAAATCTGAAACAGGAAAGGTTCATTATGCCTCTAGCAGTTGGTACGGATGCACCTGCATTTACCGTCAAAGATACCAACGGTAACACCGTTTCGCTATCTGATTTTGCTGGTAAGACAGTGGTTTTGTATTTTTACCCCAAAGATGACACACCAGGCTGCACTAAACAAGCTTGTAGCTTCCGTGATGCTCAATCTGATTACAAAAACAAGGATGTAGTTGTTTTGGGTGTGAGTGCTGATGATGAAGGTTCTCATCAAGCATTTACCCAAAAATATAATCTGAATTTTCCCTTGCTGGCTGACACTAATAAAACCTTAATCAGCGCTTACGACGTTGATGGTGGCGGTTATGCCAAGCGTGTCACTTACGTAATTGGCCCCGACGGTAAAATTGTTCATGTTGATGCTAGTGTCAACACAACAACCCATGCTAGCGATGTTTTAGCTGCTTTGGGGCTGTAAGTTAAGTACTGAGTAGTGAGTAAGGAGTCATCACTTTTGATTTTTCTCTTACTCCCTACTCCCTAAATTAATTGTTACCAGGGATAGTCAAAGTTGATGGACTATCAGCTGATGGTGTCGCACTGGCTGGCAAAGTGGGAAGTATCTGTCCCTGGGGCTGAACAGTAGTAGCCTTATTTTGCCTTTCTCTAAATGCCCTAGCTGCATCGTCTATTTGTTGACTTTTGCTATTAGAGTCAAATGAGCCATTTCCTAAGTTTGCCCGATGGATGAGGTCAAACATATTGAAATTGCCAGAGTCGAAGTTCAGGTTATTATTTTGGTTGTCTGAATTATTACCACCTGCATCTACTGTGCCGAGTTGAGCCAGGCTTGGCTGTGCAGTCATGAAGGAAGCAAAGCTGATTCCTGCTAAACCTACTAAGAGTCTGGTTACTGGTAAAAATAGTTTTTTCATGGATTTTGACTCTAAAATTCCTCTAACACCATCCTGCTTTGATTTTAAGCAAGAGTCCGCCGTAGTTGGGGCTGAATACTCAACAATGCAACAAAAGCAAAGCTAAACAATATTAGCAAGGCTCCTCCAAAAGTGACATCACCCCAAGGTGCTTGCATGACCACATCACCCAATCCCCAATGACTGTGGAGATAAAGATAACGAATTGGTTCAATGGCGTAGCTGAGGGGATTGAGGGTAGCAACAACCTGCAACCACTTGGGCATAAAGGATAAAGGAGCGAGAGCAGTACTCGCAAAAAGTAATGGTAGGTTAGTAACAAAGATTACTGCTATTAATTCAATGTGTCCAGGTAGGGCAAAAGCCAATCCTAAGGAAATTGCAGTGACACCTAAAGCCAGTAGGAAGACAATTAAGGCGATCGCACCCAGTCCCGCTATATCTGGTAAGCCAGCACCTAGAAACGCTGCCGCACCAACGATTACGGCAGCTTGCAGTAAACTTTGGCTGACAATAAAGATAGCTGAAGCAAAGACAATGGAAAAGCGAGAAGCAAGGGGAGCAACTAATAACCGATTCAAAAAGCCGAACTCACGGTCAAACATTACAGGTAAACCAGCATTCAATGCTCCGGCAAAGGCTGTAAATACGATTACACCTGCCGCTAAAAATTGCCCGTAATTTGTTGTACTCCCAAATAAGCCTTTAGGAGCATTTTGGAACAAAGCGCCAAATAACACCAACCACATTACAGGCTGAATAATCCCAGCTAATAAGGTGGAGGGACGGCGTTGTAATTGAATAAACAGGCGACGAGTTAAAGCCAGGGTTTCCTGCACTAAATCACCAAAAAAGTTAGGTGCAGTATTAAGGTTCGTTTGCGGTGATGTGGCTGGTTGCCAATTGATATCTGATTTTGGGGTGACACTCATGTTTGTTAGTTGTCAGTTGACTGTTGACGGTTGAGCGATAAGCTAATGCACGTCTGAATTGCATAACTACTAATAAGGGCTGTTAGCTGTTAACTGTTCACTGTCAACAGCCCTCACGATAGATCGAGCAACTCAAAAGCAGAATAGCTTACCTATCTCATGTTCTGTTTCTTTTCGGCTTTGGGGTCGCGGTTGGCTACTGCTGCTAATTCGGCATCCAGTAGGGTGCGTCCGGTGGCTGCTAGATAGACATCATCGAGGCTGGGACGGGATTGGGCGATACCAAAAATTGGTAGGCTGGCGTTGTTGAGTGCTTGCTGGATGGTAATTAAAGCATCATTTTGTGGTGTTACTACCAGGTTCAAGGAATTACCTTGCGCGTTGTTGATGATAACTTCCTTGACAAAAGGTAGTCCTTGTAGTAGAGATTTAGCTTGTTCTGCTTCTGCTGTGGGGGAGAACTCGCGGATTCGTAAGGTGATGCGATCGCCTCCAACCCTATCTTTTAGCTCTGAAGGTGTACCAACGGCAATCACTACACCACGGTCAATGATAGCCACGCGATCGGCTAGCGCGTCAATTTCTTCTAAATAGTGGCTGGTAATCACCACCGTTGTCCCCGATGCTCTGAGTTTTCGCAAGAATTCCCATACCACAAAACGGCTTTCAATATCAAGTCCTACTGTTGGTTCATCTAACACCAACACATCTGGCGAGTGCAGTAAGCCAGCCGCTAAGTCTAGGCGTTTGCGTAAACCACCAGAATAAGTTCCGGTTTTTTTATTGGCGTATTCTTGTAAACCGAGTAAATCTAAAACTGTCTCGATTCGCTGTTTGGCTACGGCATTGGGGAGGTGATAAAGTGCTGCTTGTAATTGCAGCAGTTCTTTTCCTGTTAGCACTTTATCTAAGGCAACTTCTTGAGCAACATAGCCTAGCCGTTGTCTAGCTACTCTGGGATTATCCAACACAGAAATACCAGATACCTCGATTTTGCCTGCATCTGGAGTGGTGAGGGTACACAAAGCACGTAGAGTAGTGGTTTTACCTGCACCGTTGGGGCCGAGTAAACCAAAGATTTCCCCTGGTTCTACCTGGAAAGAAACATCTTTGACGGCTTCAACAGTACCGTAACGCTTTTGTAGATTTTGAATTAAAACGGCGGGAGCCATGACAGCTAGACCCTAACTATACAATTCTCAACAATATCTATATATATTGTAGTTGAGTCGTGTTAGGTCAGGCGATCGCATAGCTACATATCGGCTATTTTATCCTGGAGATATTCGCCAAGTAAGCTAATGCACGCCTAGATTGCATAACTATTAATAAGGACAGTTGACTGTTAACGGTCAACGATCAACCGCTTTCTCTATGGATTATGCACCTTAAAAGCAGAATAGCTTATTTGAGTAATTTATTAACGACGAAGCTGCGGGTCTATTCCTGGTGGAACATTACCCAAGCAGGGTGTCAACTGATACAAAACGAGTTTTAATGTCTCTTTTTTCTCTCCTCGTTCTTCTCTTTTTTGCATAATGTCTTGGTAAATTACGGATTTTTAACTAATTTTCTTTCTATTTAAAACAGATAAATCATATTTTACATATACATTCGCTTAAAATATTAACTCCAAAGTTAAACTACAAATCAGCTACTAGATCTTCGTAAAATTCATATCTCATCAGGCTTTCAGAGAGAGATTATGTAGTCTTGTTAAATCTCGTGTTAAAATAAGGAGTGAGAATAAAAGTCGGGCACAAATTTTGTTTCTGATATTAATAGGTTTTTACCTTTTGTTATTGACAAGCTTGTCTCCGGAATTTCCATCTCTAACCACTCATAATTTTGGAGACAACTTATGTCAAACTATATGATGTCTGCTATTTATGGAATCTAATAAGTACAAAATTGAGTATAAGTTTCATTCCATTACTATTGAAGAAGAAGAACTAAGCGGAAAAGCTTATTACTACAAGATTTCTGGTGAATTATGTCACCACAACGGATTCGTTAATTCCATCTCTGAGGCTGAAAAAGAAGCTAGAGAGAAAATTGACGAAAAATTTCATCAAATAGATAGAAAATCCGCCCTACACAGATATTGCGTAATGCGTGACTTTGAAAGCTTTGTTGAATTGTTGAATCAACACAAAGAAATGTCTCCAGAAATTACGTATCAAATAGCCTCCCAACTGGCTTTAGCTTCAACTTTAAAATATTTTACTAAGGAAGTATTAAGTAATGAGATAAATACTTCCTCAGAAAATAGTCAAGAGTTAAACCCAGAGAATTTTCAATAGGGTATTTTTTGGGAAAATATTCTGGCGATCGCCCAACATTAGTTAATCACTTTAATTTTGCTCTACCTTAATTCAACATCTTTCTCAAAAACAAAAACAGAATCATCTATGGTTTTTTTGTATTGAAAACCATAATCTAACAAAGCTTGCTTTAAATTTTGCAAATCTGGTTCTTTGAGTAAATCCTTCTGGGATTCTATCTCAATAGCGTTATGATTTACTTGAAAATGGAAATGCTGTTTAAATTCCTGATAGTCCCAATTTAATTTTCTCGCTGCATTTAACTCGATAGCAGCCAATGTGTTATCAAATTTCTGCGTAACCATAACTTAAATGCTCACTTTATCTTCACCACATTTTAACAATCCAAATAAAGAAAATCACTAACATAAAATATTTATAAATAATCAAGGGCAAAAATAATTCACTTTACATTAAAAAAATCAACCTTTTGGTTAAGGTCATCAAGGAAGTGATGAAGTAATATTTTATAGTAAACAATATAGATAGTACTGTGTTACCTTAGTAATACTTGCAAGACAAGGCATTGAAAATTAGGAGGAAGCGATTATCGTAGTCCAAAAGCAGCTGATTAATTCCCAAATCAAGTCACCCCAGGTATTCTTGATTGACCATGAGAATAATAATCGTGGTTTAATCGATACCTACGAAGCTCTACAGTTAGCCCAGAGTGTAGAGCTTGACCTAGTTGTAGTTTCGCAAAGCAAAGACACTCCAGTAGCGAAAATTCTTAACTACGGTAAGCTACAGTATCAGAAGAAAAAACGCCAGGGTCAAAGTGCTAGACCCACAGTCAAAGAAGTCCGATTTCGCCCTAATGTTGGTGCGGCTGACTATAATTTACGTATTGAGCAAGCGCTTCAGTGGTTGAGTAAAGGTGATTCCGTTAAATTTGCTATTCGTTTACGGGGTCGAGAAAATCAATATCGAGAACAAGCAGGACTAATGCTAGAACGCATTGTGACTGATCTGAGTCAAGTAGGAAAAGTCCAGTCACTTGATAAACGCTCGCTCATTGTTCAAATTATGCCCGCTTAAAGCTTAAAATACTCTCAGCGCTCTATGCAACCAAGTATAGAGCGCTAATTGTTCATTTCATGAGAGTATATCTATTAAGAGATAGGAATCTTGTAATTAGCATGAATGAAATGATTACACAAGAACTAAAAGGAGCATTTTTCTTTTAATATCTTGTAATGTCTGTATTGCAAAATTTTCCCTAGTAAGGCACCAAGAACTGATAAGAAGGTTCTTGATCAGGTATCTGCGGTGAACAACTAACTGTATCAACACAGAACCAATCATAACTTTTATCTTCTTCTGTTTACAAAAATTTTAGTTTGATACTGGAAATAAAATTAATGACCACTGATACAGTTACTTACGTTCAAGAAAATGAATTTGATGCCGTTTTAAGTGAAGATAAAGTCGTTGTTGTTGACTTTACTGCTACTTGGTGTGGCCCATGTCGTCTTGTCAGTCCATTAATGGATCAACTTGCTGATGAGTACAAAGGCCGTGTGAAAGTGGTTAAGGTAGACGTAGACAACAATAAACCTCTCTTCAAAAGGTTTGGACTCCGCAGTATTCCAGCAGTGTTAATTTTTAAAGATGGTGAGTTAACAGAAAAGATTGTGGGAGTTTCCCCTTATGAGCAGTTTAGTGCAGCTGTGGAAAAGCTTGTTTAACTTGTTTTTGCGTATTGGTGAAACAAGTGCTGTGGTGCGGACTAGGTACTGTTAAAATCGTTATATTATTGTTGCAGTGAGCAACGATTATTAATGAATTTTAATGTTGACAAAAAAATATTAATACAGACAGAATGTTAAGATATTCTGTCTTTTTTATCGAAAATTTGAGTTATCCCTTGAGCCTTTGTTGGGTTTGACGATCGCCTACGGTGAGCGATCGCCATTTATCTGTCTAGTTGGCAGAAACCTTGTCGCCTTCTTGGATACTGCTGACACAAAAGTTAATATGAGAGCGAATAGCCTGCTCATAAACCACAGTTTGCTTGGTACGTACTCCTATAGGCTGGTATACTAGCTTGATTTCGGGAAATTCGCACCAATACATCAGAAAAATATCTTTTGCCGGAGTAATAATCTCGTAATTATTCTCTTGCTTTTTCTTTTTCAGCTTGCAATTATTTAATTGTAACTTCTGTCTAAATAGTTTTTCAAATTCGGGAATTACATTTGAAGTAGTTTCCATACTGTATACACGTTGAAACGCGTTATTAGGGCGAACTTTATCTGTTGATAGTACTAAGTATGACATCTTTAGCTACTTTAAATTAAAGCTAGTCATGTCAAATCTTGAGGTATTGAGCAATTTAGAACAACGATAGCACTTGCAGAGACGAAATATTTGTCAGAACTACCACGGCGATCGTTTCTAAATCTAGCAAAACAGTTACCATGACAACTTTCCTCGTAGTTTTGTCGCTGCAAACTCAGACTATTTAGTTGGTTTTATAGTCATCACTCATTACATGATGAAAAACCTTACAAGCCACATTCCTTATTCCCCACAACTGTAACGTTCATTACCCCATTGATACTTGAGATTTTGATAATATCAGCTTGTGACTTGTATCACCCTCTTAACGAAATAGGACTTACGCAATGAAAATCCTCGCTTTGGCAAGGTATGAGGTTTTTAAATGCCTATACCTCGTTTGGTGAGGCTCACCAGCCGACTATACCACCATACTCCTGAATGCTTGAGCTTTTCGTTGCTATTCGTAAGTCCGCAAGAAGCACCTGTTGGCTAGCGCAACTAATGTACATAGATGCTGATTGCTCATCAACTAGCAACATAAATTTTGAGATTAGGAGCAAGAATTCAAGCTGGGGTTGGGGAAAAGCGTCTTGTGGTAGGGTTGATATTCCAATAGCTTTAATTTTGCCAATACATTTACAAGATGTGATGAACTAGAGACTTGTATTGGTATCAGTATTTTCGTTAAGCTGGCAACCAAAGATGCAAAATTAATGTCTCAATTGCTTATAAGCGTATTTTGACGATGTAGTCAAGAGTAAAGGGAAAAAATTAGTAGTCAAGAACTTATGATTATTAACTTCCCAGAACAGATTGACCTATTTTCGACCTCGTATCCCACTTGAATAAGATAAAAATGGCGAACAACGAAGAATCACGCGGTTTAAAGTCTCTATTTGATTGGTTCGCAAACCGACGTAAAGCGGGTGCAACCAACCCCGAACGCCAAGAACGCGAAATTGCCGATGGGCTATGGCACAAGTGTTCTAAATGTGGTGTATTGACATATACTAAAGACCTAAGAGCTAATCAAATGGTCTGTGTTGAATGTGGACATCATAATCGGGTAGATAGTGATGAGCGCATCCGCCAACTGATAGATCAGAATACCTGGAGGCCGATGGATGAAAATCTGCGGGCTACCGATCCATTGCAGTTCCGCGATCGCAAAGCCTATAGCGATCGCCTCCGGGAAATGGAAGACAAACTCGGCCTATTAGACGCAGTTAAAACTGGTTTGGGGCAAATCAACAGTTTACCTGTTGCTTTAGCTGTGATGGATTTCCGCTTCATGGGCGGTAGTATGGGTTCCGTTGTCGGCGAAAAAATTACCCGCCTGATTGAACAAGCCACCCAACGACGTTACCCAGTAGTCATCATCTGCACCTCTGGGGGAGCGAGAATGCAGGAAGGAATGCTTTCTCTGATGCAGATGGCTAAAATTTCCGCCGCTTTAGAACGCCACCGCGACGCGAGATTACTTTATATCCCCGTATTAACAAATCCCACCACTGGCGGCGTAACGGCTAGTTTCGCCATGTTAGGAGACATTATTTTGGCAGAACCAAAAGCCACAATTGGTTTTGCAGGTCGCAGAGTTATTGAGCAAACCCTCCGAGAAAAACTGCCAGACGACTTTCAAACAGCAGAAGACTTGCTCAAGCACGGCTTTGTCGATGACATTGTACCTCGTACCCAGTTAAAAAACACCTTATCTCAACTAATTGCCCTACACCAACCCGTCCCTACAACCCCCCCTATGGTGCTGTGGGAGACGATGAGTCTTAGTTCCACAGCTGCTGAATAAATGGGAGTGGGGAGTTTCGACTGTTAATTGTTGAGTAGGAAATAATTACTTCCTTTATCTCCCCAGTCTCCACTCCCCATCACTTCCCCGGTTCTTGGATAAAAAACAAGGGAATTAACGCTAACAGGCGCAATGCAGTAGATAGAACAAAAACTGCCAATAAACCTCCATATTGGGTGAATTGGGCGATAAAACTACCTATAGTTGTGCCTACAGCACCACTGACACCAGCGACAGCAGAGGCGATCGCAAAATAAATTGACTGATTCCTTAAGGGTGCAATCCCTAGCTGTATATTGTTATTACATAAATCAATAGCTGCCGCAGTTCCGCCCAATAAAATATGTAATAAAGGCAACCATAGCCAAATATCTAAAGTGTTAATACCAATTCCTAGCCACAATAATGGTGTCAGCGCTACTAAAATTCCTATATAAATTAAAATACGTCGATTCCCGATTTTATCTGCTAACTTGCCCCATAACATTAACATCAGCAAATTAGCTGCCGCTAGAAAACTGCCATAAATTGTCACCCAACTCACATCTAGATTTAATGTGTCTAGCAGATAAAAATTAAAAAACGGGGCGCTAATATTTACAGCTAACATCCACAGACCAAAATAAACCAGAAACATCAGGAAATTTGAGTTTTTCCAAATGGTAATAGACTCAGTTTCTGGTGGAATAATTGTCAGATGTAAGGTGGATGCAGATGTATCACTAACTTTATTATTTTGAGGATATTGGACAACCTCATTTTGTAATTGTGGATTCACATCTATTTTGAAGTATTGGCACCCCAAACTCAAAAACCCAAACAAGATACTAATTAAAAGTACTACGCCATAACCTTGGATAGTTCCACCATACCAGTGAGAGACAAGCAACCCAGCTAAGGGTACACAAATCAAGTTAGTCAAGCTAGCTGCGCTATTACGTAACCCAAAATACCTACCTCGTAAACGCCGAGGAACGATCATTGCTAGCCAACTTAACCAAGAAGCACTCCCTAATCCTCCCAATAAATTTGTGATTAATAGAATTGATAACGTCAATATTTCTAATTGTTGAGCATCGACACTTCCCTTGGTGAATAAAATTATCCCGATCAATAAAATCAGCCATGAAAACCTCGCCGTGCCATAAATCAACATAGAATATCGACAACGGCTGGTGGTACGCTCAGATAAGTAAGCTCCCAATGGCTGAATTAGATTGACCAACATGGGAATTGAAGACAACATCCCGAACACAATGGGACTAGCATCTAACTCTACTAAGAAATTACTCAGCAAAATCCCACCAGTACCCAAAGAATAAACTGTTGCAAATACAGAATCGACAGTTGATGCTTTTAAACTAGTGCGAATTACATCCTTAGGAATGCGAATACTAGATTGATTAGCTAGCGTGAGTGTTGTCTCTGGTGGAGTAATCTGGAGGATTTCCGAATTTAGAGAAGTAGCCGTTTCAATTGGGACAGAATCCATAATTAAATGAGTGATTTACCCTGCTACGAACAGGTAAGGGGTGTTTTACTGAGTCCACACGTATCTTTACTTACATTGTTGTGTACTAACATGACCCTAAAGTAATAACCATAAGAATTCATAAGGTGATATGCACCTAAATCAAATACTCTTGCGTCAGGGCTGTCCATAGTCAAGAGTCCAGATTTAAAGGCTAGCTTAGACTCTGGACTGTGGACTTTTGACAACCTGAGTGCGAAATATACAATTTAAATGCGTAACAGCTTACTTTGGTTGTATATTGCTCTTTTCCTGTATCTCGTAAAAAACAATTTATACATTATTGAGATGTAGAAACAGGGTGAATAATGACTCAATGTTAGATTTGTCTAGGTTTAGGGAACAATGCTGTTTATGCTTGCAATTCCTTGGCTGAAGATAACGGCATGAAAGCGCCAATTGTCCAACAAAAAAGATTTTGGAAATTATGTATTGTATTGTGCTGTGTTTTGTGCGTATTTTTAGTATTACTACCAGTATTTGCTAATAATTCCTCTTCCATTGATACCTTAAAACAGCAGCAGCAACAAATTCAACAAGAAAGGCAAAATGTTTTACAAGAACGCGATCGCCTCACTAATCTCCAACAAGCAGCGCAAAACCGCCTGACTGGTATTGCTAACAATTTGCAAACCACCAACAGTCAAATTAAAGATAGTGAATTGCGATTACAACAGGCTAGCCAGCGTCTCCAGCAGCTAGAGGCCAAATTAGCTGTGACAGAACGTGCTTATGAAGAACGTCAAGTTGCCACAGTAGCACGATTGCGATATCTTCAGCGATCGCCTCTCAGTCAGGGATGGGCTGTTTTATTGCAAAGCAGAGATATCAGTGATTTTTTCAGTCGTCGTCATCAGTTGAAGTTAGTTTATCAGGCAGACCAGCAAATTTTAGCGAAACTCAGCACCCAAGCCAACTTGATTAATCAGCAGAAAACGGAATTAGAGGAGCAAAAAAACGAAGTTGCTTTGATTAGGGAACAACTATTGACACAAAAATCTGATTATCAAGCTCAAGCCCAATCTCAGTCAGAATTAATACAACGCTTAAGTAGCGATCGCCTCGCCCTAGAAGCCGCACAAAATCAACTAGAGAGAGATTCTAAAAACCTGGAAGGGTTAATCCAACAAAAGGTAGCCGAAGCCAAAGCCAGAGAAGAAGCGCAAGCAAAAACCAACAGCCGGACAAATATCTTGATCAAAGGAACAGGACTATTTGCCTTTCCTAGTAATGCACCTACAAGTAGCCCCTTCGGTTGGCGGGTACACCCCATTCTCGGCTATCGCAGGTTTCACGCCGGGTTAGATTTTGCCGCTAGTTATGGCAGTACAATCAGGGCAGCCGATTCGGGAACAGTGATTTTTGCTGGCTGGTATGGCGGTTATGGTAGAACTGTGATTATTAATCACGGCGGTGGTATCACAACACTGTATGGACACGCCAGTGAATTATATGTTGCCGAGGGGCAAACAGTACAACGAGGACAGGCGATCGCGGCTGTTGGTTCTACAGGCTTATCTACTGGGCCACATCTGCATTTTGAAGTCCGCCGCAATGGTACACCAGTCAACCCGGCAGATTATCTTTAGCCCAAAATATTCTGGAGTATGATATAATCGGCCAGTAAGAAGGGCGCGTGGCTCAGTGGATAGAGCAACAGATTCCGGTTCTGTGGGTCGGGGGTTCAAATCCCTCCGCGCTCGTTTTTTTGTACATTAACTAATTATTTGTCTGTGTTGACAGACTCATATTTGTATTTGGTAATTGGTAACGGGTAATGGCTAATTGTAAAAATCAATTACCAATTAGCTATTACCCATTACCGCCCATATTATCAACTATTCACACTTCCGCCGGGTGATATTCCTGCTGTCTCTCTACGAAACTCTGCACACGGGAACGGTAATCCCGCACCGTCTCATCTACCCAGTCGCGCTCGTGACTATTTGCATACAAATGTACTAACGGTTCGCTAGCATCTGGTAAAACTAACAGCCAACTGTCATCAAAAGGTTGGCGAATCTTCACCCCATCGATGAGTTCGAGGTTTTGGGCTGGGTGAGTTTCCACCAAGTAGCGCATCAATGCACCTTTAGCCGACCAGGGACAACGGATGGTATGGGTTCTGTAAATTACACGGGGTAATTCTGATCTTACAGTAGCCAGCGATCGCTCTTGTATGGTTAACATTTCAATGATCTTGGCAATGCAGAACATGGAGTCAAACCCCGGATGCAGTTGGGGAAAGATAAAGCCAGTTTCGCCGCTACCACCTAACACCACATTGGGATTTTTTTGACAAGCTTCCATCAAAGCTGTCGCATTGGCTTTGGTGCGAATGATCCTACCATCATGGCGACGGGCGACTTGTTCCACTGCGCTGGAAGCATGAACCGGCACAACTACCGTTCCTCTGGGGTTGGAAGTCAAAATCATATCTACCATCAGTGCGGTTAATAGTTCGCCGCGAATGGGGTAGCCTGATTCGTCAACTAAAATTAGCTGTTCGCCGTTAGCGGAGACTTGGACACCGAAATTAGCCTTCAACGCTTCCACCACATGACCTAACTGAGTTAGCAGTGTTTCCCGATCTGTTGTGGTGACAGCATTTTTATTTAAACTGGCGTTGAGGACTACTGCATCAGCACCAAATTTATCTAGCATTTGGGGTAAAACAGCCCCAGACACAGCATAAACATAGTCAATTACGACTTTTGCCCGGCTGTTGTTGAGGGTAGAAACATTCAACAGTTTCTCAAAAGCTGTGCAGTAAAGGTCGATAACTTGGCTGGGGTAAGCCACATCACCAATTTCGTGGGTTAAAGCCCGGCGCATATCTTCCTTAAAGTAAGCCCCTTCAATTTTCTTTTCTTGGGCTTTGGAGATATTAATTCCCTTATGATCCATGAATTCTATCAGGATATAATCGGCGCGATCGGGATGTACTCGTACATGAATTCCCCCAGCCACTCCCATTGTGGGTATCACTGTCCGGGCGATGGGGATGGCTGTTGCATCAAGATTTTGAATATCCACACCTACAGACATTAAACCTGCAATGAGCGATCGCGTCACCATGCGGGAAACATTACGTTGGTCACGGGACACAGTTACTTTCGCACCAGGTTTTAAAGTAGAACCATAAGCAGCCCCTAACTTCACCGCAAACTCTGGGCTGATGTCGATATTGGCTAATCCTTGTACCCCACGTTGCCCAAATAAGTTTCGTTGGGCGGTGTTACCCCAAATCAAGTTGATGTTTAAAATTGCCCCTGATTCAATCTTTTTACTAGGCCAAACTCTGACACCAGGGCTAATCTGGGCTTCTTCCCCAACCGTGGATAAAGAACCAACTACAGAGGCTTCTAACACATGGGCGCGGCGGTCTACACGGGTTCCACGAGAGATTACACAAGCACTCAACTGGGCTTCTTCTCCAATAATTGCCCCATTCCACACAATCGGACGCTTGAGATTGGCATCAGCACCAATAGTGACATTATCTCCAATCACAGTTCCAGCCTCAATTTGTACTCTCGCACCGATACGGCAATTGTTACCTATCACGGCTGGGGCTTCTATATGTGCAGAGGGGTCAATATAAGTATTTTGTCCTATCCACAAGCCAGGAGAATTTTCCCTGTAAGCAAAATCTAGTTTTACCTTACGTTCTAAACCATCATACTGAGCTTCCCGATAAGCATCTAAGTGTCCGACATCACACCAGTAACCTTCGGCAACGTAACCATACATTGGCTCATCTTTAGCCAGTAGTAAAGGAAATAAATCTTTAGAAAAGTCGCATTCTGTATTAGATGGAAGATATTCTAAAACTTCTGGCTCCAGAATGTATGTTCCAGTATTAACGGTATCAGAAAAAATTTCGCTGGTAGAGGGTTTTTCTAAAAAGCGTTTAATTTTGCCTGTTTCATCGGTGATCACTACACCAAATTCTATAGGGTTAGGAACCCTTGTTAAAATTAGAGTAGCTTTTGACTGTTGTTTTTTGTGAAAAGCGATCGCTTCTCCTAAGTCAAAATCTGTGATGCTATCATCACTAATTACTAAAAAAGTTTCGTCCAGAAGTTCCGCAATGTTTTTCACACAGCCGGCTGTTCCTAGAGGTTGGTCTTCTTCGACGGCGTAGGTCATCTGCACCCCAAAATCACCGCCATCTTGAAAATAGTCTCGCAAGACATCAGGTAGATAATGCAACGTGGCAATAACTTCTGTAATGTGATGTCTCTTGAGGAGATTAATGATATGTTCGGCAATTGGGCGATTGAGGATCGGTACCATTGGTTTTGGTAGATCGCAAGTTAACGGGCGAAGTCGCGTTCCGGAACCGCCTGCCATCAGCACTGCACGCATAAATCCTCCTTAACTTTTTGCAGCATTGGCTGCGTTTAAACCCGTGAGAGTATATTGTGTTTTTATCTAGTTTCCTATGGATACTGATATTTGAAACACCCCCGTAAGAAGCATCTGACAGTAAATAAGCAAAAGTACTTATTATGCTGTTTTGGCAATCACCTCCGGTCGGTCGAAACGCCATTGCCACAAGTGCTTATGTTTTATGGGGGTCTGGACTGAATCAGTTTATTTATGCTAGCTACCAAAAACTGAAGAAGCAACCAAGTGGAAGGAAAAAGTAATATAGAAATAAAGTTTGCTTTGTTCCGCTTTGATTAGGCAGTTTATTTTACTTATAATATTGTTCTATCCTGACAATAGATGTTCTTATGAGTTAATTGAGAAATAGGGGTAAAATCTATAACCTCATGAGAGAATGTATCATGAAACAACACTAATTTTAAAAAATACTAGTACAGATACACTTGCATAAACCATCTGTAGAAAGTTGAGTCATACTGGGATTAATGTGGATAATTTATCGCTTACGTACTGCGGAAATATTTATCTCGAATTACTTCATTGATTAACGGAGTTGATGGTAATGGGAAAATTAATTATTTTCGGCTTAATTGTGATTTATATAGGTGGTGTGTGGAAGTTTTGGAATGGTTTCTCAAGAACAAATTTCACCCAATCTTTGCCCAATAAGATAGGTTTAGCATTGCTTTGGCCAGCTTTATTTGTTGCCAATGGTTCTTATCGCCGTAATTTTAGAAAGGCGTTGAAAGGTTAAAAATGCTTTTCAATGAAGAAACTCAAATTTATAGCTGTTGATTGTTGACTGTTGATAGGCTACAGCTATAGAAGTTAACTACTGGCAATTGGTCGGAAACCATTGTATTTTTATTACAAAAAACCCATCCACAAAGGGATGGGTTTTGCTTAATAAGCAATAGGTAATCGCCAAGAGCGCCTATTATCTATTATCTTTAAAGTTATGGCGAATTGCGTTGGCGTTAGCCTTCTCTACGAGACGCTACGCGTTGCACCAGGCTATTGCGTTGGCGTTAGCCTTGCCGAAGGCTATTGCGAATTGGTTTTATCTTCTGCGCTGGTTATTACGCCAGATATTGACTGCTGCCCCTGCGCCTGCGCCATTGATAGCGTTGTTGAGAGGTCTTCTGCAACCACCAGTAATCGCGCCAGTTACTACACCAGCACCACCACCTACAGCTACGTCTTGTATCACACTACGGTTTCTGGTATTTCTTCTCAAACCATTTGCACCGTTAACAGCAGCGCCAGCCGCCGCACCCTTAGCAGCATTATCTAACACCGAACCACATCTGGTGAATACCCCGGTTAAGATACCAGCACCGGCTCCAATGGCTGCATCTTCAACTACTCGGTTATCAGCAGCAGCAGGTTGTAAAGGAACCAAGGTAATACCTGCTAAACTTGCAGCCATAAGGCTGGGGAGAAGTGTGCGTTTTAGAATTAGTTTCATAATTTTCCCTTCTCAAAACATCCACAATTAGAGCATACTTATGCTGATTGTTGTCACAGATGTCGTTGATTTTCCTAGTTTTATTGTAGACAACTGCAACCGTCTTTGTATATGACTATGGTCATAATTACACTAACAGAATCAGTATTTTATCTACTAAAAGCAGCAATATTTATTCTCTATTCAAATAATTTAATTGAGTGCTTCCCTACAAAACAGTGTCTCATCACTATGCAGGTAAATATGCTAATACCTGAACAAGTTTTATGTATGCTGTCAACAACTTGACGGGAAAATGCTCGGCTATTTTGCTTTTAAGTTACATAATCCATCGTCAGGGCTGTTGACAGTCAACAGTTAACAGTTAATAGCCCTTATTAGTAGTTATGCAATTTAGACGCGCATTAGCTTACCTCCTCTAACTAGTTTTGTACATTTCACTATTGACTTTTGTTCTTAAAAGCTCTAGATTCTTTTATCGGGACAGTTGAAATTAATTTGCAAAAATACTGCAAATAGTTCTTGATGGAGATGTGCAAATGAGTGTAGGCCAAAAAGGCTTGTTAGGTGCTGGCGCGGCATTGATGGCGCTAATGGGTGTAGCAGTTACTACCGTTAGCGGTATCCAAGCGACAACTGCTAATTCTATTTCTAATCAACAAGCGCCGCGCTTACTTGCCCAAAAACTGAAGACTTTAACAGTAATTTTTCCCAGTCGTTCTGATTCGACAGATTTGCAATCTAAAGCAGATGCTGTAGCAGCTTTTTTATCAAAGGATTTGGGTATTCCTGTCAAAGCACAGATAGGTGATGATACTGCGGCAGTGGAAGCTTTAAGAGCGAACCGGGCTGATGTGGCTTTTTTGAGTAGTCGCCCAGCTTTGAAAGCTGAACAATTAGCCAATGCTCGTCTGTATCTAGCGGAAGTACGTGACAACTATTCTGGTAGATTCACTTATAATTCGATATTTGTTGTCCGCAACAATAGCCCATTGAAATCCAGAAATAATGCCAAAGCCACCCTAGAACAGCTACGGGGCAAAAAAATGGCATTTACATCTCCCACCTCAGGTTCAGGGTTTATTTTCCCTGTTAGTGAATTAGTGAAACAGGGGTTTGTCCCTAACCGCGATCGCCTTGATGGTTTCTTTGGTCAAGTTGCTTATGGTGGTAACTATAGCAAAGCCTTACAAGCGTTACTACGTGGTCAAGCAGATGTGGCTGTTGTTTCAGAATATGCCATGTTTCCACCGTACATTACAGCAGAAGAAAAAAATCAGTTGCGAGTACTGCATAAAATTTCTGGTGTACCTGCTCACGGTATAGCTATTGATGATGACGTTGCTGCAACCGATAGAGAAAGAGTTATTAATTCTCTACTCAAGTTAAATCAGTCACAAAATAACCCTCTGCTACGTAACTTGTACAACTCCACCGAATTAGTGAGAGTTGATCACAATCGTCACTTAGCACCAGTTCGTGATGCTCTTAAACGCGTTGGCATCGAACCATAAAATTTAGTGCTGTAAGCGCTAGCAGGGCGTTCAGCCCGTCAAGAGTTATGAGTACTAATTTAAGCACTATTAACTAGACAGGGTGTAAGGGTGTAGGGGTATAGGTTTAAAGCTCTTACACCCCTATACCCCTATACCCTTGCCAAAGCCCTTGATTTTTCGTTTTCATGCGTAAGTCCTAATTCTCATAAATTGATGAAATTGACCAAGACAGTCCTGATGAAGCAGGTTTCACAGTCAAACAGGAAAGATGTCTTTTTCTACACCCTTATACCCTTACACCCCTACACCCCTTTCAAGTCAGAGGATGAGTGATTACGTAATTGAATGTCACAACTTAGAGACAGCTTATGTTGGCTCTTTGAATCGCCCCATCCTCAACGAGATTAGTTGTCAAATCAAACAGGGTGAATTTGTTGTACTGCTAGGACTCAATGGAGCTGGTAAGTCTACATTATTGCGATCGCTTGTGGGATTAGTGCCATTAGTTAGGGGAGAAGTCCACATCAACGGCGTAGCGATGAATAGCCGCATACTTCCCCAAATTCGCCGCGATGTTGGAATGTTGTTTCAAGGTGGTGGTTTAATTCCCCAGTTATCAGCCATTGAAAATGTATTATGCGGTAGACTCGGCACGAGAACAACTTGGCAGACATTATTTGGCTTTCCCAAACGCGATCGCCTATTGGCATTAGAATTACTCGAACAGTTAGGTTTAAGAGAGTTAGCTTACCAAAAAACCAGCAAACTCAGTGGTGGACAGCAACAAAGAGTAGCGATCGCTCGTGCTTTAATTCAATCACCGCAAATACTCCTAGCCGATGAACCCACAACGGGATTAGATGTCATCGCCACCCAACAAGTAATGGAAACTTTAGCAGAATTACACGCCCAGCAAGGTATGACAGTCATCGCAGTTCTGCATGATTTGGGAATAGCTGCTAGATATGCCCAACGAGCGATCGTTCTAGATGCCGGACGCATTGTTTATGAGGGTTCCTGTGATAACCTGCAAGCCCAGTTTGTGGTAAATAATCAATAGTCAATAGTCAATAGTCAATAGTCAATAGTTATTCTTCTTTGCCTCCCCTGCTCCCCTGCCTCTCATATATGAGTTATTTACCAATTTCCAAACTTCTACGGCGCTACTCTTGGGTAAGCTCTTTAGTTATATTATTAATTGCTTTTATAATTTACACTTGGGCTTTGCAAGGACTGAAAGTTGATTTTGCCCTCTTGACATCCAGCGCCCCTTACATTGCTGATTTCATCTCGCGCCTATTTCCTCCTGACTTCAGAGTTATCGATATTGCTGTTAAGGCACTGATAGAAACCGTACAGATGTCGCTTTGGGGGACAACCATCGGTGCTATTATCTCAGTGCCGATCGCCGTCGCTAGTGCTAGTAATGTTGCGCCTAGTTGGCTGCAATGGCTGGCAAATCTGCTGCAAAATGCGGTGCGTTCTGTCCCTTCAATTATTCTGGGGCTAATTTTTGTTGCTGCTACAGGCTTAGGCGCACCCGCAGGCACCCTAGCCTTGAGTATATACACTATCGGCTACCTAGCCAAGTTTTATCAACAAGCGATCGAAGCAGTCCAGCCCCGTTCTTTAGAATCTCTGCAAGTTATAGGCGCATCTCGATTCCAAATTGCTCAGTATGGAATTTTACCCCAAGTTTTGCCTCTGAGTTTGGGTTATACCTTATGGATGTTTGAATACAACATCCGCGCCGCTTCTGTCTTGGGTGTCGTTGGTGCAGGTGGGATTGGCTTTCAGTTGAAAAGTTACATTGATGGATTTGAGTACAATAAAGCCACAACTATGATGTTAGTACTGTTGGTAGTTGTGACAGTAATTGATGGCTTCAGCAGCCAGTTACGCCGCCGTCTTGAATCGATGTAAAACGTAAATTGGTAATGGGTAATGGATAATAGCAAAGAATTTCTTCTCAATTACCGATTACCAATTACCAATTACCCTAAAATTAACTGACTAAATCAGGAAAAACCTCTTTTACAGCCGGGTGTACAAGGCGATGATTCTGCACATTTAAACCCTTGGCCAGTGCTTGATTCACTTCCAGTGCTTTGAGTCCTTGATTTGCCAACTGCACAACGTAAGGTAATGTACTGTTGTTAAGTGCTTGAGTGGCTGTCCAAGGTACTGCACCTGGCATATTAGGAACGCCATAATGCACTACGCCCTCTTCAACGTAGATTGGGTTGGTGTGGGATGTGGCGTGTAAGGTTTCCACACAACCACCTTGATCTACAGCCACATCAACTATTACTGAACCTGGGTGCATTTGTTTGACTAATTCACGAGATACTAAAATTGGCGCTCTGCGTCCCAGTACCAAAACAGCACCAACAAGTAAATCTGCTTCTTTAACTGCGGCTTCGATATGGGCAGAACTGCTGTAAAGTAATTCCACTCTGGAACCAAACAAAGTTTCTAAATAAGATAAACGCTCAACATTTACATCTAATATTTGTACGGCTGCACCCATACCTACGGCAATTCTGGCAGCTTCTGTACCAACTACACCACCACCGAGAATCACTACTTTTCCTGGTTTAACTCCAGGAACACCACCCAGCAGTACACCTCTACCACCTTGTTGGCGTTCTAAATAGCGTGCGCCAAATTGTACTGCTAACCGACCGGCAATAATGCTCATGGGGGTCAGTAGTGGTAGTCTGTTAGCGCCTGGTTGCTCTACGGTTTCGTAAGCGATCGCACAAATGCCACAATCAATTAAATGCTCTGTTAATTTGCGATCGGCTGCTAAATGCAGATAAGTAAACAATATCTGCCCTTTCTGTAAAAAGTTGTACTCACTCGTCAGTGGTTCTTTAACTTTAACTACTAACTCTCGGTTCCAAACTGCCTCTGCTGTAGGGACAATATCCGCTCCTACACTGCGATAATCATCATCGGTAAACCCTGCACCACTACCAGCTTGAGTTTGAACAAAGATACTATGACCATTTTCCTTCAACACCCGCACGCTAGCAGGACTTAACCCCACCCGAAATTCTTGATCTTTAGTTTCTTTAGGAACGCCGATTTCCATTTAACGCCTCTGATAAATTTTTTGTTTAATTTAGCCTGCCAGTATCAGACTGACACTTCCGTATTGTGGATAGCTATCTACAACATTAGTTTTCCCAATCCCAAAGCCGCAAACTCCTACCCTTGACTATTGCCCCAGTGCTTCTACAATATATAAAGATTAATTACAATTTGTTAAAAAGTCATTGTGTGGCTTCCGAAATAGAAGCTACTAGATTTTTCGACTTAACCTTGGCGTTTTCGCCTTGCAATTAGCTCAAAACTCGTTATTAAGTCCCGTTTGCCGAAAAGAGGTTTTTCAAAATGTCCCAAACACAGCCAACAGTTACACCCAAGCTAGAAGAGCCAAAATTTGGCTTCAATGAATATGCAGAACGCTTGAATGGTCGCGCTGCAATGATTGGTTTTCTTTTGATGGTAGTCATTGAATACGCCACCAATCAAGGTGTCTTGTCCTGGCTCGGACTTAAGTAATGTGGAGTGGGGGGCAATACGGTTCGGATAAGCAGGGGAAGCAGAGGAGGCAGGGGAGGAAAGGAGGTTATTTTCATAATTTTTCTCTTCCCCTGCTTCTCTTCTCCCCTTACTTCCCCTGCCTGCCTTAACCAAGAAATCCCTTAACCGAACCGTATTACCTCCTGCCCGACTGAAACCAATGTTAAAGTTGTAAGCTAGTAATTAGCAGAGTTAGAACCAGCTGGAACATCTAGCTGGTTTTGACTTTATTAACTTATAGTGAACTACCTCACGCAACTTGTCTGATATAACTATGAGGCACACCGGAGAGTGTTAGTAATATCTGAAAACTTGCAAAGTCTTCATGTAAGGGAGTGAATTACTACACGGAAACCCCACTGAAAAAATTATAATCTTTACTTAAAGATGCCTTTTATTCAGGATAGTAATTCTCCGGTAAGGTATTCTTGGTAAATTTACACAAAAGGTTATCTGGAAAAACCAAGCTGTGATGAACGTTGTATTACCTCGTTTTTTAAAGTCAGCCTACAGAAAAGAACCAGTCATTAGTGTGTTAATCACAATGGGTGTGGTAGATGCGCTAATTGGTGGGTTAGATGATAGCTGGTCATTATTTGCTGTTGGTTTGGGAACAGCAGGTGTCAGCCTCGCTTTTAAGTTGTGGCGTAGTAGTCAACAGCGCTCTCCTGTTATAGAAGAGCCTGTAGTACAACATTACTTGCCCCCTCGCTCGTCTAGTCCGACTCTGCCGATGCTGAGTGTGCAGAAGAAAAAACCACCGTATTAGGGAGTGCTGAGTTAATAAGTGTTGAGTCTGCACTTGACTATCAGTCGATTAGGTGTATTTAAGCCAGGTGAGGAAAAACAGTGAGGAGCGAGCGAACAGGAGGTACGTACTTTATGGTACGGCCATACTTGATATTACTATTTATGGGGGTTATGGCTCTGCCTGTGAGTCCAGGGACAGAGTTAAGGGTAAATGCGGCGGATAGGGTGCAAGTTACACCCAACCCAGAACCAACCACAGGATTTACCAATCCTAGCCTCCTACATAGCCTCAACGCCCATTCAGGGAGGGTAAAATCTTTAACTTTCAGCCCAGATAGTCGGACTATCGTCAGTGGAGGGGCTTATAATGATGGCATTATTCGGCTGTGGAACTCAACAACTGGTAAAAGAGTAGGAACTATCAACAAAGCGCAAAAAAATGCGGTGGAGTCTTTGGTGATTTCCCCTGATGGACAAACTTTAGCCAGTTCTGGCAGTGACAATATTATTAACCTGTGGAATCTTAAAAATAATCAATTTACGCGCTCTTTTGTAGGACATACCGCCAGCGTCATGTCCTTAGCTGTATCTTCAGATGGTAAGGTTCTTGTTAGTGGTGCTTTAGATGGGATTCGGGTGTGGGATTTGCTCCAACAACGTCCATTATCTACTTTAGTGCGCTTTGATAATAGAATTGATACCCTGGCAATGAGTTCTGACGGTCAAACTCTGGCTAGCGGCGACACAAAAGGTGTAATTAAACTGTGGAATTTAAGTACAGGTAAATTAATCCGGGAGTTTACAGCCCATTCTGGTACAGTTACAGATATTGTCTTTACACCCGATGGACAGAATTTAATTAGTTCCAGTAGCGATCGCACTATTAAAGTTTGGAATATCCCATCAGAAAGACTCAGCCGCACTCTCACAGGTCATAATAATTGGGTAAATGCGATCGCTATTAACCGCGATGGTAAAACTCTGGCTAGTGCTGGTAGAGATGGAATTAAACTCTGGGATTTATCGACTGGTGAGTTATTAAATACACTGATTGGACATAGTGATTGGGTAAGTGCGATCGCTTTTAGTCCGGATGGTAAAACCCTTGCCAGTGGCGGATTCGACGGCAGAATTAGTATTTGGGGTAATCCACCAGTTACAGTTCGTAAGTAACAATATCTACTTACTTGATGTTTGGATTTAATCACCTTGAGGATAGTCATTCCACAAGGTGGTAATTTCCCGTAAACTTTGATGATTACCATTGCCCAAAATCAAATGATCTAACAAGGGAATCCCTAAAAGTTGCGCTCCTGCTAATAATTGGCGCGTCAATTCTATATCTTCTGGGCTGGGTTCCACGTTACCGGAAGGGTGATTGTGGGCAACGATAGTGCGTGTTGCGCCTTGGCGGATGATTTCCCGAAAAATTTCGCGCGGAGAAGCTAAAGTTTCTGTAGCTGTGCCAATGGTAATGACCTGTGTTCCCAGTAAACGATTTTTGACATCTAATAACAATACAGCAAAGCGTTCTTGACTCTGCCACATCAAATCTTGACTCAGCGCCGCCACCGCAGCCACAGGACTATCAATTGGTGTTTTATCTAAGGGACGGAATTGAAAGGTGCGTTTACCCAATTCAACCGCCGCTAATATACTTGTGGCCTTTGCTGGGCCAATTCCGGGGATTTGCATTAACTCAGCCGGAGTAACTTCTCGCAAAACTGCCAATGGGTCACGCTGATTTTTACCCAACTCCTGCAACAGATATTGCCCTAAACCAACGGCTGAGAGTTTGCCAGGCCCTTGACCAGTGCCTAAAAGAATTGCGATTAATTCAGCTGTAGCTAAAACTTTTGGCCCGTGAGTCATTAACCGTTCACGGGGACGCTCATTTGTGGGTATATCAGCAATTCTCAGGCAGTAAGTCATAGGATAACTGGGAAAATAGTTACTGTAGATGCAACTATCTTTAGTTATCCCTTGTTTGCGTTCACAATTACCCTAGCTTGAGAAAATCTTTAATTTTTGCTTTTTCTTTGTGTATTTTAAAGTTGTTGACTGCAAACTGTGAACAGTCAACCATGAAAATAAAAGATTTTTACTGATACATTTGCGTTGCCTTGAGCATATGGTAGGTGATGATTAACTGAGTCAGGGCGAGGGGGTAACTTTGTAGTGTTTCGCCAGTTGTCCCAGCAATCTTGCCGAGTTCTGGGTTGCTTTCGCGATCGCATACACTACTTAAGTAAGGCATATCAGAACAGAGAATATGCTCTAATTTATTTACCTGTTCTAAAGTGGCGTGACCATCAACTTCTAACACATCAACTGGTTTACTCATATCTCTATCCAAACCCAGGCGAATAGCTGACACAGAATTACCATTAGTCAAATTAATAATGGGGGTAAAATCTGGGTGAGGAATGGTAGGACGCAATACTAAACGCACGTTGAGATGTCCATTGCTTTCATCTCCATCCTCATGAGGTGGATAGAAACTGACAACAATATCAGACCATTGTCTTTGGGGACGAATAAATTGTTCTGAATCTGGTTCGCGCTTTTCTAATTCTGCTAAAACTTGTTCGGGAGTGTAGCCACGTTTTTGCGTGTCGCGTTTCACTTTCCATTTAGCACGGAGGTTCTCTGGAGGGGCGAGGTAAACTTTCACATCGTAGCAGTCACGGGCGGCGCGAGTAGAATAACCAAGCAATCCCTCGATAATGACGAATTTATTGGGTTTTATATATTGAGGCGGCTCAAAACTTCCGGTTTTATGACTATAAACTGGTTTAAGAATTGGTTGTCCTGTGCGTAGCAGCGATAGATGCTGCTGCATAATATCCAAATGGTTACAATCGGGGTGGAGGGCGGTAATTCCTATTTCTGCACGTTGTTGGCGATCGTACCGATGGTAATCATCTGTGCAGATGAGTGTAACATTTTCTGGCCCCAGTACTTGAGCAATGCCCCTAGTTAGTGTTGTTTTACCAGCAGCACTATCACCAACAATACCAAGAATTATTGGACGGCTCATCATATCCCCCCGATACAAGTAACTATAGTAATAAATTTTGCAGAGAATGTTTTTTTATTTTAGAAGGGATTGTGTCAAGTCATTTAATTGCACACATTTGTGCAACATCTCTATACATTTAGAAAGAGGATAATTCTTAATTGCTTGCACAATTGCACCTAAATTCCAGTAGTATTTAGGGACTTTATGTTGTAATCAAGTTTTCAACATCTAGAAGTCAGCATAGATAGTATTTTGATATTCTTATTGCCATACTTCAGCATCAATGATCCCTAAGTCAGAATAAATTCAGTCTTTGATATTCCAGCTTCATGCTTTTAATCAAATCAGATTGATGATGACTCAATGATTTTCCTGGGTTCTGGATACTGACTCCTGCATTCTTAAATATGTAAAATACTGGCTAAGTATCAGAAATTTTCCTACTTTTGAGGCATAGCCAATCAAGGTCAATCATACCTACTATGACGGCAGTAGATACAGTCAAGAACTATTGCATAACAGCTATATATGACTTTCTTTGGGATATATAAGAATAATCAGGCAGTATTGGAGAGCAAATGGGGGCAGGGACTATGGTAACGCTAAATCATACAGAATTAGAATCAGTTGATCAGTTTCGTAGTCTGCAATGTACTTTACGCGATCGCTGGAAAACTATCGAGCAATTTGATACTGGTGAAGCGGATATTGTCGTGATTCCTTCCTTAAGTATTGACCAGCGCGAAATTCAAAAAGTTGAAGGTTGCGAACATTATGAAGAAAGATTACTTTTTGCTTTGATGCGGTTACGAAATCCCCGGACAAGATTGATTTATGTAACATCAACTCCATTACATCCCAGCATTATCGATTATTATTTACAACTCCTGCCAGGTATTCCATTTTCTCATGCACGTAATCGCTTGCTACTGCTTTCGACTTATGATTCTTCTCCTAAACCTCTAAGTCAAAAAATCTTAGAACGTCCTCGCTTAATGGAAAGAATTCGGCAAGCCTTGAGGTTAGAAAAATCATTTATAATTTGCTACAACTCGACAGATTTAGAAGCAGAATTATCACTCAAATTAAATGTACCATTGTATGCTGCTGCACCAGATTTGCAGATTTGGGGGACAAAAAGTGGTAGTCGGCAAATCTTTGCAGAAAGCGGTGTACCCCATCCTGATGGGAGTGAACTGGTTTGGCGCTATCAAGATTTAGCCGTAGCGGCTAGTGATTTGTGGGAACGCCAACCTTCCTTAAAACGGATGGTAGTCAAATTAAATGAAGGGATTTCGGGAGAAGGAAACGCCCTGCTAGACTTGCAGCCAATTATGAATGTTGCACCAGGACAAGCATCTACAGCAGAAAGGGTAGCAGCAATTAGCGATCGCTTTTCTTCTCTGCGTTTTCAAGCCAAGCAAGAAAATTGGCAGAACTTTTCGGGACGAATTACCGAATTAGGGGCGATTGTCGAAGCATTTGTGGAAGGGGAAATTAAGCGATCGCCTAGTGTGCAAGGACGAATCACACCCACGGGTGAAGTAGAAATTCTCTCGACTCACGACCAAATTCTTGGCGGCCCAGATGGTCAAATTTATTTGGGTTGTCGCTTCCCGGCTGATGAACGCTATCGCTTGCAATTACAACAGTTAGGTTTACAAGTCGGTAGAAAACTGGCAGAAAAAGGAGCTTTAGAAAGATTTGGGGTAGATTTTATCACCGTTGACCAAGGTAACGGTCAATGGGATATTCAAGCAATTGAAATTAACCTCCGCAAAGGTGGGACAACTCATCCTTTCATGACCTTAAAATTACTGACTAACGGTCGTTATGAGCTATCGACTGGTTTATTTTATAGTCAGCAAGGTCGCCCCAAATACTACATTGCTACAGACAACCTACAAAAAGACCGCTATCGTGGATTGCTACCCAACGATTTAATGGATATCATCGCCCATCATAGATTGCACTTTGATAGCTGTACGGAAACCGGGACGGTGTTTCATCTGATGGGTTGTCTTTCTCAGTTTGGCAAATTGGGATTAACTAGCATTGGTGATTCTCCCCAACAAGCCGAAGATATCTATAACAAAGTTGTCAAAGTTTTGGACGAAGAAACCCGCGTTAATAATAAACAGTTTCCCCTGTTTTCTGATTATACCTTCCCCAATTCCTGGGATGGATATAGTTAATTTGTAATTCCCAATTATCTTGTAGCTTGATTTTGCAACCACCCTACCAAATCGGTGATAGTCGAGAAATCTAACAACGCCTCAGCTAAAGCCTCTAACTGTTCTAGAGATAAAACCTCAATCTGGCGTTGCTGTTCATCGGGAATTGCCCCTACTCGTTTGTTTAATTGTCGGAGAATAAGCGATCGCGCCTCTTCCGTCCCTCTTCCCGTCCCTCTTGTCTTCCTTCGCCTCGTCCTTCTTGTTTCGCTTCTCTATAAACTCTTGTTTCTTCCAACTTTAGTCCCAGCATCGCTTCAATTTCCTCTCGACTTAAGGTAGCAAATTTGTAGACCATAATTGTCGTCACTAAATCTATTATCGCTCGTGACGAAAGGATGTCTACCTCTTGTTGCTGTGCTTGCTTCAGCAAAAACCTTGCTGATTCTACTGCTTCTGTTTCCGGAATGGTCGTCAGCAGCATCAAGCCTAATCCCAATGGTTGTTGTCGCAAATCCCCTAACTCATCAAGATATACCCGCCGCACTTGACCACTTTCTAATAATGCTCTATGAATTGTTGTATTTGAAGGTTCCAGGCTGCGCGAGGCATAAATTATGACTCCAAACCAGTCATCGTAACGAATGGTATGGCGATAGAGAAACAAAAACAATTCGCTAAAAAAGCGATGATATAGGTCGTCATCCTTTTGAAACTGAACTTCAGCAAAGAACACAACCTTAGAAGCTGCATTGGCGGGGGGTAGGAACACGCCATCAATCCGAAATGCTGTTTCTTTGACCTCGACCGATTCAAACTGATATCCAGCAGCTTGTGGGGGTGGTTGGTCTAGTAATTCAAACAGCAAACCGGGAAATTGCTTGAATAATTTGTAAAAGATAGAGTCGCGTCGCATAAACCTAATTGTATAAGCTTGGGGTGCTAAATATTGGCGATCGCAACTCCCCACCTCTGCGATAAAATTCTCAAGCACAACAGCTATAATTCTCATGCAAATCGACTGGCAATCTACCAAAACCTACGAAGATATCCTTTATCACAAAGCTGATGGTATGGCGAAAATTACCATCAACCGTCCGCATAAACGTAATGCTTTTCGCCCCAAAACCGTTTTTGAACTGTATGACGCGTTCTGTGATGCTCGTGAAGATACTAATATTGGCGTAGTTCTATTTACTGGTGCAGGCCCCCATACTGATGGCAAATATGCCTTCTGTTCTGGTGGAGACCAAAGCGTGCGAGGGCAAGCTGGCTATGTAGATGATGCTGGCATTCCTCGATTAAATGTGCTGGATTTACAGCGCCTGATTCGTTCTATGCCAAAGGTGGTGATTGCTTTGGTGGCTGGATATGCGATCGGTGGTGGACACGTCCTACACTTAATTTGTGACCTTACCATCGCTGCTGATAACGCTATTTTTGGGCAGACTGGCCCCAAAGTGGGCAGCTTCGACGGTGGTTTTGGTGCTAGCTATCTTGCCCGAATTGTCGGACAGAAAAAAGCACGAGAAATTTGGTTTCTCTGTCGTCAATATGATGCCCAACAAGCTTTAGAAATGGGTTTAGTAAATTGCGTTGTGCCGATAGAGCAACTAGAAGCAGAAGGAATTAAATGGGCTGGAGAAATTCTAGAAAAAAGCCCCATTGCCATTCGCTGTCTCAAAGCAGCATTTAATGCTGATTGTGATGGACAAGCAGGTTTACAAGAACTAGCTGGTAATGCCACCTTACTTTATTACATGACAGAAGAAGGTGCTGAAGGTAAACAAGCTTTTTTAGAAAAACGTCCACCAAATTTTCGAGACTTTCCTTGGCTACCGTAATCGGGTATTAAAGATTAGGTATTGGGTATTGGAAAAATTAATTAATCACCAGTCCCCAACTCCTAATCCCCAGTCCCCAACTATAAATCTTAAAAGGCAAATCTAAATTCTACGCAGACTGTAAACACAGTCAGGTAATATATGAATGGTTAAATAAGTACTGTCTCAGCTTTTGCTTGTTCAGAAGTAGAGGCAGTTTTCTCCTGACTTACAGCGAAAACAGCATTTTCTACATCACACACCAAAGGTTCAGATTCTACTAACACTGGTGTAGCATCAGGTAAACTCCAAGCATCTTCCAACGTTTCCCAAGAAGGAGCAAAAGGTGGTAACGCTAAAGAGCAAGCTTTCCAACAGGCTTGCACCGGCGCTCCCAGCTGTTGGCACATCCCGCCTCGGCGACCCTCTGGCTTGTAATGGCGACAATATCGACAGGCAGATGTCAAAGAATTAATGGGTTTCATTTGGTTTCATCTTTAGTGCCGTTTAGGGCTGATTTCGTCTCTATATTTTCCTTCTAGATAGAAATACGTATTGATCCCATAACCCGTGATTATATCTAGGTTATAACCCTTTTAACGGCAAAATAAACTTTATTATGTTTTTAGATTTATGTTATATTTTTCAATGTTACTTATAGTGGTTACATATAAATTATCGCCAATAACTTATTGGGGATCAACGGTAAAGATAAAACTTTAGAGGTAGAAGATTTTTTTAATTAAGATGTAATAGCTCCTATCTTAGTCAAGTTATCAGGTATTTTTTAGTAAAAAAGTGAAGTTGCCAACCAGCTTCAATTTTATATAAAAATAGCATTTTTATACAGAAAATAATTACATATTTTTAGGCAACTGCTTAACGCTACAAAACCCACAAACCCCCCAACGCTGGAGTTCGCCTGGTGGTGTAGGGCATTGACATTGAGGACAAAGGGGTAAATTTTGCGATCGCCTCTGCCTTGTCTTCGCCCAATGACCAAAAACCTGATTTACATCTTGATTAACTGCTGTTACTTGACCCTGGTCTTCATTGACATCACCCAAATAACTGGGATGTTGGCTATGTAACGCTATTTGTAGCGCTTTTTCCGGCTGTGGATGGCGTTGCCAACCAGCAGTAGAAAAACGCAAATCTACAATAGGGGTAGATAACTTTTGATTTAACTTTAAAAGTAACGTCTGACGGCTAAATGTCAAATTTTGCGCCCAAGCGGCGCTAGAAGTTGCTACGCGTAAAACATCACGCTGTAGTGATAAAGGTTGAGTTTGGGAAGCAATGGCGCTGCCTACAACTTCTGCCCAAAACTGGCATACTTGCTGAAATGGTTGTTGTTGCCATTTCGCCTGCTTTTCTAGAACACCTAAAATATCATTAACGGATTTAAAAGACATCTTGCCAAATAACAGTCAGAATTAAGCTTATACCAATTCAAAATTCACTCATACCCTTCTCCTATGCAAATACGCTATGCGTAGCTTGCTTCCCCGTAGGGGTAAGGGTTCTCCGCAGGAGTACAAAATACAAAATTAAGAATCAAGACAGGACAAGCATTTAGGGCTTTATATCCGTCGCCTTCTTTTTTCAAATTGGTATTAGTTCTGGGATCTATACTAATAGACAATTTTCTTTAGCATTGCTACAAAACTAGCATCTCGTCGAGAAGATGAGACTGCCCTTCCTGACAGAGATGTTACGCGAACACCACATAACTGGCTGAACTTTTCCAGATAAATTTTGAATTGTTAATTACCCACTCCCCCCTAAAAAAATGAGGTGTAGAGACAATGAGTCAAAAACCCCTGATAGATTCTAGTACTGGACTAAAACAACCATTGGTTGCGGCACTAGCGAGTTTGGAAGTGCAGTTAGAACAAGAATTAGCTCGTTATCGGCGTACACGTATGGGAATAAGGGCAAACAGTCCATCTCGTGTGAATAGTTATGCTCATAATTATCCTCAAGAGTTGACCGACAAGAATGCCACAATGGCACATACTCAACCATTGACAGTAGAAAATAAATCCCAGGCAAAACCTTTATCTCTGGCCGCAAGCCCTGAGGAGAAAACAGCCTCAATTATTATCAAGTCAAATGTTCAGGACAAAAACCCAACACCAAATGCGGAAAATCTTCCCTCTCCTGCACGCCTAAATCCTTACACTCCTACAACTGTCGCCAAAACAGAAACACCAAATAAAGATCCACTACACACCACACCTGAAGGCAATACACAAATTCCTTTACCTCCAGCTAACTCCACCGACACCAGCAGTATAATACCGGCGATCGCTCAAGGTAGTCAAAGCGAAAAACTCTTAGCCAATGATACTCCTGCCCAGCCCAATGACTATTTAGAATCCAGTGAAGCATTACTGCGGAGTCTCACAGATGAACAGTCGGAAACTAGCCAACCAAACAACTCTAGCGATAGCCTGCTATCACCTTTAGGCATTGGTTCCATATTGCTGTTATTAGTAGCAAGCCTGACCTTAGGGTACGTCGTTTTCAATCCCAAAACCTTACCCCAGCTAAATTTCAGCAGATTATTTAACGGTAATTCTTCTCCTACTACCGAAAATACCCCAGAAGTTGCCAATAATCCCCCAAGTCAATCGCAAACAGAACTTACTTCTATTCCTAAGTATCCCGACTTAACCGCTAGAGAGTTTCCAGAGTTGAGAAATCCTCTTGATGTAGTTGGCTTACAACCTAAAGTACAACCAACACCCATCGCCCCCGCCAACACCCTTCCTATCCAGCCGCCAGTTATACCTCCTGCTTCCAACCCCTTACCAGAGGCGCAACCTTTACCTGCCTTAGATGCCTCATCAACTCCCCGCCTACAACCCTTACCCCAAGGGACAGCAACTCTCCCCCCAGCTAGCAACCAAATCAAACCATCAACAGATGGACTGTACCATATAGTGGTAGACAATCAAGGGTCTAATGCCTTGAGCGCTGCCCGCCAAGTAGTTCCAGATGCTTACTTATCCAGAAACAGCACATTAATCTATCTAGCTACGGTCAAGACAAAAGAAGAGGCAGAACAAAGGTTAAAACAGTTACAGGCTAAGGGAATTAAAGCACGCCTACAGCAGCCATAGGTTGCAAAAATTTACGATACGATTAAGGAATGGGGGACAAAAAAGACTGGATATGAGGTGTGGGGCATTTTTTCGTGCTAACGCCAGCAAAACTCAAACGTGATGCCTCTAGCTTATCTACCAATTGTGCTTGCACGCTTCTACAAAATTAACTTCTGGAATTTTGTTGGTGCAAGTTTTACTGTAGGCTAGGCAAAAATTTCCCTGTTGGGGTTGACTGGCAAAAATGAATGGAGAGCCGAAATGGAATTGATTAAGCGTATCCAAAGGGTGATTAGCGCTAACTTCAATAGTGTAGTGGCCAGTAAAGAAGATCCAGAAAAAATTCTGGAACAAGCTGTCATGGAAATGCAGGATAACTTGCTGCAATTGCGACAGGGAGTAGCACAGGCGATCGCCACCCAAAAACGCACTGAACGCCAAGCCGCATCTGCCCAGTCCACCGCAGAAGAATGGTATCGCCGCGCTCAATTAGCACTACAACAAGGTAATGAACCTCTGGCGAGAGAAGCCTTGACCAAACGCCAGTCTTATGTAGATGCGGGTAAGACCTTCTCAAGTCAAATAGGAGAGCAAATCGAGATAGTAGATAGACTAAAAAAAGATATGCGCTCACTAGAGTTAAAAATTGCCGAAGCGAAGACTAAAAAAGATATGTATATCGCTCGCGCTCGTTCAGCCGAAGCATCCTACAAACTTCAAGAAATGTTAAGTGGAGGATCAGCCACTAGCAGCTTGAATGCTTTTGAGCGGATGGAGGAAAAAGTTTTGCAAATAGAAGCAAAATCAGAACTCATCACTCAAATGGGTAGCGACGACTTGCAAAAACAATTCGATTCTCTAGAAGCGGCTAATGATGTTGATAGTCAACTAGCGGCAATGAAAACACAAGCCTTAAATGGGGGAGAAAATACCCCTCAGCAGCAACTACCTCAAGGCGAAAACTATTAAAATTTAGTTAATTACCAACTCTAGGATATATCTTAACAATTAACGGGTGTCGGGACTGACTGAAGCCAACCGGAAAGATTACATTGAAAGTGGAAGCTATTAAATAGTAAAAAAGCGAACTAATCAACCAAGCGCGTAAACTCCAAAAGGAAAAACAAAGTTATGGGATTATTTGACCGTATTAAGCGAGTAGTCAGTGCTAACCTCAATGATTTAGTCAATAAGGCCGAAGATCCAGAAAAAATGCTGGAGCAAGCCATCCTGGAAATGCAGGAAGACTTGGTGCAGTTACGTCAAGGGGTGGCTCAAGCGATCGCCGCCCAAAAACGTACAGACAAACAATATACTGATGCCCAAAATGAAATTAGTAAGTGGCAACGTAATGCCCAATTAGCATTGCAAAAAGGTGACGAGAACCTAGCCAGACAAGCCCTAGAGCGGAAAAAGACTTATACCGAAACCAGCACAGCCTTAAAAACCAGCCTAGATCAACAAAGTACTCAAGTTGAAACCCTCAAGCGCAACTTAATCCAGCTAGAAAGCAAGATTTCTGAAGCCAAAACCAAGAAAGAAATGCTCAAAGCGCGGATTACCACCGCCAAAGCCCAAGAGCAACTGGAAGGGATGGTACGTGGTATGAATAGCAGCAGTGCTATGGCTGCCTTTGAGCGCATGGAAGAAAAAGTCTTGATGCAGGAAGCCCGCGCCCAATCAGCAGCAGAGTTAGCCGGAGCAGATTTAGAAACCCAATTTGCCCGTTTAGAATCTAGCAGCGATGTTGATGATGAATTGGCAGCCCTGAAAGCCTCCTTAGCCCCTGCACCAGAACAAAACCTACTACCCCCACAACAACAAGAACAACAATCCACTGCACCTAAATCTAAAGAGGTTGTTGATTCCGACTTGGAAGCTCTACGCAAGGAATTGGACAAGTTGTAAGATTTGCAGCCCAACAAATTTTAGTTAGTCCCACGCCTCTCGGTTGTGGGATTTTTAATCATTATCAGACAATTGTACAGACGCGATTAATCGCGTTTATAACAATTGTACAGACGCGATTAATCGCGTCTCTATCAAATTACAACTGACAACTAACTCCCAGTTTGAGATACAGTAATTTGTGTGCCAACTTTGTATCGATGCCAACTAATGGAGACTGCAATGAATAAGGGTGTAATCACCATAACTGATGCTGAGTTTGAAAGCGAAGTGTTGAAAGCCGAGCAGCCTGTATTAGTTTATTTCTGGGCTTCTTGGTGTGGCCCGTGCCAGTTGATGTCACCACTGATTAATTTAGCGGCTAATACCTACAGCGATCGCTTGAAAGTTGTCAAACTAGAAATTGATCCCAATCCCACAACTGTCAAAAAATACAAGGTAGAAGGCGTACCAGCCCTCAGATTAGTAAAAGGAGAAGAACTAATAGACTCTATCGAAGGAGCGATTAGTAAAAATAAATTACTCAGTTTCCTAGATACGCATTTAAATAATAATTAGTCCATAGTCCATAGTCCATAGTCCATAAGTAACGACCATCGACTATTGACTATTGACTACTGACTAATGACCAATGACTAATATGCAATTCTCACAGCGTTTACAACCTCTGCAATCTAATGTCTTTGCTGATATGGATAAGGCTAAGGCCTTGGCTTTAGCAGCAGGGAAAGAATTAATTGATTTGTCTCTGGGATCTTCTGATTTGCCAGCTGAGGCTCATGTGATTGAAGCGATCGCTAAATCTTTATATGATCCCAGTACCCACGGCTATTTACTTTTTAATGGCACAAGAGATTTTCGCCAAGCCGCAGCTAACTGGTATGAACAAAAATTTGGAGTCAAAGTCGATCCCGAAACAGAAGTGCTGCCTTTAATTGGTTCTCAGGAAGGTACTGCTCATTTACCTCTGGCATTGCTAAATCCTGGAGATTTTGCTTTACTACTGGATCCCGGCTACCCTTCCCATGCTGGGGGAGTTTACTTAGCTAGTGGGCAAATTTACCCAATGCCATTAAAGGCAGAAAATGATTTTTTACCTGTGTTTGCTGATATCCCGACGGATGTCTTGGATCGCTCACGAATGATGGTGTTAAGCTATCCTCACAATCCCACAGCAGCGATCGCACCTTTATCTTTTTTTAAGGAAGCTGTGGCTTTTTGTCAGGAACATAACATTGCATTGGTGCATGATTTTCCTTATGTGGATATGGTGTTTGAGGATGCTGGGAACTTGGATATAAATCTTCCCCAATCCCCAATCCCTAATCACCGATCCCTAGTCCCTTCAATTCTCCAAGCTGACCCAGATAAAAGTGTTTCTATTGAATTTTTCACTCTTTCTAAGTCCTACAATATGGGTGGCTTTCGCATTGGTTATGCCATTGGTAATGCCCAGATGATTCAGGCTTTACGCCAAATCAAAGCAGCAGTTGATTTTAATCAATATCGGGGAATTTTAAACGGAGCGATCGCCGCTCTGACTGGCCCGCAAGCAGGCGTAGAAGTTGCTGTGTCAACCTTTCGCCAACGTCGTGATGCCTTTATTCATGCTCTACACCACATTGGTTGGTATGTTCCCACTCCCAAAGCCACTATGTATATCTGGGCAAAATTACCATCCTCTTGGGGTCAAAATTCCATAGAATTTTGTACACAGTTAGTCAAACAAACTGGTGTAGCGGCTTCTCCTGGTGCTGGCTTTGGCAAATCTGGTGAAGGATATGTGCGCTTTGCCCTCGTCCATGAACCATCTATCTTAAAAATTGCTGTTGAAAGAATTAGTAATTTTCTCTAATCTAGCCTAAGTAATAGTTATAGCTATTGACAGGCTTGAAAGCCTCGTTTTATAAGGGTTTTATCTTAAATTGATGTCCTAATCTATCTGGCGACGGCTATATCAATCAACCTAAAATTGTGACAAACAGGACATCCGCACGCGATAGGCTGCTTTTAACTTCCCCGTAACGACTCTTGTCGCGTTGGCTGAATTCTTGCTACATCAGGGAGTAAATCCTGAATTTTCAACAGTTAAAACTGCCCATCGCTGCTGTGTCATCTGCCATGCCAAGTATTTAATTTAGTTTGCCGAGTCATTTGTCATCACTAGCAGAAGTTTCTTACTGAAACATGACTAGTACTTTTATTCACTCTGGGTGCTTAATCTTCTTTTCTACCAAACACCATTTGTAGAATCATAGGGATACCACCTACTTGGTGATATTTATCAGCCCAGGTACGGATAATTTCATCCAATTCCTGCATGGCTTCATCCCAACGCTCTGGTGGCACATCTAGTTCTTCTAAGGCTCGCATAGCGTTTGGTCGCTTTTCTGCCCAGTCTTTCATCATGCGGAAATACCGAGCGGTATCTTCCACCATGATATAAGTACGCTCTTGGTCGTCTGCTGGGGCATAGAAGGGGCGAGTCAGGGCATAGAAGGGCATTCCCCAAGGAGAATCAATTCTTGTCACCGTGCCAGAGTAGAGGAGACGACGCTTGATATGCTCTGCTAGGGCTTCGCTTAACTCCATGCGGTGTTCTGGGGGCAAATCTTCTTGCGATCGCTTGTGGAGGAACTCGATCAACTCCAAAAACTCAAAGGAAGTAACTAACTGAGCGTCGGGAAGATTGCTAGGTAACTTATGCTCAATTTGTCTTTTTTCTTCACTTGTGAGACTTGTACCGGGAATGCGCGATCGCCCTGGTATCCAAGGGTACTGTTCCATCCAGACGTAGGGGAACTGAATCAAATACCGAGGTTCTTGGGAACCTAAGGTCTTGAGCAGTTTGCCCTCCATCAGGGCTTGTCTGACTTCCTCTACGATGATTTTGACCCGTTTTGGCTCTAGGTGGTGCAAATGTCCGGTCATCCGGAGGTTTTGTCCTTGCTCTAGATAAGTCATGTAAATGGCACACTTAGCCGCCGTTGCTGCTGCATCTAAGAATGCTCCATGCCTATGCCCGCTCGTCCTCATGGCGCTAAAAGCCAGATATAGCATGATCTGATCCATTGCACTGGGGCCAAGACGCTTGATCAGATCGATGTCGTTACTCATATTACAAATAGTTGAATAGCACGCTTATTAGTCTAAAAAAGTAGTTGGTATACACCCATAGGGGGGTGAGATTGTGACACCAAAATGTTTATGATGTTTTAAATAAAAGTCGATTAATGGTCAAGATGCTCATTCCTCCGTAATTTATGGCATATAACTAGCAACAGTGTTGTTACTAGACGTGCTTGTATCTTACCGAAAAATCACAAAATAACTGCCAGAATTTCCTCATTTATAACATTTGTCAATTACTGGCGAACTTTATGGTTCTAATAAGTAACCTACAAGGACTTTCCCTATTATCCGGAACTTATCTGCTCTTTAATAGCGTCAATAAGTTTGCTATTTTTAACACTTTTTGGCTGCACCCGGATCTGGGAGATAGCAACACAACGGCCAATTATGGGAGACCTTAGTCGCACAATCTCTCCTTGAGGTGACCACTATATTCCTGGATAATTTCACCCAGATGCTGACCGATTATTGCCGGAAATAACAGGGAGTGATCTTTTGAAAAAGTCACCTGCCCACTGCACCAAACTCACTAACGCCCATTGAATCAATAGAGCGTTCTTATCTGCCGAGCTGCTGACAAGTTTCTTTGCTCTTGTGGCAGTGTAGGTCGTTGGCTGGAGGGAAAATTATAGACCGTTAAACAACACAGGTAATTCCAAATTAGCAATACCTTTTATTTCCTCACAACATAATATTCTATATTTATCTGTCATATTATTAAAATTGCATGAATTAATCTACTCTTAACTTTTCTTTTGCTAAAAATTTCCAGGCTTGATGAATAACCAATGGTTTTTCCATAGAAAAATCAAGGTTTGCTGACATTAAGGAGTTTTGACTACTGAGTCAGAAGTCCAGAGTCGTTAATTATTCTCTTCCTGCCACCTCAGTGACCAAACATTTGTTTTATTTATAAGTCCCTTATAATCAGGGTTTACCCCTCCACATTGGCAGGTTTGTTGGGATTTTGTATTTTACCTACACCAAAAGCAATTGCCCCAAAAGTGACGAATAAAACTCCGAATATCTGGGCAATATTTAAAGTTTCTTGAAGTATCAAACCAGCAAAAATTACGGTCAAAATAGGTACGCTGGCGCTAATAATAGCTGACCGCAACCCACCTAATTTATTGATCCCAATATGGCTGAATACATAGCTCAATAGAGTTAAAGCACCCAAAATAAAAGCACTTAACACAATTTCAAGTAACTTAGAAGGGTCAACAACTAAGCTCCAATTTTCTGGTAACGGTATCATCAAGAAGATAAAACTCAAACCCAACATAGTAATGAAGTTAATCAAAGACAAAGATACTGGATGGACTTTAGCGGCACATACACGGGTCAGTATGAGGTAACAAGCAAAGGCTGTACCAGCGAGAATTGCGGTGATGCTACCAAGGGGACTAGTTCCTATACCAGTGCTGGTTGCTCCCGCAAAAACTAACACCTCGCCACAGAAAATAGAGCCGATCGCACTAGCGCGAAATACACCAGGGCGATCGCGGAACAGAAGCCAGGATAATACCCCATTAATCAGTGGATAAACGAAGAAAAGGGCGATCGCCACTCCGGTGGAGACTTGACCAATGGCCAGATAAATCAAAACTTGCGATAAAAACAAAAAGCAGCCACTAGCAAACATTAACTGGACAACTCTCTGGGGCTGAGAACGACTTCCAGGCTGATTATTGCCTAATGATTGCTTCAGGTTTTGCAGATCCTGCCACACTTGCGGATACATCATGGGTGCTAAAAGGATCATTAGTGGTACAACTACCATCAACCGCAAAGTCAGAATTAACATAATATTTCCCAAGGTCGGCGAGATTAATCCCGCCACTTCCAGCATTGCGGAGAGTTGAGAAGTTTTATAGAACATCCCCTTCAGGACTACGTTGTATAACGCTGTCATCACCGTGGACAACACCACCAACAAAAAACCCACTTGGACTGGGGACAGATTTGATGATTTACGTGATCTTGATGAGGAAGGTGTTGATCCCCGTCTGACTACCGATGCAGGTGGAGGAGTTGAAGCTTTACTTGCCGATGAATCTCGACTGAGTACAGAAACTGGCTCAGGAGGTTTTTCGGAAGAGGGTGAGAACTTGGTTTTACTCGTAGAAATTGGCTCAGGAGGTTTTTCGGAAGAGGGTGAGAACTTCGTTTTACTCGTAGAAATTGGCTCAGGGGGTTTTTCTGAGGAGGGTGAGAACTTTGTTTTACTTGTAGAAATCGGCTCAGGAGGTTTTTCTGGAGTTGGTGGAGATTTAGCCGCACCCGCAGATAATTCTCTGTTAATTACAGAACTGGGTTCAGCAGCTTTTTCCTGAACTGATTGTAATTTCGTCTCGCTGTCTGGTGACACCTTGGGGATCACAGACTGTGGCTCTGGGCGTGTTTCCTGGGGTGGTGGAACTATTGGTACTGGTATTGATTTCTCAGGAGGAGTAATACTAACCGATGGCTTGGTAGTGCTAGTTTCCTCTACTGGTGTAGATGCTTGTAAAGGATTGGGTGATGGTTGATCAGGAAATTGCAATACCGTAGGTGGTGATAAATTCACTACCACCGGAGAGCTTGGGGATTGTAGTTCTGGAGGCTGCAACACCGTTGGCGGGGATAGTTGGGGCGTTGCTGTTGATGTTTCTTGGATCGCTCTTGTCAGTTCTCCACGTAGACGATCAATTAACTCTTCGACAATTGTTTCTCCTTGCTGCTGTTGGTTATACATTCGAGACAACTGCTGGGAGAGATTACTTTGGTAGTTTTTGAGTTCTTGCTGGAGAGAATTAAAGGCGATCGTCAGGTTATCGTCTAGACTACCCAACATTTTTTCTACCTGCTCGTTGTTCTCAATAGCAGGGCCGATGCTTTGGGCTGACTTGAGAGCAGCTATTTGGCTCTCTGTTTGGTTGGCTATTTTTGCTAGTGATGATTGCAGTTGAGAACAGATGTGCTTGGCTAAAGCTTCTGACAATTGACGGATTAATACTTGCTGCTCTGTAATCCGCCGTACCTCTTGTAAATGTTCTTTTTCTTCAATTAGCTGCTGAACTTCATCTGTTAAACGGTCTTTTTCTGTCTGTAGTTTTTTGATTTCTTCCTGAAATGATCTGAGGACATTCTGCTGTAGACTTTCTAAATCTTCCACAACAGCCCATAGAGCTGTTTCTGCTGCCCTGGATAACTCACCTCGGACTCGCGGGTCGTTGTCTGGTCGCTTCTCAAATCGCCCCATTAGCTTCTAACCTCTATACACCTTGACGATACAGCTGCTGCCTGTAAATTTGCGTGGCGCTCACTCTAATTTCCTGTATTTTTTCAGATAAACTCAAGAATCTTAACAGGACTTACGGATAACAACGTCATTTTGTCATGACCAACCCAAGGTTGGCAAAGCATATAATGTGACTCACAGCTTACTAAAACACGTTTCCTTCAATCTCATGGGCTGCATTGCATCAGCCCGATTTCAGTCTTTGTATCCGAGTGAGATTTTATCTTAAGAAAACAACTCACTAAATATAAATACTTGTTATTTTTGTGGCAACAGTAATTTATCAAGTTCTGCAATTGGATACTTGGCAACAAAAAAGCGGGTGCAGTTGTAATATTTATATGTAGATTTATGCAGAATGTAGATGTAATAACCGTTTATAAATTCAATATGGGGCTGATGCTGCGCGTTTTGCCAAAATTAAAGTTATTCCCTAGACAACATTTTAATAAATTACCTGCCATTTTGCCAAAATACTTCTAGCAGATATTCGATATGGTTTTTGTGGGCGATGCCCACCCTACAGATACTTAGATATTTTCAATAATCAAATCGGATTCCTATATTTAAGTCATATTTCAGAATATTTTCAATTAAACAAAGAAAATCCGAGCAATGCTAAAGATAGCAGCGCTGAGGACTGCACTGACAGGCACTGTTACTAGCCAGGCGGTGGCAATACCCTGGAGAGTCTGAAATTTAACTGAATCGAGGCTCTGCACTAGTCCTATACCCACTACACCACCCACAAGGGCGTGAGACGTGGAGACTGGTAAACCCATGCGAGATGCAAGTAAGATAGTGGTGGCGGTTGCGATTTCGGCACAAAATCCACTACTGGGTTGTAAAGCAATAATGTTTTCGCCGATTGTGGCAATAACTTTTTCACCCCAAACAGCTAAACCACCAACAATCCCTACGCCACCCAGAACTAAAATCCACAAGGGAACAGTGATCCCATCACTAGGGACTTGACCAGTTTGATTGATATAAACGATCGCTGCCAAAGGAGCGATCGCATTACCCACATCATTAGAACCATGTGCAAACGCTACAAAGCAAGCACTCAGGACTTGGAAGCGGGCAAATATGCTTTCGATGGGATTGTTGACGGTTGACGGTTGACGGTTGACGGTTGACGGTTGGCTGGGGATTTTTTCCCCTGCCTCCTCTAGCTGTCGCCAACTGATTAGTGTCAATGCTACTGCGGCAAATGCACCTGTGATGAGGGGGATATCGTGGTGGGGGATGTTGACACCGAATTGGTTGATGAGGAAATTGGTTAGGGGTTGAGTTAGGGAAGGGAGGACAATTACGCCAAATACTCCTAGAAGAACTGCACTTAACCAGGGAATCCACTCTTTGAGTTGGGATACTTGGTTTGGTTGTTCTAAAATCCAGTGTTTAATTTGACTATAGAATAAAGCGGCGATCGCTCCACTAATCACTGGGGTGAAAATCCAACCGATAGTAATTAGTCCAATGGATGACCAATCAATGGCATTTACTCCCAAAGCCACCCAACTAAAGCCAGCGATCGCACCTACAACTGCATGAGAAGAAGATACAGGTAAACCACGGGAGGTGGCAATTTGCAACCATAAACCACAAGAAATTAATACTGTCATCATGCCAGTAACTAAAACTTGAGGTGTTGCTGCAAATAAGTTAGGGTTTGCAACCTTCGTTGCTAGGGTTTCTGTTACACCATGTCCAAACAAGACAGCGCCAGTGAACTCCAACACCCCGGCTATGATGATCGCCTGCTTCAGACTAATAGCTTTGGAACCAACAGAAGTTCCCATCGCATTAGCGACATCGTTAGCTCCCAGATTCCAGGCTACATAAAAGGCTAGTAGAGCAACTAAAAGTAATGTGATTGGTATTTCCATATTGACGAAGGGGCAAAAGATAGAACAACACAGACATGGGACAGAGGGAAAAATCCCCAATCCCCAGTCCCCAGTCCTTAATCCCCAATTTTCGGATAAATCAGAATTTTGTAAGTTTCTGGTGTGGGGGCGATCGCTTGATCTACTGCTGCTGATAAATCTTTTAGGGGATAGCGATCGCTAATTAATGCTTGCACATCGATCCGACGATTAAAGACGATATCAGCTGAGAGATTTTGTAAGCGATAAGATGAACTGTAGCTGCCCATCAGGTCGATTTCTCGACGGTAGAGAATATTTGGGTTAATGGGAATTTCTAATTCGTCGGGAAATTCAGCAAAAAATAAAATTTTGCCGCCTTTTCTCGTACATTCTAGGGCTTGAAAGAAAGCTTTTTCACTGGGGACAGCCAGTAAGGTGACATCAACACCTAATCCATTGGTGAGGGCGTGAATTTTGGCTGGTAAATCGGGATCACGGGCATCAAATGCGGCTTCTGCACCGACATTGAGGGCTTTTTCTATTCTTGATGGTAGCAAATCGGTGGCGATCGCTTTTGCTCCGAAATATTTCACCAACATAACAAACATCAAGCCAATCGGCCCTGCACCAGTTACTAGAACAGTCTGTCCTGGGGCAATCTGGGCTTTTTTAACTGCTTTTAAGCAACAGTTTGTAGGTTCAACAAAACTCGCTTCTTCAAAACTGATCCCGTCAGGAATGGGGATTAAGCCGCCATTCTCTACAATATGACCAGGAACCTTCACATACTCTGCAAAGCCACCGCCACTGGCATTAAATCCGGCGGTGGTGGAGATGTTTTTATAAACATCACACATGGAAAAATTATCATTCATACAATAGGCACAACGCATACAAGGAATGTGGTGCATCACCGCCACCCGTTGTCCTACTTGCCAACCTTTTACTTGCGAACCCACTGCGGCTATATTCCCGGCTGTTTCATGACCAAAGATGCGTGGTGGTTCATAAAGTGGATAACGAATTTTTTTAATATCTGACTGACACAAACCGACGACTTGCACCTGTACCAGCACTTCATCTGGTTCCAGTGTCGGTAGGGGGATCTCTTCGTAAGAGAGTTGATTTACACCTCGAAATACCTGTGCTTTCACGTTGGTTTTCCACTACTCAACGTTACTAGATTTAACATTAGTCGTCCACGTTCAGCTATAAGGTTTCAGATTTATCAGACAAAACATTACGCACAAAATCTGGCACTTCTCTACCTAGTAAGTCCAGTAGTTCTGTAAAACTCATTGGTGGCTTTCTGAGGCTTTGTGATTGTCTTTGCAATACTTTCACCATTTTTTCCGGGTCGATGTTGTACAAATTAGTCAAAAATTCATCTGGAGACTGTGCTTCTATATTCCAAGGAGCTAGATTCTGCTGTTGAAAATGCTTAAGATTGGAGGTGACAATTATATCAGCCCTAGCTAATACAGCAGTCGCAAGTACATGGCGATCGCCAGGATGATTGGTCATCACTTGAGTTAATTCATCAGGTACAACAACCATTGCATCTGGAAAAGCTGCTTTCATTCTTGCCTCAAGTCTTTTTGAGCTTTCCAGTGACATTCTCCCTGTGGAAACAAGATTACGAGTTGTACCATCAAGAATTGCTTGCGACCAAAAGGGTAAGTAAAAACTAGCTTCAGATGCACAGAGTAGGGTATCCCGTAAATACATGGGGAAAAGTACGCAGGAATCTAGTACAGCACTTAACATTTATTGATACTATGGGGGTCAAATCAAATCTATCCAATGAACCTGTAATTACAGAACCCCTACTCATAAAAGCCTAGTTCTTGACTTTCGGCGATTAATTCATCGAGTGATTTTCTACGCTCAGTATCTCGCTTCTGTTTGTATTTCATCAAATCCTCAAACTTTACACGCCGATGTGTTCCCACCATCATGTAAGGAATTTCGCCTTGCTCTAATAATTTAATGAGATAGGGGCGCGATACATTGAGCAAATCTGCTGCTTGTTGAGTCGTTAGTTCTTTGTTTTGAGTAATTATGGATACAGCTTTACCTAAAGCCATTGCCTGAACAACTTGACGCAACACCTGATAAACCGAGTCAGGAATAGTAATTGCTTCTTGGTTGCCTCCTATTAACTTTGGTTTAAATTCTTTGATGTTAAGTAGACGCTCTATTTCTTTAATGTCTGAAGCTTCTTGTTCTTGAGCCATCACTGACTCTAAAGGCTGGTTATGCCTGGGTACGATGGTCATGGTGGTGAACTCTCAAAATCAGGTATCTACAGATATATATATGATATATCTCAGTTACATAAACGCAATATCCAAAACATAAATAATTACTAGATATATTTGTGGAAGAAATTCGCTGCTTGGCATATGTAATAGTGAGGTTAAAATACAGACAATCTTCTGTACGATGGGCTACGCACTACCGGAGGTAATCGCCTGTATGTTGGGTCAGTTATTAGACGGACGCTATAAAATTACTCAAGTTTTAGGTGCTGGTGGTTTCGGTAAAACTTACATTGCTGAAGACATTAAACTTTACAATAATCTCTGTGTCGTCAAGCAACTCCAACCGATGGCTAATGATCCTATGACTTTACAAGTCGCTAGGCGCTTATTTGCATCGGAAGCAGAGTTATTACATAAATTAGGAACCCACGACCAAATTCCCCAACTACTGGCACACTTTGAAGAATATCAAGAGTTTTTTCTGGTTCAACAGTTCATCGATGGACATCCTCTTAGTGATGAACTGACTCCAGGGAAGCGATTAAGTGAGCCTTATACTATCGCTCTGTTAAAAAATATCCTGCAACCCTTAGCTTTTGTTCATCAAAACAACGTCATTCACAGGGATATCAAACCACCTAATCTGATTCGCCGTAAAAGTGATGGCAAAGTTGTGCTAATTGACTTTGGAGCAGTAAAACAGATCGGTACTCAGGTGGTGAATGGTGAAGGTGTAACTAAAATGACCGTGAGTATTGGTACTGCGGGCTATATGCCTAGTGAACAAAGTCGTGGTAGCCCTCGATTAAGCAGTGATGTCTATGCTGTGGGCATGATTGGTATTCAAGCTTTGACAGGATTGATGCCCCATCAGTTGCAAGAAGATATCCAGACGGCAGAAATTATTTGGCGTGAATTAGTCCAGGTAAGCCCAAGTTTAGCAGATGTATTAGATCGGATGGTACGTTACGACTTTCGCCAACGCTATCAGTCAGCAGTCGAGGCTTTAGCGGCGGTGCAGAACTTGGGAAATGCTTATGCACCAACGCAAACATCTCCATCACCTGGATCTAAGCCGACTTTACCTGTAAAAAATCATGGCAATACCCCGCAAGTTGCTGAACTTCCTCTATATTCTCCACCACCCGCAGTCCCAGCCCAGTATCGTCAAGAAATCCCACAAAAGTTGATAGCTTCCCCTCCTCCCACCACTGCCAAATCGTCAAAAGTAGGCATAGGTTTCTATTTGCAATGGGTGCTAGTTAATATCGTTGGTTTAGTTGGTGGCGGAATTGTGGGGGCGATCGCTTATGAAATTTTCGAGCCACTTGGTACAATTCTCAGTAGCCAAGCCGTAGCCATCACAATAGCATTGACCATCGGCTTCATGCAGGTATTAGTTTTACGGCGGTTAATTCCTGTATCTGAAAAGCAGTGGGTATTAGGAACTACGCTAGGCGTTTGTATTTCTGTTCTCGTGTGTGGTGATTATCCTGAATATTCCTTGTTGTGGATTGGCCCGATAGTTGGGATTATTCAATGGTTTATCCTCAAGCCATATGTTAAACAAGCTGGTTGGTGGATTTTAGTTAACTCTATGTTTGGCTGGATCGGTGGCGTTCTTTCGGGAGCATTGTTAGTTTTACTATTAAACAATCCCAATAATAAATAATTTTAATTACTTTAGTCTTATCTTATTCTCTTAGTTTTAAAAAACCTTGCTTACAGTACAAAGAGAATACATTTAAACATTTGTAGGGTGGGCAATGTCAACCAAAACATCGATAATATCAGCGATATAGAAATCCGATTTGATTATTGTTGGCGTAGTATGCACTGCGTATAAACATCTAAATATCTTTATGGTGTGCCATATCCGCTACAAATACTCTAGGTGTAATTCAAAAACTAAATATTTTTACCGATATATTCTACCCATGAAAAAATATTGCAAATGCAATATTTAGTTGGTCAAATCAAACTTTATTCCTGAAATTTTTGTGGAAACGGGCGATTTTAGTTACATTTTAAAAATTATATATAAATCCTATATTCAGAATACTAATTTCGCCAGCACCAAAATCATTTACTCATTAGTGAATACAGATATGAGTACATCATAAAATGCGTATACAACAGGATAAGTTTGTATGTATCCTGATTACAAATACGTAAATTTCTATTTATGGTTAATCACACTTATGTAACTGATGTATTAGTCGTTGGTGGTGGAACCGGAGGAACTGCGGCTGCCATTCAAGCAGCCCGTAGAGGTGCAAAAACTATGTTGGTAAGTGAGTTTCCTTGGCTAGGAGGAATGTTAACTGCGGCTGGAGTATCTGCACCTGATGGTAATGAATTAATGGCGTTTCAGACGGGGTTATGGGGTGCTTTTTTACAAGAATTACAACAGCGACAACCAGGGGGATTAGATAATAGTTGGGTGAGTTTTTTTAGTTATGACCCTCGTCTTGGAGCAGAGATTTTTGCTGACTGGGTACAGGAACTAACAAATCTGCACTGGATTTCTGGACAAGTACCTTTAGAAGTTTGCCAACAAGACAATTCCATCACTGGTGTCAGGTTCACAGACTTTACCGTGCAAGCCAAGATTACTATTGACGGTACAGAGTTGGGAGATTTACTAGCTTTAGCAGATATCCCTTACCGTTGGGGTTGGGAGTTGCAATCTGAATGGGAAGAACCAAGCGCCCCAAGTAGTTTTAATGATCTAACAGCAAGATATCCTGTGCAATCGCCTACTTGGGTAGTAGTGATGCAGGACTTTGGGGAACCAGTCGCGCCAAAAATTCTCCCTGCACCTAATTATGATGCGGAGCTGTTTGCTGGAGCTTGGAAAAACTACGGTGCAGAGCAATTCTTAAATTATGGACGTTTGCCAGGAAATCTCTTTATGATTAACTGGCCGATTTGTGGTAATGACTACGGCGAAGGAGTAGGACGGCTAATAGAATCAGCAGCAGCTAAGGGTGATTTTTTCCAAGAATCTCGTTGGCATAGCCAAAATTTTGCTCATTTTATCCAAACTCAGCTTGGTCTGCGTTATGGTTTGGCAGAGCAAGTTTTTCCTCATGCTTCGTCGGCATTTGCATTACACCCATACTACAGAGAAAGTCGGCGCTTGGTTGGGCTAACTACTGTTCGAGAACAAGATATTTTGCCAGTTCCCGGTGGTCAGGTAGCGTCTCTGTTTCCAGATACCATCGCTATTGGTAATTATGCCAATGACCATCACTATCCTGGGTTTGACTTGCCACTACAACCTAAATCCATCCGTTGGGGAGGACGTTGGACGGGAACACCTTTTACGATTCCCTACCGTTGTCTGGTTCCAGCTACAACAGATGGTTTATTAGTTTGTGAAAAGAATATCTCTGTTTCCCATATTGCTAATGGGGCGACTAGATTACAACCTGTAGTTTTGGGTATCGGTCAAGCGGCGGGGATGGCGGCGGCTATGTGTGCAGAGCTAGGCTGTCAACCAAGGGATTTACCTGTAAACGCATTACAAGAAGCATTGTTACAAGATAATCGCTCTCCCTCTGCCATCATACCTTTATTTAATTTATTACCTAGTCATCCGGAATGGTTGCAATGGCAAATGTATTACCTAAAGGAGCCTCAACTCTATCTAGATAGCGGCAATTGCCCAGATTCCGTGTATCAGTACTATCACTCAGAAGCAAAATCAGTACTTACACGGGGAACTGATTCCTTCACAGGCATTTTTCAGGTTTTAAATCAGCAGGACTACAGATTCACGATCGCTTCTCCGGCTGCTAATCTAGGACAAACTTACCAGCTTGTAACTTTGCGATCGCACATCAATGAACAGCTACAAGCCTTAACAGATAAGCAACATCTGACTATTTGGGGTCGTCTAAATCCTTCCGGTCATTGGTTGTTGGTGGAACATATTGACAAGATGCACACTTTCATAGGTTTTCAGTAAAAAGCACTACTTTTTTTTAGATTTTTCCGGACTCGTTATATAAAACTCAGTAGCAATAGATAAGAGAATTTACAAAGAGACTTTTATGATGCGTGCTGCTGTTCCAGTTTTAATTTCGAGTCTAGTACTTGGTTCCCTAGTTTCTGATTACCTGGGAATAGCTAGTCACAATTTCGCTTTTTCTTCCTCTAATTCACAAAACATGATCTCACTAAAATCTAAACCCAAACGCAATCAACCAGAAAAACCCCAACCACATCGCGGTACTGGACGTAGAAGTCTCATAGAAACTTATAGCAATGCTCATCTAATTGCTTAGAAGTGAGGGTTTGATACTTCCTAATCATGGGATGAGTTCATATTTTTTGTCACGGACAAATATAAAATTCGTTCAACTCTTTTAATAGCCTCTTCTCGTCCTGGGATAAACAACCCACAGTAACACCATTTTGGACTATAGATTGTCAAAGATTTACTGTATAGTCTTTTGAGCAATCCACATATTGTCAAAACTGTTTCAACGAATGTCTTGAATTAACCTGAATCGACAGCATCACCACTCTTTACTTTTATTAAAAGGGTGTCATTCAGGTTCATAATTCAGATTTAAAACATTTAGGGCTTACACATGAAAACAAACAATCAAGAGTATTGGCCAGGTTATAGAAGTATAAATTGCCGATACCTTTACACCCTCCCAAAGCAGAGAGTCTCGGTTCTGTAAGTCCTGAAATTGATAACCAGTCTTCAATCACAAGATCCCCGGCTTTCGGAAAAATTCGGGGATCTGCTCCTCTCAACTAAGGCTTATTTTCCATCTTCTTCACACCATTGATAAACATTGGTACGAACTTTTCCATAAATGTTTGTGGATTGCGTTGCCAAGCTCTTTGAGCAGCCTGAATTCTTGTAAATTGCAATTGAGGTGCTAGCAAAGTTTGTGGTAAACGTTCCATTAGATATTGGGGTCGTTGCCACATAGGCATTGTATTTGCTACTTCCATCAGATTCGCAACTCGCCGCAGTTCTGCACCTAAAGTAATATCCATCCCTGATTCAAAGGCTGCTTGTTCAATGGCAGCATATTTGCGTTTGGCTTGTTCAACTTTTTGTCGATGTTCTGGGCTTTTATTTGCTATCTGAGCTAACCAGCGATTACCCCAGCGAACGTGTCCGGCTTCTTCGGGCAGAATTTTTTCAATAGTTTCGCGGATTTTGATATTTTCTGCTGTTTGGGGTGCTTTTTTGAGGGCGTATATGTGGGCTGAAAAATACTCACAACCACGTTTCTCGGTGACGTTAATCGCCGCTAAGGTAGAAATTACGAATTCTTCTAGCGCTTGGGTAGGGTCTTGCTGTTCGCTATCTAACAACCTTTCAAATTCATCGATGTAGGAATTACCAGGAGGCGTTCCTACATTCGCACCTAAATCCACCAACAAATCAGTTAGCCACATGGCATGACGCGCTTCATCTGAGATGTGGTGAGATAAATCTCTGATTAGTTCCGGTGGCTTGCCATTGAGCCTTTCAATCAGGTCTGTCAGGTCTTTACAACTGCGCTGCTCACTATAACGATAGCGGTTGAGGGTGATCAGGTGAATTTCGCGATCGCTTACTACCTGTTTGAGAATGTCCCTCGCACTCAAAGTATTCTGAAATTTCCGTGGATAAACGACTGTCATGGGTTTGGGTAAGTTTGTTGAACTGAATAGTAATTGAGTTGTTCTCAATAGCTGCATTAGCAAATATCGCCCAGCATGAGAACAACGTAAATAAATGTAACAAATAAATCATCATACTTGGGAAAGACATCTTTTGCAGTGTTCTATTGCTGAAAAAAATAGTAAGTGCAATTACATAAATATTACAATTTATAACAAAATCTCAATTCCGTAGCATAAGATACAGAATTTTAGCTATATTGAATATGTGAAGGGTCAAATCCAATTAATATCACTAGGAGGACTGTATGTCTATTCAAGAAAAATCTCGTGCCATTATGATGCGCCAATATCAGCAAGTGAAGAATCGTCAACAATCCATGCTGATGCGTTCCGCACAAGAACTCGGTCTTCCTGCTGAAGAACTGTCCCACTATTGGAACCCCACTCAAGGAAAGATCGATCCCACCACCCGCACAATTTATGGTCGTAGTAATGCTTCGATGAGCTAAGTTTTACTCATGTTTAAGTCATGGTTGTTATTAGAGGAAGTAACTTCAACGATGAGTTGCTTCCCCTAATGTATAGCGGTTGAAGGTTGACGGACTTGAAAGCATTGTGTTGTCGGGGTTTGATCTTAGCTTGATGTCCTAATCTATCTGGCTACTACTATACTTATACATAATTTTTACAGAAGACAAAAAAACCACCCTTATGGGTGGCAAAATTTGGATTTTCAGATGTAAATTGCTAACAGGTGTTAATTAAACGTCGTAATAGATAGAGAACTCATAAGGATGAGGACGCAATTGCATCTGTTTAACTTCGTTAGCGAGTTTGTAGTCAATCCAGTTTTGGATAAAGTCTTCGGTGAACACGCCTGTATCTGTTAAGAAAGCGTGGTCGTTTTCTAGTGCTTCCAATGCTAGCTCTAAAGAACCGGGTGTGGAAGGAACCTTTGCCAATTCTTCTGGAGAAAGTTCATAGATATTTTTATCTAATGGCTCACCAGGATGAATTTTGTTCTTGATACCATCGATACCAGCGCACAGCATGGCAGCAAATGCCAAATAAGGGTTAGAGGTAGCATCTGGACAACGGAACTCTAAACGCTTGGCTTTGGGGTTAGTGCCAGACAAAGGAATCCGGATGGAAGCAGAACGGTTACCTTGGGAGTAAGCCAAGTTAACTGGCGCTTCATAACCGGGAACTAGGCGTTTGTAGGAGTTGGTGCTGGGGTTGGTGATTGCCAACAGTGCTGGGGCGTGCTTGAGAAGACCACCAATGTAGTACAGTCCCATTTCACTTAAACCAGCATACTGGTCACCTGCAAAGAGGGGTTTACCATCCTTCCAGATAGATTGGTGACAGTGCATACCAGAACCGTTATCGCCAAAAATTGGTTTTGGCATGAAGGTGACGGTTTTGCCATATTTTTTGGCAACGTTCTTGATGACATATTTGTAAATCATCAGCCAGTCAGCAGCTTCGATTAACTTACCGAAGCGGAAACCAAGTTCGCACTGACCACCAGTAGCAACTTCGTGGTGATGTTTTTCGATGGGTACGCCTAATTTCGCCATCGTCAACAGCATTTCTGTGCGGATGTCTTGGAAAGAATCTGTGGGGGAAACAGGGAAATAACCCTCTTTAAAACGTGGTTTGTAAGCCAAGTTGGGTTTGTCTGCTGTACCTTCTTTACCAGAATTCCAAGCACCCTCTACAGAGTCGAGGAAGTAGTAACCTTCGTTAGCGGTTTGGGCAAAGCGGGCGCTATCGAAGATAAAAAATTCAGCTTCAGGGCCAAAAAATGCTGTATCACCAATGCCAGTGGCAACCAAATAATCAACTGCTTTTTGAGCAATAACCCGTGGACAACGGTTGTACCATTCTCCTGTACGTGGTTCTTTGATGCTACAAACAATACTTAGGGTTGGTACTTCCATGAATGGGTCGATCCAAGCAGTGTTAGGGTCGAGAACCATTGTCATGTCTGACTCGTTGATTGCTTTCCAACCCCGGATGCTGGAACCGTCAAAAGGTACGCCATCGGTGAAGGAGCTTTCATCGATTTGGTTTTGGTACAAGGTGAGGTGTTGCCAAGTACCTACGGTGTCGATGAACTTGAGGTCAATCAGCTCAATTTTTTCATCTTGAATTCTCTTCAAGACTTCTTGTGAGGTTGTCATTGTTACTCCTTCTCTGCCAATTTCTTAAATTCAAACCAGAATCTGCCAAAGCATCTAAACCCTACTGAGCGGAACAAAGTTGATGACACACCTGAAATATCCTAGATTCTAAACATTAGATGGTTTTGTAGTCTTTGTTACAGAACGTCTGGATTACAGGTAATATTAACCTTTCTTTCGACATCTGCACAAAAGGGAGAAAGTTAATCTCATAGGGGTCAACTTTGACATAAAATCCTTAAGTAACAGATAGATTGTTTTTGTGCCGAATCTATTTTTAATAGCACAAAAATTTACTGGTGCGTAGTGCAACCAAATTAATATCAAACCATAGATAGCAAAGATTGGGAGAAGAAGGAATGCGCGATGCAGTAACAAGCTTAATTAAGAATTATGACGTAGCTGGTCGGTATTTTGACCGAAATGCGATCGATACCCTCAAAGATTATTTTGATAGTGGTACGGCTCGTGTCCAAGCAGCCGCCGCGATTAACTCCAATGCAGCTGCACTGGTCAAGCAAGCAGGTTCTAAGTTGTTTGAAGAGTTGCCAGAGTTAATTCGCCCCGGTGGTAATGCCTACACAACTCGTCGTTTAGCGGCTTGTTTACGGGATATGGATTACTACTTGCGCTACGCTACTTATGCGCTGGTTGCTGGTAATACCAATGTTTTAGATGAACGGGTGCTGCAAGGCTTGCGGGAAACTTACAATTCTTTGGGTGTACCCATTGGCCCTACAGTTCGCGGTGTACAAATTCTCAAGGATTTGGTCAAGGAACAAGTTGCAGGTGTAGGTATTGCCAACACCGCTTTTGTTGAGGAGCCATTTGACCATATTACTCGTGAATTAAGCGAGCGGGATGTTTAAGAAGGCAGAGGGCAAAAGACAGGAGGTATGATTTACAATTTGTTTTTTGTCTAGTTTTCATTGTTGGGTTGATTTCCAATATCAAGAAACTGATTCTAATTAACGCACTTTGGCTGTATTGACAAGGTGCGTTTACTTTTTTAAGTATTACGTAATATTTTTTTGAGTATGAAATTGTCAGCGAATCTGTAAAGGGTATGAGGGAGAGTTATCTGCCATAACTGGACTAATCTCCCCCACTTGTATAGGTTGTTTCTTTCCGCACCTGACTGTGAACTACGGGGAACACAAAAGAGTTATTTGGCTATGGTTATCAAATAACGGTAGAGATGGCAGCACCCAGCCACGCGGCAAAGTTTTCTTGCTGCGTCGTGTTAGGATTCTGTATCGCCAGTAGCTGATACTTAGTAGGACGTGGCGTCCCTAGCGTTACAGGATAAGTACGCAGCTCATCTTGGTGAAAAACTGTTACCTGGATAGTATCGTTGGCTTGATAATCTTTAAGGCGATCGCTCAATTGATGGGCTGTGATCTTGATACCCGCAATAGCCAGCAACTCATCACCTGCGTCAATTCCTGCCATTTGTGCAGGCGAACCAACCTCAACAAATTTAATCATCTCCCGACCATTTTCCGTGTTTACTTTCACCCCTAAGTAAGGTTCTTCTTCTCTCTCTGCTAGCAAATGCAAGCCAAAAGGTTCTAAGTACTGATTGAAGGGCAATTCTTCCGTGCCATCAATATAGCGTGCGAAGAAATCCGTCAAATCGACTCCAGCCACTGATTCGATCACCGCCTGTAATTGTTCTGGAGTGTAGCCGATTTCAGCTTGACCAAATTTTTGCCACATTTGACGCATCACATCATCAAGCGATCGCTGATTACGATACCGCGCTCTAATCAGCAAATCTAGTAGCAAAGATATCATTTCCCCCTTCAAATAATAGGAGACTTGCGAATTACCGGTATTTGTATCTGGGCGATAAAGTTTAATCCAAGCATCGAAACTCGACTCAGAAAGTGTTTGTACTTTCCGCCCTGGTGTTGTAAGTAACCTACTGATCTCCTTACTCCAATAATTTAAATAAGTCTTGGCATCATAAATGCCTGCTCGTAAAGGAATTAGTAGATCGTAATAACTGGTAGTTCCCTCGCAGAACCACAAAGATGGTGTGTAATTTTCTTGGTCGTAGTTAAATACCTCTAAGGCTTGGGGACGAATTCGCTTAACATTCCATAGATGGAAGAACTCATGCGCTAGTAATTGAATGAAGCGTTCATACTTATCTTGGGAGCGAAAGCCAAAACGCTGATAAATCAAAGAACAGCTATTTTTATGCTCCAAACCACCGTAGGCTTGAGCAAATAAATGCAGCAAAAAGACGTATCGCTCATAAGGCAATCCGCCAAACATCTGTGCTTCTACTTGGATAATTTTTTGGGTATCGCTAATTAGCTGCTGCACTTGACAATTTCCTTGTCCCCAGATTGCCAATTCATGAGGTTTTCCTAACACCTCAAACTGATATAACTGGTGTTCACCAATCTCAAAAGGACTATCTACAAGGGTATCAAAATCAGCAGCATAAAAAGTATTAGATTGCTCACCAATTGTAGGTAAAGGAGTAGTTACCCGCCATTGGGGATACGGTGGTATGACAGTCACACAAATTGGTAAGTTTTCCCATCCTGGTAGTCTAAAAAACAGTGCTGCCCCATTAAAATAACCGTGGGTAGCATCTAAATGATTTGTCCGCACTGATAGTTCGTTTGCAAAAATGCGGTAACGCACCGTTACTTCTGACACATCACCTTTATTGATTTGCCAGTGGTTTTTACTGATTTTCCGCCAAGGTAAAATCTTATCTCCTGCAAAAGCAGTAAAATCTTGTAAATTCTTGGCGTACTCTCGCACCAAATATGATCCTGGTGTCCACACCGGCATTCTTAAGTCAAGAATTGGTGATGAATAGTTTACGATTTGCAAACTCACCTCAAATAGATGCGTCTCTGGTTGGGGCATTGCCACCAAATAATTAATCGTCGGCACGGTGTCCTGAACGCCAATATCGATACGAGGTGCTGTCGCTTCAGTCATCTGTAGTTAAGAGTGATAGTTCTGAGTCAAAAGTCAATCCATACATAGTTAATAGTTAATAGTTACTGGTCAATAGTCAATAGTTAAGCAATGCAGACTCAGCATTTAGAGGTGCATTAATGCTATGAGCTATGACACAGGCAACATTACTCAGTCTACTAAAAAAAAAGTCTCCAGAGCTTGCAATTGCTGGACTTTACGCTTTTAGCGCAGACTTGCTATAGCATGAAAAATACATTTCTCAGAGGTTATTTATCAAATAAACATGACATTCAATTATGTTACGTTAAACTTCGTTAACGTATACTCAAAATTTAATATTTACATAATAATTCAGTAGGCAGAAGCCAGAATACTTTTCTCTAAGCTCCAATACTTAAAGCCGTTCCGCGCTTTAGTTATAACAGTAGATCAAAGGAACATAGTATCCATTAGATTAAATTTACAAGTATAAATACGCTTGTATTGTTTGTTTAATATGATTCTGTGAGGACATTAGCCCTCAAATATCAGGCGTTTTAGTGCTGAATAAAAACTAAAACAACAGTTTAAACAACGATGCTTTTATTAGACTTTCCCAGCTAAATTCAGCAATTGTTTAAAATTGATCAAATAGATAATATTATTAGCACTGTCAATTTTTATCCACCCTTTATCGTGTAATTTATCCATAATTTTGCTAGTTTCTTCAACACCGATTTCTGTAACCTCTGCTAAGTCCTTAAAAGGGATATTAAAAATTTCCCTACCTTGTGGTGATTCTTGACCGTAGCTCTCACCTAAACTAACTAAGGTATGGGCTAATTTCACAGCAGGTGGTGAAGAACGGATTTGTAACCGTTGGTTAATTTGTCGTAATCGTCGCACCATTAATTGCAGCATTCTATGATGCAATTGCGGGTCTTTAAATAAAATTTGAATAAAACGTTCCCTAGAAATACTGAGTAACTTGACTGGTGAAAGAGCAATTACATCTGTTGAGCGGGGAGATTCATCTAAAATCGCCATTTCTCCAAAAAAATCACCCCTTCCTAAAATTGCTAAAGCTACAGAATCATCCCCGCAGGTACGCCGGACTTTTACCCATCCAGATACAACGAAATAAACGGCATTACCCCAAGCATCTTCCATTAAAACCGCTCTACCAGTGGGATATTCATGATCAATTGCAATATTGAGTAGCCATTCTAAGGTTTGTGGATTGGCTGTACTCAATAAGGGAAAAATATCACTAAAAACCTCAGTTTGCATGAAATATCTACTAAAAATGAATTTGTTATTTGAGAATTAAGACATCTACTATAAGTTTTAAAGTCAAAATATAGCCATAGATGAAAAAAAAGTTAGTGGGACTTGAAAAGTCATTTCTCGCAACATAGAATCTATATTAAACAAGCCGCCATAGTAATTTTGTTTTGGACACAAGTAATAATAACTAATGGATTTCCGCCATGAATTTATGAATTTAAGCGTTCATAACGTTCCTTAAGAGACACTGCTCGTCGGCGGAGCGTCTCATAAGAAAGTCTGAAGGGTAATTGTTATTTACCATTCCTGATGACCAACCCCATAAACATCATCACTGCTTAATGAGACAATTGTTAACCAGCAGCTCTGTAAAAAATAGTCTGATTGGTCATTACAACATAACAATTATGGTAAAGATCGAAATCAGAGGTTTTACTGACAGCACGATGATTCTCTGTCTGATAGTCATTGATTATTTGCCGTCAGTATTTTAACTTTTTGGTCTAAGCTTTCAATTATTCGAGTGAGGGTAGATAAAGCCTCTGATTGCTCGGCTTTAAGGTGAGGATTCAGCAGTAATCGCTGATGTAATTCATGTAACTTATAGTTGAGTTGTTGAGAAATTCCTATTGCATCTCGACTCAGACGATCTAATTGCTGCTGCTGATAAAATTTTAGAGCTGCCCCCCTTAGTACTTGTAGTGTGGCCTCTTCGCCATTTATTCCTGGCATTACACGTATGCGTAATAATAAACTATTGTTTTGGTATTGGCATTCCTTCTCTATCTGTTGTGGTTCTGCGAGTCTGCTAATAGGAAAACCTGCAAAACGCTTTAATTCATTAAGTACGCCTTGAAAAACAGAGAGAGGTAAGTTTTCCAATACAGACTGTAAGACTCCATTGTCACTCCAAATAATTCTTCCTTTATATGGTTGTCTTTCCAGATATAAGCGACCAATCCCCCCACCTAAAACTCGTCCCAGTAATTCCTCTAATAGCTTTCTAGAGGGTAAATTGAGCAACGATTCAATAGGGCTGAATAGTTCTGGAGCTTGCACTTGTAAAACAGTGACATCACTTAGCAGAGGCATTGGCGATTCTTGTTGAACACTGATTTGTGGAGAATAATTGGTAGTTCGAGAATCCTTCTCTGAGTCGGCAGGCACAGAAACCTCTATTAATGACTCAAAAGATTGATGTAAGGGCTGTACTTCTGGTGAGGGGATTGTGGCGTTAGGTAGATTAAGTGTGGTGTCCACACTCTCGGCTGAAATCTCATCAGCTTCTGGTTTTTTTGCTGGCTTTACCTCTGGAGTGGATGTATTTTTATAGTTGAGGTAAGCGGAAAGTATTGCGCGATGAATGTCAGCAGCGATTTCTTGAGTTTCTATTGTGCTGTTAATATATGACACAATGCGATTTACGTAATCGAAAGCGGCGCTATCTCCTAGATTCACCATACCTAGTAATAAGCGATCGCTTTGGCACCTTAAAGGCAAAATCTGGTGGTAGAGGCAAACCTCAAAGGGCAAGATGCTATCAATTAGCTGGAATATTTGCTCTCGTTCGGACTCCTGCTCCCAATTGGTTGGATTTGTGTTGAGCAATTGTTGTCCATTGGCTCCGGTGTCAGCTGGTTTGCCCTGTGAAGACCACATAGGTTTGCTTGCTTAGTGTTTCTTTATATTCTATTTTGCTCTTCGGCACTTGGCAGTAAATAAATATACTGAGTTCAGTGAATTACAGTCACATTCACTGTTCAAAAAGTGTGGCGTAGTAAGTCTTGAGTACAAACCCTCAAGTGTATTGAATTTTTGCCAGTATCAAATAGAAATGGCTACTTATATAGCTGTTGACGGTTGACTGTTATCTGTTGACAGACTTGAAAGCCTTTTATTGTCAGGATTTTATCTTAGCTTGATGTCCTAATCTATCTGGCTACGGCTATATATTATCTGGTGGATTTTTAGCCAGTTGTAGTGAAGCGGAGATTTAGTGCTGAGATTTTACTTTCTATCTATGTAGCGTTAATCTACAGCACCTCATCAACAACTGGCGATAGGGTGGGCATCCTAAGGGTTATTTTAGGTAACATTTATCCCTTAGTTGAAGTTCTACTATCCCGTGACCCTCTTGTGATCTTATTTAAACCGTTACAACACAATCTTAGTTGCCAAAATGCCACAAAAATTTTTGGCGAGTTTTGAGTAAAAAATACTCGTAAGCAAGGGCATTGAGGCTAAGTAGGTGCTTTGTCATCTTCAGACCATGTGGGTTGATGATTCACCCACATAGGTCTTTGAGGCAGAAGATGTAGCACCAAGGGCAATTTTAATTAGGTATTTTCTGAAGATACGGAAATTAACCAGAAAATAAAATTAGCGGATTCGCAACCTATTATGAAAAGTTTAGTAATGGTTGAGGTTAATCCCAGCTTCTTTTGCCATTGCTTCTAAACCTTTGACTTCTAAGGTCTTAATGGCTTTGGTGGATAGCTTTAGTTTTACCCAACGGTTACCGCTTGGCCACCAAACGCGCTTGCTTTGCAGGTTTGCTTGTTGTAAGCGTTTGGTGCGACGGTGGGAGTGGGAAACAGCAAAAGCGTTATTTGCCTTTTTACCGGTTAGATCACATCGACGAGACATTATGTTGTATCTCCAGATTACTATTTAAGTACAGCCTTTCTATTTTAGAAGCTCTAGGACGAATATTGGGGTTACATTGATTTAAAATTCTAAATTCGTCTTGGAAAATAAATTTGTGTAGAGTGTTTTATGATGCTTTCTTCCACGCCATTATAGACATTAAGTGCGTTAGGACTAACGTCCATAACGCACGCTACAAAAGCCTTGAAGTACTTGTTACAAGATGGGTTGCTAATTTTTGGTTTGTTGTGTCAGCTTGGTCAGTACTTCATTGGAACGTTCCACAAAAGATTTCATTCCGTCTGCGTCAAACCCTTTTTGAGACATCAGTGCCAAATCATAAACGTGTTGGCAGATTAAGTTTACTAGGGGATTGGTTGATGATTGTCCGTCGCCTTGGATAATTGCGCCTTGGTTGAGATTTACCAAGTTTTGAATGAGGGGATGGGCTGTATTCACTAGTAAAATGTGGTCTTCGGGAAACTCGGTATTTTGCTGCTGCATCATGGCGGTCATTTCTCTCATGCGGCGGAGAAATTCTGGTAAGAGAACGATCGCCGGTGGTGTACCTTGAGGATCATCAGACTTGAGTGCTTCTGTGCGAATGTTGACTTTAGGTTTGTTCAGGGATTTTTCAAATAACTCTTTGATTACCTCACTCTTGGTTTTATTTGTTGTGGGGTCAACAATTTCTCCAGTTTTGTCTTGTTCGAGTAAGGTATTATCTAAGTCGGAGTCTACCCGCGTAAATTTGACATCTTGATATTCCCGCTCTAGGAAGTTGATAAAGTGGGTGTCGATGAAGGAATCAAGGAACAGCACTTCCAAGCCTTGGTTTTTATGTAGTTCGATATACGTGGCTTGGGTTGCTTCATCGGTGCTGTAGAAGACGCGATTTTCGTGGCGTTCTTTGTTGCGTTCTAAGTATTCTTTTAGGGTTGTGTATGGTAAACCTGGTGTGGGGGAGTCGGAAGTAGGGGTGACATCTTGCCAAACATCACCTTCTTGGGACTGTACTTCAACGGCTGGAGTTTCGGCTAGTGGTGCTGATTTAAAGGTGGTGCGGAAAATAATGATATCTTCAACTTGCTTTTTGAATTTCTCGTCGTTGAGAACACCAAATTTGACAAAGGTGCTTAAGTCTTTCCAGGCGCTGATGTATTGTTCACGGTCGTCGCGGTACAGTTCTTTGAGTCTGTCGCCTACTTTTTTGGCTATATAATCGCCGATTTTGCGGACTGTGCGATCGCCTTGTAAGGCACTACGTGATACATTGAGGGGAATATCGGTACTATCGATGACACCCCGCATGGGTACGAGGAACTGGGGAATAATTTCTTCGCAGTTATCGCTGACGAAAACTTGATTGCAGAATAATTTGATTTGTCCTTTGGTAACGTCCACATCGGGGCGCATTTTGGGGAAATAGAGAATCCCGTTGATAATAAAGGGATAGTCGGTGTTCAAATGTACCCAGAGTAAGGGTTCTTCTTGAAAAGGATAGAGATAGCGGTAAAATTCTAAATATTCTTCTTTTGTTAGGTTACTGGGAGATTCCCGCCAAGGTGCTTTTTGCTTGTTTAATACTTCACCATCCAGTTTGATGGGTACTGGCATGAAGTCACAATAAGTCTTGACCAGATTTTTCACCCGTGCAGATTCTAAATATTCTTCTTCATCGGGTAACAGAGTCAAAGTGATGGTAGTACCGCGAGTGGTGCGGGGTGACTCTTCTAAGGTGAATGCTGGGGAACCATCACAACTCCAGTGAACAGCTTGCGCGCCTTCTTGATAGGACAGGGTATCAATTTCTACCTTCTGCGCCACCATAAAGGAGGAATAGAAGCCCAGACCAAAGTGACCGATGATTGGCTGGTCTGATTTTCCCTCATATTTATGAATAAACTCTTCGGCACTGGAAAAAGCGACCTGATTAATATATTTTTTGACTTCCTCTGCTGTCATCCCGATACCGTTATCGGTGATGGACAGGGTTTTTTTATCTTTGTCGATGGCGAGTTGAATTTCTGGTTCTTCGACTACTCCCGTATATTCTCCAGCACGAGATACCATTTTCAGCTTTTGGATGGCATCTACAGCGTTAGATACTAGTTCCCGCAGGAAAATTTGATGGTCTGAGTAGAGAGACTTTTTGATAATTGGGAAAATATTCTCAGTATGAATACTGATGGTGCCTTGCTCTAGCATGATTTTGATTTTATTATCTGAAACTATTTGTGTAGTCAAGACATCTTAGCCTTTTACGATCATGGGTAGATGCCCAGGATATAAAAGAGCGTGATACCAATGAAGATTTTCAAGGTATAGTTTAAGCGATCGCGGCTTTTTGCCTGGATCGTTTGCCCCCAAGTGGTGATTCGGATTTCCCTACCTGTTATTTAAACGCGGAGGTAAGCGCAAAGAGGCGCGGAGATGGCACGTCTCTGTAAAATCAGCTAGGTTGTGATTTGTGTTACTGAAACTTTTACAGGTGCTTTGTTAGTAAAACTTAAACCATTTTCGCCTTGGTCTATGTAAATGGTGTCACCGGAGATGAAGGTGTTTTCTAATATCTTGGTGGCGAGGGGATTTTCGATTTCTCGCTGGATGGCTCGTTTGAGGGGACGTGCGCCGTAAACTGGGTCATAGCCTTTTTCTACTAAGAAATCACAGGCGGCGGTGGAGATTTCAAAGCAGATTTTTTGTTCTCTCAGGAGACTTTCCACCCGTTTGAGTTGAATGCGGATGATGTGGCTCATTTCGCTACGACTGAGGGCATGGAAGAGGATTGTATCATCAACGCGGTTGAGAAATTCGGGGCGGAAGTGCGATCGCAAGGCATCCATGACACGGTTCTGCATTGTGTCATATTTGGAATCATCACCAGACACATCTAAGATATGTTCGCTACCGATGTTACTGGTCATGACAATGACGGTGTTGCGGAAATCTACTGTTCTACCTTGGGAATCAGTAATTCTGCCATCATCTAAGACTTGCAATAAAATATTGAACACGTCGGGGTGGGCTTTCTCCACTTCATCCAGTAACACCACAGAATAAGGATGGCGGCGTACGGCTTCCGAAAGTTGTCCACCTTCCTCGTAACCTACATAACCAGGAGGCGCGCCAACTAAGCGGGAGACTGAGTGTTTTTCCATATACTCGGACATATCTAAGCGCACTAAAGCATCATCCGAATCAAAGAGAAACTGTGCTAAAGCGCGGGCGAGTTCGGTTTTACCAACACCTGTCGGCCCCATGAATAAGAATGAACCAATGGGACGGTTGGGGTCTTTCATCCCGGCGCGGGCGCGGCGAATGGCGGCGGAGACCGCTTCTACTGCTTCTTGCTGGCCGATAACCCGTTGATGTAAATGGCTTTCTAGTTGTAGGAGTTTTTGCCGTTCTGATTCCAACAGGCGATTTACGGGAATACCTGTCCACTTGGCGACAATTTCAGCGATGTCGGCTTCGGTGACTTGTTCGCGCAACAAGGTAGAACCTTGGCTTTGTAGTTCTAGGAGTTTTGCTTCTTTAGCTTCGCGATCGCGCTGTACTCCTTCCAGTTTGCCATACTTCAACTGCGCCGCTTTATTCAAATCATAGGCACGTTCTGCTTGCTCAATCTGCACCCTTAAAGCGTCTTCTTCTTTCTTTAACAGACTAATGGCTTCTAATACCTGCTTTTCACCTTGCCATTGATTGTTTAAATCCTGCTGTTTCTCAGTTAAATTGGTGATTTCTAACTCAATTCGTTCTAAACGTTCCTTTGTTGGCGCGGCTACTTTTTCCTCTCCCGCTAAGGACAGCTTTTCCATTTCTAGCTGCATCAAACGGCGGTCAATGGCTTCCAAGTCTGCTGGCTTGGAGGTAATCTCCATTTTTAATTGGGCGGCGGCTTCATCGACTAAATCAATGGCTTTATCTGGTAGGAAGCGGTCAGCAATATAACGTGCTGATAAAGTTGCTGCGGCTACCAGTGCGGAGTCGGAGATTTTCACATTATGGTGGACTTCGTAGCGTTCCTTCAACCCGCGCAGGATAGAAATTGTATTTTCTACACTTGGTTGGTCTACGTATACTTGTTGAAAACGCCGTTCTAAAGCTGCGTCTTTTTCGATGAACTTGCGAAACTCATCTAAGGTCGTCGCCCCAATACAACGCAGTTCTCCCCTTGCCAGCATGGGTTTGAGCAAGTTACCCGCATCCATTGCCCCTTGTTGGTTGGAGCCAGTACCGACGACGGTATGTAGTTCATCAATAAATAATACAATATTACCGTTGGATTCCGTAACTTCCCGGAGGACGGCTTTTAATCGGTCTTCAAATTCACCCCGATATTTTGCCCCAGCAATCAAACTCCCGATATCTAGAGAGATTAATTGACGGTTTTTTAGAGATTCCGGGACATCTCCATTAACTATACGCTGTGCCAAAGCTTCGGCGATCGCTGTCTTACCAACCCCAGGTTCACCAATCAAGACGGGATTATTTTTGCTCCGACGAGATAACACCTGAATTACCCGGCGAATTTCGTCATCTCGTCCAATAACTGGGTCTAATTTTCCAGATTTGGCCTGTTCTGTCAAATCCCTACCAAATTTCTGTAAGGCTTCATAACGAGATTCTGGATTTTGGTCTGTCACTTTTTGGCTACCACGAACAGCTTTGATACTCGCTTCTATCTTGGCACTGTCTACATTAAAGCCTTTGAGTATCTTCCTGCCAACACGTTCATCATCTACAAAAGCTAAAAGTATGTGTTCTACAGAGATGTAGCCATCCTTCATCCGCTCCCGAATTTCCTCGGCGCGATCGAGCATAACATCTAAGCTGCGACCGAGGTAAAGTTGGTCACTTTTGCCTACTTTCGGTTGACGTTGAGTAAAAGCTTCTAATTGCTGTTGTAAACGAATCGGGTCAATTTCTGCGCGACCCAAAATCCGCACAGCTAAACTAGTAGGATCTTCTATCAGAGCAAGAGTTAAATGTTCAACGTCTAGTTGTTGTTGTTGATATGCGCGAACTATATCCTGAGATTTGACAATTACTTCCCAGGCTTTATCAGTAAATTTATTAGGATCTGTAGGCTGCATCTTTACGATTTTTAATGTAATATTCCAAAACTTTTATTTTGGCTATATAAATTGAGTGACAAAGACAATTAAAAGAGATTCAAGGCTAATTTATTAGCTATTGCGGGAAGTTAGATTAGATGTTTGCTATATCTAGAGGCATTCCTCATAAAGCTAATTAGACTAAAAAGCTTTACACTTGATTTTTGATACTTCCTCACTGATTTAGTTCTAGATTCCCCTCCCCAAACAATAATTCCAATACTCACAGCACGTATCCGCCTACTTATACGGTAGCAGTCGGGAAAACAAAATCGGAGTTATCAACCCACCACCTATTTCCTAATTTAAAACGAAAACACCGCCATAAGCTTACTTTGCCATATGGTGTTGGGAAAAATATTTAGTTTGGTAGATAGGGGGAGATGAGGAAGTAGGGAAAAAATCAGTAGTAGTTTTATTGACTCCCCACTCAGTAATCGTCACCCTCCCTCTACTCTCTAACCCTGTTTAACTAGCTGTTCTGATGAATCTTGTTTTGCTGTTGTGCCTTGATTACTCAACTGGATTAGTTCTATCTTGTATCCATCTGGGTCTTCGACAAAAGCAATCACAGTCGAGCCATGCTTCATTGGCCCTGGTTCCCTTACCACCTTACCGCCCTGATTTTTAATAGACTCACAGGTGGCATAAATATCATCTACACCAAGGGCAATATGACCGTAGGCATTACCTAATTCGTACTTATCTACTCCCCAATTGTAGGTTAGCTCTATAACTGTGTTATCGCTCTCATCACCGTAGCCAATAAAAGCTAAGGTAAATTCTCCTCCTGGGTAATCCTTTCTCCGTAGTAACTTCATACCCAGGACATCGCAGTAGAACTTCAAAGACTCTTCCAGGTTACCCACCCGTAGCATTGTATGTAGTAAACGCATAATCACCTTCAGGTTGTTTTCTGTAAAATATTGATTTCTGCCAACATTGTACAGAGGGATTGGAGATTCGGGAGGAGGAGAGGCAAGGGAGCAGGGGGAAAATGTACAGACGCTGTATAAGCTATTTTGCTTTTAAATTGCACAACTTTTCGTGGGGGCTGTTGACCGTCAACTGTCAACAGTCCCAATTAGTAGTTATGCTTTTTTAGCGCGCATTAGCTGACAATGTTTGTTCTATTACCCATTGACCAAAAGTGTAAATTTAGATATCTTTGCACTCCGAGCATTTTTCTACTATTCTTGGGCTAGTTTCAGAAGCTATGATCTTTTGATACCATCTCTGAATACTCGGATTAATCCATTTTTGATACCAGACAACCGATGCGAACAACCACAGGTTCGGTTAACAGTAATCAGCCAAAACCTAATTCTCCAAGCTATTCTTCCTCCGTACCCCTGTACGTATACCGGGAATTGGCGGCTGAATTAAAAGCAACACAGGATAAGTTAGATGCGCTGACAGCAAAAAATCAACAATTAGCGCAAGAAAATCAAATACTGCGCCATGAAATTAGTCAGGTCGTGCAGTCTTTTTTACATCTGCAAAAAGTGGTAGATTATAAAGTCTCAGGTTTTCATCCTGAGATGGAAAAACCGACTATTGACCCATCTATACAGGCACAACCACGCCCACAAGCGGTGCGTTCACGACAACCAGTTGTTCCTGAAGCCCCAAACAGCAAGAACCGTCGCGCTGAGTTTGCTGTACCCATCACACAGATTATCTCTCCTACACCAGATACGGTTTTGATACCAGAGCAGGAAATGGTCTACCAACCCCTCTCGGCCTCAAATGCAAAGGCTAAAGAACTTAACAGTTGGTGGTTAGCTGTCTGTATCCTGTTAATTATGCTGAGTGCTTTTGGTGCTGGGTATTTAATTGTCCGCCCTTTATTTGAACACCAAAGTCGTTAGTTATAGGAGCCAAGAGGTAGAAGTAAAGAAAATTTGTGTCATCAGATGCTGATCTTACAATTTGGTTTCTACCATGCTGTATATTCTTTATTCCGACTGCCGTTTTGGTTTGTTCTTATTTGTGCTAAATATCTAAAATTAGTTTTTGCGTTGCTGCTTTTATTTAATCGTTGGTAAAAGTTACACAGACTACATCGAAAGTTTTTGCGGAAAATGGCATTTTGATATGCCCAACTCAAACTCTATTCCTCAACTGCTCATACAGAGCAGATACGGTTAAAAAAAGTTGCAATTCTCATAAGTGTCTTTAAAATAAGGCGAATGTGAAAGTGTCAGACATTGGATCTGCTTAGATATATAAACGAACCTACTAGAAATTAGGAGTCAATACAATGAAAAAAGTAGAAGCTATTATCCGCCCATTTAAGCTAGATGAAGTGAAAATCGCTTTAGTCAATGCTGGTATTGTGGGTATGACTGTTTCTGAAGTCCGGGGTTTTGGACGGCAGAAAGGACAAACAGAACGCTATCGTGGCTCTGAGTACACTGTGGAGTTTCTGCAAAAACTGAAGGTGGAGATTGTAGTTGAAGATAACCAAGTTGATATGGTTGTTGACAAAATCATTGCTGCTGCTCGTACAGGCGAAATTGGTGATGGTAAGATATTCATCTCACCCGTAGAACAAGTAATTCGGATTCGTACTGGAGAGAAGAATACAGAAGCCGTGTAAGTAGGGATTATTGTTAGTGTTAGCAGGGCGTTCTGCTCGTGCTGAGTCTTGGTAGAGACGCGTTTAATCGCTGTCTCTACAGAAAATTTTTTACGCAAAACGTAAAGTTAAGAATTTTATGGTAATACTGAGAAGCAGGCGTGATGACAGCCGTTGAGTAAGAGAGCAGATCATGACTCTGGTTTGGCAAGCAGATTTTTATCGCAGTCCTCGGCAAGATTTAGATGGAAAAATCTTGTGGGAGTTATTAATTTGTGATGTAAATCGTGGTTTCGAGTATACGGCAACTTGTCTCCAGTCAGAAGCTAATTCTAGTTGGTTGACTACCCAAATTGAATTAGCAGCAGGTGAAAAACTACCAGATATTATCCAAGTTTTTCGCCCCCAGTCTTTGAGTTTGATTGAGGCGGCTGGACGTAATTTGGGGATTAATGTCGAACCGCAACGCCAAACCCCTGCTTTGAAACAATGGTTACAAGAAAAGCAATATTCCATAGCAATAGACAAGCCACCACCAACACCGTTACCAGATAACTTATGGGGCGATGAGTGGCGCTTTGCTAGCATCCAAGCGGGTGACATCGTTGATTTGTTTAGCGATCGCCCAATTCCTATTTTATCTTTACCAGAATCCCTCAAACCAATTAATTTAGGCTTGGCATCAACAGTAGCAATTCCTGGTGTGGTAATTTATGGTGGTAGGCGATCGCTAAATCTAGCTAGATGGATTGCCCAAACCCGCCCAGTAGCCTTGAATTATATTGCCGGTGCGCCTGATGGTTTGATATTAGAAGCTGGTTTGGTGGATAGATGGATTTTAGTTACTTTTGAAGATGCAGAAGTAACGGCGGCCGCAAAAGTTTATGAACAACGTCAAAAACAAAGTCGGGGATTACATTTTTTATTAGTACAGCCTGATGATTCAGGTATGACTTACACTGGCTTTTGGTTGTTGCAAGCAATATGATCTTGACTACCTCACTCAAATAAACTAAAAATCGCTCCATCAAAGTATTGATATACAAAAAATCATGGCTTTACTTGAGCTAATTTTATTACTGGCTACCATCGTAGGTGTAGTAGACGGCAAAACCATTACAGTTAAAAATGATGCTGGGCAAACGGCTACAGTCAGACTAGCCTGTATTGATATACCCAAGACAGCTAAACAAAAGTATCATCTGGCGGCTAAACAGAAACTCCGACAATTACTACCATCCCGCACCCCTGTTGTAATTAGAGTTATCAGACCAGATAGTAAAGATATGGCTTTTGGTGAAGTGTATCTAGATAATCGCTCAGTTAATCTGCGTTTAGTGGCAGAAGGTAACGCTGTGGTTGATCAAGCATCTCTCGAAATTTGCGAAGAGACAAAAACACAATACCTCATCGCTGAAGCCAATGCTAAAAATAAACGCCTGGGACTATGGCAACAGTTAAATCCAGCAATTATTAAATAGAGATCAAGATAAATAAGTATAAGTTGTTACGCATTTAAATTGTATATTTCGCACTCAGGTTGTCAAAAGTCCACAGTCCACAGTCCAAGCTAGCCTTTGACTCTGAACTCTTGACTATGGACAGCACTGGCGCAAGAATATTTGATTTAGGCGCGTATCACCTTAATCCTGGTTACAGAGGACGATTTACCTTACCCTAGATGAATTGTCAAAAACTGCTTGACCCGCTATTAGATAGTTAGTGATGCTATCAAAATTAAGCGAAAAGTATGGAAACTACACAGCTAGGAAACACAGGTGTATTTGTCAGCGCCATTGGTTTGGGTGGAATGCCAATGTCGATATATAATCGACCACCAGAATCAGATTCAATTCAAGTTATCCACCGTGCCTTAGATTTAGGGATTACATTTATTGACACCGCCGATTCTTATTGTAAGGATGAGTCAGATAAGCACCACAATGAAAGACTGATCCACAAAGCACTTAGCACTTATGCGGGTGATACTAGCCAAGTGGTTGTGGCGACGAAAGGCGGCTTGATGCGTCCCAATGAAAGTTGGACACGCAACGGGAATCCAGAACATCTGCGTCAAACTATCCGTGTCAGTTTTGAGGCGTTGGGTGGTGAAAAACCCATTGATGTTTGGCAATACCACTCTCCAGACCCAGAATATACAATTGCAGAATCCCTGAAACCTGTGAAAGAAGCTGTGGAAGCAGGTTTGATTCGATTTGTGGGAGTTTCTAATTTTTCGGTGGAACAAATTAAGCAAGCACGGGATGTGGTGGATATTGTCTCAGTGCAGAATCAGTACAGTCCTTGGGAAAGACAGCCAGAAAAAGATGGTGTTTTGCAGTATTGTGAACAAGAAAAACTAACCTTTTTACCTTGGAGTCCCTTTGGTGGTCGTCGCCGCCATCAAGATTTACAGGATATTCCGGCGATTGCCCAATTAGCCAAAGCCAAAGGCGTATCTGTATACTCTATAGTATTAGCCTGGTTACGAGCCAAATCCCCGGCAATTTTGCCCATCCCCGGTGCAAGCAAAATTTCCAGCATCGAAGATTCAGTCAGCGCTGTAAATGTCAAACTAACTAACGAAGAAGTCCAGAAAATTTAGTAAATAACGTTGTTAACAGTTAACAGTTAACTAATCACTACTTGTACCCGTGGTAACACAATTTGGGGTAAAATCAAAGACTTGCCAATAAATGATGCTTGCTGACAGGAGATGCTTGTATGGCCCGGATGTACTATGACGAAGATGCCAATTTAGACCTTTTGGCTGGAAAAACCATTGCCATTATCGGCTATGGTTCTCAAGGTCATGCCCACGCTTTAAATTTAAAAGATAGTGGTTTGAACGTGATTGTGGGGCTATATCCGGGTAGTAAGTCAGCAGAAAAAGCCCAAGCAGCTGGGTTAACAGTGAAAAATGTGGCGGATGCTGCTAACGTTGCTGACTTCATCATGATTTTGTTACCCGATGAAGTGCAGAAAACAGTTTACAAAAACGAAATCGAACCAAATCTGCAAGAAGGAAACACTTTAGCTTTTGCTCACGGGTTTAATATTCACTTTGGGCAAGTCGTACCACCTGCGAACGTAGACGTAGTTATGGTAGCACCCAAAGGCCCTGGGCATTTGGTACGACGCACTTACGAACAAGGTCAAGGTGTACCAGCGCTGTTTGCTGTTTATCAAGATGCTAGTGGAAAAGCACGCGATCGCGCCCTATCCTATGCTAAAGGTATCGGTGGCACTCGTGGCGGTGTTTTGGAAACAACTTTCCGCGAAGAAACTGAAACCGATTTGTTCGGTGAACAAGCTGTATTATGCGGTGGTTTGAGTGCTTTAATTAAAGCCGGTTTTGAAACCTTGGTAGAAGCAGGTTATCAACCAGAACTAGCTTATTTTGAATGTCTACACGAAGTTAAATTAATTGTTGACTTGGTAGTAGAAGGCGGTCTAGCTAAAATGCGCGACAGCATTTCTAACACTGCTGAATATGGTGATTACACTCGCGGGCCTCGGATTGTCAACGAACAAACCAAAGCCGAAATGCGTAAGGTTCTCAGCGAAATTCAATCGGGACAATTTGCACGGGAATTTGTGTTAGAAAACCAATCTGGTAAACCCGGATTTACTGCAATGCGTCGTCAAGAAGCTGAACACCCAATTGAAGAAGTTGGTAAAGATTTACGGGCAATGTTTAGCTGGTTGAAGAAAGTTTAAAACATTCTTTTAAATCACTAAAAAAGACGCAACAGCAATCAAAACTGCTTTGCGTCTTTATTTTTTGGTGTTAAATTGTCAGCAAAACACTAAATTTAAATTTATGGCGAACCATAAGTTACAACAACTGCTAAGTATATTTGCTGTTTTCCTATTAACTTATCCGCTTACTCAAGCACAAGCACAGCCACAACAAGGACTTTTACCTTTTTTTGATAACGAAAATAACCCTGTTCCGGTAAATTTCCCCAGAGGACAACAAGTCGATATCACACCCCCACCACCGCAATTAAATTCTTTTGACCGAGCTGTACTGCAAACCTGTGGTTCTATTGGTACAAAAGTCAGTCCTAATAAATTTAAAGAACTACTATCTGCTTATCCTAATGTCTTACAAAGGCTGCAAAAAGTTAGCGGTGGTGAGTTGCGTCAAGGTCGGCAGAAAAAAGCCCAATTCCTAGAAGATTTAACTAATATTTGGTTTCAGCGTAAAGGTTTTGAACATATTTTTTGTGGAGAAATATATAACGCCAATGATATTGGTGGCTTACATTTTCATGGGAGATATTTACAGTTACAAAACCAGGGTATTGGCGGGCGTTTACCAAGTAATCAAAGGCGGGAAGAAGTGGTTCCCGGCGTGATTTATACATTAGGTGTGGTAATTAAACAAGGAAATCGGACAGTTACAGATGTAATTAAAGGTTATGGCTATCTCAGCAACGCCGAAGAAATGCTTGTAGATGCAACCCAAGCGTTTAAAAGACAGGGCAATAAAGAAGGGGCTTGTATTTATAATGTCCGTGACCAAGAAACAGGTAAAACTTTTCCCACAGTTTTTGTGAGGAAAAACAAGGCAATTATTACTTATTATCCTGATGCTACTCCCCAAGGAGCAAGGTGTAGACAGTAACAATTCAAAATTCAAAATTCAAAATTCAAAATTCAAAATTCAAAATACCCTACGGGAAGCAAGCTACAAAATTCAAAAATAAATAGAGTGGGCTTTTGGCTCACTCTATGACAAATGTACATATACTTAATATTTTGCACCACTGTCTTATTGCCAAAATCACAGGCTAAAAGACCGATTATTTCGTAGGGTGGGCATCGCCCACCACTTGCTTATTGAGACGGTGCAAGATATCCATATAAGAAAATACTAAAATTAGCGGAATCTATCAGGATTGAGACGTGCAGGGGCTTGGTTGGGAGATTGACGACGAATAGCTACCCCATTTCTCAGGCCTCTAGCTGTTCCCCCATCTCTGGTGTCGAGGTAGGGCTTCAAGTTGATTCCGCGTCTGGATGAACTCACTCGATTATTACCATTACCTAAAAGAGTGCTACCCAAGCTGTAAAGGTCGTTATTACCTCTGTAAGTGTTGACGGCTGTAGTTTGCTGTCCGTTATCAGCAGTCACTAGGTTTTGGAAAACGTTATTACGTACTGTGTAGGGGTCTTGGTTACGAGGTACTGTGAGGACAATCCGACAGCGTTGGTTTGCGTCGGTTGTCACACAAATGATATTTTCATTGTTTTCTACAGAAACCTGAAGTTCTTGTAAGCCATCTGGGCGATAGGACTCTAGACGATTGGCGATCGCCTGACATCTGCTAGCTGCATCCCAACCACCGCCTAAATTTCTGGGTGCTGCCCAAGGAAAGTACTGTCCTGGTTGACTTTGGGGCTGATAAACTACTGTCTGCTGTCCGTTTATAGGTACGCATCTAAATCTGACTGTGCCATCCCCATTTGTGACAGGAGGTATATTTGTTGATGTATCTGTTGGATAAGGATAGGGTACGTTTGTCGGTGTTGATGAGCCTGATGGTACAGTTGGCACAACAACGCCATCGTCAAATTGTGCTAATGCGACGGAATTACCCAGGAAAAAAGATAAACCTAAACTACCCAAGAAAGCGAGTTTCCAGCTTTTAGATAACATGAATGCTCCTCCAGTGACAAACAGTGTATTAGTCATTAGTCATTGGTTAAAGATTAGGGACTATAAACTAACGTCAGTTCGATGACCTCTCCCCAAACCCCTCTCCGACGCGGAGAGGGGCTTAGATATCCCGAAAACTTAAGGAAAAATTAGGGTTTTGAAGCCTCTCTCCTTGCAGGGGAGAGGTTTGGAGAGGGGTTTTTGAAATTCGTCGAACTCACGTTAAACTACCCCAATGAGAAATTGATGACACGCAACTTTAGTCCTGATTTAGTTGACGAAAAATTTGACTTTTAGTTCATTCCGTAGTGCGCTTTTTTTCCTCTTCTTCTTTTCTCTGTTTGAGGAGTTTGTTTACTTTCACTTTAATTTCTGCATGGCGTTGTACACCTTCATAAGCGTAGCGATTATAACTATTGCGAGAAATTAAGTTTTCTAGATAACTAACTCGCTCATTACCGCCTGGGTGGGAAGATAACCAAGTGGGAATGTCATATTTTTTTTGCTTGTCTAGTGTCACCATTAAATTCCGCAAGCCATCAGCAGCATAGCCACTAGCAACAATTAAGCGCGTACCCAAAATATCTGCCTGTCTTTCCATATCACGGCTGTAATTCATGGCGAAAAGTTGCCCAATCGTGCCACCAAAGGGTAGATATTGAGTAACGTTAGAAATGAGGTTGCCTTGGGTAACTAATTGAAAACCGTGGGATAAGACGACATGAGATAATTCATGTGCCACTAATCCCGCTAATTCTGCTTCGGAAGTGGTTTTGGCGATCGCACCAGCATTAATAAAAATTTTCCCTCCCGGTAGGGCAAAAGCATTGAGTTCTTCTTCCGGAATCACAAAAAATTCGTATTTAAATTCATTCCTACCAGCAACTTTCGCCAGTTTCTGCCCAATATCATTGACATAGGCTAAAACATCATCATCTATGACCAAAGGCAGCTGTTTTTTCGCCTGTTTCGCTACCGATTCACCGATAGATTTTTCGCCCTGTAGTAGCAAAATGGTGGAGTCAAGGGCAGAAAATGGCCCTAGTAAGCTACCAGTAACCGCATAACCCAATGCACCTGTAATAACGTTACTAATTAAATTACCCCTAATTTCCTCTCGAACGTAGGATTGATAGCGTTGGAGATGTTTATCGGCTAATTGGGTAAATTCTGGTGCTTGGGGATTGTTAGGGTTGAGGATGGCAAATTGCCTTGCAGCTAAAGATGCTTCCATCCATTTTTTTGATTTAGCCAAGGCGCTAACTCTGGCTTGGGTTAGTTCTGGTTGATTGGGATAAAGAGATGATGCCCGTTCTAAAATATCTAATGCTTCTGTTTGGCGATCGTATTGAGTGAGAACTTCAGCGTAGCGAATATGGCCAGGGACAAATTCGGGATATTGTTCAACTAATAATTGCAGAGGTACAAGAGTTCGCGTTTGCAATTTCTTGGCTATTCCCGCCTCTGCTTCTCGCCAATATACTTTACCTGCTGGTGAAAGTTCTGCGGGGTCAAGGATGGCTGGTTTCCGTTCTTTGGATGCAGTTGTTTGAGTAAAGGGTGTTTTGACTTCGCGGTAAATTTTTTCGGCCTCGGCAATTTGTCCCGCCAGATAAAGTTTATCTGCTTCTATAAGTTTTTGTTGACGGGCAATTTCTTCTGGACTGAGTGGAGGTTCTGACGCAGATGAGCGTTTTAGTGCATCTCTGAGCTTTTGATCATTGGGGTTTTCCGGCTGGGGTGTGTTTGTTTGCTCAGTGGGGGCGGGAGGTTCTTGGGCTGGTACTGGTGCTATGGGTTGAGTGAGAAGAATTAATAGTGTTGTCCCAACTGACAACAATATCCAATTCAAGGTTAGCAGCAGAGACTTACTGATGCGCTTCATGCTGAGTTCCACCTAATACAAAAGGCTCTTTTATTTAGGGTAGAAGCAATTCGGCTCATCCGACTAGAGCGATCGCCATTGCTTCACAGTAACTACTAAAAAGATGCCATCAGGACTAATTGAAGAAAAAAAAAGGCAGACGATTTGTCTGACCTCAAGAATTTAGATAAATTCCTAATTATTAATTCTTAATAACGGGAACGACCACCGCCACCGCCGTATCCTCCCCGGTTTCCGCCACCAAAGGAGCCTCTGTCTTCTTTGGGCTTGGCTTTATTGACTTTCAGGTCACGACCCATCCACTCAGCACCATCAAGACCCTCAATGGCGGCTGTTTCTTCTGCATCTGAACCCATTTCCACAAAAGCAAAACCGCGCAGGCGACCTGTTTCACGGTCAGTAGGTAGCACAACCCGTTTTACAGAACCATATTCTGCAAAAACGTTGCTGATATCCTCTTGCGTAACTTCGTAAGAGAGGTTCCCTACATAAATTGACATTATTTTCTCTCCAAAATCATGGCTGTGTAGAGATTTAAATTTCGGAGAGAGGTCTGTAAATACCACAAGGAAAAGCCTGTTAATACTAAAAACAAAGACTATCACCGATTTAATTCTCACTGTCTATGATGGCATAGAAGTTAATTTCCTGCATGAGGAAACGCGGTTATGAGAGAAGCTATGCAACAATAATATTGAGGCTGAAGACGAAAACCATTGACTTACAAGGCTTTTAAGATTTTATTTTTTAATTATTTATAAATATTACAGTCATCAATTTCCACTTAATTTAATAAATATTAGTGATACTATTACTGATTTTTATCTCCAAAAGTACACTCAAGATAGATGATGTAAATTGAAAGTTTGTGTCTAGGCAATGACCAACCGTCGATCATTGCCTGCTGAAAAATAACAGCTTATTGTTTGTGAGATAAATCCATTAAATTTGCTAATTTATAAACCACTCTCGCCCCTACATTACCATCCCATTCAGCATCACCAACTTCGCAGACATCGAAGCCAATAATTTTTCTCCCGCTATTCACCAATTCCCGAAATAGACAAAAAACTTGCTCCAATTCCAAACCACCAGGAACAGGTGTGCCGGTATTTGGACAAAGTTTCGGATCTAAACCATCCACATCAAAACTAATGTGGACGTATTCCGGCAAGTGATTGACAATTTCGCGGCTTAATTCGATCCAGTTTGTGCCACCATACAGCTTTTGTTTAATCATGGGGTCGTAGTATGCCACGATGCGTCCGTGGGATTCATCAATCATTCGCACTTCATCATGACTGATATCGCGTAAACCTACCTGCACCAGTTTAGAAATTTGCGGTAGTTTCAACCCATTAAACATAATCGACGCATGGGAAAATTCAAACCCTTCATAAGCGTCACGTAAATCTGCGTGTGCATCAATGTGGAGAATGCCAAAATTGGGGTATTTCGCTGCTAATGCTTGAAAGTAACCTAAAGGTGAACTATGGTCGCCACCAATGACTGCAACTTGCTTACCTTGATTCATGGCTACTTGACATTGTGTAAACAGCCATTGATTTACCTGTTGGGAAGCTTGATTAATTTCTGTGAGTACAGGTGTTAAATCTGGTGTGTCTGTGAGTAATTTACCTTGGGCGAGTCGTTCAATAATTTGTGCTGCTAAATCTCGATAATAATTATTTTTATCGATAATTTCTTGGGGAATTTCCACTAAGAAAATTCCTTGTTTCCAGCCATCAGGATGATCAAAGTCAAATAAATCTAGTTGCACTGAAGCATCCAGAATTCTTTGTGGCCCATTGGCTGTACCTGCACCATAGGAAACCGTAACTTCCCAAGGGACTGCAAAAACAATTAAATTTGCAGAATTATAATCGCAGGGCAAACCTAAGAGATTGCCATTGATTTCACCTACGCCGCTAGGGTTATAGTCTTGGAGTTGATTAATCATAGATTCTTGGATATTAATTTTATCAACTAAAAGCGATCGCCCTAAAATACTGGAGAGCGATCGCTGGATTTACTCGACAAACTCAGTCAGTTTACGCTGGATAAATCCGTAAACGACGGTTTGGTTCTTCCCCAAAACTATGGGACTTGAGCCGATAGTGTTCTACTAGCTCATGCTGCATTTTGCGGACTTGCGGAGAACGGGGTAATAACTCCACGGGTTGTCCTTTGGGAATGACGATTTGCTCGACGGCTAGTCTTGCTTCTTCTAAAGCGTCCATTTCGTCGTCGCTACCGTTGTGCAGAAACAATTGTAGTTCTCGGTCATCCGCTATTTCTGGATCGTCCAAGTTAAGTAAGCGCCGCAATCCACGGGTAATCTGAGGAATGGTACTAGACTTAATCACATGGATGGGTACATGACGGGCTTTAGCCATCTGCCTTAATTTAGCGTGGTTTTTGACGTGCGATCGCAATGCCAAAATTGCATCAGCATTATCTATATCTTTTGTCAATACCACAGGCAAAGTTAAAACACTGATCACCTGTTCCAGTTGATGCCTACTCACCCCATAAGGGTAAATGTGCAGTGGTAAATCTTCACCGTTGGGGCCTGGTTGTCTAGCACTGCTGCCGAAATCGATAGCTTCTGGGTAGTTAAACGATTCATCTAGCAAGCGGTCAAATTCGCTTTGTCCAGGGATTCTTTCTCGCTCTAGGGGCAATGATGGGATGGCTAGCATTTGTCCTGATGCACGCCAACCATTAGATGCTCTAGCTGGTGAAAAAGATTCTTCAGGAGTTGCCAACTGTCCGCCACGACCATTAACAACAGATAATTGTCGTGTGATGGCGACTTTGCCTTGGTCATCCACTGTTCTCGTTTGTGGACTAGGCTGACGGCCTCGGAGAAGAGTATCCACCGTATCCGCAACACTTTCGTGTACTACCCAACGTTGCCGTTCTAACATTTCCACGGCAATCTCAAAGGTAGGAGGGGCTTTCCGTTCTAAAACGGTTTTTTGACTACCCCTGCGTCTCGCTTCATCGTCTCCCAGTGTCACAGCTTGAATACCCCCAACCAAATCAGATAGGGTGGGGTTTTTGATCAGGTTTTCTATCTGGTTTCCGTGGGCAGTACCTACCAACTGTACACCTCTTTCCGCAATGGTACGGGCTGCTAAAGCTTCCAGTTCTGTACCAATTTCATCAATGACAATGACTTCTGGCATATGATTTTCTACTGCCTCAATCATTACCTGATGTTGCAGTTCTGGATGAGCTACCTGCATCCGCCTAGCACGACCAATGGCTGGGTGAGCCACATCGCCATCCCCAGCAATTTCGTTGGAGGTGTCAATGATAACCACACGTTTATGCAATTCATCTGCTAAGACACGGGCAATTTCTCGTAAAGCTGTAGTTTTACCTACACCAGGCCGTCCTAGCATGAGAATTGATTTACCAGTTTCCACCAAATCGCGGATCATGCCTATCGTACCGAATACAGCTCGACCAACACGACAGGTCAGACCAATTATCTTACCACTGCGGTTGCGGATAGCACTGATCCGATGCAAAGTTTGCTCAATTCCTGCCCGATTATCTCCACCAAAGTTTCCTACTCGCTGAACGCAATCGTCTATCTGTGCTTGAGTAACGGGTGTTTCGCTCAGGTACTCGGCTTGATTGGGAAATCTAGCCTCTGGGCGACGACCCAAATCCAAGACCACTTCTACTAAAATATCTCGTTTGGGATGGTTCTCTAGTACTTGTCGCAGGTCTTGGGGCAAAATGTCTAACAACTTTTGGAGATCGTCTGTAGTCGTCATGCTTTCTATTGTGACGTTTTGAGAGATAACGAAGAGCAATTAGCTCTCCTGCTGTGACTTGAGCTGGGAAACGAGGGAACGGGCAAGCTCTACGGCTTGCCAAAGTAATTCTGGTTCTTCTTCAAGGCGTACTGTGGCCTTAACACTGCTATTACTCACCTCCTTATTTTCTAACTGCTCAATAATCGGTGACAGCATTACACGGGCATAGCTACCGTAAGCAACTCCGGCAATATAGGCGGACGGGCGGGGGGTGAGACAGCGCGGTCTTGGGGGTTTCCCCCATAAGCGACTGCGAACCCGAAGGGCAGGGAGCAGAGGAGAAGAAATTTCCCTCATGCTCCCTGCTCCCTGCTCCCTTGCTTTTTTCAGTAGTCCCATTGCCTTTAACTTAGCAACTGTGTAGCTGTTAGTGCCACCCGCTAGTTGTATATATCCTGGTAATTTAGCTGCTAGGACTTTTTGCCCTAGTTTTACTGCTGCTAAAGTAGTACCATCTCCGATATCGCCACTCATAGGGCGACCGTCGGTTTGCCAAATTAGGGTGGTAGGAAGCGGAGAAATTAGTTCATAGATTGATTGGAGATATTCAACTAGATGTTTACCATCGGGACAGCTGATAGCCAATACCTTCAGTCGGTCTGCCCACGGTGAAATTACTTGCCATAATTGCTTAAACTCTGCCAAACGTCCCACTTTTGTATGGATTTCTACGGCATCTATTCCTGCTGACATGACCATTGGTGCGATCGCCTCTGGCGTTGACATATAGGAATTTGTATAAATTATATCATAAGGACAAACTGGCAGACAACGGCCGCAACCGTAGCATTTCTGAAATTCAACTCCAGAAAAATTATCTTTTTGATGATTAAATACAATTGCCTGAGCAGGACAGATTTTCTCACAAGGTCTGGGACAATCGGAGGGGCAATGGTGGGGATTGAACTCGGCTTTGCGGAAATGGGGGTCTTCACCGTCATTTAAGCTCACCATCAACAAGGGTGCATGACCTTTGTAGTCCAGTCCTCTTGCTTGAGCTGCCTGCACCAAATTTCTAGCTACTTGTATTGCTTCTTTGGCATCTCTAATCACGGCTGGGTCAGCAGCCACATCTATGCAGTCAGCACCAGCTAAGGTGTAGGCCAATGTTAAACTTCTCACAGCAGGTAGGTGCTGGAAACTAGCTCCGCAGATGAGCTTGAACCAGTGACCTTGGTTTAATGATTGTAAAGGGGCTAACAGATCAGTCACACTTCTATTATGCTTTTATGTGAATGAAAATAGTAGCCTGTGTTGAGTAAAAATCCTAATTTATTCAGACTGGGGTAATGGGAATTGTAATGACAAACTCTGCTCCTTCGCCTAATGCAGAAGTGCAGGTGATTTGCCCTTGGTGTTTCTGCACTACAATCTGATAGCTGATAGATAATCCCAATCCGCTACCTTTACCTACGGTTTTTGTGGTGAAAAATGGGTCAAACAGATGAGATTGCCAAGATTGATCTATACCTACACCATTATCGGCGATCGCAATCCTCACAGTTTGTGAGTCGAGTAATTCTGTGCTAATCCGAATTTGAGGATTTTGGTTAGGGGGTTCTTCCTTGATCTTGGTGATTCCCAATGACTGTAGATGAGCTGTTCCTTGACGAACGCTTACCCACAGAGGATTGACTTGGCTACTTTGTAAGCGCAGTCTGGAAGTCGTTGGTATTGCGCCAGAATCAGTTTCCTGCCTCACCTCCAAAGCATCTATGGCATTATTTAGGATGTGCATAAATACTTGGTTTAATTCGCTCGGATAACAAGTAATCAAAGGTAAGTTACTGTAATCTTTTACTACATCAATTGCTGGACGATTTGATGTGGCATTAAGTCGATGCTGTAACATTACCAAGGTGCTGTCTATTCCCTGATGAATATTTACTAGTTTCATTTCCGCTTCGTCATGACGGGAAAAGTTTTGCAGCGCCAGCACAATTTCCCGAATGCGATCAGATCCTCTGTACATAGCACCCATTAAGTTTTGCAGGTCTTGCATGACAAAACTCAAATCTGTCTTTTGAATTAGTTGTTGAATTTTGGGTGTTGGATTTGGATACTCCTGTTGATAAACTTCGATGATTTTCACTAAATCTTGGATATACTCATTAGCATATTGCAGGTTGCCATAGATAAAACTAATAGGGTTATTAACTTCATGGGCAATACCTGCTACTAATTGCCCAAGTGCCGCCATTTTCTCATTTTGAATTTGTTGAACCTGTGAGGCTTTTAAATTATTCAGGGCATCTTGCAATAAAAAATTTCTTTCTTGTAATTGAAGTTGCAACAACCGTAAATTTATTTGATTTTCAATTCGTAAGATTACTTCCGCACCATGAAAGGGCTTAGTAATATAATCAACACCACCAACATCAAAAGCTTTAACTTTATCTAGAACATCATCCAGTGCGCTAATAAAGATCACAGGTATATCACAGGTGTGTTTATCAGCTTTCAGTTGCTGACAAACTTGATAACCATCCATATCCGGCATACTAACATCCAGCAAAATGACATCAGGTAAAAGCATCTGACACGCAGTTAGCGCCATTTTACCGTTCAAGGCTTTGCGGACTTCAAAACCTTGTGCAGTTAACATCGCTGATAACAGCCGCAGATTATCTGGTGTATCATCTACTACCAAAATATTGCTTTTATATTTATTGTTATTATTTAAATTCATTACGAATAAAAATTCATCATTTATCCCCTAATAAATATATTAAGTGCTGTTTGGACGGACTTGTATAAAAATTCCCCAAACTCAACAAATATTGTGATTGATATTAATATCAAAGAATTTCTAAAAAAATCATCTTTACAGATATGAATTGAGAAAATCTGCAACAGAAGTAGCACACCAAATTACCATTCGGTTGCTGAGGTAATGAAATCCATTACCAAATTCTGCGCTATGGGTCGAGAAAATAGATATCCTTGTGCAAAATCGCATTTTAAACTTTTAAGTTGTTCCAATTGTTCTTTAGTTTCGACTCCTTCTGCGATCGCCGACATACCCATAGACGTAGCAATGCTAATCATCGCCGGCACTAATCCCATATTTTCTTGATTATCCAACATTCGATTAACAAATGATTTATCAATTTTGATTGCATTAAAAGGAAAGATATGTAAATAACTCAGGGATGAATAACCTGTACCAAAATCATCCATGATCAGTTTAATTTTCCGCTCTTTTAGTTGTTGGAGAATTACCTTAATTTCATTATTGTTTTCCATAATCACAGTTTCTGTGATTTCTAGCTCTAAACTAGATGGATCTATTTGAGTATCTTTGATAATTTGATCGATTTGTGTGATGAAGTTAGTCTGCAAAAATAATTTAGCGCTTAAATTAACACTAATACTTAGATTTTTAGGGGTTGCTGGATGAGATTGCCAGATGCGTAGTTGCTGACAAGCTGACTGTAATACCCACATATTAATAATATTAATTAAACCAGTTTCTTCCGCTACAGGAATAAATTCTATCGGCGCAATCAAACCATGAGTTGGATGCTGCCAACGAACAAGAGCTTCAAATCCAGATATTTTACCTGTAGTCAGAGAAATAATGGGCTGGTAATAAATGACAAATTCTTGTTTTTCTACTGACCTACGTAAGTCATTTTCCTTTTCTAAGGCTTTGATAACTTCCTTGTGCATTGCTGGATCAAAAACATGATATCTAGCCCTTCCTGAATCTTTAGCACGATACATAGCCGTATCGGCATCTCGTAGCAGATATTCTGGTTGATCATATCCTTGGTGACCCCAACTAATGCCAATACTGACATTCATAAAAACTTCGTATCTAGATAGTTTAAAAGACATTGATAGTTGTTGCAGAATGTAATCTGCTATTTGAATTGCCATACGGATATCTTTTATATCCTCTAATAAAATGCCAAATTCATCACCGCCTAGTCTTGCTAAAGTTGCGTCTGGTGTGAGACAAGATTGAAGACGATGAGCAATAGAAATAAGTAATTCATCTCCTACTAAATGTCCTAAAGAATCATTGACAACCTTGAAGCGATCGCAGTCTAAAAATAGTACTGCAAATTGATAATCAGATTCTTCTTTAGCTCGATTTAAAGCTTTTCCTAATTTCCTGATAAACAAAATTCTGTTTGGTAAACCAGTAAGAGCATCGTGGAGCGCCATATCAAGCAATTTGCCTTGTAACTTTTGACGCGCACTAACTTCTATTTGCAGTTTTTGCAAAGCCTTTTCTAACTCCCAAGTACGCTGCTTTACTCTTTGTTCCAATTCAGCATTCAGCGTTAATATTTCTATTCTTGCCGCTCGCAATTCTATTTGATTTTTTACACGTACTAATACTTCTTCTAATTCAAAAGGCTTAGTAATATAATCTACACCACCAACTTTAAAAGCCTTGACTTTATCAAAAACATCATCTAAAGCACTAATAAAAATTACTGGGATATCAGATGTCAGTTCCCAAGCTTTAAATCTTTGACAAACTTCATAACCATCTACCTCTGGCATCATAATATCAAGCAAAATTAAATCAGGTAATAATGTTTGACAAGCTGTATAAGCCATTTGCCAATTTAAAGCTTTACGAACGTTATATCCTTCCCTAGTCAGAATTGATGACAAGACGCGCAGATTATCCGCCATATCATCAATAATCAAAATATCGTTTTTATATGGGTCTAACTGTTGATGATTCATTCTATATTTGTTTTAGTTAGTGCCATAGTTTTTCTTCAATCTGATAGTTATTTACTAAATCCTTCAGAAAATGATAAAGTTGATTTCCCTGAAGTAAATTTTTCATAAGAGCGGATGAAGTGTATGGCTTCATACACCACACAAGCAATAAATCACAAGAGTTGCACCAACAATCGACTGTCAGGCAAATCATCTGCTACCAAGATGCGATATTCTCCTTGTGTGGTCATAATCTAATATTTTCTGCCCATTTTGCAACGCTAGATACCTCACTGTTTCTGTCGCCAAATACTTTTGCGGGACGAAAGGCGTAATGAAAAATAATCTGAGGGACTTCTTAGTAAATTTTTTGCCAATTGAGCAGTAACAGGAGTTGACGGACTGAAGTTTGACTAACATCATGTGTAAAAAAATTTCCCCAATGTTAACCCCAGGGACTCTACGATATATCAACTACTTTGAGCTTAAGGGTTAGTACTGTCTACAATAGCAAATATCATCAAGCAAGTAGCTGATGCTTATATCAAAAGATACTAAAATATGTATAAACATATTCGGTCTATTGGGGTAATTCTTCCTGATATGAAGGCTTAAACTTTGTTATAACACCATAATTTGTTCTATTGCATCTGACAATACATGAATATGTATTATTGATGTATTGTCAGATATTATTTACACTGTTTAACCAAAAAATTTTGTACTAGAAAAAGGTCGCTATTTTTACTAATTGAAGACAAAAATATAAGTAAATAATTATACTCAAAGATAAGAGAAGCAGCTACTTGATACTTAGTAGCTAGATTCATGCTGAATGATTATGTTTATTTTATTTTTCAAAAATCTCAATTTTTATCAGATATGTCCGTAGCCAGATAGATTAGGACATCAAGCTCAGATAAAACCCTGACAAAACAAGGCTTTTAAGTCCGTCAACCGCTAACACCTATAATTTTAACTTCTTCGCCCACACTAATGAACTTTCCTACTTCCGAACTGGGTAATCGTGTATTTACACTTAAACGATAAAAATGATTAAACCGAGATGTAGCAACCCATTCCGGCAATGTCACTTGACGCTTTTGGACAAATATTTTTTGAAAACTCGGATAAGCGACACCTGAAAACGAGTCTCTTGTGGGAACTACACAACGCTGGCAAGGGTTAACACCCAAAAACTGCACGTCTCCAACTTGGAAGGAAAGCACTTCGCCGGATTCCCTAAATAATTGATCTTCCCAAAATGCCGGGACACCGTCAATTTCCAGATTAGCACGCATTCGGCGGCGCATTTCATCGATAGTTACACCGGGAAACCACGAAGCTACTTCTGCCAAGGTTGCGGTACTGATTACTGTTGGCCCTGGTGATTGTAAATCATCAGGGAATCCTCCCTGGGAGTTTTGCTCTAGGGTGACAGCAAACCCCAAAAAATCACTCAAGATAGCTGCTAGTGTTTGCCTTTCTTCGTCTAGATGAAAGACATATTCTGAATCTTTCTCAGGAAATTGGAGCGATATCTCTCGATGGGAGATGTGAAAATATGAACGTAATTGATGAATAGATGGATTTCGTTTTCCATTTACCACTCTCGAATGTTCGTCAAAGATGGCAAATTCACGGTCGTACTCTAGCGCACCACTGTTGACTATTCTTCCTTGTGGAACTTCCACCCCGTCTAGTGATTTAATCGGGTAGATTAAGATTTTAGCTAGGTAAGGCATCTTAAAAATTTTTGAGCTAATAGTCAACAGTCGTTGATTGTGGGTTATGGAAGAAAAATACCAGTCTGTGGACTGTTGACTATGCTTTTGTTTTATATATAGTTATAGTTTTTTTTACTTTGGAGAGTATAGAGGCGATTTATCGATTTCTCCCACATTGTTGAGTGGCCAAAAACGAAGAACTGCACGACCAATAATATTTTGACGCGGGACAACGCCCCAACAGCGACTGTCATAGCTACTATTACGATTATCTCCTAGTACTAAATAGGAGTCAGCAGGTATGGTCTGGGGTTTCGTTAAGAAAGCTGGTTGCTGACCTGACGTACAGACATCAATAACTGTAGCTTGTTTGGAGCCGAGATATGTCACTTCATTCAGGGGTTTTTTATTGATATAGACTCTGCCGTTTCTGAGTTCTACTGTTTCCCCTGGTAAGCCAACCACCCGTTTGATAAAGGCATCTTGGTATTGCTCACGTTGTAACTCTTCTGTAGGGGAAAAAACTACAATGTCTCCCCTCTGTGGTTGAGAAAATCTGTACTTCAACTTATCAACAATAATTTTGTCTGCTTCCCACTGGTTGGGAGTTCCGTGGAGAGTGGGTTCCATCGAGCCAGAAGGAATCCAGCGTGCTTCAGCCACAAAGGTACGAATACCCAAGGCGAGAACAATACTTAATACAACTGTTCTACCTAGCTCTGCGATCCAAGAATTATCAGGTTGTTTACTAGAATTGTTGTCAGACACTTGATTTTGCATGAAATTACTGAAGTAAGAAAAGTGTAAGTAATTAACTCGCTGAGGGAGACTATATTTGTTAATCTTAACGGGAGAAAGCAGATCAGGTGGTTATCAGTTATTTGTAGTTGCTCATTAGTTATAGCTTCTGACTCTAGATTGTTGACCGTAGCAAGTGGTCTGACTCATAAAATAAAAATAATCTTTTTTGTAAATAACTGCAAAAAATTATTACAAAAAGTACTGTTGAGATTGACCTAAACGCATGGTTTTCTATAGTCTATAGCTCCTGGTTGAAAATTGTTAGCCTTATGTCATCTCCACAAAGTTTGCTAATTCGCGGCGCTCGCATCCTTTTACCGAATGGTGAATTTTTGCTGGGAGATGTGTTGACACGCGATCGCCATATCATTGAAGTAGGGACAGACATAGCCAACACTACACCAGCTACAGAGATTGACGCGAAAGGGTTGACTTTGTTGCCAGGAGTCATAGACCCGCAGGTGCATTTCCGCGAACCGGGGCTAGAACATAAGGAAGATTTGTTTACAGCCAGTTGCGCCTGTGCCAAAGGTGGGGTGACTTCTTTTTTAGAAATGCCCAATACACGTCCCCTGACAACTACCCAGGAAGCTTTAGATGATAAGTTACAACGGGCTGCGAGTAAATGTTTAGTCAACTATGGCTTTTTTATTGGGGCAACAGGAGAGAACACACCAGAATTATTAGCCGCGCACCCAACACCAGGCATTAAGATTTTCATGGGGTCGATGCACGGTCAGTTGTTGGTTGATCAAGAAGCTGCACTAGAGTCGATATTTGCTCAAGGTCAACGCCTGATTGCTGTTCATGCCGAAGACCAAGCCAGAATTAACCAGCGCCGTCAAGAATTCGCGGGTATTCAAGACCCAGCAATTCATTCTCAAATTCAAGATAATCAAGCGGCACTGTTAGCAACAAAATTGGCATTAAAACTTTCTAAAAAATATCAGCGTCGGTTACATATTCTGCATATGTCCACAGCCGACGAAGCTGAATTGCTGCGCCAAGACAAACCCAGTTGGGTAACAGCCGAGGTCACACCACAACATTTGGTGATGAACACTGGTGATTATCAGCGTATTGGCACATTAGCACAAATGAATCCGCCCTTGCGATCGCCCCACGATAACGAAGTTTTATGGCAAGCGTTGCGGGATGGTGTGATAGATTTTATCGCCACAGACCACGCCCCCCACACCTTAGAAGAAAAAGCCCAACCCTATCCCAACAGTCCCTCTGGGATGCCTGGGGTAGAAACATCCTTGGCTGTCATGTTGACGGCGGCAATGGAGGGGAAATGTACCGTTGCCCAAGTAGCCAACTGGATGTCCACAGCTGTCGCTGTAGCCTATGGTATCCCCAATAAGGGAGCGATCGCCCCTGGTTACGATGCTGATTTAGTACTTGTTGATTTGAATACATACCGCCCCGTCCTCCGAGAAGAAACCTTAACCAAATGTCGCTGGAGTCCCTTTGAAGGCTGGAACCTCACGGGATGGGCTGACACAACTATAGTTGGCGGTCAGATTGTCTACCACAAAGGCAAGTTAAACACCGAAGTACGCGGCCAAGCTTTAAGTTTCGTGTAGCAAATAATATTCTCTTTTTATGTAATCAGTTGTATTCGCGTAGTCCGTCTCGTAAAGCACGGTAGAAATAGCTTTAACTTGGTCAACTGATTGTTAATATAAGAAATTTTTTCGTAAAGTTTTTGTTTAATTAATTTAATTAATAAGTTAATAATTAGTAACTTTACGGGTATAGATCCTGAATTCGTTTTGGGAACACTTAAGTATGCGGATGGACTGGGCAGTTAGTACGGAAAGTAGTAAGCCTTTTACTTCTCCCCGTTAGCTTTTTGCATTTAACTATCCGGATTTTTTACCAAATAACTGTAGAGAAAAGTAGGGTTAAGTAAACGGGCAAATTTTCGTGAAAACAATGTTTTATACATATAAAAATTTTATCTGCACTTAATTTGTACGTTCTAAAAACCTATTTCTTACATCTCTGATTCTTTAATCCTTCTGGGCGTGGGATTGCTGAGGATACTAACATTACTTAGCAAAACCTAGCAAGAAAATATAAATCAGTATTTGTTCTTGCACAATTTAGAACAAATTTTACAGAGATAATCCAAGGAATAGGTCAATAAGAATCACAATAGTGCAAAAAATAAAAAGACTTTACCAGTATTGACTGATTTAATAAAAGTCTGCTGTAAGCCTTATCAGCTATATGATCTACCAGAGGACAAGTTTATGTCATGTTTAATATCAATCTAATTTTCCGAAAGAGCAGGTATTAAAAACATCTTTTAACTTCCTAGATATCACCTGCATAAAGTTCTTGAAGACACTTAGATTTGATTTTTTCAACCATCTACACCAAGACTGATGATGAGAAGATGCAACCGTAGCTAATCTCAGTAGATGGAAAAAGTAACCAAATGTTCTGTTGAAAAGTAATTCACCGATTTTAAGATTATGAAGGCAATTATGTTAGTGAATTTCTGTGATGAGCGCGGTAGTGGTAGATAGAACGAGTGTGAAATTCTGCCTCGACTATCGGTAAAAATTTTGTCGTTATCATGTGAAGATTGATTGGGTATGGCGTTGATGTGCTGGTAAATTTAGGATAATACTAATGTAATTTGGGGTAACTTTTTTACTGTTTCTACTCAGTGGCAAATAGCCCTAATATTATTACAGTACTAGACAGCTTTTTTACCCAATTCGGAAATAAAGTCGTTCACTTGGTAGCAATTAAATCGCTGATAATGCAATTGAATGGTGTAATTTCGGCTTGACGACTGCCCTCATCGCCATAAGTCAAAAGTACGTTAATGTAGGTACTTGGCTTGTAGGGCATTCGTTCCGACCACTCAATCGCTACAATACCCGGAATTACCTCAATCCCTTCCCAGTAAATTTCTAAATTTAAATTTAATACTTCCTGTGGCTCTAAGCGGTATAAATCTAGATGGTAAAGAGGTATACGTCCTTCTGTGTACTCATTAATCAGAGTGAAAGTAGGACTGACAATGGGTTCAGTAATACTTAAGCCTTGACCCAAGCCTTGTACCAAAGTAGTTTTACCAGCACCTAAATCACCTTCTAGTAAAATCACGCTACCGGCAGTTAAAGTTTCTCCTAAGAGAATACCTAAGTTGAGTGTTGACTCTTTATCTGCGAGAAAAATTTTAGTCATTTGGTCGATATTTCAGTTGTCAGAGACGCGATTAATCGCGTCTGTACAGTTATTGGTTGCTAATAATTTTCTTTTACCCCTCTGCATCTTAACGCCTGTCTTGAAAGAGGGTGTGGGGTACCGGCTCATGATTTTGGTGGGCATTGCCCACCCTACTTATATTTCAAAAATCAAGTATGAGTCCTAATATATAGAAAATGTGGTTTTAAATACGCTATTCCATTAAATTAGTAATATAAAATTTCCATGTGTATGTCATCAGATTACTAAGTTTAATCTAGTCAAAAATTAGGAATGATCTAATGAGTAGAGAAGCAGTTAAAGTCATTTTATGGGAAGAAAATCAAAAGGATTTTGTAAAAAAGTTCTATGATTTACAATTTATTCCCAGAGTCGGTGAGGAAGTTTATTTACAAAAAGAGAGATGGAAAGTAACCAGAGTTGAGCATGATGTAGAAGTTAGTGAGATTAATGTATATATGGAAGTAATTAAAAAAGTCAAGCAGGATAAAGTCAAGCAAGATAAACCGTCTAATTCTTAAATAAAGCTAAGTTTTACTTTTATCAAAGGGAATGTCAACTGGGTTTAATTCTTAAAGATGAACCATTATTTCAGGAACTACAACAACGTCAAGGGACTTCTGCCGGTCGTGCCAAGCTCGGAGAACGTGTCGCTGTTGAGCATTCCCCCACATTGGTCGATGGCAGGGGGAACAAGCTCGTTATGTTGGTTCGCGCAAAAATTTATTTGACCTTCGCCGTACTACCGTCATTCATAATCTTCATGTCCTTGCCAAAATTTTTACTCATACTACTGAGCAGTCTGCTACTTCATCTTGATTACTGAATCGGTGTTCTGTAGGTAGTAGTCTGCCAAGAGAACTTTGCAAGGTTAATAGCAGCAAAAAAATCTCTTTCTCCCCCTGCTCCCTCTGCTTCCCCTGCTTGCCCTAGCCCAGCAATTTTGGGTTGGTGAACTAGTAGTGCGCTAACTCGTTACGTAGAAACTGTTAGACTTGATTTGTAGAAATTTTGAACCAAAACTTCCAGAGAAGCCAAGGAAAGGCAAACCATTCAATCTATGAGTGATACACAGTTTTTACGCCTGTTTGGGTCTATATTCGTTGGCATTGGCAGCATATTGGCTCTTGCAGGCATAATTAGTGGATTCAATACTCGTTCCTTTATTGCCACCTCTGTAACTACCCAAGGAACTGTGATTGATTTAATACAACGTTCATCCACTAGAAATAGAACTACTAGTAGTAGGAGACAAAGGACATCAGTGCAACCATCTACCTTGGAGTTATACCATCTCTTACCATGAGCGATTCTCTTCACTTTCCATGATGCGCTCCACCATACCACTTTAAGAGGACTTTAGCTAATTTTTGGGGATTGTGACGCACGAATCCTGTTTCATCTTCGTACAAAACGTTAGCTAAAACAATTCTTCTCCCTAGTTGAGATACAGCTTCTCTGTCTAAGAAAACAGGATGGGAATCTTGTTGAGCATAACGGATGAGTGATTGGGCTGAGGGAGATTTTTTATGTACTAGAACAGCATCAAACAGCTGTCTTTGTCCACAAGCTGCATCAATGGCGCGAATGTGGTCAGCAACAGTATATCCTTGAGTTTCCCCTGGTTGAGTCATAACATTGCAGACATAAATCCGGGGGGCTTGGGATTGAGCGATCGCATCAGCAATATCTGATACTAATAAGTTAGGAATTAAACTGGTATAGAGGCTACCGGGGCCAATAATAATATAGTCGGCTTCTTTGATAGCCTTAATAGCAGCTGGCAAAGCCGGAGGATTAGCCGGAATGCAACCAATCTTGACAATTTTACCGCCAGCCTTGGGAATGCTCGACTCGCCCTCAATGCGGCGACCATCGGCTAATTCCGCCCAGAGGCGAACATCGCTGAGAGTAGCAGGTAAAACTTGTCCCCTCACCGCTAAGACTTTGGAACTAGCAGCCACAGCCCGTTCCAAGTCACCAGTGATGTCACTCATAGCTGTTAAGAACAAATTGCCAAAGCTGTGACCAGTTAAGCCATCCCCAGCCCGAAAACGATATTGAAATAACTCAGTTAATAACTTTTCTTCATCTGCTAAGGCTGCTAAACAGTTGCGAATATCTCCCGGAGGTAAAACACCGAATTCTTGACGTAACCTCCCAGAAGAGCCACCATCATCAGCGACGGTGACAATAGCTGTAATATTGGCACTATAGGTTTTTAACCCTCTAAGCAAAGTAGATAGTCCCGTACCACCACCAATGACTACTATTTTCGGCCCTCTGTACAAGCGTCGATGGGCTAACAGTACATCAATAAGTTCTTCTTCTGCATCTGGTCTTAAAACCTGAGTAATTGAGCCGACAGTGCGCGTTTGTCCCCAAAGCAACAACAACAAACCACCCAAAATCACCAAAGGGCCACTGATATAGTTGGGTAAAATGTTAGCGACAGCTCCCAAGAAACCCCTAACTAACTCCAACAGCCAAAAAATGGGAGTCAGCTTCACCCAAATAGCTAACCCTAGAATCGCTAGCAACACACCCCCAACACTAATTAGCAACCAGCGTTTTATCGATAATCCAGGGGACAACCATTTGAACCACTGGTTTACCCGATGGGACGTTCGACTGCGCGACTGCTGTTGCAATGCGTTGAGGGCTTGTCTGAGAAAACCGATTGACATACCTGATTCGGAGCCGTGGTACAAACAATAACTAACAGAAAATGCACACTAAATGGTTTTAACACCAAGTATGAAATTATGAAACCTTTTTTTAGTTCCACTTAAACTAAAAGCAAGTCATCAAGGCTGCCAGTATGTCCATCAAACCATAACTTGGTAAAAGATAATTTAATGGAAAAGCGAATTTTAGGATTAGACCCAGGACTGGCAATTTTAGGATTTGGGGCAATTACTTGTACAGCAGGCTTAACCCAACTACAAAGTACAAAAGTTAATGTCTTGGACTTTGGAGTCATCAAAACCTCAGCAGATATGGAGATTGGGCAACGCTTATGTACTTTGTTTGATGATTTGCACACCGTGATTGATAATTTACAACCTGATGTAGTTGCAATCGAAAAACTGTTCTTCTATCGTATGTCAAGTACAATTGTTGTGGCACAAGCCAGAGGTGTAGTGATGTTAGCCTTAGCACAGCACCATTTGCCTTATGTCGAATTTACACCAGCACAGATTAAGCTAGCTTTAACGGGATATGGTAACGCTGATAAATCTGAAGTACAAGAGGCGGTAGCACGAGAGTTAGATTTAGCAGAAATTCCTCAGCCAGATGATGCTGCTGATGCCTTGGCTGTGGCTTTGACAGCTTGGTATCAGATGTGATTTTTTCCCGAACTCAGCCGGAATTTAGATTATTCTTGACAACCGATACCCATTACCAATAGTCCAGGCCAATATAAATATACTAGTATTTCCAAATTTTCCCCAAAGGTATAAAGAAAAAGAATCATCACCACACTCAAGCCAACTTTTGCGCTAGGGCATTTGCTATCCATTGACTTGATTAATAAATAGACGAAGCTTAAACCCATTGGTAGAGCAAGTGCTATAAACCCTACAATTCCTTTAACAAACAACACACCAGCCCAAGTATGATGTGAACCGATGGGCATATGTTCCACAATGTGGGGGCCATCTTCAACTACCCCATGTCCCCAAATAGGGGCTTCTGTTTGCCAGCGATGTACTGCAATTCGCTTGAGTGCCATACGTACTCTTGTAGAACCTGCGCGTGCGGCTTTGAATCCTTCCCAAAAATTATTAAAAGCGAGAATTATTGATGGGGAGAAAATACCCCCCAGGTAGCTGAAAAATCCCAGCCCAATCAAGATTCGTGGTCGATTCAAACCAGAAAGAATTTTTGTTAGTAAGGGAATAATGATTATACAAACCTGAGCTAACCGAGACTTACAAACAAAGCACATCAAGACTGAGCCGATTAATCCAAAGGTGCGCCATTTTTTATCTTTTTCTTGCAGCGCCAGCATAAAGTAAACATTACCCACAAAACCTAACGCAGGCCCCCAAGGTGTAAATAGTCGCCAGCGTAAGTCTCCTGTACTACCGTCTATTTCGTAAAGAGGTACATCAAAAAATTCATTGCCAGGCCCCCCTACTGCTTTGAGTGGCGAAACGTAGAGAATTTGGGGTAAATGCAGAGAAGGGGTTAATAGTAAGAAAGGGGTAATGATGAGGGTATGAAAACCGACAATGCAAACAGCCCGATAAATTATTTGCGGACGGATTTTCAAGCACCCAGCTAAGGGATAGAGAGCCAGCGCCGCCCAACCTTTAGCCCAACCAATGGAAGATTTAATTATTAGACTCGTAGGCAAATTGTAATCTAAATGTCCCGCAATTAAAGCTACTTCCATGAAGAACATTCCCACAATCCAAACCCAAAGAATCCAAGAGATAGTGATTTTTTCCTCCGGTGGTGTGTCCTTGGTTTGAGCCAAAATTTTAATTATTAAAAATAGTAACAGCACCCAACCCATAACGGAGCCGACAACGTATAGTCCACCGAAAACCCAAATATAATAGGTATTAGCGATCGCCCACCAAACAACTTTTTCTGGTACATTCTCTGGCTGGATATCATCGTTTTTGCTTGGTTTAAATAGCTTTAACATTCATTCCTTCCGCACATCCCTCATAACATTAAAAATTGTTCACATCAGCTTCGATTCCGAATTATTAAGATAACCACTTAGATAACTTTTCTATCCAAGGTTTACGAATCCACACCAAGCACAAGCCAAGGGTGGAAAAGATAGAACCAGCCGCAGAGCCAGCTAAAATAAAGCCTTTTTTGGGTGCAGTGGGTTGATCGGGAAGATTAGGTTCTACCAACATCTGCACTAAAGGATAGGCTGCAAAAATATCTCCTTGTCCCAAATCTAATTTGGTGAGGGTAGAGGCAAACATAGCTTCTGCAATCTGCACATCCCGCTTTAGATTTTCTAGAGTAGATTGGCGTTGAGAGAGAATTTCTAACCGTTTTTCTAAACGCTGAATTTCTGAATCTAAAGTTTTTACCTGGGACTGGAGTCCTTTTTGATCAGATTGGTAGGTAACTAAATTCTGAAATAAAGTATCTCGACCAGAGCCATTCACCGCTAAGGCTAAACGGCTCAAGATAGTTGTAGTCATAGGTTTTTCTAAGAGAATTTGACTACGTTCTAGTAGCGCTGCTAAAGCAGCCTCCTGCCTAATTTTTTCCTTTACCACCTGGGGATGGTTGGGGCCATATTTAGTCATTAAAATTTCTAGAGTTGTGGTTGCTTCACTGTAGTCTTTGAGATTCTGTTGAAAAATTTGGTCTACTCGCAGCAAAAAAGCATCTGCGGCTTCTTGGGGAGACAGTCCTATATTTTTAGCTAGCTGCTGTAATTTTTGGCTGGTAGCGTTTTCTTGCGCTCTGGCTTCGGCTCTTTGTCGTCGCAACTGTTCAATGTTAGATGACAAGTTGCCTATTTGATCGGGAAAACTTAGACCCGAACGTAATTTGTATTCCGAAAGGTGCTTCTGTGCTTGTTCTAGTTTTTGTTGAGATGAAAGTAAGGTTTTCTGTGTGGGGGATTTTCGCTGATTGATTTCTCCAGTTCGTAAAACAGTAATCTGATGCACCATCGCCTGATATAGAGCCAGGGATTTATTTTGTGCGTCCTTGGGACTTTTGCCTGTGACTTCAAACTGCATGATTGTACTGTTATCTAACAGTTTGATCCGGGGTTTACTAAATTGTTCTTCTGGTATTTTGGCGATCGCTGCGGCTTTTTTTAAGACTGCTTCACTGGTAAAAATATATTCATAGTTAGCCCTAGCATCATAAGTAGAACTACCAATAGCAGAACTACTAGAAGATGTTGCCTGACCAATTCCTGGTAGGTTGACGTTAACACCAAAACTAGCACCAGAGAGGATTAGGGCGAACTCGCTTGTATAAGTTGGTTTGGTGACTTTTAAATATTGAATGGAAGTTCCCCAGATGAGAGCGTTCCCGGCGATACTGAGAACTGCATAACGCAGCCAACGGCCTGTCAGCAGATTTTTTAACTTGACTATTGGCACAATCAAAAGTTGTCTCTTCATTTGAATAAATCTCGCAAAATTGGAATGGGAGATAAGATTGTTTGGATCACATCCCGGAATTGAACAACTCTTGAGTCATAGCAGGCTACACTATCATTCGCTTTTAAGAAGGGGTTATTGGTATCGTCAGTAGAACGCATCAAAATATCGTCCACACGACGCTCTAAATAAGAAGTTTTCCCGGTTAACTGGTCTGTAGTCACCAAAATAGCCTTTCTGCCGGCATTTGTTCCTCTTGTCCCGCCTGCACAGTTAGCTCCAACCACCGCATGAGAAAAACGAGCGCCGTAATGAAATGATGTGGCATCACGACTAATAGAAGAAGCGCCGTTGCCTGTAGCTGGTACAGTCAAATTGGAGAGAAAAACCTTGACCCCTGTAGGCGTAATTTGCGAGGGACGCACGAGGTCATTATTCATTTTGCCTGAATCGGGAACGATAATGCGATCGCCGGCAATTAATGGCACATCTTCAAAAGGTTCACCAGTAAATATCCCCGATAAATCAATAGTGCGCGTCTCTCCATTACGAATTAACTGCACATTTTTAATGTCAGCTGTGGGTGTAACTCCACCAGCATCACGAATGGCGGCGGCTAAATAACGATTGGGGGGGTATTGTCCAGTTACAGGAACAGGAGGCTGGGTTTTTTCTCCTGGGGAAAGTTCATTAATGAATACTCTTCCCGGTAAAAATGTTGATCCACTGACAAACACCACAATCGGTGACCACTGCACCACATTCACACTTACCTGCAAAAAAGAAGGTTGAAAAAAGCCTCGCTCAATCAAAGCTGTTTTCAGGTTCATCTGTACTTCCCCTGGTTCTAAACCAGCCACAAGCAAAGGCGGTAGATAGGGGATTTCCAGGTTTCCCTCTAAATTCACCTCAAAAATCCCGCTAAACTCCTGGCCTTCCGGAATACTCACTTTCAGGCGATCGCCTGGAGATAGGGGCAAAGCTAAACACGGTGTAGATAGACTCAAGCTGACAAGAATTGTGGTGATAATTAAAGGTTTGGACATAGTAAGACCCAGTATTTTTTATTTTCATGTAATAAATAAGTTATTTTATGGCAATAGATTACGGTAATAACAATAAGTAAATATCTCAGTGCCGATATATACTTTATTCTTTTCAAAATTTTAGAATCAGAATAATTTCTCTATGATTAAATAACTACTTATTGTAGCTGTATCTCAATATTTGAAATACGTAATAAGACGGATAAAAATTCACAAATAAAATTACTTTTATGTAATTACACCAGATATTTTAAACTCTAAAATTAATCAATAACCAGACTTTTTTATACTGATATATCCCAGGAACATGAGAAGAGAGTAATAGAGATTCATCACTCTGTTAATTAAACATGGGACTCATCGTTGGTTTAGTAAATACTTATTCGACTTTAAATATTGGTGATGCGGCAATTTATAGCGCTTTAGCTGCTTTAGCATCTGGGGCGGAAGTTGTAGCCAAATTTTCAGATACAACACCGGAATATATCCCAGGATTGCAGATTCTGCCGGAGCTTGGGCGTTGTGATGCCTATATTAGTGTAGGTGGTGATATTTTCAATAATGCCCGTGAAGGTTTGATTACCAAAACTTTCATTCGGAATTTGTTGGAGTTAAGGCGATCGCCTAAGCAAACATTTCTCTTTGGACAATCAATTCCGCGATCGTGTCACGGCTTGAGTTTTCAGGCTCTAGCTTGTTCTTTACGAAAGTTGGCTGCTGTCTGTGTCCGCGATGTGGAAAGTCATAAACGTTTAACTCAAGCGGGAGTCAAGGCCATTCTTTCCTTTGATGCTGCTTTTAGCCTTTGTGTCAGTTCCCAGGCGCAAACGCAAGCAAAGCAGATATTCCAGACTCTAGAAATCATGCCAGAGAGGGCAGCCTTAATCTCACTGCGCGCCTTTGACTCGATGTATAGCCATGACAATCAACAATTTCAACGCCAATTAGTTAACCTGTGCCGTCAACTCTGGGAACGTCAATATCAACCTGTATTAGTGATTCAGTCCCAAGCTTACGGTGCAGATAACGATTTAGCTGTAGCAGAGGAAATTTCTGGGCAAGTACCACAACTGAAAATATTCAATCCCTTTACGGTAAGTAGTGACCTAGCTAAATGGGAATTGGTGATGGGTGCGTTGAGTATTTCTCCTGTGATTGTCGCCATCCGTTATCACACAGCCGTCTTAGCCCTAGCTAGTGGGCGAGTTCCTTTTAATCTCTACTACTCCAACAAAGGCCGAGACTTAAGTGAAAGACTGGGAATCCCTGGATGCAGTCTAGAGGAGTTTGATGTGGATGCTTATATAGATGCGATCGCTCATACTTCTGAGCAGACATTTGACCATGTAGCCATTCGGACTCAAGTGCAGAAAGATTTTAATGAGTGCTTTCAAAAGATAGAAACAAGCTTCTTGGCGTTGCCAGGATTTAGGGGTGTGAAAGTGTAAGCGAAAGAAAGATTTCTCTCAACCCCTATCCCCCCTAAACCCCTACACCCCTACACCCCTAAATAATATGAATCACCCACGTCTAGCTGTAGTCAGCAACTTTCGAGACGAAGCTTCTCCCAGTATGCTAGTTTGCGGAGACCGTCTTTATGATCATCTCCGTGCAGAGCATCCCGATTTAGAAACTACCCGTATCCAACCAGACTATACTTATCGATTGCGGCAGTTACCCCGACTGGGGAAAATGGGATTTGCTAGGGAAACAGACAAAATGTTAAACCGTTTTTGGGATTATCCCCGACATCTCAAATCCCGAATTTCTCAGTTTGATCTTTTCCACATCTGTGATCAAAGTTATGCCTCACTGGTGAATATACTACCCCCAGAACGCACAGGGGTATTTTGCCACGATTTAGATGTGTTTCGCTCCATCTTGCAACCAGATAAATACCCCCGTTCCATCCGCTATAACACCATGCAGCGCTATGCCTTGAATGGTTTTTGCAAGGCGGCAGTGATGTTTTACACAACCCAATCTGTGCGAGATGAAATTCTCCACTATCAATTGATCAGCCCCGATAAGCTAGTCCAAGTTCCTCTAGGAATTGCCCGTGAATTTTCTCCTCATGAGAGCAATGCAAATATGGCTGCTATTATTCAAGAGAAAATAGGCGATCGCCCTTTTTTGTTGAATATCAGCGTCAATCTTCAACGTAAACGCCTTGATGTTTTACTAGAAACCTACGCCCGTCTACGCTATCACCACCCAGACTTACTGTTGGTCAGGGTCGGGGCAGAATGGGAACCTGATATGCAGGCGCGAATAGATCGGTTGGGGATTCGTCATGGTATCCGATTATTCCCACGCTTAGAACAAAAGGATTTGGCAGAACTTTATCGGCGGGCAGCAGTAGTATTAATGACCAGTGAAGCCGAAGGCTTTGGAATGCCTCTGATTGAAGCCTTAGCCTGTGGCAGCATCATTGTTGTGAGTGATATTCCTGTGTTGCGGGAAGTAGGAGGTGATGCTGCTGTTTACTGTCCAGTGGGTAAACCGGATATCTGGGCTAAAACCATTAGCGATTTGCTCAATCACCCAGAAGCCACACCAGACCTATCAATACGTTTCCAGCAAGTGAAAAAATATACTTGGTCAGCCCACGCCGCAACTATCGCCCAAGCCTACCAAGAACGCATTCTGTCTCAAAGTAGCAGTCAACAACCACTACAGGTATTTGCCTCATGAAAGTGCTGCATATCCTTGGTTCTCAAGGCATGGGGTGGACAGGCGGGATTCGCGCTACTCTAGCCAGCTTGGCGCAGACACGGTTGTCATCTTGGGTAGAGTTTCAATTGGTGACTCAAGACCAAGCAAAAGATACTGTGAAAAGTTGGCAACCTGATTTACTGGTGTTACATCGTGCCTCATCTTGGAAGGGTATTCCAGATTTATTAACCTGGAAGGCGAAAGCCCGAATATTGATAGAACATCACTACAGTGCCGGGTTTGAACAGCATCAAGTCCCCTCTACATGGCGATTTCGCGCCATGTTACGCCTGAACTATCGGCTGATGGATCGGGTTGTATCCATCTCCGAAGGACAACAGCATTGGCTGGAGTCTGCGCGATTAGTTCCACCGGAAAAGGTGCGCTTGATTCGCTCTAGTCGCAATTTAGATCCGTTTTTGCAAGTACCAGAAAAGGCTAACTCGGACGAACTATTTACTCTGGCTGCTTATGGACGCTTTACTCATCAAAAAGGGTTTGATCGCCTAATTGAAGCGGTGCGGTTATTACCTATTGGTTCTGTACAGTTGCTCTTAGGAGGACAGGGGCCAGACGAGCGATCGCTGAAAACTTTAGCTAATAATCATCCCCATATTCACTTTCTGGGAAAAATTGATGATGTTCCAGGGCTTTTAAGCCGTTGTGACGCGGTTGTTATACCTTCACGATGGGAACCTTGGGGTAATGTTTGTTTAGAGGCTCGCGCGGCTGCTAGACCTGTTCTGGTGAGTGATGTTGATGGTCTGACTGAACAAGCAAAGAATTGCGGGATTCAGTTTCAGTCAGAGAATTGTCAACTGTTGGCAGATGCCATTATACAAATGATTCAAGCCTCCCCGGAACAACGCAAATCCTGGGGACAGCAAGGCAGATTCAGCGCTGCACAAGCCTGGGATGATTATGTGGATGCTTGGGAACAGGTCTTGAGGGAGTTTAAATGAACCGAATACAAACTCTACAGCAACGCCTGTTTCAAGACCGCTTTATCCGCAATATTGGCTGGATGGGGGCGGCGGAATTAGTTATCCGCGTGTTTAGACTGATTACTACCGTCATTCTGGCGCGGTTTCTCAGCGCTGAGGATTACGGACTTGCAGCCATTGTCTTAATGACTTACGAATTTATCCGTGTTTTTACCCGCAATGGAATTGCTGACAAAATAGTCCAGGCGGATGCTTCCGAGGTGGAAGAATTATGCCGCACTGCTTACGGGTTGAACTGGTTGATTGCTGGTGTTTTGTTTACCTTTCAATGTTTAGCATCCTTGGCGATCGCCCAATTCTATAACAATTCCCAACTCATTCTCCCGATTTGTCTCATCGCCATCACTTACTTAATCTATCCCCTGGCGATGGTACAAACGGCATTAATCAGAAGGGAAAATCGCCTGAATATATTGGCCTTAATTACTTCGGTGCAAGTATCCACCGATAATGTTTTGACGGCAATCTTAGCTTTATCGGGAATGGGAATGTGGGCGATCGTTTTACCTAAGTTTTTGGTTGCACCCATCTGGATTATTCTCACATTCAAATATCATCCTTGGCGAATGACTAAATCTTTGACTTTCGCTGGAGGTGGAAAAATTACCTCTTTTGCTTCCCGTGTTCTGGGAATTGAGTTACTTACCATCTTTCGGGAAAACGTAGATTATCTCTTAATTGGACGTTTCCTCAGTGTCCAGGCTTTAGGTGTATATTATTTTGCATTTAATGCCGGATTAGGACTGAGCCTAAGTGTAATAAATGCTATCAGAGTATCGTTGTTCTCTGACCTATGTGATCTCAATTCTCAGGCAACGTTATTTACCCAACGCTATATGCAGAGCCTACGCAAAATAGCCTTGATGATTGTGCCATTAGTCATATTCCAATCTAGTTTAGCCCCCTTCTATGTTCCTTTAATATTTGGTCATAAATGGGTGGAACGAGGAGCCGTCCCGATTTTAATTCTGATTTGTTGTTCGGCTTTATCCCGTCCCTTTGCTGATGCTGCTTCTTTGATGTTCCGCGCCTTTGGTCAACCACAAATCGAATTACGCTGGAATCTAGTGTTTACTATGTGTTTGGCTATAGCGATTTCCCTGGGAACCAATTGGGGTATTTTAGGTGCAGCGATCGCCGTGACCGCAACCCACCTAATTTTGCAGCCTCTATACACTATTTGGGCAACTAGGCAAGTCCTACCTAAATTTTTGCAGGAGGTGAAGGGATGACCAACACAAGCATATTGATCTCAGTCATTATTCCCGCTTACAATGCTGCTAAATTTTTGCCGGATGCGATCGCCTCTGTAGAAAAGCAAACTTTCCCCCATTGGGAATTACTGATAATTAATGATGGTTCTACGGATGACACAATTGAAATTGTCAGAGAACATCAAAAAACGAGCAATCGCATCTATCTAATTAATCAGACCAATCAGGGAGTTTCTGCTGCTCGTAATCAGGGTGTCGCTCATAGCCAAGGTCAAATCATCGCCTTTCTAGATGCGGATGATCAATGGCTACCTGACAAACTCAGTCAGCACTGGCAACATTTTCAGTCCAATTCTCGCTTAGGAGTCAGCTTTGCTCAAGTAGAAATACTCGATCAGGCTGGTGAACCAACTGGACAAGTATCCACTTCTCGTTTAAACAACTTAAAACCCGAATATTTCCTTTCAGAAAACCCAACAACTACCACTTCTAACTGGGTGATTCGGAAAGAAGTGTTTACCCAAGTGGGGGGCTTCTGTTTGGACATGAGCTATTCCGAAGATTTGGAATGGCTACTCAGGGTGAGTTCTACCACTGATTGGCAAATCCAGGGAATCAACCAAGTGTTGACGCGCTACCGCACAAGTTCTGGTGGACTGTCTTCCAACTTGTACTATATGGAAGCTGGTTGGAAGCAACTTGTTAACAGGGCGAGAATTTATGCACCTCAATTGGTGCATAATCATTTTGCTTTAGCTCAGGCTCTGCATCTACGTTATTTAGCTCGGCGGGCTTTTCGTTTGAAGTTACCAGCACGGGTAGGGGTGGATTTTATTACCCGTGCTTTAATTTCCGATTGGCGGTTATTTTTTCACCAACCACAGCGTACTTTTTTTACTTTGCTGGCGGTATTTGGGGCGTTGGTGATGGAGAGAATTTTTGGATTTAACACGCACAGACGCGCAGACGCAGAGGGTGATAAGAGTCTTGGCGTTGCTGAATGAGGTATGAATCAATTCAAAATAAACAACGCCAAATCTTGAATTATGAAGTATGTAGGCGCAAGCCTTTGCAGAGGTGATTACGAATTATGAATTTGTCTGTAATTATTCCTGTTTACAATTCTGAAAGCTCGGTAGCTGAGACGTTGCGGTCTGTGCTGGCGCAAACATATCGAGACTTGGAAATTATCATTGTTGATGATGGTTCTACAGATAAGAGTATTGATATCTGCAAGCAATTTCAGGATGAACGCATCAGGATTATTCATCAACAGAATCGCGGGTTGGCTGGGGCGAGAAATACAGGTATTCGTCATGCGCGAGGGGAATATTTAGCATTTGTTGATAGTGATGACCTTTGGTTACCGGAGAAGTTAGCCAAGCATTTAGAACATTTTGAGCGATCGCCAGATGTAGGGGTGAGTTTTTCTCGTTCCAGTCTGATTGATGATCAAGGTAAGCCTCTGGGTATTTATCAAATGCCTAAATTAACTGACATTACACCAGAATATTTGTTCTGTCGTAATCCTATTAGTAATGGTTCTTCAGTGGTGATTCGTCGGGCTGTTTTGGATGCTATCAAGTTTCAAGAGAACCTTTACGGGGAAGTAGAAGATTTTTACTTTGATGACAGTTTTCGTCAATCAGAAGATATTGAATGCTGGCTGCGAATTGCTCTCCAAACTACTTGGAAAATAGAGGGGATACCCGAAGCTCTCACCCTCTACCGCGTCAACATGGGAGGTTTATCAGCCAATGTTATCAAACAGTATGAATCCTGGGAACGGATTCTAGTTAAAACCCAAGCCTATAACCCTGAATTTATCAAGTGTTGGGGCAATAAAGCTAAAGCCTATCAACTAAGATATTTAGCTCGTCGGGCGACAAGAGGGCGATCGCCTGCACTCGCAGTTAGTTTACTACACCAAGCCGTGAAACTCCATTGGCGGATTTTTCTAGAAGAACCTCATCGCACCTTCATCTCCTTTGTTGCAGCCTATTTACTCTGGCTTCTACCACAATTTGCATACCAACCCTTAGAGAAATTGATCATGCAAATAACCGGAAAAAGCCAAGAACAACGTATCCAAAAAGAAAAAATTCTTAAGCCATCAATCTGAAAGATAAAAGCTATAAATACAAATCACCAATTACCAATTACCAATTACCAACCTAAATAACTCCAAAAATCAAAACAGAATCTATGAAAGTGTTACTAATTTGCTCCTCCGGTGGACATTTTAAAGGACTACAGCAATTGCAACCTTTTTGGGAAAATCACGAACGAGTCTGGGTAACTTTTAAAACTGCAACTACACAAGCTTCCTTAACTGAAGAAAAAGTGTATTGGGCTTATAGTCCCACCAATCGCAATTTACCCAATTTGTTCAGAAATTTACTACTAGCATTTCAAGTAATTAGCAAAACCAAACCAGATTTAATATTGTCTACTGGTGCTGGTGTGGCTGTCCCTTTTCTCATTCTTGGCAAATTATTTGGTAGTCAGACAGTGTTTGTCGAATCGGTGACGCGGATTAGTACTTTGAGTTTATCCGCCAGATTAGTTTTACCTTTTCTCAGCGTTTTATATGTGCAGTGGCCGCAACTGCAAACTCGTTATCCTCAAGCCGAATTAATCGTTCCTCAAGAAAGTTTATGATTTTGGTCACAGTTGGTACAGAACAATATCCTTTTAATCGCCTCATGTCGTGGATTGAAGTATTACTACAGACTGAATTAATTCAAGAAGAAATTGTAGTGCAGTATGGTAACTCGACAATTTTACCTGCTGGGGCTAGGGTTTATCGTTTCCTCAAAGAAGAGAAATTTCAGGAGTTAATTCATCAAGCGCGAATTGTCATTGCTCATTGTGGTGAAGGAACTTTACTACTGTTGGATTCTTTGGATAAGCCTTATATTTTGGTTTCTCGCTCTCAGCAATATCAGGAACACGTTGATGATCATCAAGTAGAACTTGGTTTAGCTTTATCACAAATTAATGTTCCTGTTGCTTGGTCGCCTGGTGATTTGGTGCGATTTATTCAAGCTCCCAGACAAGTCTCAGTTGCCGATGTTTCCCATGCTTCGGCGATCGCTCTTTGCCAAAGTCTAGAAAACCGTTTTGCTCAACCCTTCAAAGAATTATCAGCAGGTATATCCAAATGATTAGCCCTCATACTAAAACCCCCATCTCTCTCGTTATGACTCGGATTAATGGCACTTTATTAGTGCAGTTACCGCCAAGATTAACGGTAATTGAAGCTATTTCTTTCCGTGAGTATTTTCAAAGCTGGATAGAAGACCCTGGCTTACAAAAAATCATCTTAGATTTTGGACAAACCACAATTATTGATAGTAGTGGTGTGGGGTCATTAATTAGTAATCATAAATCGGCACAAGCCAAAAAGATTGAATTAATCTTTTGGAGCATTCATCCTCAAGTTAAATTGGCTTTTTCTCTTGTAGGTTTGGAGCAGATATTGAACATCGAAGACAATACAGACGCAATTATCCCAACAGCAACACGCAAAATTGAGCAGCGTCCACCCTTAACCCATCCATCGGTGCGATCGCCTATGAAACGAGCGATCGACATTGTGGGGGCTGTCATCGGCTTGAGTGTTACCGCCGTGCTGTTTGTACCGATAGCGATCGCTATTAAACTCGATAGTCCTGGGCCTGTATTGTTTAGCCAAACTCGTTGCGGTTGGATGGGGCGACGATTTCGCATCTGGAAGTTCCGCTCGATGGTGACAAATGCAGAAGCACTCAAAGATACTATACCTAACCAAGCTTCTGGTGCTTTCTTTAAAAATGACAACGACCCACGAATTACCCGCGTCGGTCGCTTCTTACGTAAAACTAGCTTAGATGAATTTCCCCAATTTTGGAATATTCTCACAGGAGATATGAGTTTGGTCGGAACTCGTCCACCAACTCCCAATGAATTAGAACATTATGAAGTAGCCAATTGGCAAAGACTGGATGTCAAGCCTGGACTGAGTGGTGAATGGCAAGTCAATGGCCGTTCAAAGATTCGTAATTTTGAGGATGTCATTCAACTAGATTTGCGTTATCAAAATAATTGGAGTTTAGTTTACGATCTAAAGTTAATTTTAAAAACAATCATAGTTGTTTTTAAAAAGGATTCAGGGGCAGTCTAAATGTCACCGCAAACAGATTCACAAACCCACCATTCTACTCTACAAGTTGCCAGTGACTGGGATGCACTAGCAACAGTTGTAGAATGGTTTGAACAATTCAACGATAAACAACTACCATATCAAATATGGATAGAAGGTCAAACTGCATTAATTGAGGGCTTTACAAATGCAGTTCGTCATGCCCACAAACACCTAAATCCGCTAACTCCTGTTGAGTTAGCGGTGACACTTGATCCCCAATATTTCCAGATTTGTATTTGGGATCAAGGCGATGTTTTTAATTTTGAAGCAGCTTTAGAAAAGCTTAGAGAAAAAACCAACGACCAGGCATTTAATCCTTTAGATCATGAAGCTCATTGGGGTTGTATATTTTTCCTCAAATTGAGGAGAGACTATGCTTGGACAGTTAGTTATACTCGTGAACTAGAAGGGAGAAACTGCTTATTTCTCAAGAAAAATATAGTAGCTAAAGTTTAACTACCAAATGCAAGATACTGAGGAATTAAACTGCGTGAATATTATTTATACGAGGGTGCTAATTTACCATATTTATTAAGTAACTGCATCACAAAATTCATCAACCGTGGATTTCATGTTACTTATATACACAAATTCTATTTATCAGGAGAGATATGTATTCCAATGTAAACATGAAGATTATTCAACCTAGTGGTTTTTTCGATGGTAGAAAAGGCAGGCAAATTCATGAAGAAATAAGCAAAAATATTACATCAGATATCACAACTTTTTTGATTGATTTTCAATCTGTTACCTTTATGGATAGCTCTGGATTTGGCACTTTACTATTAACACTAAAAACAGTCCGACAGAAAAAGGTTAGATTGGCACTCTGCTCAATCAACGAACAAATTAAGATGATTCTTGAATTGAGCGATACATCAAAAGTTTTTGAAGTATTTCCTGATCAAGCAGCATTTATGGAAACAATTACACAATATTAGATTTACTTTCAGTCAAGGGTTATCATACATATTTCCAAGTTCTCCAATACACTGAGATAACCTATTACTGAATCTAATAGCACATGAAAGCTGTTCACTTAGCATCCTGTAGAAAGTGCGGTCAACAGGTACGAAATCTAGTGTTTACAAATAAATGTATATTTGTAAACTTCTTGTTATGAAGTTCCATCTATTTTGGGAACAATAACTATGCAATAAATTATTTATGTAGATTCTGTAATATCTATGGTGAAGCTCACAGGTTATCAAATAGTAGAAAAAATATATGACAGCGCTAACTCTGAAGTATATCGGAGTATTAGGCAGGAAGACAACCAAAACGTTATAGTCAAAGTCCTCAAGCAGGAATATCCTACATCTATAGAATTAACTAGATATAAGCAAGAATACGAAATTACTCGTAATCTAGATTTTGATGGTGTGATTAAAGCTTATAGTTTAGAGCCATACTATAAAACATTAGTAATAATCTTAGAAGACTTTGGTGGTACAGATTTACGGGATTTCCATAATATTAACTCTATAGAGAAATTTTTGGCGATCGCTATCAAAATTACCAATACTTTAGCGCAAATTCACGCTGCTAATGTTATTCACAAAGATATTAATCCATCGAATATAGTTTTTAACCCCAAAACAGGTGAAGTTAAAATCATTGACTTTGGTATTGCCACAGTCTTTACGCGTGAAAATACCACTCTCAAACACCCCAATGTTTTAGAAGGTACTCTAGCTTATATTTCACCTGAACAAACAGGGAGAATGAACCGCGCCCTTGATTATCGGACGGATTTTTATTCTTTAGGTGTGACTTTTTATGAATTATTAACTAAACAATTACCTTTTGATACAACTGATTCCTTAGAACTCGTCTATTGTCACCTAGCTAAACAACCCGTTCCTCCCCATGAAATTCACTCAAATATACCCAAAACTCTCTCGGATATTGTCATGAAATTGATGGCAAAAACTGCCGAGGAGCGATATCAAAGTGCGTTGGGTGTTAAAGCAGATTTGGAATTTTGTCTAACACAATACCAAGAAGGTAAAAACACATCATTTTCTCTGGGAAGTCAAGATATCTCTGATAAATTCCAAATTCCCCAAAAACTATATGGAAGAGAAGGAGAAATTATTAACTTACTAACAGCCTTTACCAGAGTTAGTCAAGGAACAACAGAAATGATGTTAGTTGCTGGTTATTCTGGTATTGGTAAATCAACATTAGTCCAGGAAATTTATAAACCAATTACTGAGCGCCGGGGATATTTCATTGCGGGCAAATTTGACCAATTTCAAAAAAATATCCCTTATAGTGCAGTAGTTAAAGCATTTCAATCACTCATTCGCCAACTCTTAACAGAAAATGAAAACCAACTCCAAGAATGGAAAAATAAACTTTTAACGGCTTTAGGAATCAATGCTCAAGTAATAATTGATGTGATTCCTGAATTGGAATTAATTATCGGTAAGCAACCAGCAGTCCAAGAATTAGGCCCGGCTGAATCACAGAATCGGTTCAACTTGGTCTTTCACAATTTTATTCATGTATTTTGTCAAAAAGAACACCCTTTAGCTATATTTTTAGACGATTTGCAATGGGCTGATTCTGCTACTCTCAAATTAATTGATTTAATTATGAGAGATGAAAAGTTAGGATATTTGTTTTTAATTGGTGCATATCGAGATAATGAGGTTCATATTAACCACCCTAGTATTATCACTATTGAAGGATTAAAAAAATCAGGTTTGACAATTAAGGAAATTAATTTATTACCTCTAAATTTAGAAACAGTTAATCAATTAATTTCTGAAAGTATATACAGTGATTTCATTTCGACCCAACCCCTAGCAGAACTAGTACTGTCTAAAACTGGTGGTAATCCATTTTTCGTTAATCAATTTTTGAAAACCTTATATCAAGAAAATTTATTAATATTTGATTTTTCAAGTCTTAGCTGGCATTGGAATATTGCCCAAATTGAAGAAATGGGCATTACAGACAATGTGGTTGATTTGATGATCAATAAATTAAAAAAATTGCCACTGAATACTCAGCAAATTTTACGTTTATCTGCTTGCGTAGGTAATAGTTTTGATTTAAGTACACTAGCAATTATTTCGGAAAAATCGACTGTTAGCACCTTTAGAGACTTGCTTCCTGCGACTCAAGAAGGTCTCATTGTGCCAACTTCTGATTTAGAAATTACAGAAGCAGATTTAGTTAAATCACCACTATTAATAATTAACTATAAATTTCTTCATGACCGAGTTCAACAAGCAGCTTATGCCCTAATCGATCAAGATAAAAAACGTAATGTTCATCTGCAAATTGGGCAACTACTATTGCATAATATTTCGGATGCAGAACTAGCAAGTAGGATATTTGAAGTAGTAGATCATCTCAATATAAGTTGGGAACTACTCATTAATGATACCCAAAAAGTTGAATTATCTAAGTTAAATTTGGCAGCCGCTAAAAAAGCCAAAGAAGCTAACGCCTATGGTGCTGCTTTACAATATTTGATTTCAGGTATAAATATTTTGCCTGGAGATATTTGGCATGAACATTATGATTTAGCTTTAAATTTGTACTGGGAAAGGTCAGAAGTAGAGTATTTACTAGGAAATTTTTCCCAATCTCAATCTTTAATTTCTATTTTGCTTGAGCAAGCAAAAACGAATTTAGAAAAAGCGAAAATTTATAATTTACTAATTGTACAGTACACTCTATTAGGTAACCTGAATCAAGCTATTGCATCAGGTCGTAAAGGTTTAGCTCTCTTGGGTATTTATTTACCCGACTCTGACTTTGAAGCTAACTTAGAAGTATTGATAAACGAGGCAAATCAGCTCATAGCTAATCAAGATATCGCTGAATTTATCAATAAACCAGAAATGGTTATTCCCGAAAAAATAGTAGCATTGCATTTATTAATGAATATTGATCCAGCTAGTTATCTTGCTGATCAAAAACTCTATAAAATAATTGTTTTAGAATCATTAAATCTGTCACTTAAATATGGGAATTTAGGTGAATCAGTTAAGGGCTATACCAATTATGGGATGTTGTTAGGTGCTATTTGGAAAGACTATCAAACTGGTTATGAATTTGGCAAGTTAGCGCTAAAAGTTAGTGAAAAATTTAATAATTTGGCTCAAAAATGTAAAGCTTGTTTTGTACTGGCGAATTTTCAAACTAACTGGGTAAAACATATTAAATTTACTCGTGGAATAAACAAAGAAGGATATCATGCCGGACTAGAATCAGGAGATTTACAATTTGCCGGGTATATTTTGGCTTTTCAGTTATTTAATACCTTATTTGAAGGAGTTTTCTTAGAAGATGTATTAGCTGAATTAGATAACGGGTTACAGTTTGTCCAAAAAAATCAGAATCAGTGGGCAAAAGATACCATGCTAGCAGCACGGCTTGGTTTATTTAATCTCACATCTAGAACATCAGATAAGTTAGACTTTAGTATCAGTGAAATTAGCGAAAATGAGTATTTAACAGGTTGTGAAACTCGTCAGAGCTTTGCACCTTTATTCTGTTATTTAACATTTAAATCTCAAATTCTCTACTTGTATGATGAAGATTTAGCCGCGCTTAAGTGTTCCTTAGAAGCAGAAAAATATTTAGAATATTTAAAGGGTCTAATTCCTGTTGCTGACCAAAATTTTTATCAGTCGCTAATTCTAGCGTCAACATATCTGAAAGTTACTCCAGAGAAACAAGTAGAGTTTTGGCAAAAATTGCTAGATAATCAAAAACTGATGAAACTTTGGGCAGATAATAGCCAAGAAAACTTCCTGCATAAATATTTGTTAGTAGAGGCAGAAATAGCACGGATTTCCGGCAAATATTTAGAAGCCATGAACTTATATGACCAAGCAATTAAATCAGCACAGGAATATGAATTTTCCCAGAATGTTGCTTTAGCTAATGAACTAGCTGCTAAATTTTGGTTAAGTCAAGGTAAGGAAAATATTGCCAAAATTTATATGATTGATGCTCATTATAGTTATCAATTATGGGGTGCAAAGCGCAAACTAGAAGATATGTTGGTAAAGTATCCACAACTACTAGTAAAAATGCCAGTAATGGGCGGTGTTAAAAACATTTTATCTACTAATCATGATGTCATTACGACTCATAACCGTCGAGGTGAGTTTTTAGATATAGCTACGGTAGTCAAAGCTTCACAAGCAATATCAGGAGAAATAGTTCTGAGTGAATTGTTGAAGAAATTGATGAGCATTACAATTGAAAATGCCGGCGCATCTAATGGTTGCTTGATTCTCAATCGCAGCGAACAATTAAAAATAGAAGTCTCAATTAATATAGAAGGAAGTGTTTGCGTACACTCTTCAAAACCTTTATCTGAAAATAGTTTACCTTTATCAGTAATTAATTATGTAGCCCGGACTTATGAAGATGTGGTGTTAAGTGATGCTATTGATGAGCCTAATTTTGGAAATGATATATATATTCAATCTCATAAACCAAAATCAGTTTTAGCAACGGCAATTATTAATCAAGGAAAATTAATAGGTATTCTCTATTTAGAGAATAATTTAACTGTAGATTTTTTTACAAGCGATCGCCTCGCAATTTTACAACTATTATGTTCCCAAGCGGCGATTTCTTTAGAGAATGCTTTACTGTATGAACAGTTAGAAGACTATTCTCGCAATCTGGAAATTAAAGTTGAGGAAAGAACAAGTCAATTAAAAGCCGCTCAAAATAAAATTATTGCTCAAGAAAAACTAGCTTCACTAGGATTACTTACTGCTGGAGTTGCCCACGAAATTAGAAATCCACTTAATTTTGTTAATAATTTTGCAGCTATTTCTGCGGAATTAGGTAAGGAAATATTAGCAGCAATTGAGAATCAGTCTGGAACTTTAAACCCAGAATTATTTGAATATATCAAAGGAACTCTTACTGACATAGTAGACAATTCACTAGAAATTGAACAACAAGGATTGAGAGCAGACAATATTATTCAAAATATGTTACTATTGGCACGTTCTGATAGTAATAATCAGCTACAATTCACTGATATAAATTCCCTGCTTGAAACAGCAGTACAACTGGCTTATCATAGTCTATCTAATAAACTTAACGGTTTTAATATTACTATCGACACTGATTACGATTCTTCCTTACCAGAAGTAGCAATCATCTTTCAAGATATAAGCCGAGCTTTGATTAATATTGTTGACAATGCCTGCTACGCAGCTTATAAAAAGAAGCAAGAAGTTGGTGATACATTCATTCCCAAAATTTTCGTTAAAACTGAAAATCGGGGTGAATCATTGTTAATTACTATCCGAGATAATGGTCAAGGTATAGCACCAGATGTCATGGATAAAATTTTCAATCCCTTTTTTACTACTAAACCACCTGGTGAAGGAACGGGTCTAGGATTGTCATTAATCCATGATATTGTTGTCGGGCAGCATCAAGGAGATATTAAAATTAACACTGAAGTTGGAGAATATACAGAATTTGTTCTCACAATACCAATTAATTTATCTATTCATGAATATCAGGGTTTTACGTATGACTGAATATATATTATTTGTTGATGATGAACCACTAATCAAACGTTTGGTAACTCATTATTTTAGGCATAAGATACGTCAAGGAGAGTATGAATTTATCTTTGCTCATAATGGTAGAGATGCCTTGGAAAAAATACAAGCATATCCGCAAATAGATTTATTAGTAACTGATATTAATATGCCGGAGATAGATGGGCTAACCTTACTTAGTAAAATACGGGATCTGGATTTAGATATTAAAGCTGTCATTGTATCTGCTTACGAGGATCTTAAAAACATTAGAAGAGCCATGAATCAAGGTGCTTTTGATTTTATTACTAAGCCTATAGATTTTCAAGAATTAGAAAGCACTATGAACCGTGCTTTGGAGTATGTGCGAGAGATAAAAAATAAAAGTTCTTTAATGTCATCTGATCAATTACCAGAAGTTGAAAGTAAGGAAATATATGTCAATAATCAGTTGGTTTTGGAAAAACAGCAGGAAATTAACTATTCAAACAACTCAGATTATATCCATTTTCAGGAAATAGAGACTGGTGTTAATCAACTAATTAATCATTTACGACTTTATCAGCAAGACTTTCCCCTCGCCTCACCACAAATTTTACAGAATGCCAAAGATATTGATTTGTCATCTCTGTTGCTAGGATTACCGACAACTATACAATCAATGAAAAATAAGACTAATCAACCATGAACAAAGCATGATGAAAATTACAATAAAGTTCCTTATTTTCAGCTAAATTATTAGTTTGAGTATATCCAAAAACTTGAGTTAAGTAAGTCGATGAAAATAAACCCAACTGTGTAACAGAATGTAAAATTAGTACAACCATTGCGATTGCTTCACTTCGTTTCATTCGCAATGACATACGTTGAAATTTTCACACTGACCCACTTACTCAAGAACAAAATTTATTTCTATTAAAGAGCAGTCATCATTGAATATTTGACTGCCAGTGGTAGTTTTTATGGCTGCTAAAATATCACTTAACCTTTCTTTGCATGGTTGATTGCACATAGCTATTAGATTAATAAAGCTGTCAAAACTCCACATATTACCATCGGATTTTTCCACTTCATAAACTCCATCACTAAATACATAGAGTTTACTACCGCTTTGGATATTACAGATAGCATTGTAATATTTTGCTTCTGTAAATGCTCCAATTGGGAGACTGCGAGTAGCTAATTTTTGGATATCTAATTGAGAGTCAGTGGAAGGAGAAAGTAGTAAAGCCGGAGGATGACCGGCGCTAGCATAAGTTAACTGCTGAGAACTCCGCTTAAAAACCCCATACCACATCGTAAAATATTGACAATTTTGCTGATCCATTTGAAAGAAAAGATTTAAGTCTTGGAGAACTTGCGCGGGATTATACAGATCAGCTTGAGGAAGAGAACGCGATCGCAGTAGATTATGTATGGAAATTGATGGTAATGCTGCTGCCAATCCATGTCCAGAAACATCCAGCAGGTAGATAACTAAATGATCATCATCAAGCCAGTAGTAATCAAAACAATCACCACCTAATTGACTAGAGGGCAAAAATTGAGAATTGATGTTGATTAATCCCGATAAAGGTTGGGGAAGAATAGATTTGACATAATCAGCCGCCTCATTCAACTCTGTTTCTAAAAGCTGTTTTTGGAGTTGTAAATCTTGTGCTAATCTTTGCAGTTCTTGATTTGTCTGATATAGCCTCAAGCCAGAGCGTACACGGGCTTTGAGTTCATTTACGTCAATTGGTTTGCTTAAAAAATCATCTGCCCCCGTATCTAAGCCTTCCACTCGGTCTTCTACGGCTCGCCGTGAGGTTAATAGAATAAAAAAAGTTGCAGATAGGGTTGGCTCTGATTTAATTTTGCGGCATACTTCTAAACCATCCATTTCATCCATTTGCCAATCACAAATTATCAGTGCTGGATGGTGTTTATCGGCTTGCTCGATTCCTTGTAAACCATTGGTGGCGAGAATGACTTCATAGCCTTGTTCTTGCAATGCCTGTTTGAGAATTAATTGGATGATGCGATCATCATCAATTACTAAGATTTTGACTTTCGTGGGTGGGGATGAAGGTTGGGGGGCTGGGTAAGGTGGCGACCATTCTGAGGATGAGGGGTAATTCAGATTGGGGAGTGAGGAAAATGTATTTTCTTTCATATTTTTTAATTGGAGCTATGAGGAAAATGCTGTTTGTTTTAATGAATCAGGGTTTTAAGTGCTGCTACAACATTTTGATATTCGTTGTTGAGTTGATTAACCAAAGCAGTAAGTTGATCCATTGATTGTTCCTTGGCTTCATCCTCCACGGTTTCACAGATTTTTCCCAGGTTAATAGCTCCAATACTCACACTAGGCGATCGCAAAGCGTGAGCTATTCTGGCTAACTGTGAACGGTCTGCCGACGTTGCTGCATCTTGAATTGCTTGAATTTTGGCTGGGGTATCTTCTAGGTAAAGTTGGATTAACTCAGTGATGATGCTGCCGCCTCCATCCTCATCTGCTTCGTCGCTACCACCTAAATTTCGCAGGTATTCCAAAGTCTGTTGGTCAATTACCTCTTCTATTTTGAGTTGTGGGGTGGGTGCAGATGGCGCAGATATAGACACCGATACTGGAGACTCTGATGCTGCTTGACGCTGACTACCGAACTTTTTCAAAACTGTGGTGATATCTTCTAGGCTGATCGGCTTACTTATGTAGTCATCCATACCTGCTGCCAAGCACTGCTGACGATCTTCTGGGCGGGCATGGGCAGTCATGGCAATGATCCAAGGTTGAAGAGTAGGGGAAAATTCCTGGCGAATCTTTTGGGTGGTTTCCCAGCCATCCATTTCCGGCATCTGAATATCCATAAACACAACATCATAGAGTTGTCTTTGTAGCGCTTCCAGAGCTTCTAAGCCATTGTTAGCGACATCGGTACGATATCCCAATAGATGCAGCATATTCGTTGCAATTTTCTGATTCACCAACACGTCTTCAACCAGGAGAATTTTGAGCGGCAAATTTTCCGCCAGATGGGTATCAATAGCTGGCAGATTCGGTTTAGGTAAGCGGGAGTAAGAGGGGATTATGCCTTGAGGGGTGGACTTGCTCAACCACTTACCCCGTACAATTTGCAAGAGTGTATTGTGTAACTGGTAATGGCGCAAGGGTTTATGTAGAAAGGCAGTAAATTCCGATGCTACTTGCTTCACTTCTAAAGTTTGTTTGCCTTTAGCACTCAGCATCACCAGGGGTAAATTCTGATGCTGGGGAATGGCACGGATTTTTTTACTGAGATGAAGGCCGTTGATCTCTGGGCTATCAACATCCAACACAGCTAGAGCCAGAGAGGTATGTTGCCATAGACAATGTAGCGCCGTCGTGTTGGAATCTACAGCCTGGACATCTAATCCTAAGGACTGGAGTTGCCAGGTTAAGCATTTTCTCAAGTTGGCGTTACCGACTGCTAGCAGTAATCGTTTGCCAACCAATTCTGGATCGACGTTGACGGAACTATTGATGGCAGAGGAATTGACTTGTAAGGTAACAGTGAAATAGAAAGTAGAGCCTTGATGCGGTTGACTTTCTACCCACATTTTGCCGCCCATGATTTCACTCAGACGTTTACTGATTGCCAGTCCCAGGCCTGTACCGCCATAGCGTCTAGTCATAGAGGCATCGACTTGACTAAAAGGTTTGAATAATCGATGTAGGCGATCGCGTTCTATGCCAATACCCGTATCTTGGACTGCAAATTGAAATTCGTAGCGAGTAGGGTCTGTCTGTTTATAAATCTTCTGTTTTGCCCCAATAGTGATACATATTTCGCCAATTTTGGTAAACTTGACCGCATTACTGACCAAATTCCACAGAATTTGCCTGATACGAGTAATGTCACCCACAACTAAAGTGGGTGTGTTTGGTTCTAATTGGTACATGAGTTCGATGCCTTTTGAGGCTGCTTGAGGAGCCAGTAAATCTAAGGCTTCTTCCACACAAAGGCGCAAATCAAAAGGTTGTTCTTCTAGCTCTAATTTGCCAGACTCAATTTTAGAAAAGTCGAGGATGTCATTAATGATTGTTAATAATGTGTGACTGCTGTTGCGAATAGTTTCTACATAGTCGAATTGCTCAGGTTTGAGGGTAGTATCTAGGAGCAGTCCGCTCATACCAATGATGGCATTCATCGGAGTACGAATTTCATGGCTCATGGTGGCCAGGAAATTACTCTTAGCCATATTTGCCGTCTCTGCTACTTGTTTAGCAACGTTCAATTCTTCATTTTGCAGCGCTAATAATTGGGCTTGCCTAGTTTCCTGAGCCAATAACTTGGATTGGGTGAGGGCAATACCCATTTGATCCGCCAGATGTTTGAGGAGATCCAATTCTAATTCCGTCCATTGCCTGGGGCGATCGCACTGATGGACAATTAATAATCCCCACAAATTGCGTCGCACTCGAATTGGTACAACCAAATTAGCTTTGACCTGGAACTGTTGCAAGAATTCCACATGGCAAGGTTTCAAACCAGCTTGATACACATCGGCAATGGCAGTAATGCGTCCATCGCGGTACATAAGAAGGTATCCATCTTTGAGGCAAGGATCATAAATATCTTGGTCTAAAGTAACTGACCATCCAGGTATTACCGCCTCTTGAACCACTTTGCCAGAACCATCAGAATTGATTTGGAAAATCAGGGCGCGGTCAACTTGTAAAATTCGCTGAACTTCTGTGACTGTTGTCTGGAGAATTTTTTCCCATTGTAAGGACTGGCGGATTTCCTCTGTGATTTGTTTCAGCAGTAAAGTGTGTTGATATTGCTGCTGTAAGTTTTGTTCTGCCTGTTTCCGTTGGGTAATGTCTAAATGAGTTCCCACCATTCTCATAGCTCTACCTTGGGAATCCCGACTCACTAATTTACCCCGGTCGAGAATCCATTTCCATTCTCCAGATTTAGCAAGTAAACGTATCTCTACTTCATAGACAGGAGTATCACCTTTGAGGTGGGATATCAACCGTTGCTGCATCAAGGGGATATCATCTGGATGGATCAACTTATCTCTGAATTTAATATCGTTGGCGATTTCCATAGGAGTGTAACCCAGCATGGTGAACCAACGCGCGCTACGATAAACTTCTCCGGTAACTAGATTCCAGTCCCATAGACCCTCTTCTACAGCATCTACAGCCAGCTTTAATCGTTCCTCACTTAACCTCAAAGCAACTTCTGATTTTTTGTATTGGGTAATGTCACGATATTTCCACAGATGACCATAAAGTTTATGGTCAACCACAATCGGTATATAGTTTTGCTCTAAGGTGCGTCCGTCTTGAAGTTCCCATTCTTGATGGAGAAACATTTTGCCTTGACGCATGATCTCATCTGTGGTGCAAATAAATCTCTCTGGTTCAGTGAATAGATGTTTACTAGCTTCCACAGCTTGCTGACAATCCATACCTTGCAAAGCTTGGGGAGGTACAGGAATGCGAAAGTAATCACAAAATTCTTGATTGACTAGAACAATATGCCGGGTCGCGTCTTCCAAGAGAATACCAGACTGTAAACTCTCAATTAGTGTCCTCAGTCGTAAGGCTGTTGTTTGTAATTCAGCCTTTTGGTCTTTGAGTTTTGTAGTCAGTTTTTGAGCATCAGCAAGGGCAGAATTTTTAGCCTGTAACAGAAACAGATAATCAGAAACAGAGTCATGTAGGGGAAAATCATTGATCTTCAATCCCAGATTTTTTAAATCAGCGATATCAGTAATCCAAGGAGAACCAAGAAATAGCAGATGATCATGGGACTCCAAATTTAACATCTGTCCCTTTAGTTGTATTTCCTGATAGTGGGCTTGTAGAATGAAAAGCGATCGCGTTTGTTGGCAAATCCCTTCAAAGCTAGTGAGGCATTTGGGGCGACTGATTTGAAAATGCTCTCCCAAATAACTCTCAAGAAGCACCATAGGCTCCAAAATACGCTGAATTACCTCACCCGCCTGAACAATCTTTAATTCTCGATTTATAACCAGATGGAAGGGGAACAAAGCAGCAAATTGTTCGGGAGAAAGACCAAATTTTTTGGAGCTACTATCCCTATCAGTCGTCATAGCAATTCGAGTCTTCGTATTTAATAGAGAAGATATCGTGATCCTCACCAGTCTCACGAAAAGCGCTTTGAGTAACGTCAACCTTTGTCTGAAAGCGTTTTCCTAATCCGTGGAGTAAACCAATCACCATTGGAGCTAAACCACAGCGAGTTGATTGGTAGTGGAGTTCCATCGACTTATTACTGGTGTGTTGACACTCAAAAGCGGGGGGACGAAGCTGAGGAAAACTTAAGCCTACTCTGGCATGAAGGTTATCAAGGTTTTCCATAAACTCTGGTAAGGAGTCTCCCGCACTAGCTAAAAGTTCTCCATAGCCTTCTTCAGATGTATATGTCACCCAGTATTCCCCAAAGGCTATCAACAGTTCCTCGGCAGGCTTACCCAATACTTCACTAGCGGCACCAACCAAACGATAAGTTACATCGTCACTATAAGCTTCCATCCCCACGAAAAAGTCAATATCTTCCAGTCCGGCTTTTTGCTTGATGGTTTCCCATGTATCTTCGCCGTGATACTTGCTAATCATGTCTTGAATTGCTTTGTTCACTAAACCATACATTGCCTTAACTCCTTGTTCTGAACACTAGTGAAATTACCGAAACAATTTTCGATTGTCGGAAGGAACTCATTATAAGTGCAGATGAGCATTAATAATGCACAATACTTATCGGTTGAGGTTTTTGATTTTTTAAAGTCTATTTTTAAGCCCTGTTCATTTTTGAGTAACTGGTATTAAATAAATCCAATATTAAATTTTTGTTTGCAATCCAAATGTAATATATATTACTGTTTGTTTGGCGACTATCAGGAGGAAAAGTCATAAGTGGTTAGACAAAATTAAGTTGATGCGTCGATACAGGTAACGGAGGATCGTTAGTATTTTTTGTTGCGTTTTTTCGTTACCATAAGTAGGTCGGCGTAAATAATGATTGTTGGCATAAGGCAGGGAGCAGGGAGAGAAAGATTTTCAGCCTTCTTTACTTTCATTTACGCAGTTTGGCTTTATTGCACTGACTTACTTACAAATAGACTAGGGATTTTGCCCAAATATGACAGCGAAACAGACACGGCGTAACTTTCTCATGACCAGTGCTGCTGTTACCGGGAGTGTTGTGATGACGACTGTTTTACAACAAAATTCCACTCCTACTGCTGCACCACCAGTAATGATGCCAGAACGCATCTTAGGGCGCACAGATGTGAAATTACCTATTTTTGGGTTGGGAGGTGCGGGACAAACTCCATTATCTTGGGAAGGCAAGCAGTCTGAAGCTGAAGCAATTATTCACAAAGCCTTAGAATTGGGTATTCGCTATTTTGATACGGCTGCAAGTTATGGGCCGAGTGAAGATTATCTTGGTAAAGTTCTACCACCCCATCGTGGGAAGATATTTCTAGCTAGTAAGACTGCATACAGAGATCGGGATGGTGCATGGCGAGAATTAGAGCGATCGCTCAAACGCCTAAATACAGATTACCTCGATTTGTGGCAGTTACATCACGTTTCTTTTGCAGCAGAACTCAACACAATATTTAGTCCCTCTGGTGCCATTAAAGCTTTAGAAGAAGCCATCAGCCAAAATTTAGTTCGTTTCGCAGGTATTACCGGACATCGTGACCCAGAAGTAATTACCGAAGGGTTACGCCGCTATCCTTTTCATACGACATTAATACCAGTTAACGCCGCCGATAGACATCACCCCCGTCCATTTATCCCCGTAGTTTTACCAGTAGCGCAAGCCAACAATGTGGGTGTGGTAGCAATGAAAGTTCCAGCCTACGGACGTTTGTTTCAGCCTGGTGGATTGACGGGTATGGAACAAGCAATGGGATATAGTTTGTCTCAGCCAGGGGTTCATAGTTGCGTGATTGCGGCGGAAACTGTCAAGCAATTAGAAAGTAATGTGCAAGTAGCCCGCGCTTTTCAGCCTCTAGGCGAGAAAGAATTAGCAGTGATCGCTCAACGTACTGCTAGTATTTGGGAAGATAGTACATTTTTCCGTAGTTGGAGTTAGTGTTGAAGAAGTCAAGTCGCTTCGCTCCAATTCAAAATTCAAAATTCAAAATACCCTACGGGAAGGCAAGCCTACAAAATTCAAAATTAAAGACGGTTGACCGTTAACAGTCAGCAGTCAACCGTCAACAGCCTTCACGATGGATTATGCAACTTAAAAGCAGAATAGCTTATCTTTCCCCTACACCCCTTTCAAACTAGAATAGTGCTGTGCAGCTTGAGAAATGTTGAATTGCAGTAGCTTTTCTGTTCCTAGTTCGTGGCAAATATCGGGTTTCACAGGTGATATATTCAATCTGCGAATAATCTCCCTGGCGACTGCTTTTGCTAGTAATGGCGGTACAGAGTTACCGACTTGACGAAAACCATGCCATTTGGTGATGTGAAATCTAAACCAGTCTGGGTAAGAATGCAATCGTGCGGCTTCTCTGACTGTTATACATCGGGGTGTGAATGGATGAATTGGTCTAGGAGAGGTGAAAGAACCTTTAAATTTATCTGTTCCTGCTCTTAATGTATTGCAGACACCAGATGGATGCAGTTTATGGAATCGGCTGATGGGTTCTCTTTCACCTGGGATTGTAGCTGCAAAGCGTTCGATGGTTGCTTGTGAATGCTTGGTTCTGAGGCTGGAAGAAAGAAGACGAGAATCAAATAGGCGATCGCATGAATAATCATCTGCTAAAGTACTAATACCACGAAGTACGGCCGCGTAATTACTTGGTTTGCCATACTCGGCAATTATCCAGTCTCTTGTTAACAATTCCGGGTATTGTTCTACCTCCGGTAAATCGCCAATAGCCTCCCAAACAGTGGGACAAAGTGGTAGACGAGATAAATTTTTGGCTTTCAACTTACTTGATTTCGCTGGTTTGGTGATTGGTTTGGGGTATTTGGGTAACTTGACATCTTCCCTTGCACCAATGAGAAATAATCTTTCCCGCGCTTGCGGTACTCCATAATGAGCTGCATTGAGAACTTGATAATTCTCTTCCACCTGATAACCGTGAGTTTTAAACTCATGAATCAAGGCTTGGAGGATTTGTTTGTGTTCACCAAAAGTTATCCCCCGCACATTTTCCATAACAAAAAATTTCGGTTGTAACTCCAGTACTAACCGATAAAAGTGAAATACTAAGGAGTTCCGGGGGTCATCAAAAACCCGTTTACCCATGAGGGAAAAACCTTGACAGGGACTACCGCAAATAATTACATCTATTTCTTGGTTATTGATTTTGGAGCGATCGCGTATCTCTTTGCCTGTCGTCTCCTCTACACTTTTGCACAAAACTGAGCAAAAAGGAAAGTTATACTCATGTACTGCACAGTGAATGGGGTCAATTTCCACCGCCGCCAACACATCAAAACCAGCCTGTTCAAAACCAAGACTCATTCCTCCTGCACCTGCAAACAAATCTACAGCGATGGGTCGTCGTCGCTTAGAGTTGCGTTTTAATTCCTGGGTGCTGGAACTCATTGATGATGCAGACGTTGACCAATGAACAGTAAGAAAAATTGTTGAACCAGCGATTAATTAAAGTATTCTTAGGAAAATTAAAATTAGTATATTCTATAACAAGATGAATATGTAAATCATCATGGTTTATCTGTAATTGTTGTGACTCAGTGCTTTCGACTCAAGATTTCAGGACTGTTTTGGTGATTCAAGAAGAATTAGCATAGTATTATTGCGATCGCTATCTTAATTATCTCTATGGTTATCAGTCCTTTGACATTAAACCTAGACACCGTTCACCTCACAGACGAACAGTTCTATCAACTATGTCAAAATAACAGTGAATGGAAGTTTGAACGCACTGCTACTGGAGAATTGATTATTATGCCCCCCGTTGGCGGTGAAAGTGGTAATCGAGAAGCCGATTTAATTATTGATTTGGGTATCTGGAATCGTCAAACGGGACTCGGTTATACGTTCAGTTCTTCTACCATATTTAAATTACCCAATGGCGCAGACCGTTCTCCTGATGCAGCGTGGATTAGTCGGGAACGCTGGGAAAGCCTGACTCCCGAACAAAGACGTAAATTTCCCCCCATTGCACCAGATTTTGTCATTGAGTTAAGGTCAGCAACAGACGACTTGGAAAAGCTACGTCAGAAAATGCGGGAATATATAGATGCAGGTGTGCAGTTAGGATGGTTAATTAACCCCCAACAGCAGCAAGTAGAAATATATCGTCAAAGCCAAGATGTAGAAGTGCAGAATCTACCCACAGAATTATCGGGTGAAAATATATTGCCTGGATTTAAGTTGAGTCTACCTAGTTATGGCAATTTGTAATGGACTGTATCTAGTTGACATTTCAAAAATCCAGTATGAATACCAGACTAACTTTCTAGTTTTTTTGTAACCACTCATCCAAACGAGACATTTCTACTGCACGGTTGAGTAACAATCCATTCACTCGGTTTGAGCCAGAATGGAGAGCTAAGACATAATACTTGCCACCAATATTACCAATAATTGCACCCAAAAATAGTGAAACAGGTTATACAAACCATTGACCTTTTTTGAATTTTGAATTTGGAGCGTTACGCCTGCGCTATTAACGCGCAACATCTTGTAGAGAAGCGACTTGAGCCAGCACGCTCTAAAGCATTTGCAAAATTTCTTGAGCTGCGCGATCGCATACTCCTAATTCTCCCAAACATTGACGCATTTCGTGATAGTCTGCCAAGGTTTGCGCTCGACGCTCGCAATTGAGCAATAATTCCATCGCTGCTTGAGTGATATTCTCTGGGGTTGCTTGTTCTTGTAACAACTCCGGGACAATTGGTTTCATCACCACTAAATTAGGTGGGGAGGCGAAGGGGATAGAACCTTTGAGGATTTTCCGCGCAATCCAAACAGTAACAGGACTTAAACGGTAAACTACAACTTGTGGCACGTTTAACAATGCCAGTTCTAAATTAACTGTGCCAGATTTGGTAATGGCGATATCGGCCGCCGCAAAAACTTCTTTTTGTTGACCTGATACTACTGTAGCCCGTAAACCATAAGCCTTGATAGCTGCTTCGATTGGTTCTCTATATACTTCCAAAGACAGGGGAATCCAAAAATGCGCCTCTGGTAATTTAGCTTGGATAGTTTGGGCAGCTTGGAAAATTATCGGTAGTAAATATTTTAACTCTTGCCGACGGGAAGCTGGCAAAAGAGCGATCGCTTTTTGTTCTGGTGTAATGCCTAACTTAGCACGAGCCTCTTCTCTACTAGGAACATCCTGCATCCGGTCAAGTAAAGGATGTCCTACCCAGGTAACATTTGCACCATTGTGACTAAAGTAACGAGCTTCTTCCGGGAAAATAGCTAATAACTTATCTGTAAAACCAACTATTCGGGATGTGTTCCGCAAACTCATCGACCAAACCCATTCTTGTGGTGCTATATAATACACTACAGGCACATGAGGTAAATGCTTCTGCATATAAGTGCCGACACCAAGATTTGGCCCCATGTAATCAATCAAGACTACCAAGTCTGGGGGATTTTGTTTTAAATAGGCGATCGCTCGTCGCTGTACTATCAAAGTAGGCAAAACATAGGGCAGAGACTCAAAAATCCCCATTGAACCAATACCACTGGTATTGCCCAAAATAGTTGCCCCAGCCGCCGCCATTTTGTCGCCACCCAAGGCTACAATCTCTAACTCCACCCCCATAGCCACAGCCTGACGTTTTAGCGCTGCAATCAACAGCGCCCCTTGCAAATCGCCAGAAACTTCGCCAGTGCTAATAAATATACGCATTTTAATATTAGGGATTAGGGATTGGGGATTGGGGATTAGGGACTGGGGAAGGGGAAAATCTTTGAGTAACTTCTCTCCTCTGCTCCCCTGCTCCCCTGCTCCCCTGCTCCTCCTACCTCCTGCCTATGATTCATCACTCCCAACCGATTTTCCTCTACCAGGAATCAAGCCCCGTCTTCCTGGCATTTGTGACAGCAATAGGAAGCGACGCAGGTGTTGTAAGTGTTCTGTATCACCTAAGGTTTCTAATTCTTCTAATGCTTCTTTAAAGAGCAAATTAGAACGGTAAAGGATACGGAAGGCTTTTTTGAGCAGTTGCAAGTCGCTGGTTTCCATACCAGAGCGCTTGAGTCCCACCAGATTCAGAGTTCTAATCCTGCCTGGATTACCTTCTACCAACATATATGGCGGTACATCACGGTCAATTCGTGCCATCCCGCCTACCATTGCTTGTCTACCAATATGTACGAATTGGTGGACACCTAAAACACCGCTTAATCTGGCTTGTGATTCTATATGCACATGACCGGCTAAAGCTACAGAGTTAGCGATAATTACAGAGTCTTCAATTACACAGTTATGAGCTACATGGACATAAGCCATTAACAAATTATTGTTACCAATAATTGTGGCTTGGCCTGCCCCAGTTGCCCGGTTAATGGTGACATACTCCCGAATCAAGTTATTGTCGCCAATTTTGACCCAGGTTGGTTCTCCCACAAACTTGAGATCCTGGGGTTCCATGCCGATAGCTGCACCTGTAAAAATCTGATTTCGCGCGCCAATCTCACAAGGCCCTTCTATCACAGCATGAGCGCCAATAATTGTTTCCGGGCCGACTTTGACGTGCGCTCCAATCACAGCATAAGCACCGACTTGCACTGTTGGGTGCAGTTCCGAATTTGGATGAATTACAGCAGTTGGATGAATAAGCGTCTTCAAGGGTGAATCTCCAGAACTGTCTTGAGGAGCCAGTGCTTTGCTTTGGTTATCAAAGTTTCAGCCTCTGGCGTTGCTGAGTATGTAAATGGTCAGTGACCAAAAGTGTCGGGCGAAGCAAGTTGAGTGTGTGAGCGGCGAAAATCAAGAAATTATAAGATGCTCTTGTGGCGATTTTTTTTTACTGGTATCCTGTTTCAGGATTGAGTAAGGTATTTCACGGTTATACCGATACCACGAAAGCTAGTTGTTAGTTGATCAGCGAAAACATTAATTCGCCTTCGGCTGCTAGTTGACCGTCAACTTCGGCACGGGCTTGCATTTTCCCGAAACGACGTTGTTTAATCCATAACAGTTCCACTGTCATTACCAGTTGGTCTCCTGGTACTACTTGACGGCGGAAACGGACTTTATCAATACCCGCGAATACAAATAAACCACCTTCTAAGTTTGGCAGTTGCGTCATCACAATACCACCTACTTGTGCCATTGCTTCCACAATTAACACTCCTGGCATCAGTGGTCTATCTGGGAAATGACCAGTGAAATGTGGCTCGTTAATAGTGACATTTTTAATACCTACTGCTTGTTTTCCTGGTGTGTAGTCAATAATTTTGTCTACCAGCAAGAATGGGTAGCGGTGGGGAAGTAATTTCTGAATTTCTTCAGATGTAAAAGTCGTTTTAATTTCGGGTGGCGTTGTCGCCTCATTAGTGGCGGGTTGTTCTGTAGATGTGGGTGCTTTCACTTCAGAGAGGGTTGACATTGGCAAGGTGGTTAATTTGTAATCTTGGCATGAATGTAGGTACGTGTAATGAGGAATTTTGAGATTCGAGCCGAAATTTAGTTACTCAAAGCTAAAATTCGCTGTGCCAGTTGAATGTGTAAATTATGGCTGGCTTTATACGCTAGGAAATGAGCGCGGGGAAAATATCCCAGTAAACTCAAATCTCCTACTAGATCCAAGATTTTATGACGTACTGGCTCATTTGCAAATCTTAATGGTGGATTTACCCAGCCATCGGGGCCACAAACGAGCGCATTATCCAAACTACCACCTTTGATTAACCCAGACTTTTGTAAATATTCGATTTGATGTAATAAACCAAAAGTACGTGCAGGTGCAATTTCTTGAGCGAAGCTAGCAGCAGCTTGCTCTAGCTGTGTGGTTAGTAACCAACTATGCCATTGATTACCAATAGCTGGCAAGTCAAAATCAATCCCATAGCTAAAGCGGGTTTCTTGTGCTGGGATTGCAGCTACAAAAGCATCATCCTGATAAATCCAAATTGGTTCTTGAATATCCAATGATACTGAGTTATCTGTAATAGCTTGCTCTACTAAGCCAACTTTGGCAATACTCGTGACCCATTCGTTAGCTGAACCATCTAAAAGCGGGATTTCTGAACCATCAATTTCAATACGGGCGTTATCTACACCCATCCCCACCAAGGCTGCTAATAGATGCTCGACTGTGCGAATGTAGGCTTCACCTTTCCCCAACTGAGTTGAGAGGACTGTCTGATTCACCGCCGCCACTTGAGCCGGAATGATTGGAGAGTCTGGCAAATCCACCCGCACGAAGTAGCGACCACTACCCGCATCAGCAGGAAGTATGCGTACATGGGTACTGACACCACTATGCAGCCCTACTCCAGTGTGAGCGATCGCCTCTGCTAGAGTGTGCTGTTTCATACGAATACAGTCAGTATATAGAGATTTTTGTTATTCATAATTCATCTTTGGTAAACACCCCGATAGTCTATAGTCCATAGTCCATAGTCGTTGACTGTTGACTGTTGACAGTTAACAGTTAGCCAACCTAAAACCTTTCTCCAATACCGAAATTAATCCGACTATCGCCATCATCGTTGATACCATAGTCAATGCGAATTGGCCCCAATGGTGATTGCACACGCACACCAAGACCATAACCGTAGCCGCTACCGCTTTTATTCAGCACTTCAGCAGTTCTGGTGCTGGTTCCTAAGTCGCTACCAACGTCAAAAAATAAAGCGCCACTAACTACAGAGAAAACAGGAAAACGATACTCAACAGATGCTTGCACAAAGCTGCGTCCGCTACCTAAAGCACCTTCTTCGTAACCACGTACTGAGTTACTACCACCAAGGGTAAAGGCTTCATAGGGGGGCAAATCACCAAGGACTGTACCGCCTTGGATGTTAAAGGCTATGGTTTCCGGCCCTTTGCTAAAACCTGTGAATTTCACGGGGAGATATTGACTGTAGCTACCCCGGAACCTAGTGAGGAAAATATTACCTGAGCCTACTGGTACTGATTGATCTACGCCGAAACGTAAGAAAGAACCGCTAGTTGGCTGCAAGGGATTATTGCGGAGGTCACGCTGTGCGCCTAGTTGCACTAATAATAAGTCATCTTCTCCCGTCCCAGAAAAGCTGAGGGGAACGATTTCACTGGTGCGGTTGCCATTATCGTCAAACACAGCACCTTCTTTTCTCAAGTTACCATCAGCATCGCGGGTACTAACTCGCTGATACTGCAAGCCTGCTGAGGCCGTCCATTCTGCTCTTTCAAAAGGATTAGCCGATAAAGGGCGAGTGAAGGTAACACCACCACCTAGACGGGTGACACGAGGACGGTCTTGCTCGTCTGTATCATTAGGGTTACCAGGGTCAAATGTTCTAATATCTTCGTCCTTCCCGTCGAAAATCAAGGAGATGGAACGACGGCGGAAAATATTGGCAGTGTAAGAGGTGCGGTAAGGATCACCTCCAATCCAAGGGTCTGTGAACCGCAGGTCAAACAATAATTCTCGTTCGCCTAGCTGTACTTCTGCGCCTAGTTTTTGGTTTCTCCCGTTCAGGTTTTGCTGTTGATAGCTGACTGTACCAAACAATCCACTAGAAGAACTGATACCAGCACCAGCCGCAATTGAACCACTGCTGCGTTCTACTACATTTACCACCACATTCACCTTGGTGGGGTCTGTACCGGGGTCAAGGGAAACATTGACATCTTCAAACAATCCTGTCCCGAATACCCGTTGTAGGTCTTTCTGGACGGTGTTGCGGTTGAATACCTGTCCTGGTTTCAATTCCACTTCTCGCGTGATGATATAGTCCTGTGTCCGTCCCCGAATTGGTTGTCCTTGTTCGTTGACATCCTGTCCTTCTTTGTTGCGAAAGCGGACGCTAATATTCTCAACGACCCCTTCGGCTACTTGCAGGGTGACAACTCCATTTTCGGAAACCTGGGGCGCGCCTACAACATTGGCGAGAACGTAACCTTGGTCTTGATAACGTTTGGTTAATTCCTTAATCCCTTCTTGTAAATCCCGCAAGTTGAGAATTTTGCCATACTGGGGGCGGAAAATTTCATCAGCAGTAGCCTGGGGTAGGACTGAGGGAACGTTAGTACCAGGGTTGGCTTGAATTTCTACTTTGCTTAAGACGGGGTTGGGCTGGACAATAAAGCTGACTCGCACCCCTAATGGTGTATCTTCTGGTGATGCTTGGACGTTGGAGAAAAAGCCTGTGCCAAAGATGGCGTTAATATCTTCTTGTAACTGGGAACGGGTGGTTGTCCGTCCTGGTTGAGTGCGAATTACGTTGTAAACTTGGGTTTCTAATTCGGGGGTTAGTTGTCCTGATTGCGGTCTCACGAGGACTTCTGAAACTAATACACGGGGTTCTGTGGTTTCAGGTGTGGCGTTAGGAGTGTTGAAATTTTCTGTCCCTGGTGTAGTCCCAGGGGCTGGTGCAGGTGCTGGTTGCTCGGTGCTTGGGGGGGCTACTTCTGGCTGGGGTGCAGGTTGTTCTGGGGCTTGTACAAGCTGCTTGGCTGTTGTCGCTCTAGTTTCGAGGGGGTTAGGAACTGGGGAGGGCAAATTGGCTTTTTTCTGTGGTGATGGTGATGCGCTAACACCTGATGTGAGCGATCGCCCATAACTACCATAATTAATTGTCTGGTACTGACTCCTGAACATCGCAGTCGATGTTGGTTTGCCAATTTCTACAGGCGCTATCTTCGTCGCAGAGTTGCTTTCCTGCATGGGCGGATTTGTAGCCACTAATGTCTCTACAGTGGGTACAATCACATCTTTTTTCGTCGTCGCTGCGGATTTAGTTGACTTATCTGTCGATAATTCCCCTGATGGGGATGGCATATCTGCCAGCGCCTTGACAGTTGTGAAATCCTCCGGGGATTCTAAACTCACATTTTGTTCTGACTGCTGATTTGTCGCTGGGGCGATCGCTTCTAATGTTTGTTCTGAATTTGTAGGAGTTTGGGCATTTGCAGTTAAAGAACTACTTAAAGGTGCTGTGATTGCTACAGCCGCCACTAATACGGGAGATAAACGCATCGTCTTTAATTCCTTTCTTCCTCTTCACATCCACACACCATTACCAGGCAATTGCTTATTTATGCCAAAGGTAAAAGAACAAATATACTTGTTTGTTTTGCAATAATCAAAAATTATTCCTGATACATCTAATTTTTAATTTCTACTGCTGTTAGTACTCTTTGTAAAACCTCCTGATAAGCATCTTCTACATTTCCCAGGTCGCGCCGGAAACGGTCTTTATCCATCACCCGGCGATTGGGGTCGGCTTCTGTTGTGTTCCACAAACGGCAGGTATCAGGGCTGATTTCATCAGCCAGGAGTATTTGCTGTTGTGAGTCCACACCAAACTCTAGTTTGAAGTCTACTAGGGTGATACCGCAATTCTGCCAGAACTTTTTGAGGAAATCGTTTATTTGCAATGCTAGATGAGTAATTTCCTCTACTTGTTCCGCCGTGGCTAGTTCCATTAACAGCAGGCGATCGCGTGTTAATAGTGGATCTCCTAACTGATCGTTTTTATAATAAAACTCTACTAGGGGCTGTTTTAAGACTGTACCTAGCTCTATACCTGTTTGCTGAGATAAACTACCAGCAGCAATATTACGTATTACTACTTCTATCGGTATAATTTTGACGGCTTTTACCCGCATTTGATTGGGGGTAGGGCTATCAATAAAGTGGGTCTTGATGCCAGATGCTTCCAACTGCTGAAAAAGTTGGCTGGAAATACTACAATTTATTCTGCCTTTGCCAATGATACTGCCGCGCTTTTGCGCGTTAAAGGCAGTGGCATCATCTTTAAAATCAGCCAGTAAGACTTCTGGCTCGTCGGTAGTATAGAGAATTTTAGCTTTGCCTTCGTATAGCTTGGAATGAACAGACATGGTGGGAGGTAAAGTTTGAGCGATGAGCAGCTTTTGTCCTTTCGGGCTTCACCATTTTATCTTTAGTTATTCACGATTAGCTATTCGTCTGTAGTCAGCAAAGCAATTTTGGGTAGGGAATATTGCGGAAAATCAATGCTGTACTTGACTACGGGGAAAAATAGCTGATGGTAAATTAAGACCTCCAGCCTGCGAAATCTGGCAAAATTAAGAGAAATCTTCATATTAGATGTGTGGGATATCCTATTTTGCTCTATCTATCCCCTGATATGGCGATTATTACCTAAGTTAGGGATTGCCACATGACTATGACGAACTGAACTCTTACCTCAAGCAGAAGCAATACTGCTTGATTTTGCGATATTTTTCCAGAGTAAGCTAATGCACACCTAAATTGCATAACTACTAATCAGGGCTGTTGAACGTTGACAGCCCTCACAATCTACTGTGTCACTTAAAAGCAGAATAGCTTAGTGTGTACTTTTTTACATCAATATTAAGATTAGATGAACACAAAGAATAATTTTTGTAACTATTCTATTTTTTGTGTTAATTGCAAGTATATATTGATACTTTTAATTGAAATATAAACGAAGCAATACATAATCATCTCAAAAACATTTTAAATAGCCAGATATTATTGATTGGAGAAGATGAAATAAATTAAGTAATTAGCGGTCGTAGTACTGTATTTATACTGAATTACAGTTGAGAAGGCTACTATAAACTCATCTTGAGATGTTAAACATAAAGGAGTTAAATAAAATGGAGAAAAGCATAATGAGCAAAGACAATTTTCTCTATCCTCGTGGTCGTTATTACGGCCAAGTCAAGCCAGAAAATTTAGTTTTCAACGCTAATTTACAGGAATTTGCCCAAAGAGTAAGTTATATTTGCAACTTAGAGACAGGGGGAAAGTTATCGCCAGACGAAGCTTACGACCAAATAAAAGCTTTGTGGAAACACTTAAAACGCACCAGAAAACAACTGCAAATCGGCGAAAATCCATTTCAAAATGGAGACGATGACTCTGAAGGTGCTGAAAAATGAGAGAGGGGAATCAATTCAAAATTCAAAATTCAAAATTCAAAATACCCTACGGGTTCTCCGCAGGAGTACTAAATTCAAAATTAACTCCCTGTTCATCACTCAACACTTAGCAATCCTATTTGGTGAAAATTGTCCATACGCCGTCCCATTGAGGAGGTGGTGGAGTTTGTTGATAATTGTAGGCGCGTTCTAGGTGAATATTGACGGCTTGGTCTGTGGGTCGAATATGTTTAGCTGAGTGAAAACAAGCGATCGCCTGGGTAAAATCGCGGCATAAGTAGGCAGTCCGACCATTATGATAGTGAAAGAGGAACTCTTGAGTGTTGTCATCTAAGGGAGTATTGCGATCGCTAATTAACTCATAGATATTTACAGCTTGGTGTTTCCCTTTCACGCGGATTTTATCTAACTGGCGTACCCAAATGCGATCGCTGCATAATTGGTAAGTTAACTCGCTGAGGATAATATCACAGCCATATTCTTTGGTAACAGTTTCCAAACGAGAACTTAAATTGACACTATCACCAATGACGGTGTAATCCATGCGCTTGTGAGAACCGATATTACCTGAAACTACTTCTCCAGAACTAATACCAATACCGATTTTGATTTGTGGTTGTGCCTGAATGATGCGTCTTTGATTGAATTCCTTCAAACGTTGGCGCATATCTAAGGCTGACTGTACTGCTTGCCAAGCATGATTCTCTGTCAGTGGTAATGGCGCACCAAAAACAGCCATTAAAGCGTCACCGATAAATTTATCCAGTGTGCCTTCATAATTGAAAACTGCTTCAACCATTGTTTCAAAATATTGATTCAGGAGTGATACCACTTCAGCCGCACCTAGATTTTCGGTAAGTGTGGTGTAGCCTCGGATATCTGAAAATAAAATGGTCACCTCCTTGCGTTCACCGACCATTAAGGCATCTTCTCCCAAAGCCATTACTTGTTCAGCGACATGGGGTGTAAGGTAGCGGTACATAGTAGTTTTGAGGCGCTTCTCTTGACTAATATCTTCCAAAACCACCAAACCACCACGAACACCACCTTCTGGGTTAGTCAAGGGATTAACGGTGAGATTAATACTGCGTTCTAAGATTTGTACTTCTTCTGGGGTGAGAAACTGCGGCTGGGGAACTTGGGGTAAATTCCAGGGAAGAAAAATCTCTGGGTTGGTGCGATCGCGTACTGTCAAAATAAAGTAATCTTGAGTTTCATGCAAAACCCGACTTTCCGACATTTGTAATTGATAAATTCCCACGGTCAAACTTTGTTCTGGCACATAATGTCTAGCACCACTTTTTAAACTATCTTCTAAGCGCATCTGCAAATTTTCAATTGGTACAATTTCCCAAACTACGCGACCAATTAAATTTTGTTCCCACAGCAGCTTATTATTTTTATGATTAGCATCTCCCAAAGGACAGCCCAGTAATTCCAAGGCTGCATCATTAATTGTGACAATTCTCCCGGCCATATCTGTAGAAATTACAGCATCTGACAAGCTTTGTAAAATGTCTTTTTGATATTGTTTTTCTAGTAATACATTTTCAAATAAACGAGCATTTTCTAAAGCAACTCCCGCTTGAATATTAAAAGCCCGCATAAACTCTTCATCGGAGGCCGTAAAACTTCCTTGTTGCTTATTAATTAACTGTGTTACTCCGATCAATTCATTGGCTGAATTAAAGACTGGCAAACACAAAATATTTCTGGTTAAATAGCCTGTTTTTCTGTCGGTTGTAGGATCAAATCGGGGGTCTTTATAAGCATCAGCAATATTCAACGCATCCCCTGTAGATGCCACATAGCCAACAATACCACGATTCGCCGGAATCCGAATTTCTATTAACTTTGTGGTATCTGCTGCTACTGCTACTTTAGTCCAGAGTTCCCCCATTTCTTTGCGATACAGAAATAATGTGCTGCGGTCTGCCTGCATCAAAATTCGGGCTTGTTCCATCACTATTTGCAAAGTAGCTTCTAAATCTAAACTTTGCCCTAGTGTTTGCGTGGCGCGTAAAAGTGCTGTGACTCCCCGTTGATTGCGAGCTGCAACATAAAAAGATTGACAGGTTTCTAAAATAATCCCAATAGAAGCAGCAAAATCACGAAAAGACTCTTCATCATCTCGATTGAAGGGGATATTTCCTGTCTTATTCGCTAATTGTACGACTGCGACAATTTGATCTTTACTGCTAACAACAGGCATACATAAAATATTGTTAATCTTATAGCCCATTTGTCTCTCTAATTCTGGGCTAAACAAAGGATGGGTAGCAGTTTCAGAAATATTTAAATATTGGCCTGTACTAGCAACATGACCAGGAATTCCCACAGTGATAGGAGTACGAATTTCTAAAAATTTCTGCCCATTATCTTGAGGAACTTTTGACCACAATTGACATTTATCATGGTCAACTAAGAAAATTGCTGTGTGTTCTGCTTGGAGAATTTGACCGATTTTAAGTGTGATTGCTTCTAACACTTTCTCTAACATATTCTCTAGAGCTTCATTATTAATGAGTTCAATTGCTCTAAGAAACTGTTGAAATTCCGCAGTGATAAAGTCTAGTAAGCAAACAAATTCGTTAACAGAAAGGTCTTTGACCCGACGCAATAAAGCGTGGGTACGATTAACTTGAGTCAGTTCTGTTAACGAAGCCAAAACGCTACCAGGATTGGGAAGAGTCATTAGTTATTGGTCAGTTGTCCGTTGTCCGTTGCTGATAGTTTTCTTTTCCCCTGACTTAAAAGAGGGTGTAGGGGTGTAAGGGTTTGGGGGTGTAGGGGAAAGATATCTTTCATCCATGACTGTGAAATTTTTTCATCGGGACTGCTTTTTTCAACCAACTTTTGCCAACTTTTCTTTCATCAACACTTTCTGGTAATAATCTTGTAGCTGACGTGTAGCAGCGGCCCATCCCCACCTTTCGGCTTCTCGACGAGCATTTTGACGAATATTATCACGCTCTTGGGCGTTTTCTAAAAGGCGGACGGTTGCATTAATGGCATCTTGAATATCGGCTTTTGGGTTGAAAAGATAACCATTTACCCCATCTGTGACGATATCAGGAATACCACCGGAACGGGCTGCGACTACAGGACAGCCAGCCGCCATTGCTTCTAGTAAGACTAAACCGAGGGTTTCTGTGCGAGAGGGAAAGATAAAGGCATCGGCGCTGGCAAAAGCCGCACCTAATTCACGTCCGGTGAGATAGCCGACGAAATGAGTATTTGTACCGGAGAAGTGTTTTTCTAATGCTTGGCGGTGGGGGCCATCTCCCACCAGGGCTAATCTCGCTTGGGGAATTGCTTCTAGAATGGGTTTGATGCGCTCAATTTCTTTTTCCGCAGAAAGACGACCTACATACAATAATAGGGGGTTTTCTGGGTGGTTTTGTGACAGGTGCGATCGCATCTCTAAACTGGCTAAATCCGGGTGAAATAATTCTGTGTCTACTCCCCGTTGCCATAAATCCACTCGTTCGATACCGTGTCCTGATAGTTCTGCCACCATCGCTGTGGAAGTACAAAGATTTAAAACAGCCTGATTGTGCGCTCCTTTTAGCAGTTCCCACAGCAACCCTTCTAGCATTCCTAAACCATAATGTTGCAGATATTGCGGTAGATGAGTATGGTAAGAAGCTACTAAGGGGATTTTTTGGACTTTACTGTAAAAAATTCCTGACAAACCTAACACTGCCGGATTTACAACATGAATAATATCTGGTTGAAACTCTTCTAAGGCATAACCAATAGCTGGGCGAGGAAGTGCCATTTTTAACTCTGGATACAGAGGCAAGGGAAAGCCACTAACGCCATAAACTTTCGCTCCCTTATGTTCAGTGATTCCACCGTCAGGGGCAATCACTAAAACTTCATTTCCCAGACGTTGTAAATGATCAACGGTGTGGCGCAAGCGTGTCACAATACCGTCAACCTTAGGCAAAAAGGTTTCGGTGAATAAGGCAATTCTCATACAAAACTATGCAGTAACGGGAGATAGTCCCAACTTCTGTTGAATTTCGATATCTACAACAGAGTAAACCGTCTCCCGTAGTCTAATCAATTCGTACAGCCAGATTTTATTTTTTGTCGGCCGGGTGTCCAGCAAGATGACGGGTATGAGACTATTTTTTATTAAAGCTGCGAGAAACCCCGTCCCCTTGTGGGTGAGGAGTTTTAATCAGGACTTACGCAACTGGCACAATAGTAAGGCAAGTCAGATGTGGAAAATCCTCTAATGTGTACGAAATTATTAGGGCTAACGCACCCTACTGGCGTGGCAAGCCTTAAAAGTTGCATTAAAACTCTCTTGAATATTAATTAATAAATTAATTAAAAAATAGTATTCGATAATACATTAATTCAAAAATTAGATTTAATAATTAGCATGATATTATTGCCACGTGAGACGGAAAACCGTACTCATGTTGGAGCGCAATTTCTACCTGATAAATCCCTGTTTAGATAGATAAAATCAAAGTGCAACTCAAGTAATCTAGTTGTCTATAAAAGATTAAAAAAATCAATACAGCATTAGCAGGAGAGCGCAAATATGGGAAATCAATTTAAAACGCTTGCTTTGCTTGCTGCCCTCAGTGGCTTATTAATTGCTATCAGTTATTGGGTAATTGGCGGTAGTAGCGGCTTGATTATTGGCATTGGCTTGGCGGCAGTGACAAACCTGCTTTCATGGTATCAATCAGATAAAATTGCCTTGGCAGTTTACCGCGCCCAACCTGTGAGTGAAAGTCAAGCGCCAAGACTTTATCGCACGGTGCAGAGATTATCACAACGCGCTAATATTCCCATGCCAGGAGTGTATATTGTTCCTGGTCAAACTGCTAATGCTTTTGCGACAGGAAGAGATCCAGAACACGCGGCAGTGGCTGTCACCGAAGGTATTTTAAATATATTGCCAGAAGATGAATTAGAAGCGGTCATCGCCCACGAACTTACACATATTATTAACCGCGACACATTAACACAAGCTGTAGCTGCTACTGTTGCCGGTGCTATCTCTTTCTTGGCACAAATGGTGAGTTATAGCTTATGGTTCGGCGGAATAGGTGGACGAGATAACGAAAGAGGCGGAAATCCTTTAGGTGTTTTGTTAACTGTTGTGCTTGCACCCATAGCAGCCACTATCATTCAGCTAGCTATATCCCGTACTAGAGAATTTTCTGCTGATGCTGGTGCTGCCAAATTAACAGGTAATCCCCGCGCCCTAGCCCGCGCATTACAAAGACTAGAAGCCTCAGCGCGACAAATGCCTTTAAATGCTAACCCAGCTTTTGAGCCGCTATTAATTATCAACCCCATTTCTGGGCAGTTTTTAGGTAACTTATTTTCCAGCCATCCATCCACCGAAGCAAGAGTTCAAGCATTGCTGAAGTTAGAAAAACAACTACCGACAATAGCTTAGGTAGTAGATAACTATCGACTGTTAACTCATGACTCCAAGGATATTTCAACTATGAATGCTGACAACATCGAAATTATCGAATCTGTGGAAATTGTTGAATCTACCGTGGTGGTAGAAATTAGTCCTCAAACTGATGAAATAGTGGAAGCGGAAATGGCTGGGGAAACTGACGAAGTAAAGCGCGAAACTAAAGCGCTGATTGAAGCACTCAGAAGACGCGCGCAAGCTGAAGCCGAATCAGCAGGAACTTTCACCCGCGAAACTTACTTAAACGCTGTTCGCAAGATTCGAGAAAATCTTGATCGGGAAAGAATTATGGATCGCAGCGATCGCTTAGAATACTTTTGGGCTGTTTTGAAGGACGAAACCGAAAAAAACTGGCACTTAATGATGAAAGATTTTGTAGATTTTAGTGTACGTCTACAAAATGCCGCCAAAGCCGCCTGGGAAGCTTTTAATGCCCCTCGCCATCAAGGTTAGGTAATATTAAACTACCACAAAGCCCTACCTTATTTTGCTATCAGCCAAAATGAGGTAGGGTTTTTAGCAGTGATGCTGTCAATACTTTTCTCAACTCTCGCCAACAAAAATTTAAATTGTTTTATTAAATAACTGCACAGGCTTACTTTGTAATTGAGAAGCAATTGGTTGTACTCGTTCCACCACACTAATCATATATTTGTAATCTGGGATTGGTGCATTGGGTATATAGCCAATCTCTTGAGCTGAAGTTGAAGGAAACTCACTCATAACTTTGCGAATGAATTCCTGGCGTTTGCTTTCTATAGTTGATTTCATCAACACAACACCAGGTGGAACATAGTGGGGGTCTGTGTAGAAAATACGAAATTTAGTTCCTGGAAATTTTGACCTATAAAGGTTAAATTCTGCCATAGAAACAGCACCAGCTGCTGCTCTTCCTTCAGCTACCCATTCCATAATAGTTATTGGTGTAGGTGCAGACAAAATTTCAGCCAGCGTTAAACCATAGAGATTATAAAGGGGTAAATAATATCCTGTAGCTGAACCTAATTGTCCTAAAGCTACTGTTTTACGCTGTAAATCTTGTAAATCACTGATATTGCTGTCTTCACGGGTAATGAAAACACAACGCAAATTAGTCACACCAATTAAAGGGAATAGAGGAATATATTGATAGCGGGAAATCGCTATAGCTGCTATTCCTGGCGGAGCAAATACTAATGACCAAGCACGAGATTCTAGGCGCTCAATCGCTTTATTTTCATTAAAAGTAGGTTCTAAAATAATCTTAGCTTTTGTTTTTTCTCCTAAATAACGCTTAAAGCCAGCATACTGATTGATTATTTTGGCTCCACCATCATAGTTAATTACACCAATAGTTAATAAACCATTAGATTGCTGTTGAGATGTACAGGCATTAACTATTAAGAAAATTGATTGTCCAAAAAAAAACGCCGTGAAAACTTCCTAGACATTACTAATTTTAATTAATAAACTATCTTGCTTTTATCAGCTATCTTCGCTAAAGTATTTTACTACAATCCTTGATAAAGCTTTATCTAAAAAACTTACACTAATGTTAAAAAAAATAAAGATTGGTACAAAATTCAACTTACTATTAACTATTGTTTTTATCATTAGCATTGTAGTAAGTGGGGCTGCTTTATCTAGCATACTCCAGAATCGAGCGCAAACAGAAGTAATTTCTAAAGCTTTGGTGCTTTTGAACACAATGACTTCTGTAAGACAATATACACAAGATAGAGTCAGAAATTTGCTGTTGCCTCAACTAGAGACACAAGCAGCCTTTATTCCAGAAACAGTTCCAGCTTTCTCTGCAACAGAAGTATTTGAAAATTTACGCAAGAATGAAAAGTATCAAAATTTCTTTTATAAAGAAGCCACACTGAATCCAACTAATTTAAGAGACAAAGCCGATACCTATGAAGCGGCGATCGTGGAACGCTTTCGCAAAAATCCTTCACTACCAGAAATTGCTAGCTTTCGCACCTTACCTGAAGGGACAGTATTTTATATCGCCAGACCATTGGCTGTAAAAGAACAAAGCTGTTTACAATGCCATTCCACACCAGAAAAAGCACCCAAGAGCCAATTGTTAACTTATGGTTCAGAAAACGGTTTCGGGTGGCAACTAAATGAGATTGTCGCAGCTCAGATTATCTCTGTTCCTTCGGAAGAAGTATTTAATAATGCTCAAAGTACTTGGTTAGGAATTATGGCATTTTTGGTTGTTATCTTTGCCATAGTTGTGATTATAATTAACTTTCTCATTAAGAAAACTGTAATTCAGCGCATTAGAAGAATTGAAAACATCGCGCAAAGAGTTAGTACTGGAGACATGAGTGCAGAATTTGAAGATAAAACTAATGATGAAATTGGCGGTTTAGCAGCAGCTTTTAATCGCATGAAATACAGTTTAACAATAGCTATGGATATGCTAAATAAACAAAATGAATGAAAACTAAGCTATTCTGCTTTTAAGTTGCACAATCCATCGTGAGTACTGTTAACTGTTGACAGTCAACGTTCAACAGTTAACAACCCTTATTAGTAGTTATATAATTTAGCCGCGCATCAGCTTATTAAGGAACTTCCAGATCAAAAACATCCAAGATTTAAGGTGCATCAGTTTCTTAGAATTTAACTATACTCAGAAGTTATTTATACTGCTGCACCTTAACAAAACACCGATTTCAGATAATTTATTCATATCAAGTTTTAAGACAGTAATCGCTGCTGGAATTGCAAAGCTTTTTGAGCATCAGGAATTTCATCCGATACAATTTTAATAAATTCGGCACGAGAGGTTGTTGCACTAGCAGATTTCTTTGCTTTTTGAATCAGAAAAATAGCAATTGGGCCAATTAAGTCTAGTAATTCCCGTTCACACTCACGTACCAAAGTATCACTAATACCAGAGTTTGTAGTTGGTTGGTTTTTTTCTGGTACATTCTTAGAGATATTCTCGTATTGAATGGTTGGTTGCTCAAGGAGGGGTTTTACTTTTTTCTTAAACTCAGTTTGTTGATTGGCTGTTAAATGTAAAGCCAAACTATCGATCAATTCTTGATAACTAGAAGCTGATGCTGTCCTTCGTAATAACGTTGGTGCTATGGGGCCGACGAAAGTTGTGAGTATATTTTCTAGATAGTTATACTGTTCTACAGAAAGAATAGAACTATTGCTGCTATGTAACCCCAATCTTTGCTGTTGGGATAGAGTAAGCTGAGGCTGTTGTGTCAATGTTGATGGTGCAACAGTTATTTGAGTTTCTGCTTGAAGATGAAAATTTTGTTGTAGCGCCTCTAAAACTTCTGTAGCCGATTGGTAGCGGAGTTTAAAGTTATTTAGCACCATTTTAGATAACACAGATGCTAACACAGGGCTAACTTTTGCTCGATTTTGCCAGAGAATTTCTCCCGATAAGGGATCTTCTGCTAGTTCTCTGGGATGTACTCCTGTTAATGCTTGAATACAAACTATACCTAGAGAATAAATATCACTGTTGAGATGGGGTTTACCTCGGAACTGTTCTACAGACATATATCCTGGTGTGCCTATAGCAACAGTCATTTCTGTTTGTCCGCTAATTGCGCTTATTTGCGTTTGGACTTCTTTAACTGCTCCAAAATCTATCAGCACTAACTTACCATCATGTAGCCTTCTGAGTATATTTTCCGGCTTGATATCTCGATGAATCACTTTGTGAAGATGAATGAATTGCAAGATATCTAAGGCTTGCTGTAGAAGTGTTATGACTTTTTTTTCTGTCCAAGGTTGATTAGGTGGCATTTCTGCTTTTAATGAATGCCCATCAATAAATTCTTGTACCAAAAAAAATTCTTGATGCTCTTCAAAGTATGCTAAAAGACGAGGAATTTGATCATGATGCCCCAGTCTTTCTAGTGTTTCTGCTTCGCTGGTGAATAGCCGTCTGGCCGTTTCCATAAACTCTGGGTTATGAGTTACAGGTTGAAAGTGCTTGACTACACATTTAGGTTGACCAGGGCGTTGAGTATCAAGTGCGATATAAGTTTTACCAAATCCACCCCCGCCTAACATTTGACGGATTAGATAACGACCGACTAGTAAAGTGCCTAACATTGCATGACTTTTTTAAGTCTTACATTCATCTTGACATAATTAGGGCTTACGTAGCCAGGTTGTCTGTTGAGACCGGGTGTAAAGGTATAGGGGTGTAAGGATTTCAAACATTTATACCCTTGCTTATACCCTTACACTCTTGTCCAAACCCTTGGTCTTTCGTTTTCATGAGTAAGTCCTAATAATTACTAATACTAGCGAATAAAATCTCATGAAGGAGTTAGGTAACTATTTTAACTTATAAATATTTGTTACGTAAGGGCTGGTTAATCTTGTCTACGCAGGGAACGTAGACAATAATCGCACAAAAATTCGATATGGCAGACTAAGTTTTACTTAGTCTGTGAATCTAAGCTGACAAATACTATTGAAGCTAACCTTCTTGAACTCGGTGTTCAAATTCCTCACGGGTTTTTTCAACTATGACCAGAGAAGAAGCATATATTTCTTGGTGTTCCTGTTTCAACCAATTTAAAAGACGGGACAGTTGGGCATTTCTTAAATCTAGGTCTGTTTGAAAAATAACGGAAGTTGCCATTGATTGAGCATATTGGACTGGATGACCTTGATTGATGAAATGAGCAATTAAACCTGCGAAGGCTTCTTGGCGTACTGGATCAGAAGTAGCTTCCATAGACATTGTTTTTGTTCCAAGATAATTATTGAAGATATCCTATGTTATTTCCTAAAGGCTTAAGTAATAGCAATACTACCTAATTTAAAAAACAGATTTAAAAAAAACGACTGTGTATTTACTGATTCAATTACCCATTAAAAGGAGGTGACACTACTAACTGCTATTTTTCCGGAAAAAAATTGTAAAGACTGACTAATTTTTAAAGTTTACATTAAAGTATACAAAGCAAACAATGTTGTAATTTAAAACTTACATTTGCATAAAAACCCATGCAAAGCAAACATATAATCAACATCAAAGCTCTCATTTATTGTTAAAATGTTTTCATCTTTACATTTCTTAAAACTTTTTATACCTGCAAAGTATTTACATCCGAAAAACCTGTGTCTAATATTAATTCAGTAGCGAGTAAAGCGAACGCCGAGCTTAATACTAAAAAATCAACAATGAGTTAAGGTCTAAAAACATGGCAGTCGAAAAAACTAATTCTTCTTCAAGCTTGGCAGAAGTTATTGACCGTATCTTAGATAAAGGTATCGTTGTAGATGCTTGGGTACGTGTTTCTCTAGTTGGTATTGAACTACTTGCAATCGAAGCTCGTATCGTGGTTGCTTCTGTTGAAACTTACCTGAAATATGCAGAAGCTGTAGGTCTAACACAATCCGCCGCTATGCCTGCTTAATTATTAAGTAGATTCTAGAATATCTTAATTCCTAATAGGAAGTTAAGATATTCTACTCCCGACTAGATAAATGTAAACACAACTATAGCTTAAGGTACAAAATCATGGCAGTCGAAAAAACCAATTCTTCTTCAAGCTTGGCAGAAGTTATTGACCGTATCTTAGATAAAGGTATCGTCGTAGATGCTTGGGTACGCGTTTCCCTAGTTGGTATTGAACTACTTGCAATCGAAGCTCGTATCGTAATTGCTTCCGTTGAAACCTACCTGAAATATGCAGAAGCTGTAGGTCTAACACAATCCGCCGCTATGCCTGCTTAATTATTAAGTAGGTGTAATAAAATCAGAATTATTGCTTAAATAATTCTGATTTGTAATCTGTTTTTGTGAAGTAGTTTGATACTTTTCAGTCAGATTTATCAAGGGACAAAGCGTAAGCATAAGTATTGTTTTAGCTACATTTATTGGATATCAATTATCCAGTAAATGTAGTTAATTGACGATTGTCATAATATTGCGGAGAACCTCATGACGGCTTTAATGGTAAGAATCCGGCAAGAGCATCGGTCGATAGCTGAGGAAGTAACTCAACTATTTAAAGAGACTCATGAATTCTTGTCCGCTACAACAGCACACAGACAAGAGCAAGCCAAAAAGCAGGCGCAACAGCTACATCAGTTCCACTACAACCTGGAGCAAACAACCCACGAGTTTTTAACAGAAACCACAAAACAAAGGGTTGCTCAAGCTGAAGCACAGGCAAAGTTTTTGCATAAGTTTCACCAAAATCTAGAGCAGTCTACCCACGAGTTTCTAGCAGAAACAGCAAAAAACAGAACTGAGCAAGCCAAAGCACAAAGTCAATATCTGCAACAATTTCGTAAGGATTTGTTTGCTAGTATTTTTGGCACATTTTAGTCCTGAGTCCAACCTCTTAACTAAAGGAGTTAACACCTTTTCTCTAAATTAAGTCTACAAATCAGTTTCTCCTGCTCCGTGCTGCCTATTTGTAGATATATTTTCGAGAATTGGTAATCTGTCGGCAAACTAGACTAAATAGTAAACCCCCCTAATCTTATAGTTAGACAACTAGTTAGAAAAGGGGGTAAATTCAACAATGAGTTTTAGTATAAAACTTTAGATATCTTAAGCTATCTATTAATTTATTGCAAGCAGGTTATCGAGAACTGAAGTTGTTTTTTGGGTTTACTTTTGTTATTGATAACCGATGAACCCATCGTAGCATATTAAAGTTACGAATTGCAATATTAAGGATCTAATTTTTTTGTCTGGCAAAGTAATTGTTCATCATCGTAATTTATGACTCTCACTGCAAATAACAAGAAAAGAGCTGTTCTCCGCGTCCGTCCCGGTCAATTTGTCGTTACACCTGCGATTGAGCAGGTAGCAATTCGGGCGTTACGTTATCTCACATCAGGATTTGCTGTTCACTTACGGGGGCCAGCAGGTACAGGGAAAACAACTTTAGCCATGCACTTGGCTAACTGTTTAGATAGACCAATCATGTTGATTTTTGGAGATGATGAATTTAAAAGTTCTGATTTGATTGGTAGTGAATCCGGTTATACCCATAAGAAGTTACTGGACAATTACATTCACAGTGTTCTCAAAGTCGAAGACGAATTTAAACAAAATTGGGTCGATTCTAGACTAACTCTAGCTTGTAGAGAAGGCTTCACTTTGGTCTACGACGAATTTAACCGTTCTCGACCGGAAGTGAATAACGTCTTGCTCTCAGCTTTAGAAGAAAAAATTCTGACTCTTCCTCCTAGTAGTAATCAGCCAGAATACTTGCACGTTAATCCCCAATTTCGGGCTATTTTTACCTCTAATCCAGAAGAGTACTGCGGAGTCCACTCAACTCAGGATGCTTTAATGGATCGGTTGGTAACTATTAATATGCCAGAGCCGGATGAGCTAACTCAAACTGAGATATTAGCTCAGAAAACCGAACTCAATAGAGCAGATGCTTTGTTAATTGTGCGATTAGTGAAAGCATTTCGCTCACGTACAGGTGGGGAGAAGACTTCTGGCTTGCGGTCTTGTTTGATGATTGCTAAGGTATGTGCCGAACACAATATTTTAGTTGCGCCAGAAAGCTCTGATTTTCGAGAAATCTGTGCAGATGTGCTGTTCAACCGGACGAATTGGTCTGCTAGCGAAGCCACGACGATCTTCCTTGAATTGCTAAACCATCTGGACTTACAGCAAATAGAGGAGTTCAAGAATAGTATTACACCAGAGGATACAGATGCGATCGCAGACGATGATCAAAATTCGATCAACGAAAGCGGGTTTCCTACAATCATCGATTCTCAGTTTGGCACTCTTGATTCTGAAGTTACCGAACAACCAGGTGTAGAAGATTCTATTCCATTTGAGCAGGAAATTTATCTCTACTTACAACAGTACAAAAGTGCAGCCTTAGCTCTAGTTCAACAGGAATTTGAACTCAGTCGGACTGTAGCCACCAATGCTCTCAACTCTTTAGAGCAGAAAGGCTTAGTAAGCAAGAACAATCATGTGTATACCATTGAAGAGCCGAATCAATCGTGACTACCACCCCAATACACCCAACACGTCCTCAGACTAACTCAAATCGAGTAATTCCCACTTCTACACAAGGTTCTACCTTAGCGGATATTCTCGAAAGAGTTTTGGATAAAGGCATTGTGATTGCTGGCGATATTTCTGTATCTATCGCTTCAACTGAACTCATACATATTAGGATTCGCCTGTTAATTTCTTCAGTTGATAAAGCTCGTGAGATGGGTATCAATTGGTGGGAAAATGACCCCTATCTCAGTAGCAAATCGCAACGCTTAGTTGAAGAAAATCAACAACTGCAACAACGGCTAGAAAGTCTAGAAAAACAACTACGTTTACTCACGTCTGCTGTGCAAGAAGAAACGACATTAACAGCTAACAATCCAGAAGATTTACAACCAATGTACGAAGTAAATAGTCAAGAGGGTGATAAATCCCACCTTGATGCTTAGTCAGATTCTGGAAATCCCTAAGCAACCCAGGTTAAATTTATAGCAATTTTATTGATTGTGAATTGGTATTAGCCTGGATTGAATCGAATTCAAAAAATTTAGAAAAGGTAGATAGCATCATGACAATGGTTTGTAATCCAGTTGAAAAGTCTCCTAATTTGCTACCTACCACTTCTAAAGCTAACAGCAAAGCAGGTTTAGCTCCTTTACTTTTGACTGTAGTGGAACTAATACGCCAGCTGATGGAGGCACAAGTAATTCGGCGCATGGAACAGGACTGTCTTAGCGAATCTGAGTTAGAACAAGCAAGTGAAAGTTTGCAAAAACTAGAAGAACAAGTTCTGAATCTGTGCCATATTTTTGAGATTGAACCCACAGACTTAAATATAAATTTAGGTGATGTGGGTACTCTTTTACCTTCCCCAGGATCTTATTATCCGGGTGAGATAGGAAATAAACCTTCTGTGCTGGAACTGCTAGACCGTCTATTAAACACAGGAATTGTTGTAGATGGTGAAATAGATTTAGGTCTAGCTCAACTCAATCTCATTCATGCTAAATTGCGCTTAGTTTTAACCTCAAGACCGTTGTAATTATAAGTGAAAGACAACAGAGGAAATTAAGTAATTAAAGTGGGTATTACCCACCTTAATCTACGCATCACGGGCAATTCTCACCCTAATTGAATTTTGAATTTTATGAGTTCTGGTCTTTATCTATACGGTATTTTTCCCGACCCAATCCCAGAAACAGTTACTCTTCAAGGATTGGATTCTCAACTTGTCTATAGTCAAGTTATTGATGGATTTACGTTTTTATATTCAGAAGCACAACAAGAAAAATATTTAGCATCTCGGCGGAATTTAATCAGCCACGAAAAAGTGTTAGAACAAGCGATGCACGCTGGATTTAGAACTTTGCTACCCTTGCGTTTTGGATTAGTTGTCAAAAATTGGGAAACGGTAGTTACACAACTACTTCAACCATATAAAGCACAATTACGAGAGCTATTCCAGAAATTAGCTGGGAGACGGGAAGTTAGCGTGAAGATTTTTTGGGATAGCAAGGCTGAATTACAAGCAATGATGGATTCTCATCAAGACTTAAAGCAGAAGCGAGACCAAATGGAAGGAAAGGCATTAAGTATGGAGGAAGTAATACAAATTGGACAATTAATTGAAAGTAATTTACTAAGTCGCAAAGAATCTATAATTCAAGCCTTTTTTGATGAGCTAAAACCCTTAGCAGATGAGGTTATTGAAAGTGACCCAATGACAGAAGATATGATTTATAATGCGGCATTTTTAATTCCTTGGGAAAACGAATCTATATTTAGCCAACAAGTCGAAGCTATTGATCAAAAATTCGATGAACGTTTACGCATTCGCTACAACAACTTTACAGCACCTTATACATTTGCTCAAATTTCTTGATAGGAGTCATACAATGCTAGGTAAAATCTTGTTATTGCCTGTTATGGGGCCAATTAATGGACTTATGTGGATTGGAGAACAAATTCAAGAACGTACCAATACTGAATTTGACGCTCAAGAAAATCTACATAAACAATTATTGAGTTTGCAATTAAAATTTGATATGGGCGAAATTTCTGAAGAAGAATTTGATATCCAAGAAGAAGAAATTCTCTTGAAAATTCAAGCTCTAGAAGCAGAAGAGAGCCTCAATAAAGAGTCTGAAGATGGTGATGATTTAGAGGTACAACCTCTTTTTATATTAGCATCTGAAGAAAATCAAGTTTATCAAGAGCCATCTAGATTTAGCGAGGAATACCAAGATAATGAGGATTTAGTTTTATCACCTTGATCAAGTGTTAGTTTAGACTTGAAACGCTCAGGGACAAGTTTTTACTACAAATTTCATTTATATACATCGAGCCACATAATCAGTTTAATTAAACTATTAAAAACCCGCAAAAGCGGGTTAATAGTTTAATATTCGATATCAAATGCTTGGTAGTTATTGGTTTCACGGAATATTTTGGGAAGTGCTATCCGAGAAGGTTTTAGCTCGGCATGACGTAAATGACTAATACTTCTTTCTGTCCCTTCTATCTGAGTTTTAAGTGTGGATAATCGTTGCTTAAGTAGTACTGTTCTCTGTTCAATAAAAGCCAACTCTTGTTTAATTCTCTGCTGTTCTGTTACTAATTTGTAAAGTTCTAATTGACTGGAAGCCTCAGATTTATTTCTAGGCATTGTGGTGATTTTAGGTCTGATTATGCCCCGATTACGTACTTTTGTCATTGGAAATACCTGAATAATTGATAGCATTATAACTAAGATTTTAAAGATGTAAATAGTTTAATGAAATTCAGATGTTTTTCTATTTCTGTGACAAGATATTTGTTCTGACACCAATAAAACAGAATACTTAAGTTTTTTTACCTGGGTGGAATAATGCGATCGCCAAATTTTTATACTTATGCTTTTCTAAATACTCCTGATATTCCTTTATATCTACCATCTGGCAATCTGGGTCAATTACTCCTGATTCATGGCCATAAGCTCTCAGCCGTCGTGGAACCGGGAATATCCTTAGAATCTAGTCAAAATAATGATGAAGAAGTCATCAAAATGGTTTTAGCTCATGACCGCGTCATTTGTGAGCTATCTCAGCAGACAACAGTTTTACCTCTGCGTTTTGGCACTTATTTCAATTCCGAAGAGACATTGCTAAATCATATAGAGTCTCATGCTCAGGAATATCAAGAGAAACTCGATCATATTCAAGGAAAAACTGAATATACTTTAAAGCTCATTCCTCGTAAATTTGAAGAACTTGCTAAGGTTTCAGGGGGAAATGGCAGAGATTACTTTTTGGCGAAAAAACTACATTATGAGCATCAAAAAAGTTTTATTGGTGATCAAAATAGGGAGAAAAATCATCTGATCAATTTAATAATGGATGTTTATCGCTCATCTGCGATTATTCAAGATTATGTAGAAGAAGTACGGCTTCATCTTTTAGTTGATCGCCATGATAAAACTTTACTCTTCAAACAAGTGTTAACGCTACAAGAAAAATGCCCTCATTGGAATTTAATTTTGGGAGAACCTCTACCACCCTATCACTTTGTTTAATTTCTACTAATAAATTTATCAAGGAATTTTTAATTTCATGATGGACTACTATGATTCATTGCATCTAGTTATGTTTAGTGGCAAAGGTGGGGTTGGTAAAACTACCATATCTTGCAGCTTTGCACGTTATTGGGCCAGAAAATTTCCTCAAGAAAAAATTCTGTTAATTTCTACAGATCCTGCACATTCTTTAGGTGATGTGTTGCAATCAGAAGTTAAAGATATTGCATTAGCAGTAACAGACTTACCTAACTTGAGGGTTCAAGCGTTGGATGCTCAAAAACTGTTGTTGGAATTTAAAGCAAAATATAGTTACTTTTTAGAAATACTTGTGGAGAGAGGTAGTTTAGCTGATGGAGGTGATTTAGCACCAGTATGGGATTTAAACTGGCCTGGCTTGAATGAATTAATGGGTTTGCTAGAAATTCAGCGTTTACTAACTGAAAATGAGGCGGATCGTGTAGTTATAGACATGGCTCCTTCTGGTCATACCTTGAGTTTATTACGCCTCAAAGATTTTTTAGATGTTATTTTAAATTCTCTAGAACTGTTTCAGGAAAAACATCGGGTAATTACCCAAAGTTTTAAAGGTAGTTATACGGCTGATGAAGTCGATAACTTTTTAGTGGAAATGAAACATCAATTAGCAGAAGGGAGACGCTTACTGCAAGATGAAAAGTTTACTGGTTGTTTGGTGGTGGGTATTTCTGAACCCATGTGTTTTTCTGAAACTGAGCGATTTTTAAATAGCCTAGAAACTTTAGATGTTCCCTATGCTGGATTATTTATTAATCACATTTTACTAAATTCGGAGTTAGAGCTAGACCGTTACGCTGAACAGCAAAATTTACTTACTAAGTACTTAAATCTTAATACTAATCAGCCTGTTTTTATCGTACCACAACAAAGAGTAGAACCCTTAGGTGGGGTGGCATTAGATTCTCTAGCATCTCAAATTCAAAAAATTTCTAGTGTTGAACTTGTTCCACCACCACTTATTCAATGGCCTGCTCAAGTTTTACCTAGCTTTCATGATTTTATCAACGAAGGATGCAAATTAATTATTATTGGCGGTAAAGGAGGTGTAGGGAAAACGACGGTAGCCGCCGCCATAGCTTGGGCTTCTGCTCAACAACATCCAGATAAAAAGATTCAGGTAATTTCTATAGATCCAGCACATTCTTTAGGAGATGCTTTTGGCAAAGATTTAGGACATGAACCTATATCTTTAACCTCGAATTTAAGTGGGCAAGAAATTGATGCTAACAGAGTTTTAGAACAATTCCGTGGAGATTATCTTTGGGAATTAGCAGATATGATTAGTGGCGAAGGTTCACAAGCAGATACAACAGTGAATGTTGCCTATGTGCCGGAGGCATGGCGGCAGATTATGTCTCAAGCTTTACCGGGTATTGATGAGATGCTATCTCTAATTACTGTGATGGATTTGTTAGATAGTAACCAGCAAGATTTAATTATTTTAGATACTGCGCCAACAGGTCATCTGCTGCGATTTTTAGAAATGCCATCGGCTTTAGGTGATTGGTTATCTTGGATATTTAAACTGTGGCTGAAATATCAAGATGTTTTGGGTAGGGTAGACTTCATTGGACGTTTGCGAAATTTACGTCAACAAGTTGTAAAAGCACAAAAGAAGTTAAAGAATTCTCAACATACTCAATTTGTTGGGGTAATTCAGTCAGAACTAGCCATCATCTCTGAACATATACGCTTAACAGAGTCTTTAAAAAATATGGGGGTTAATCAGCGTTATATAGTTCAGAATCGCTATAGTCCAGAAATGGAAATTGATCATAGTTTATTTCCAGCACAAACTATGATTCGCCTACCTGGATTACCCCGTTCTGTGGAGGCTATAGACCGAGTTAAAGGTGCGGCTAGTCTTTTATTTGAAGTCGAAGAATTAACTGCTAATAAAAGATAAACACAGGAAAAGTAAGATTTTTGAGATTTTTGGAGCGAGGCTATGAGTGATTTATTCAAGGGATTTGAACAGTTAATTGAATTAGTCAAAACTTTAGAAGAAAAAGCCGAGAAAGGAGAAATTAAAACAGATTTCCAGATTAACTCTCGTTCTATGAGCAGTATTCCTCGGACTGGAAATATCCCGCGTCCTAATAATATGGCTAACGATATTGGTACAAGCCGTATTCGTACCCAACCCTCGCCTAATTCTGATTCAGGGAATGGTGACGCTTCTGATGTTGTTGTTCCACCGGATGCGCCTTCTGGTAATTCTTTGAAAGATGTTGGCGGACTGGGTGAGGTTGTTAAAGAACTTAAAGAATTAATCGCTATTCCCTTAAAACGTCCTGACCTCCTGGCAAAATTGGGGTTGGAACCTACACGGGGTGTACTTTTAGTTGGGCCTCCTGGCACTGGTAAAACTCTGACTGCTCGTGGTTTAGCTGAGGAACTTGGTGTTAACTATATTGCGCTGGTGGGGCCGGAAGTTATCAGCAAATATTATGGTGAAGCCGAGCAAAGACTGCGGGGCATTTTTGAAAAGGCTGCTAAGAATGCTCCTTGTATTATTTTCATTGATGAAATCGATAGTCTAGCTCCAGACCGGAGTGCAGTAGAAGGCGAAGTAGAAAAACGTCTTGTAGCCCAACTGTTAAGCCTGATGGATGGTTTTTCCCATAGTCAAGGTGTGATTGTACTGGCTGCGACTAACCGTCCTGACCATCTTGACCCAGCTTTGCGCCGTCCGGGGCGATTTGACCGGGAAGTCCAGTTTCGGGTTCCAGATGTGAAAGGACGCAGAGATATTCTGCAAATTCTCACCCGTGCTATGCCTTTGGAAGAAACGGTTGACCTGGATGCGATCGCCGAACGATCTGTGGGATTTGTGGGGGCTGACTTAAAAGCCCTCTGTCAAAAGGCCGCGTATACTGCTCTGCGCCGTCAAATGCCTTCGGTTGAAAGTGCGGTTCCAGAGAATATGACGGTTAGCCAAGCTGACTTTTTGCAAGCACTCAAAGAAATTAAACCAGCCGTACTGCGGAGCGTGGAAGTCGAAGTTCCTCATATCGCCTGGGACGATATTGGTGGTTTGGATACGATTAAGCAAACCCTGCGGGAATCGGTGGAAGGAGCGCTGTTATATCCAGAATTGTATTTGCAAACCAAAGCACTAGCACCAAAAGGCATCTTACTGTGGGGGCCACCAGGGACAGGAAAAACTTTATTAGCTAAAGCCGTTGCTTCTCAAGCCAGAGCTAATTTTATTGGTGTCAATGGCCCAGAATTACTCAGCCGTTGGGTGGGTGCGAGTGAACAAGCAGTACGGGAGTTATTTGCCAAGGCGCGTCAAGCAGAGCCTTGTGTGGTATTTATTGATGAAATCGATACCTTAGCTCCAGCAAGGGGTAGTTTTAGTGGTGATTCGGGAGTGAGCGATCGCGTAGTTGGACAATTGCTCACAGAGTTGGATGGCATAGAAGTAGGTAGTACTATCTTAGTAATTGGGGCGACAAATCGACCTGATGCCCTTGATCCAGCTTTGTTACGCGCTGGACGCTTAGATTTACAGATGAAGGTAGATTTACCAGATTTAGCTAGTCGTCTGGCAATTCTCCAAGTCCATAGTCAAGGACGACCCTTGGAAGGTGTAGATTTCAACTATTGGGCAGAGATGACTAAAGATTGGAATGGTGCAGATTTAACTTTACTATGCAATCAAGCGGCGGTAGAAGCAATTCGTCGTTTTCGCTCCCAAGGATTGACAGACCCTTCTGAAATCAAGATTACTACCGATGATTTCAACTATGCTTATAAAGTTCTCACAGAACAGCGTCCAGATTAAATTTTGAACGTTGTCTCGGCAACTACCTTAAGACACTCCTGAATGAGTACCAATTTCGTAAGTTTATGATTTAGATATAGCTCAAGTAACAGTGTCATATTTACGTTACTTGAGCCTTTTTAATATTTCCAACATTCTCTAAAACTCCCATAACAGCGCATAGGCATAAAGCAATATTTTGTTGATTTTATAGCTGTAGCCAGATAGACTAGTAGTTCACCAACCCAAAATTACTGGGCTAGGGCAAGCAGGGGAAGCAGAGGGAGCAGGGGGAGAAAGAGATTTTTTTGCTGCTATTAACCTTGCAAAGTTCTCTTGGCAGACTACTAGAACGTCGAGCTAAGATAAAAACCCCACGAAACAAAGCTTTCAAGCCTGTCAACTGTCAACCGTCAACCGTCAACAGCATTTAGCGTGGTTATTTCCGTTTGTTCTGGAGGTAAAATCAAAGCTTCTTGAATAATTTCTGTTAAATTGGGAGTAACATTACTAGCGGTGTTAAAGCAATATACTAATAAGTTGTTTGCCTCCCAGTATTTTTGAATCAAATGCAATTGTTTCTCACTAAATTGCCAACTGCAATCCATTTGGCGATGTATTTTGATTAATTCCTTTAATTGTGTCGTCCAAGATTGCCCATTTGATTGCCACCATGCTTTTAGTATCTCTCCATCTTGTTGTGAACTGGGCAGTTCTTGTTTAAGGTTTTTTAGAGATTCATCTAAAGATGAATTTGCTTGTAGTAAATAATCAATATCAAGAGCTAGTTTGAGTGCAGATATACGCTTATAAAAAAGCTCTGGAGTCAGAGAGACACTAACTGCAAAAATATGACTTAAAGCTAAATCCAACGCTAAATCATCAGCTAGTTTTCCTGTTAGATGACTATCTATAGCTGTAGCTAAAGTTTGGTTACGTGATAAAGCATAATCCGGAGGTAAGACGAGGGTAAAGTAAAAAGCACGTACAGCAGATGAATGATAATTGGAAATAACTGTTGAGGACTTGTTCATTACCCAAGTGAGAAAAAGTCTTACTGTCTCATCTGCGACCGCTAATTTATCAATTTGTTGCTTGATTAAATAGAATAGTTCATCAAAAGATTTGATAATTTCTGATGTAAGCAAGATAACTTCACGCCATCGCTTATCAATCACATAATCAGCAATTTGTTGTAATTTTTTCTGTCCGCTATTAGCAAGAAATCTAGCAGTGAAATATTCATGAAATGTTAAATGAGAAAAAGAATAAATCCCCCTCGCTTGTTCAATTAATAATCCATGCTGTAACTCCATTGCTTTAAGCACAGCTTTGCTATCTACTTGTAAATCTTCTATATCATTTGGTGCATTTGGTAACAGATATAAAAAGTCAGCTATTAATTGACAAATGATATTCTCTTCAAAAAAGTAATCACCTTTTTCAAAAAAAGTGACAGCGATATAACTCAGCAGTTTAATCTTCTGGGCTAAGGTTAAATTAGCATAAACTTCATCTCTTTTTATCCCTTTTGCTTCGTCCCAACGTACTAGTAATAATTCTAATCCTTGCTGATAAATTTCAGAACGCTTAGTAGGGAAATCGCCTAGATATTGAAATACTAAACAGGTGAGATTTAATAAAATAGGTGTGGATGCTAAATTTTGAATTAGTCGATTCTCAGGAAGCGTTATTTTATCAATAAATTTTGATGCTAATGTTTTCCTTAACCGTGTATTCTTTTTAGCAAAAGCCGTAAACCATTTATTAGCAAAATCTGATATTTGTGATTTTGTAAATTTGGATATTTGTACTTCAGCAAAACCTTTAAATTTCTGATGTCTAAATGCAATTCGGCAACTGATAATTACTACATTTTTATAAAAAATATCTAAAAAAATACTGATTGCCTTATTAATTTTTTCCGTATATTTTTCTGCAACTTCATCTAAGCCATCTAGTAAAATCAAAGCTTTACCTTGATGAAATAACTCTTCTACTTCCTGTTGAGCTATTTTACAAATACTTAATTCTTCAATTATATAGCTTAACAAAGGGTTTTTATCTTCATGGTTTATATTTTCAGCAAAATCTTTCAGGCTAATAAAAATAGGAACACGTTGAGGCTGAAATTTACCTTGATTACAAAGAGTAGCGATGGATTGTAAAAAAGTAGTTTTTCCTGCGCCTGGATTGCCAAAGACAAAAAGTTTAGAAAATTTATCAATAGCTTGTAATCCTGTAATTTTTTTAGTAGTAACTTCCTCTAATGAAAATTCGTTTAAAGCTTTATTATCAGACTTTTGTAACTCTGCTATATGCAGCCATCTTTGATTAGTAATTTCTTCTAATACATTGACATCAATAAATAATTCATCTAATTCTACGGTACGTGCAACATCTAACAATCGGATAGTACCACATTGATTTTGAATTTTTTCTGAGTGGGCGGCACGTATTTTAACCACTAAAGATTCAATGACGGTAGAGTCTTGACCTTCTATTATCTGCTGTGCTTCTAAGCGTTCATCTGGTTCAAATTCTAGTGTTTGAACAATCTCTTCTGGATTTAGGGATAGGCTAAAGCAAATTTCATGGAAGATATGGCGGGCTACGGGTTTGCCGGAAAAAAACTTCCAAATTGGTTGGCGACTATCCAGTCCAACTTGACTGGCTAGATATTCTTGTGTCCAACCTTTATGATTAAAAGCTCGTTTGGCCTTCCTAATACCTTCATCCGAGGCTTGGAGCGATCGTTTAGCCATGCTTATATCAAAAATTAATTCAATTACATCATGAATTTCTACCAATTATATTTAGTTTTTAAATTAGCGGCAAGTTAATTACTTATAATATCAATCTTTCTCAAAAATAAAAGCTCTTAGTCAGTAATTAGCCGGAATTATTAGCTATATCTGTAAAAGATAATGTCCTAACTTACCTAGAGAAGGAAAATCTGCAAATATATGATTAACTTTTTATAGATTACGGTAATATTAATAATTTCAAAATAAGTCGGCTTTTAGTTAATTTTTATTAAGTCTATGAATCTCATTTAATTCTTGTAAAATGCTTAGTAGCTTGAAAACAACCTTATTTATTCTTGCTCTTACCTGTTTAAGCTAGTAATTTCAGGGCTAAAATCAAATTGCTATGGATAGATGATTGCAAATTTGACAATATACTCCATCAAATTGAAAAGCGCTATTGTTATCACAATTAACCCGATATTGAATTTACTTTCAATGGTAGTTTAACTAGGAAACTAGTTCCTTGACCTAAGGTACTATCAATAGATATGGTACCCTGATGCAGATCGACACATTGCTTAACAATTGCTAGTCCTAATCCTGTACCGGGAATGGTGGCAACATTGGCAGCACGTTGAAAAGGTTCAAACAGTTTAGCTTGAAATTCTGGGGGAATACCTACGCCTTGGTCTTTAATTTGAAAATACACACTACTTTCATCGCAAGTCAGCCGCAGCAAAATAGTACTACCTCTGGGTGAGTATTTGACTGCGTTAGAAAGTAAGTTATTTAGTAAATGCCATAGCAGCTGTTCATCTAAGCAGGCAAGACAACTTTTAGTATCTGTGACAAAACTAATTTCATACTGTTCTTTCAATGTCAACCGTAAAGACTCGACTATTTCTTCACAGAAACTTACTACCTCTATTAGCGTGGAGTTCAGTACAAAATTGTTAGCTTCGGCTCTGCCAAGTGTGAGTATATTTTCTAGCAGATTGGTCAAGCTATCAGTGGCAGATTCAATGCGATAGAGATGTTTTTGTTTTTTTTCCTCTGACATCTGCTCGCCATAGGTATTCAACATTTCGGCACTAAGCTTAATTGTCGTCAAAGGGTTACGAAATTCATGTGCTGCCATGTAGAGGTGTTGTGATTTCATTTGGTTTTTGGATTCAGCGATTTGCTGACTATTTTTGGCAGCAATTAGTGCTTGTTTTACTTCAACTTCTGTTTGATGTCGGGCAATCGCAATCTCAATTGTGGTAGCTAATATTCTTTCATCGAAGGGTTTTAAAATATAACCAAAAGGATGGGAAGCCTTAGCTCGCTCTAGTGTTGCACGATCAGCGTTGGCAGTTAGGTAAACTACAGGTAAATCAAAGCGAGACTGGATAGCAAAAGAGGCTTCTATGCCATCGATTTTACCCTCTAGTCTGATGTCCATCAGCACTAAGTCAGGTCGCAAAGCTTCTGCCATGAGAATAGCTTCTTCTCCAGAAGCCACTAAGGCAGGTACACTGTATCCCAAATATTCTAGAGTTTCTCTCAGGTCGTCAGCCACTAATTGCTCGTCTTCAACTATCAAAATTTGGATGGGACTCATATTTAATTTTCTAGTGGATTATATTTATAGCTTATTCAGATTTCTATCCTGACAATTTTTGCTTAAGTTATAAATTTCTTTGATGATCTTTAAAATTTCCTCTCGATTCATAAATTCATATTCATTTATGAGCTTCTCTGATATTGATGTAATGTAATTAAGGGGGTTATTTAAATCATTTCTAATTGTCGATGCCAGATAACTATAAGATGTATTAATTCTTTTTTGTGTTTGTCTATTAATTATTTCTTGTTTCTCTAATCTAGCTGTTATTGCTCCTAGTAATTCTGCTCTTGTAAATGGCTTTATTAGGTAATCATCCGCACCTAATTCTATACCTTGACGAATATCATTCTGAGAAGCTTTAGCTGTAAGAAATATAAAAGGAATCGCTTCAGTTTCTGGATTTTCCCGTGACCAAGTAACAACTTCGTATCCATCCATTTTAGGCATGGCAATATCACAGATAACCAAATCGGGAATTTCTTTTTGGAGAATTGTAATCCCGACTTGTCCGTTTTCTGCGTCTATAACGTAGAAATTTTCCGCAGTTAGCATTTCTACAATAATGCTACGAATATCTTCTTGGTCTTCAATTACTAAAACTTTTGTCATTATCGGAGATATATTTAGTATTTTATTATGTTAAACACTACGTGAAATTTAATTATTTCTTGACAAATGTGATTTTTTTAAAAATCAGTAAATGATTATTATATTTTAGATAAATTAGCTCCTGTGTCCATAAAATTACATACAAAAATATTTAAATTAAAAACTTCAAACTAGAAGCATATTTAAGAGATTTTTGCGCCTGAATCGAGCATAATAATCTGCTTGAATGCAGGAAATTAATTTGGGTAGTTAGAAATCAATAAAAAACCCTTGTTTATAGGTGTTTATTTTTTGAAGCAATAAAGCCGGATACTGCACCAAATTTTACTTGATTTTTCAATGTATGTTAAAGTTTTGTTGATAATATTTACATTTTGACCCAGAAGTGCAAAATTAGTTTACAACTGGAGAGAGGCTTTTGTAACTATTAATATTGTTAGGGATTTTACTGGCTCTGTTTTTACTAATCTATTTTAGATATAGCTCGACTTAAGAATAACTTTTGATTCAGCAAATAGAGAATTGCAATTTTTTCATGCAAGACGATCGCCTTTTTGTATATAGCTTATGAATCAACGCTCCCCTCTAACCATCTTGCTGATTGATGATTGCGCCGAAGATCGGGAGATATATCGTTTGTTTTTGCAGCAGGATAGATTACATACCTACGAGATTTTTCAATTTGAGACAGCACAAGAGGCAATGACATGGTGTGAGCAACAAACACCGGATGTGATTTTGTTGGATTATTTACTGCCCGATCACGATGGATTAGAGTTTTTGCAAGAACTAAGGGAACACCTGAATAATAGCCAATCTGCTGTGATCATGCTCACAGGACAAGGGGACGCAAGTGTCGCTGTCTGTGCCATGAAAAATGGCGCTCAAGATTATTTGATGAAAAATTCTCTGACACCGGAAACATTACAAAGTACGATTCATTATGCTGTAGAACGGATGCTGCTGACAAGACAGTTAGAACAAAGTCGGCAACAGCAACAACTAATGGTGGCGATCGCTTTAAGAATTAGGCAATCCCTGAAGCTAGAAGATATTTTGAGTGTCACGGTCGCGGAAGTGCGTCAGTTCTTGCAAGCAGACCGGGTACTAATTTATCAATTTCAACCTGATATGAGTGGAATTGTAGTCGCAGAGTCGGTACTTCCCGGTTGGATAGCCACGAAAGGAGCGCAAATCGAAGATACGTGCTTTCAAGATAGTGTAGGACATAACCATCAAGTAAAAAAAAGAGCGATCAATGATGTTTATCAGGCAGGCTTAACGAACTGTTATTTAGAACTATTGGAGCAGTTTCGAGTTAAAGCCACTCTGATAGTACCCATTATGGTGACAAATGAATCATGGGGATTATTAATTGCTCACCAATGCGCTGCACCCCATCAATGGCAGTCATTTGAACTGGACTTATTAGAGCAGCTGGCGGTACAGATAGCGATCGCAATTCAGCAAGCCAGTGCCTATGAGCAAATACAGACAGAACTACAAGAACGAAAACGAGTAGAAGCAACTCTGCGCGAGAGCGAACAACGTTTTCGCCAGATGGCCGATACGGCTCCCGTACTGATTTGGATGTCGGGACTTGATAAACTTTGCTACTACTTTAATAAAACTTGGTTAGATTTTACTGGCAAAACCCTAGAACAAGAAGTCGGTGATGGTTGGATTCAAGGAGTACATCCCGATGACTTAAAAGATTGCTTAGACACTTATGTCAATGCCTTTGATGCCCACCAAACTTTTCAAATGGAATATCGGCTCAAACGCTTTGACGGCGAATATTGTTGGATTTTGGATACAGGCACTCCCCGTTTCACCAATGAAGGAGAGTTTCTTGGTTATATCGGCTCCTGTGTAGATATTAGCGAACGGAAGCAAGCAGAAGCTGCTTTGCAGCAGAACGAAGAGCGATTAATTATGGCTCTAGACGCAGCGTGTATGGGTAACTGGGAATGGAATATTCAAACAGGTGAAATTCACTGGTCGGAGAATTTAGAAAAACTATTTGGTATGGTTCCTGGGAGTTTCAATGGTCATTTTGAAACGATTGTGTCGATGATACACCCAGATGATCGGCAGAGGGTTTTACAATCCATTAATTGTGCTGTCTATAACAGAGAAGATTACAACATCGAATTTCGGTTTATTAAACTCGATGGCACGCCACGTTGGGCGCTCAGTAGAGGTAAAGTGTTCTACGACCAAAACGGTAACCCCCTGCGAATGGGTGGTATAGATTTTGATATCACGGAACGCAAACAGTCGGAGTCTGCCCTGCAAGAGAGTGAAGCACGGTTTCAGGCTTTTATGAATAACAGCCCTTCAGCTTCCTGGATTACCGATGACCACGGCCGAATGCTTTATCTAAGTCAGACTTATATACGTACTTTTCAACTGCCATTTGACAAAGTAGAGGATGTCGTGGGCAAAACAGTTTTTGAGCTTTATGTCCCAGAAATAGCCCAGCAGTTTTTAGATAATATTCAGCAGGTGGCACAGACGCAACAAATCCTCGAAATCATCGAAAAGGCTCCTAGACCAGATGGTACTTTGGGGGATTTTTTAGTCTATAAATTCCCTTTACCTGGAGCTACAGGGGAATTACTGATTGGTGGTGTAGCAGTTGACATTAGTGATAAAATCCGCGCAGAGCAGGCATTACAACAACTTAATCAAGAACTTGAAGCGAGGGTGGCAGAACGCACTGCCGCTTTAAGGGAAAGTGAAGAACGCTGGCATTTAGCGCTAAGAGGCAGCAATGATGGAATTTGGGACAGAAACATCATCACTAATGAAGTGTTCTTCTCAATGCGTTGGGAAGAAATGTTGGGCTTTAGCAGTCAGGAACTGAGCCGAAATCGAGAATTATGGTTAAACCGGATTCATCCTGATGATCATGATCGCATTATGAAGGCGATCGCCGACCATTTAGCCCAAAAGACACCCTTTTTCCAAGAAGAATATCGGTTACAGCGCAAAGATGGCTCCTATATATGGATATTAGATCGGGGTCAGGCTTTATGGGATGAATCAGGCAATGCTATTCGCATGAGCGGCTCGGCAACAGATATTACTAAACGCAAGGAAACAGAGGCTCAGTTATTAACCATTTCTGAATTGCAACAAGCGATTCTTTCAAGCATCGATTATGCAGTCATTTCTACCAATTCCGAGGGCATAATTCAAACTTTTAACCTTGCTGCTCAAAAGATGTTGGGTTACACAGCCGATGAGGTGATTGGTAAGTTAACACCAAACATTTTTCATGAGCCAGAGGAACTCAGACAACGGATGAATGAACTCAAACAAGAGGTGGATAGAGAAGTTACCCCTGAGGATTTCCTGGTCAAAACCCAGCAAAATAATGATGAATTAGAATGGACTTTTATTCGTAAAGATGGTTCGCGTTTCCCTGTTGCTCTCTCGGTTAAACCCATGTTTAATCAAGAAGGAAAGCCTATTGGTGGTGTGGGAATTGCCAAAAATATTACTCAACAAAAACAGATAGAAGCTCAACTTCGCAAAAATACCTCTACTCTTGCTGCGGCACAACGGATAGCTCATCTGGGGAGTTGGGAACTAGACTTGTCAACGCAAAACTTAATCTGGTCACAAGAGGTTTTTCGCATATTTGGCCGCCCTCCTGAGTCCGGGACACCAAGTTACGACGAAATGCTTGGTTGTATTCATCCGGATGATCGCAACTACCATGATGTTGTCTTACATCAAGCTATTACACAAAGACAAGCTTATGAACTAGAGTATCGTTTTTATCGCGCTGACGGCAGTTTGGGTTATTTACTATCACGAGGCGAAGTCATATTAAACACTCACGGGCAACCATACCAGTTAATCAGCACCATCTTAGACATTACTGAGCGTAAACAAACAGAAGAAAAACTACGTAACCTTTCAGATCGATTGACCTTGGCAGTCAGCTCAGCCAATCTCGGTATTTGGGACTGGGATATGATACAGGAAGCGGAATGGGATAACCGAATGTATGAACTATATGATTTGCAACGGTTTGAGAATAAGGTAAAGTCCCAAGATTGGATAGATAGGCTCCATCCAGATGATCGAGATGAAGCAATGATGGCCTTTGAAGATGCCATCAAGGGAGTCAGAGAATTTGATACAGAATTTCGGATTGTTCTGGGAAATGGCAGTATCCGCTTTATCAAAGCCTCCGCTTTAGTTCAACGCAATGAGTGGGGTGAACCACTACGCATGGTTGGGATTAACTATGATATTACCGAGCGCAAACAAGTAGAAGCCGCCTTACGGGAAAGTGAAAAGCGCTACGCTACATTGACAGAAGCTGCTCCCGTTGCTATCTTTCGGCTTGATGCTGCTAGTAATTGTATTTACGTCAACGAACGTTGGAGTTTAATGACCGGTAGACCAACACAAGCAGCATTGCAGAAAGGATGGTTAGAAAATATCCATGAAGAAGATCGCTATCACCTGGTGGTAGATTGTTCTGGCCCCTGCGGAAAACAATGTAGTTCATTTGAAACTTGTCGGCGAGAGGTAAGATACATACGTCCAGACGGCAGCATCACCTGGTTCTACATCCAGATAGTACCGGAAACCGACCTGAATGGAAATATCCTTGGTTATATAGGTAGCTTGACAGATATTACCGCCCGCAAAAAAATCGAGTCGGAAGTTATTCACCATCGTGATTTGCGAGAAGCAATTTTTAATGAATCAGCCGATGCCCTTTTTCTAGTAGACATAGACACGCAATTGATTTTTGATTGTAATGCCCGTGCGGTTGATTTGTTTGAAGTGGACAATAAGGAAGAATTACTCAATATTCAAGGTAATACACTACAACGTTACCAATTTACTCCCGAACAATTGGATGAAATTACCCAGGAACTGAATCAAAAATCTTGGTGGAGTCGAGAAATTGAATATGCCACCCGCAAAGGTAATTTCTTCTGGGGTAATTTAGCCGCTAAACAAATTACCGTAGCAGGCAAGGGGATTAATTTAGTACGATTGTCTGATATTAGCGAACAGCAAGCCGCACTTCGTGAACGCAAACAAGCGGTAGAACAAATACAGCGATCGCTAGATGAAAAAGAAACCTTACTCAAAGAAATTCATCATCGGGTAAAAAACAACCTGCAAATAATCTCTAGTTTGCTCAGAATGCAATCTAGACGTTCTTTTGATGAAAAAACTTTGTTGCTATTTACAGAATCTCAAAATCGTGTACAGTCGATGGCTTTGATTCACGAGCAACTTTATCAGTCAGCAGATCTTAATCAAATCAATTTTAGCGACTACATCAAAAATTTGACAGATAGCTTATTTCGTTGCTACGGTGTCAGTCACAAAAATATAAGAATTAATATAGAAACAAATAGCATTAAATTGGATCTAGATAATGCTATTCCCTGCGGATTAATCATTAATGAGTTAGTGTCTAATTGTTTGAAATACGCATTTCCTGAACAAAATCAAGGCAATAATATTACAATTTCCCTGGAAGCAGTTTCAGGCAATCAATTAACTCTCTTAGTTAAAGATAACGGTATTGGCATTCCCGAAACATTAGATTGGGAAAATGCCAACTCTTTAGGCTTAAGAATTGTAAAAAACTTAGTCAGACAACTCAAAGGCACGATTCTTTTAGATCGCGATCGCGGTACTGCTTTCTCCATTAGCTTTCCTCAATAAGGTGATACGCACCTAAATCAAATATCCTTGCTTCAGGGCTGTCCATAGTCAAGAGTCCAGAGTCAAAGGCTAGCTTGGACTGTGGACTTTGGACTTTGGACTTTTGACAACCTGAGTGCGAAATATACAATTTAAATGCGTAACAGCTTAATTACCAAGGCACCAAAGACTGAATTAAACTAGAATGAGGTGTGATTTTTCACAAAATATTTTCTAGGTAGTAGAGCGCGCCCCAAAAAACCAGATGGTTAAGGGACTTCCAGATCAAAAAATAATGAGAAATGTCAAAATAAGCCTGTATTGTTGCCGTAATAGTCCATATTAATCAGGTAGTGTATCTTATTGTTTGGTGCTATATACTGCCGACATGAACAAATCACTGCCAACGCATTTTCAAGAAAGCATTTATCAAGAACTACTACCTAGTTTACAAATTGAAAGTGTCAATCCGCGTAACCTGATTCAGGTTAATTATGTTCCACAACCTTGGCTGCTGCTAGGCAAAGGAAATTACGCAGCAGTGGTCTATCACCCTAATTACCCCGAATTTGTAGTCAAGATTTATGCTCCAAAACGGCCAGGCTATGAAGAGGAAGTAGAAGTTTATCATCGTTTAGGTTCTCATCCGGCATTTTCTGAGTGCTTGTATGCCCAAGATGGTTTTTTAGTCTTGAAACGTCTTTACGGAACAACACTCTACGATTGTATGCACTTGGGTTTACCGATTCCCAAACAAGTAATTAGGGATATTGATGATGCTCTTGAATATGCTCAAAGTCGTGGACTTTATCCTCATGATGTCCACGGTCGTAATGTCATAATGCACGAAGGTAGAGGATTAGTCGTAGACATTTCCGATTTCCTGCATCAAGAACCTTGTTCAAAATGGAAAAATCTCAAAAAGGCTTATTACTGGTTATATCTGCCCGTATTGCGCCCACTTCGACTGCGCGTCCCATACTCTGCTTTAGATTGGATTCGCAAATGTTACCGTTTAGGAACTTCATGCAAACAGTTATGTAGTCAACTAGCCTCGAAATTAAACTGTTTCAAATATTTCAGACGATCTAGGAAAAGTTTTTAGATTGAAAATTTTCTTCTGCACTGGGAGCTAAAACTGAAAATATCAGCATTGATTAAACAGCGATCGCTCAAGGGGCGGTTGGTTTAATATTGAGAGAATCAGCAACGAGTATGCCAGTTATCCCTACTTGTGAGGCGATCGCTGTTCCGACTACCTGTGCAAAAATAATCACAATAGAGTTAAGCTGATGCTTGTCTTGTAACTAAATTCCAGATTGTACACGCCACAAACTAGTATAAATTCCATCTTGGGCGATTAAATTTTCGTGTGTACCTTGCTCGACAATTTGACCATGCTCCATGACATATATGCAATGACTGTGACGAATGGTAGAAAGACGGTGAGCGATCGCAATGGTAGTCCGATTTACGGTAATCTTTTCTAAAGAACGCTAATTACTTACCGCTACGTTAAAGATTAGTTCTTCTAGGGTACTGAGCAATTCTTGCTCATTGTAAGGTTTAGAAAAATAAGCTCTAGCGCCTAGCTGCATGGCTAGTTGCCGATGTTTATTGCTACTACGAGAAGTGAGCATGGCTACTGGGATATTTTTTGTGTCCAAGTTGGAGTTAATCCGGTCTAAAAAGCCATAACCATCAAGGCGTGGCATTTCAATATCACAAATTACCGCTTTCACTTTTAAGCCACTCTCTAATTTTTCCCAAGCATCTTCACCATCTTTTGCTTGTTCTACTTGATATCCTCCTTTTTCTAAAGTTAATGCTAGGAAGCGACGCACATTAATGGAGTCATCGATGATTAAAATTGTGCCTTTGTTTTGAGTGGGGGGTGCTGGTAGTTTGGCACTATCAAAGAAGAGGAAGGGCGTTTTTAGTGTAGCTGATGATGATTGGAGATTTTTGGTGGGGTGTTGATTGGTGGCAATTTTATACAGGAGTTCGTTGGTATTAACTAATGCCACAACTCGACCATCACCTAAAATGGTGCAATTACTAAAGCCTTGGGGTAAGGGTATATTGCCCTCAACTTGGCGGATAGCAACTTCCTGTTCACCCCAGCAACGGTCTACCAATATGGCAACTGGTTGATTATTGCCTTTAACTATTAAGACGCTATGGGCGTTAATTGCTGGGGGCGTTTCTAGTTCTGGGCTATCGTAGCGGGGACAGTTAAATTCTAGGTGGCGACCAAGGCGAATGAGGGGAAGCATAGTCCCTTGCCAATTGAGGACTTCATTACCCGCCATTGGGAATACTTGCTCGTTTTGCAATAGGGAGATTTCCGAAACCACATCGGTAGGAAATGCTAACAGCATTTTGTTGGTTTCTATGAGCAAAACTCTGGCGATGGAAAGGGTAAATGGTACTGATAAGGTAAAGGTTGTACCAACGCCTAATTCTGTATCAACTGTAATATCGCCGCGCACTAATTTCAGGTTATTACGCACTACATCCATCCCCACACCACGACCAGATAAGGCGGTGACTTGTTCGGAGGTGGTAAAACCTGGTTCAAAAATTAGTGACAGGAGTTCTTCATCGGTGGCGTTGGCTAGTAAAGCTGCATCTATCCCCATTCCTTGGGCGCGGGTGCGAATTTTGTCTAAAGCAATGCCCCGACCATCATCGCGCATGGTGATGATAGTACGATTACTGCGGTGGGTGGCAGTAATTTCAATTAAGCCTTGTTCTGGTTTGCCTAATGCCTGACGGGTGGCAGATTCTTCGATACCATGATCAAAGGCATTCCTTAATAGGTGCATTAATGGCTCATTTAAGGCTTCTAAAATGCTGCGTTCAATTAAGGTGTTACCACCTGTAATTTTCAATTGAACATTTTTGCCGTATTCTACATTTAAATCGCGGATGGCTCTGGGGAAACGCTCAACTAAGTCCGACATGGGGCGCATTCGGATATGGTTGAGCTTGGTTTGCAGTTGTTTTGATGTTTTATTGAGTTTACGGGCGACGTGGTCTGTGTCGTCAACGCTGAGTTGAATATCTGTGGTGACTTCTTGGACTTGGACAATAGTTTCCACTACTGTTTGCGATCGCAAGTTTAACTCATTATAGCGATCCATCTCTAAGGCATCAAACTCGCTCTCTGGGTCTTGGGTCTGGGGATATTCTGCACCATGATGAGCATTTACCAAGTCTTTGGTAGTTTTTCGCTCATGAATTGTCCGCAATTCTTGATTTTCCCGTTCCAGGGTATGGACGCGCTGGTTTAAGTTGCGGACAAGTTTGCGTAATCTTTCAATTTGAGAGTTAAGCCCATTACGTTGGACAATTAATTCACCAAATAAATCATTTATTTCTTCTAATTGTTTACTAGGAACACGGACTGTATTTTCTGGATGTTCACGATCTTTATTGGTAAGTAATGTATAGTCTGTTGTTGTATTTTCTTTAGCAAATTCTGTCAGTATTTCGGGAAAATCAATAACGCTAAGGGGATTAGGATTATTCTTTTCTGATACTGTCAAATCTTCAGGGATAAAATCAGATTCTATAGATGTTTCTGATGATTTATCTGCCTGAATTTGTGGTAGAGATGGAGTGTATACGGGAATATGAACTAATTCACCAAATTGGAGTTCTGTTGGTAATTTATCACGTTGATTTGTTAAAACTAAAGCTTGCGATCGCCGCCATGTTTGTAAGGCTAATTGGGCAATTTCTGAGACATTACCGTTAGCATTTTCTATATGATATTTAATAGATTCACATAATTGGGTAAAAGCTGGTAACTGCAACATTTCCCCCAAACCGCCCAATTCCGCCGCCATGATGGCGACTTCTTCTTGTAAACAAGGCTGGTTTTGATCTGCCAATACCGACTCTAGACGCTGGAGACATCCTTCGATTTCTGATTCAAATAACAGAGGAATGATATCTTGCCCCTCCTCTGGTGATAGCATGGTTGCAGCATCTTCTGGAGTAGGATCACCAAGGCGATCGCGCAATTCATCAAAGACTGGATGACAAAATGTCCCTAACCAATCTTCTTCTACCGCATTTCCTTCTCCTAGTAACTGGACAATTTGCCGCAACCAATCAACAGCAGAAAGTAATAAACTTTGTAATTTGGTATCAATTTCTAGGGAATTTTTGCGAGTTTTTAAAACCTTAAAAGCATCTTCTAAGCGATGGGATAAATCACTTAAAGCGCGAAATCCCATCATCGCTGCCCCGCCCTTGATGGAATGAGCAGCGCGTAATGCACCGTTAATTTTTTCTAAGTCAATGCGGTGACTCGTATCGATTTCTAATAATACCCCTTCTAGAGTATTAATGTAATCTGTAGCTTCTTCCAGAAACTGCATCTGGATTTCTAATTCTTTATCTTTTGACATAGTTTTTGTCAGTGGTCAAACCCTTTGGGGAATTCAAAATTCAAAATTCAAAATTCAAAATAGCCTACGGCAAGGCTTACGCCAACAAAATTCAAAATTACAATCCCCATAAATTTATTTATGGGCTTGTATTCTTGTTATCTGCGGTCAACAGTTAACAGTTAACAGTTAACAGTTAACAGTCAACAACGAACTCTTAACTCACTTTAAAAGTACCCACAGTTTTTTGTAACTGATGAGAAATTTCTACAGTTTGTTTGAGGGATTGGGCTACGAGGCGGGAGGAATCGCTGCTGCGTTGTGAGACAGAGGCGATATCTTGCATGAGTCTGTTAACGGTTTGTGATGTTTCTACTTGAGATACTGTAGCGGTGGAAATTGATTGAATTAAAGAGTCAATTTGCCGGGATACATCTAATATTTGACCAAGGCTTTGTTTGGCTTCTTCCACAATTCTTGTCCCTTCTACCACTTGGGTAGTTCCTACTTCCATCGCCTTAACAACTTCGCTGGTTTCTCGTTGAATGTTCTCGACAATTTGCTCAATTTCTTGGGTGGCGATTGCACTTCTAGCGGCTAGTTCGCCGATTTCTTCAGCGACTACTCCAAAGCCTTCGCCTTCTTCTCCAGCGCGGGCGGCTTCGATACCTGCGTTGATGGCGAGGAGGTTGGTTTGGGTGGCGATTTGGTTAATGATGGAAACGACGCGGGAAATTTGTTGTGAAGATTCTCCCAGGCGTTTGACTTTTTTAGCCGTTTCGCCAACGGTGGTACGCAAGGACAAGATGTTTTGTACGGTCAAGTCCATTGCTTGTCCACTCTTGGCGGCGGTGAAGGCTGCATGATTAGCCACGGTTGCGGCTTGTTGGGCGCTGTCGGCTACGGCCTGCATGGAATGGGTCATCTTATCAACTGCGTCTAAGGTGCGGTTGATTTCGGTGGCTTGGGTGAGGGCTTCTTCTGCTAGTTGACGAATTGCGCCTTCGTTGGAACCAATAGCGGTGTTTAATTGACCAGCCGCTTGTTTAACTTGGGTGACGATATCCCGGAGATTTTCGACGATGGAGTTGAAAAAGTCCGCCACTGTACCGATTTCGCCAGCCGTCACGTCTGCACGGACTGTTAAGTCGCCTTTGGCGACACCTTCCACATTGCTGAGTAGTTCCAAGAGTTGTAATTGTAAAACATCTTGCGGTTGCCATTCCTGGTCAGGGTTGGTGACGACAAATCCTTTTTGCTTGACCACAATTTGCAGATGTTCGGCGACTTGGTTAATGTTGGTAGCCAATGCGCCTAACTCGTCTTCCCTTTCTACTTCTATACGGCTGGGGAATTCACCTTGACCGAGTTTTGCTAAGGTGGTGGTCGCATCGGATAGGGGTTGTATGGTACGGTTAGCTAACCAAGCTGCGATCGCTCCTACTGCACAAGCTGTAAATGCTGTACCCAAAAGAATTGTCCACAATAGTTGTCGTTGTGGTTGGAATAAAGCATCTGCATCGGTGGTCAAGAGAACTTGCCAGTTTAGGTCTGGTAGTCCCGCTAAGTTTTGCGGTGGTATGTAACTAAGTAATACGGGTTTTTTATTAACTTTGGGAGTGGTGAGGAAACTAGCAACTTTTTTCCCATCTAGACGTGCAGCTAAATCAGGATAATTGGCTTTGGCTTCTTTACCTAATAGTTCTTTTTCTGGGCTGAGGAAGATTATCCCTGAGGTATCAAGTAAATTATATGTATTGCCATTAGCTGCATAGTCTTTGATGACCGTTTCTAGGGATTTGATGGGCATTTTTGCTCTGACCACAGCGATAATTTGATCTGTGGTAATATCTTTGACTGGTGCAGTTATATAAATGCTTGACTTTTCTAATTGTTGAATGATGGGAGTTTCTTTTTGCAGAGTCTCCTGAAAATAAGTTTGGTCTTTTTGGTTATATAAAATTTCTCCTGTAGATTGGGCAATTACATCCCCTTGAATATCGAATACAGCTATACTGTCGTAATTTTGATAAATTTCGATAATGCTATCTAATACTAGTTGTTTTTCTTCCTTGCTTGTCCTACTAATAACTTGGGGATTGGCCAAAAATGGTAGGCGGGAAATAAACTGAATATCTGCATAACGTCCCAACATGAAGCGGTTAACGGTGTTGGTTAATTTGGTGGCTGCTGTTTGTTGAGCTTGAGACGTTTGTTGGATAATTGATTTGTTGAGTAAGTTGTAGGCGATCGCCCCAACGGTTAAGATAGGGAGTGTACCGAGTGCGATCGCTAAAATGACGGCTTTGGTTTTTAAGCTTAAGCGTTGGTAATAAACTCCTAAATTCTGCTGATTAACAAGATGATTCAGCTTATTGGAGATTTGTCCCATACCATTACTAGATTGTGTAGCAGAAATCAATGATGATTGATTTTGAGCATCATCACTCTTAGCCATGCCGGTTTTATTAATCATAATTGCAGTTAGGGAAAATAATTAACGAAAACAGAAAATATTTTATTGATAATTTTGATTACCAATAAGTACAGAAGAATTGACAATTGCTTGAGCATCTAATACTAGAAAGTTTTCTTCTTGTTGTGTCACACAACCACGTAGATAAGGAACTAAACTAGATGCCACCTGTCCAATAGGGGAACGAATCTCATCAGACATAAATTTAGTGATACCTTTAATCTCTTGTACTACTAAACCCAAGAGTGTTGATTCTACTTTAATCACAATGACACTATATTGATATACCCGGCTTTCTAATGATTCCAAATTGAGCATTTTTGGTAAATCAATCGCCCAAATTATCCGACTACGCCAATTCATTAAACCTAAGACACAAGGTGGCATATTGGGCATAGGCGTAATAGATTCAACAGGAATCAGAACTGCTTCTTGGGTATGGTTCATCGCTAAAATAGCAGCACTTTGCTGATTTAAGTAAAATTTTAGATAACCATCTGCTGATTTATTTTGATCTGACAAAGTAGCCATTAAAATTTGAGAGTTATTCATTGATTTAAATCACTACAGATTTAATAGTACGTAGCAAATTCTCGCGGGTATAGGGTTTGGTAATATAGGCATCTGCACCTTGTTTCATTGCCCACAAACGGTCTATTTCCTGATTCTTAGAACTGCAAATTACTATCGGGAGTTTTTCTGTAATTGGATGTTTTTTTAAGGAACGACATAACTCAAATCCACTCATTCCTGGCATGACAACATCTGTGACAATTAAATCAGGCTTTTCTAATAAAGCTTTCTCTATGGCTTCCTTTGCACCAGCAGCTTTAATTACGTCATAACCACTCTCTTGTAAATAACGACTCATCAGTTCTAGTTCACTAGGTGAGTCTTCAACAATCAAAATTTTGCCAACTAAGGTAATACTCACTTTTCCATCTCCCGATTTAAGTAATATGTTTAAACACCATTTTTAATAATTCCGACTGGTCAAAAGGCTTAGTTAAATAGCCTGAAGACCTGACCATTTTTGCTTTAGCTCTATCAACAAATCCTGTTCTACCAGTCACCATAATAATAGGCGTATTTTTAAAGGCTGAATGTCTCCGTAATAGGGAACATAATTCATATCCGTCTAAATTGGGCATTGTCACATCGAGTAAAATTAAGTCTGGTTTACTCCGCAGAACTTGCATTAAAGCTTTCACAGGATCATTAATAGTCACTACTGTAAATACATTCTCATCGAGAAAACTTCTGATGGAATTTAAGACGGTCTGACTATCATCAATACAAGCAATAGTATATAAAGTTTTTCTAACTAGTGATGGAGGAGTAGTTGACTGAGGATTTTCGCTATTATCAGGATGATTTTGTGGTGATGATGGAGATGCGGCAGGTCTGGTTGATGGCAAAACTTGCGAACCACCACCGGTATTTACAGATGGTGGTGTAGGCTGGCGTTGGCGTAATTGTTTTTGGCAATATTCAACTAATAAACGCAAATCTAAATAACAGAATTTTGGCATTTCTTCCCAAGTAAGATCAGGGAAAAACTCATAGCTTCCCTCCTTGATGACTAAAAATGTTTCTATTACTTCCTTTGCTAGTTCTTCTATCAAGATAGCGGCTTGTTTGGGGGTAATATGGTTCTGATCTACCAGCCAACAAATCGCCTGATAATCTGCATATAAGATGGATGTACTTTCACCCTTGGGTTCAAACATCAACCGCATTTGTATACGGGTAGCGCTGTTTAGGGTAGGTATTTTTTGACTTAAGCGCCGCAGTTGATTATCAAGACGCTCAAATAATTTATCTGAGTAGGAAGCGTAAGTAAGTTTACCTGCTTCTAAATTAATTGTCCAAGAATTAGTATCTGTAAATATACGTAAGCAGCCCGTAGCATGACGACTGGTAAGTTGAGCTAAGAGGGATAGGGGGTGTAGTTTATGATTTAACCTGTAGTTATTTATAGGAGTTGTACTCATTTTGCTTTTACTTTAGATAAATTCCATAGGTGTCAACTAAGTTGATGCAGAAGCTTCGCCACAAGTCCTATCATTAAATTGGTTAACTAACTAGGTGATAGAAAATACGAGAGTTATCAGAAAGGATTTGCCATAAACCACTTATACAGCCTATATTTTGTGATAATTCAATCCCTAATTAGGTGTAAAATCTAGTAAATTTATTAACTTTATTACATAGAGGAATACGGCTTGTGGAAGGTTTCATCAACAAAAAGTAAATACCAAAAAATTTATATTCCTCTGAGTAACTTTTAATTCATAAAAGCTAAATTAGCACTGTTAATTTAACAGAATTTAACTAAAGTCTTATCAGTATTTACACTTAAAAAAAATATGTTAGCTGAATTTAGCCTCATTTTGGCGCTTGATTCAGTATGGCTACGCAGCCTGTAGACAATTCAGCCATGACAATTACCTCAACTGCTACTAGTGTAATTGTCTATATAGTTCCCAACTTTTGACAGAATATTTATGAAGTTTGAGGAATCTGGTAATGGTTAATGGGTAATAGGTAATTGGGCTATTAAGCTAATGCGCGCCTAAATTGCATAACTACTAATAAGGACTGTTAACTGTTAACTGTTGACTGTTAACGGTCAACGGTCAACAGCCCTCATGATGGATTATGCAACTTAAAAGCAGAATAGCTTACCCATTACCAAATTTCTCATCCCCTTGGAGGCGAAGAATTTTATCCTAGAAATCCTTGTGAGTAAAAGGTTTGGCATTTTCCCCTGTGTAGGTGGCGACAATATGTCCTGTACCTGTCATTTGATATTTATATGTCACCAGTCCTTCTAAACCCACAGGGCCACGGGGAGGCATTTGTTGAGTGCTAATACCTACTTCTGCACCAAAGCCGTAGCGGAAACCGTCGGCGAAGCGAGTAGAACAGTTGTGAAAAACTCCGGCTGAATTGACTAAGCCAAAGAAGGTTTCAACGGCTGTCACATCTTCGGTAATAATGGCATCGGTATGACGAGAACCATATTGATTGATATGAGCGATCGCCTCTGTTAATGAGTCTACAATCTTAATTGACAAGATAAAATCGCTGTATTCTGTTTCCCAATCTATGGCTGTGGCCGCCCCAATCTCAGGTAATATCTGCAAAGTCCGTTCATCTCCTTTCAATTCCACCTGACGTTCAGCTAAGGCTTGGGCTACTTTTGGTAAAAATTCCGCCGCCACTGATTGGTGGACGAGTAAGGTTTCAATAGCGTTACAAGCAGCCGGATACTGCACCTTTGCATCGACGCTCACAGCAATTGCTTTTTCTATATCCGCAGCCTTATCTATATATACATGGCAAATGCCATCGGCGTGACCAAGTACGGGAATGCGCGTATTTTCTTGGACAAACCGTACAAAAGAGTTAGAACCTCTAGGAATAATTAAATCTACATATTTATCTAGGCGTAAAAGTTCTAAGGTTTCTTCTCTGGTGGTGAGTAACTGTACTACATCAGGATTGACATCTGTGGTTGATAATCCCTGTTTCACAGCTTTGACTATGGCTTCGCAAGAACGTACAGCTTCCTTCCCACATTTGAGAATCACACCATTACCGGACTTGATAGCTAAGGAGATAATTTGAATGGCTGCTTCTGGACGGGCTTCAAAAATAATCCCCAACACTCCCAACGGGCAAGTTATCCGCTTGAGAACTAAACCGGTATCCAGTTCGCGCTGAATCTGTACTTGTCCGATAGGATCTGCTAGTTTACCAACATCTCGCACCCCAGCGATCGCATCTCTTAATTTATGTTCATCCAACTGCAACCGCTTGTATAGTGGTTTGGCTATACCTCCAGCCGTAGCCGCTTCACAATCAGCAATATTGGCCTGTAATATATCCTCCTTTGCAGATTCTAAGGCTTGAGCGACAGCAGCGATCGCTTGATTTTTCGCCTCGGTAGACAACATCGCCAGTAAACTTGCAGCTTGGCGAGTTTGTTGAGCGATGTCATTCAGAGAAGAAGTAACTTGGAAAGTAGTCATATTATTAGTCATATTATTCGTTATTAGTTATTAGTCCATAGTCATTAGTCCATAGTCAACAGTCAAATAGGTTAACTGTTAACGGTCAACAGTCAAAAGTCAACAGACCTTACGATAGATTATGCAACTTAAAAGCAGAATAGCTTAACCTGTACTAGTAAGCTTTGTGGTGAAGTATATTGAGTTAAAGTTATTTAGGATCATACTTCTAGAATGCCTAAAAATATTGGAGGATATTGCTTCTAGAAACGCGTTACCCTGTAATGATAAATTGCAGGTTCATCTTAATCAGCTTGTATGGAATTATTTGTGTTGCTGAAGTACATAGCCTTACTCCTATGGCAGTGATACCTGCATCAAATTATACGCAAAGTTTTCTCATTTATCATCTTTTCTTTACGGCCTTTACCTGTTAAAACAATTAAAGCTAATTTATGATCCCTCTGGTCAAATATAGAAAAAATGTTGGACTTTTGAATAATATTTATACCCATAAAAAAGCACTTTCCTCTGTTCTTATCCCGACTAAGCTAATTCAAAAACCAAAACGCATTCCTATATTTTGCTTTTCTACTATTGGTTTCAATACTGATGTAGTTAGAATTACTCGACGTGGGTAAATTTTTAATTTGTCTGATGAATTTACTTTTTTAGGATCAAAAATCCCTCAGTATGGAGTATCAAGCATGACGACTATGACCGACCAAACTAACAGTAAAGTGCCTGAGAATCAACCAACACTCAAACAGGGTGATACAGGGGAGGTAGTCAAAGAACTGCAAAGGCTGTTAAGGAATTATTATTGTTATTCTGGGCCTATTGATGGGATTTTAGATTCAGAAACAGTTGGAGGAGTTATTTTATTTCAGCATCGGGTTTTTATTCCAGAAGATGGAATTGTTGACTATAAAACTTGGCAAGCTCTATATGAAGGGAGAGCAATTGATTTACCTATGCTGAAATATGGTAGCCAAGGTGAACTGGTTAAAGCCTTGCAGCAAAGACTCCAGAATACTGGATATTATACGGGATTGATTGATGGAGATTTTAGCTTAGTTACAGAAGCAGGTGTAAAATCTTTTCAACTACGAAATAACTTAAAAGTTGATGGTATTGTAGGTGATAGCACTTGGGCTATTCTCAGCAATACACCTATTTTTGATAGTTAAAAAATCTAAATTCTCGATCATCTAGATATGGAAAATTTATTCTTTGATAGCAATAGCCAAAATAGTTATCCCAATTCTTGATGAGGATGAGATTTCTGGGTATTTCTCATCGGGTGAATAGGAATTGCAATCATAAATTCCGCACCTTTTCCCAAAGAAGAAGTACATTCTAAAGACCCACCGTGTCTGTTAGTAATAATTTGGTAACTGATAGACAAACCCATCCCAATTCCCTTACCTACAGGTTTACTTGTATAGAAAGGGTCAAATATTTTTTGTCTTACGTCATCTGACATACCCACGCCATTATCTTTGATGCGGATAGTTATTTGTTGATAACTAGACATCTCTGTACAGATATGGATAGTAGGTGTTACTTGCTGATAGCTTTCTTGTTCGTATTTTTCGTCTAAAGCATCAATGGCATTGATTAAAATATTCATCAAGGCTTGGTTAAGTTGGGCAGCATAGCATTCAACTAAAGGCAAATTACCATATTCTCTTATGACTAAAATATCAGGTCGATTTTCCTGGGATTTCAATCGATGTTCTAAAATCATTAATGCGCTGTCAATGCCTTCATGTATATCACCAGCTTTTAAATCAGATTCATCAAGACGCGAAAATGTACGCAGAGAAGTAACAATCTGGCTGATGCGGGTTGCTCCCAGTGTCATCGAAGAATAAAGTTTTGGCAAGTCTGCGAGTAAAAATTCTAGGTCAATATGTTCAGCTTCTTTGGCAATCTCTAAGGCTGGTTCTGGGTAGTAATTTTGGTAAAGGTGAATCATTTTCAGGAGGTTTTGAGTATATTGATAGGCGTGTTGGAGATTAGCAAAAATAAAGTTAACCGGATTATTTATTTCGTGAGCGACACCTGCTACCAATTGACCTAGAGAAGACATTTTTTCGCTTTGAATAAGTTGCAGTTGGGTAAGTTGTAGTTGTTTTAATGCTTGTTCCAGTTCCTTTGCTTGCTTGCTGAGTTCAGCTTCTGCTTGTTTGCGAGCAGTAATATCATTGCGAATAGCCACATATTGCTGAGGTTTGCCCTGCTCATCTAACAAGGGGACAATAGTTGTATCTACCCAATAATATGTGCCATCTTTCGCCAAGTTTTTAACTTCGCCTTTCCAAACACTTCCTTGGCTGATAGTTAACCACATTTCTTGGAAAAATTCTTTTGAGTGATAAGCGGAATTGATGATTCTATGAGTTTTGCTAATTAATTCTTCTGGCTGATATTGAGATATTTGGCAAAACTTATCATTTACATATTCAATAATTCCTTGATGATTTGTTACGGCAACAATAGACGACTGGTCTAAGGCAAATTTGATATCTGCTATTTCTTTAAGGGATTGTTTTAAAGTTATTTCTGCTTGTTTGCGAGCAGTGATATCATTGCGAATAGCCACATATTGCTGAGGTTTGCCTTGTTCATCTAACAAGGGGACAATAGTTGTATCTACCCAATAATATGTGCCATCTTTAGCCAAGTTTTTAACTTCGCCTTTCCAAACACTTCCTTGGCTGATAGTTAACCACATTTCCTGGAAAAATTCTTTTGAGTGGTAACCGGAATTGATGATTCTATGAGTTTTGCCAATTAATTCTTCTGGCTGATATTGAGATATTTGGCAAAACTTATCATTTACATATTCAATAATTCCTTGATTATTTGTTACAGCAACAATCGATGACTGGTCTAAGGCAAATTTGATATCTGCTATTTCTTTGAGAGATTTTTTTAGAGCTATTTCTGCTTGCTTAGGAGCAGTGATATACGTATTTGTCCGCTTTGTAATGTCTTGAACTATTGACAAAATACCAGTAACATTGCCTCGAAAATCAGTTACAGGAGTGTGATGCCATTCGCAAGTAATAATTGTGCCATCTTTGTGGCAATTCTCATGAATGCAGCGAGTTCCTTGGTCTTGCTTGATTAACTCCGCTCTTAACTGTGTAATATTTTCCCTGGCAGTGTGGGGTACTATTAGTTCTACTGCATGACGGTTGAGTGCTTCTTGTTGACTGTAACCAAAGATATCTTTGGCCGCAGGGTTCCAGCTTGATACCTCAAAAGCTGTATTCCACTGAATTATTCCTAAAGGATGATGCTCAAGCAAGAAAGATAATTTGTCCTTGGTTTCTTTCAGTTCCTGTTGTGTCTTCTGTAAATCTACCATTAGGCGATCGCTCTGCTGGCAACCAGATTGCAATTCTTGGTACTGAAATTCAGAAAACATAGGGATTAATCTCCAAGCAAATTAACTCATCAGAAGCTTTTCTGCTATCACAATAGCTTCTGATGTTATTAGTATTAATGTTGCCCAAATTAGCCTTGATAGTTAATACCAACTTGAAAACAAGTATGCAGCCCTAAACGCTTGCCATCTCTTGATTCTTAATTTTCAATTTTGAATTGGTATAACCTTACCCCTGACATTTCTACCGCGAAAATATTACAACCAATTACCAATTAACACATAGGCAGACCAATAACTTGGGGCGCTGTAGTTGGGATGATGCAATAATTTTAGTTGGGCGCGGCGGAGGGCTTCGGCTTTAGTGATGTTGTTGTTTTTCAGTTCTCGATAAAAATCACCAACCAATAAAGCTGTTGATTCATCATCAATTTGCCACAAAGATGCTACCGTACTGCGTGCGCCGGCGCGGACTGCGGCTCCTGCTAGACCAAGAGCAGCGCGATTGTCGCCGGCGGCGGTTTGACAAGCACTTAAAACTAATAGTTCTACTGCACTGGGACGAATTTGTTCTCGACTGCGAAGCAAGGTATCAAATTGGGTAACGTTAATTGGCCCGTCTGCTGCCAAAATAAAAGTGTTTTCAGCGCGGGAACTAAATTGGCCGTGGGTGGCTAAATGAACTACGTTAAATGGTGCTGTGTTGACTTTTTTTTCTAATGCTTCGCGGGTAAATTGCTGGTCGAACAGACTAGTAATGGAAACTCCCGCGCTAGCAATTGAATCCATTTCCGACTTGATTGCAGGTAATGGGGCAAAGTTGGGGTAATTTGGCGGGGGTTGAGTGAGTCCAGCCGTTAATGCTCTCAGGTCTCCTCGTTGTAGGGGTTTGGGGTCGAGGAGTTGCAAGCCTACACTTAGAGCGATCGCATATTTTTCTATTAAGTATTGCTTGCCATCGTAGAGTGCGCCTAGCGGTAAATTGCGTAATAAACCATCGGGGACAAACACGAGAGTTTTTACCCCACTAGCTGCTAGTTCTGATTCAATAGGTTTGATGAGCCAGTCATAAATTTGTTTTGACTGAGTTTTGATGGTTTTGCTAGCCGTGGGACGAACAAGATTGTTGCGTAATTCGCTGAGAACTTTGTCAACTTCTGTTTGTTTAACATTGGTGCTGTAACGTTGCAAAGGTTTGTGGGGAATTTTGACGATTACCTGAATCTGGTTTGGCAAAATAATCGGGTAGAGAATCGCCGCCGTGGGGTTATCTTGGTCTACCACTTGATCGAGCAACACAACTTCACCTTGTAAACAAGCTTCCCGAAAGAAGTTATCTAATTCGGCCAATTGTAATGCTTCAATCCGTTGCCGGGCTTTATCAAGAATTTTTTCGTTAACTTTTTCTGGCTGGGATGACAACAATAACTCCACTGATTGCCGATAGATTGGTTCTACACTGTCGCGGAAGTTAAACTGCACATCTTGATTGACGGCTACTAAGTCAGTGCGGAGGGATTTTAGGCTTTCTACTGCTGCATCATAAGCGGCGATCGCCCCAGATATATCTTTTTGCTCCCACATCAACCGCCCCAATTGCCACTGCAAGCGATAGATAATGTCCGAGGCGTTGCTAGCCTGGGCTAAGATTAAGGCTTGTTGCGTGAGACTGTTGGCTTCTGACCACTGTTGGTTTTGTTCATACAAAGTCCCCAAACTCAATATTGCATAAGCTTCTGCCCGTTTATCATCCAAACTACGGGCTTGTTGAATAGTTGTTGCTAATAATTTGGCTACATCCTGAGTGCTTGGTGCTGATGGCACATTTTTATTCTGCCCTTGGTTCTCAGAACTTGTTAATTTCATGAGACTTTGAGCAAAGTTAATCTCGGCGTAGATAGCCGCACGACTAGGGGGGAATTGGTTGATTTGAGCTTGAATTGCTGGGATTAAAGCTGCCACTTCCGTGAATTTTTCGTTGTCCAGCAGCAAACTGAGGTGGTTAATTTGGGCTTGAATTTTCGTTAAGGGTGAGGGGGATGTGGCTACTGTTTGTTGATAGTAGTTGATTGCTTCTGATATTTGCAGTTTAGCGCGGGCATTGTTGCCCAAACTAAAGTAACTAGCTGCAACTTCCTCCGGTATCGCCAAGCGCTTTGCCACTTCTAGACTTTCTACTAAAGTAGTGCGGGAGTCCATTAAATTCCCTGCTACCATTAGGGCATCACCAAGCGATCGCAATCCTACGGCTTTTTCTAGGGAGTCTGGTTGTGATTGTAATTTTTGTCTAACTTCTAGTAAAACTTTCACCGCCCGACGATAAAATCCTTGTGTCCGCCATGCCTGGGCTTGATTAATTTGCGATCGCACTTCGCCATTAAAATTTTTAGTTTGTTGATATATCTTAGCTGTGCGCTGCCAAGTGCTTAAAGCTGCCTCTGGTTTACCCGTCGCCAGTTGCAGACGGCCTTGAATATCTAATGATTGGGCTAATACTTGCGGGTTCTGTTCTTTGCCCTCAAGTAAATTTAAGCTGTCTGTAATCGCCTGCTGTGCTTGTTGCCACGCACCTATTTGTTGATAGGCTAAAGACAAGTTACTAAGAGTCGCTGCTAATCTGAGATTTTCACCTTTTTGCTGATATTCTTGCGCCACCTGCTGTAATATCTGCACTGCTTCGGCAAACCTGCCCCTATCATATAAAGCTTTACCCTGTTCTACTAGGGAGATGGTAGAAGTGACTTGTGCGGTCTGAGTTGGGGTGACTACTCTTGCCAGCACTGGCGAATTTACCGTGCAGATCAACGCCAACAGAAAGCACAAAGCCAAACGTAAGGACTTGACCAGCTTACTTTTTATCTTCCGTATTCTACCTGTAACAAAATCAGGATAATAGAACCTAGTAGTTTTATTCATGAATATGGCAGATGGTGGACGAAAACCAGGGATGTTGATGATTCACAATAGGAACTGGAGCAACTAAGGTAATATTGCCATTGGTATCAATCACCCATCCCTGTGCTTCCACAATTTTAGGGGAATCAGGGTTATCCACAACATTAATGGGCGTAAAATTACTGATTGTTAACAAATGGTGAGGACTGGGGGAATTTTTTGTTTCCCTTTCTCCTGGAAAAGTTGCTTTCAGTCTTGGTTTTTTCCTACTATCTGGCCTACAAACCTGGGTTAGCCTGGATGTATTGATGGGATTTGTAGAGAACGCAGCAAATCTCTGACGAGAGTCTACATCCGGCTGGTTAGTTGTGACCATACTTGTGAAAGATGGGCTGGCCTGTGAGAAAGTCAGGATATCATTGGTGAGTATAAATCCTGAGTCAAGCTGATTTGGGTCGGTAGTCCCTAAAATTTGCTCAAGTTCGCCTCGATTACGCACAACTAAACCAAGAAATTTCTGAGTACTGATTGTCACCCTACCCCCTGCACCCCCGAACACATTGGCGGTGATGTCGTTATTTTCATTGGGAGTTGCCACAATGAAAGGGCTATTAATTTCGATGTTGCCACCATTACCGTCAGCAAATGTAGAAATTTGACTATTAAGGCGTAGTCGCAATATGGCGCTGAGATTGAGATTTATATTGCCACCATTACCGGAGGTAGTTTGAGCAATCAATTGACTTTGGTTATCTAGTTTAAGCGATCGCGCCTTGATAGATAAATTTCCCGACTCTCCAGCCACCGTAAGTTTTGCCCCATTTTGGACAATTAGGCGATCGCCTACAATATTTAAGTTATCTGCCGTTATCCTGGCTCCGTTTTCTACAGTCAGTAATCCAGTATTGATATTTAATGTGCTGTCATTGGTGGTAGTTCCTATTTGAGTTGCAGCAAAAATCCCACTACGAAAAATATCTAAAGATGAGGCTGTAGCAAATTGGGAAGCACCACTCACTTGCGTACCTTCTGAGGCATTAATCAAGACATCTCCCCCTTGACTTCCGTACCTAGAAACATTAGATATTTGTGCGCCACCTTGAATATTTAACCGTCTAGTTTGTAGGGTAATTGTGCCAGTATTGCCTGCATTTCCCGGAGCATCGGGGGAAACTTGCGCGAAAATTCCACTGGGAATATCACCATCAAAACTTTCTCCCCTCAAATCTATAGAATCTGTAGCTATAACTAAAATATTTCCCGTGTTTCCTGCACCAAATGTAGAAGCTTCTATTCCTGCACCATCTGTTAGTAAAAGTCGCCCGGTTTCAATGGTCAAATTGCCACCATTACCTGTCACATTGGCACAATTTCCACCTAAAGAACAGACTTGTGAACCAATGAATGATTCTTCCCTTAATTCTACCGAATCTTTAGCGGTAATCCAAATATCTCCCGCCTTACCTTCAGCTTGAGCAACAGTCAATATATTAGAAACACCACCTACTTTTAAAGATTCAGTAGCATTAACAACGAGGCTATTTCCTGTTTGCGAACCAGAGTTAACTGTAAAAACTAGTGAATCATCAATAGTGACATTTCTTCCTTGAATTTGAATTGCACCACCACTATCTTGCATGGTAATACTACCAGTATTAACTAAAGCTCCAGCCGCAAGATTGATATCTCCAAAATCTTGTACACCTGAATATCCAGCAACGTAAGCATCATCAATTTGGCTAAGGCTGACAAAGCCATTTCCACTAACGCTACCTAGCTCAACTCTGCCCCCTGGCGCTTCCAAAAGACTACTCTCTAATAATAAATTTCCACCGATTAATCCTAAAGTTCTGCCATTTCCTACTTGCAATCCCAAAGGTAAATCAGCAACAATCGGCTGTTCAATATTTCCCGGACTATCACCGAATTGTAGCCCTACAGGAACATTTACTGTTAATAAAGAGGTATGATTATTAGTAGTTGCATTAAATTCTATCCCATCAGCAAACTTGATACTATTTGCGGTAGTCGCCACAAAAGAACCGCCGATATTTAAACTAGCATTTGCCCCAAAAATTATGCCCTGAGGATTAATCAAAAACAGATTAGCTCTACTACCTGAGGCGGCTGTAATCAAGCCGTCAATATAACTAGGTGAGCCACCAGTAATTCTAGTAATAATGTTTCGTACTGCCAAATTGTGATTAAAAACAGCAACATTTCCTGTAACATTACTAGTTAAGGCAGAAAAAGAAAATTCCCTAAAGCTATGGAATAAATTTTCTCCCCTTTGAGTACCTCCCTCAATTACTCGGATATTCCCCACAGGTCTAACAGTAGAGTTATTAGGAAGTGTAGTATCGGGAATAATTTCCGCTTTTGCAGCAGCAAAGTTTAACAAACACAATAAAATACTGATATTACCGATTAAAAACTTAAATTTGACCATATTTTTCACAAAATCAAATAAGAATAATTACAACTAATATCTGATTTATGTGAAAAAAAACGGACTTTATTTTAGGGTTATTTATATTTTTTAAATCAATTTTCTATAAGTATCTGTAGGGCAACACCCAATACGGTTCGGTTAAGAGATTTCTTGGTTAAGGTAGGCAGGGGAAGTAAGGGGAGAACAGAAGCAGGGGAAGAGAAAAATTATGAAAATAACCTCCTTTCCTCCCCTGCCTCCTCTGCTTCCCCTGCTTATCCGAACCGTATTGGGGCAATACCCACCAAAACCTTGATAGGCATTGCCACCCTACTACCTAGCTGTCTTTAATTTTGAATTTTGAATTTTGAATTTTGAATTTTGAATTGGTATTCCCCCCACCTTCACCTTTTCGCTTTTTTCCGTGCTGCGTCGCGTACTTGTTGATTGAGTAGATAGCCAAAACCTGAAGCTTCAAGGCGGGAAACTAGTTCATCGCGGGTATGTCCCAAGGCTTTGGCTGTAGCATCGATATTCCAGTTATATTCGGCTAGTTGGCTGAGTAAGTACACTCGACGGGTTTGGGCGGCTGATAAACGGTAAGTTTTGAGATATTCTAACTCTCCGTTATCTCGAATAATCGCCTCACCGATATGGTTTTCTTCTTTGGGTTGCAGATGAGTAATGAACCGTTGCAGTTGGAATTGTCCAGCTGTGTACACTCTCTGGGATTGGAGTTGGCGCTGTAGCAATCCTTCCGCCATGAATCCTTGGAATGCAGCCCAATCTGATCGCATTTGGGCGATCGCTCCACTTAAATCTGTCAAACTATTAATCTGGGCATCATCTACAGATGTAGCCATTGGAAAAGTTGCACCATACATCAAGCTGTATTCGTAAATTAGTTCACCATAAAAATCTTCTAAAAGACTGGTATGCAAAGCGCGGTAGTCTTCAGGTGTGGGAACGACAAAAGCAGAGGCTAAAGCTTCAGCGACAAATACTAATACACCAACTTGTCTTTCGTGAATCTCAAACACCCGCAACGCATCTTCTAACCCAGCAATGTAACGCCCACTAAAAGATGATTCGTAGCGTGAACCCAGTCCGTGAGACAAAGCATATTTAGAATACTCACTCCAAGCAATGTCTGGCCCTGAGAAAAACAGCGATAAAAAACCTTCCATTGCTAAGTGCAAAGGTAAAAATCTCAGTTGATTCCTTGATTCTCGTTTCGCCATGCGGTGCATTAACCGCACACTTGCACAACAGGAATTAAAACTTTTACCATCAGGTTTGAGCATTTGTCCGCCAAAGCTAGCTACTGGACTACCGTCATCACTCCAAGACATGACCAAGCCATGAGGGACATAAGAATAGTATTTCATCCCCGGTTCGGTTATTTGACCCTCCAGGGAAACCACCGCAATATCTTCATCGTAAGAACGACGCAGCAAACGCAAATCACCCCGCACTTCTCGCCGCAGTAATGGCACGATACGCACTGCACCACGTATTTGGGAAGGGGCAATTTCCAATCCTTTGAGTGATATATCTGTTAATAAAGTTTTAGTTTTTGACATAGCAATTTTTGTTAAGCGATTACGCTTTTAAAATACATAGTCATTTGTATGATTTGTTAACAGTTGACGGTTGACTGTTAACGGTTAACAGTCAACCGTCAACAGTCAACACGAAAAGATGTGCAAGTTAAAGAAGATGCTGTTAAAAATTGCTCTACTCGTTGTGCTAGATATGTTTCTAATTCTGATAACGGTGCAGAACCTTCGGCAAAACGAGCAAAGTTGAGCATGGTTGGTAAATCTTCTGCGTCTCTTAGCCCTACGGTAGGGACGGCTGGGCTGAGGGTGCGTAAGGAAAAGTCGTCGGAGTTAAATACAGGGTTGCAATGGATGATAGAAGTTCGCCGCATGGGGTCTAATTTATTTCGGTAGACGCGTAAAACTTCGGCTGCTCCATTGGGTGGATCATTTTCGCAACCATCGGAAATAATAATGATTAACTCGGCTCCTGTTGCCAAAGCTGCTAACAGTGGTGTGGCTAAGTCAGTTTGTCCACGGGCATTTACTTGTAATGAATCTTCTACGGGTACTGTCCAAAAAGCTTGATATTCTTGCGCGGCGGCTTGTAATAAGTAATGTGCAGCCATAGCTATACCCAAGGGACGGCGGCGCTTTTCACTAGAGCCGGAACTGGAATAACTGCAATCCAAGACTGCTGCAACTTTTCCTAGTTTGAGGGGTGCTTTTTTTAACGCTAAACGTGCCGATCGCTCTAAGGCTTGATGTAAAATATCTCTTTGTTGTTGTCGTATATGCCAAGGTAAGGACAAGATATACAACGCCAACTTGGTTAAGGGAAGAAGACCAAAATCTACATTGATATCAGTTTCGTTACGTTCCGCCGCACCTTGCAAACGTAGCTTTTCTCCTAAAGTCATTTGCTGTTGAATCCGTGATAAGAAGACATCGCGGGGGACTTTGTGTTTAACTGCAAACCCTTCGGCGATGGTGAAAGGCAAATTGTAAATGGCTTCGGCGCTGTAATGTGCTTGGCGAAACTGTTCAAATAACTGGGTGGAGTAAGACTTTTGCTTCCAGTTGCGGAAAAGGAAAGTACCCAATTCACCTTGTAGTTTCAGGTGGGCATGGGTGGCGATCGCTCTCACTTTTGCGCGATACTTAACAGCATCAAAACTCATGTCACGCCGCATACTTAAATAATCGCGGGCGATCGCTCTACTTCGTCTATTATTAATTTTACGTTGTCGTAACTGTTGCAAAACTCCCCAAGCTCGTTGTGGCGGTAAAGAGTTGAGTGCATGAGCAATCAGTGCGCCTTCTTCTTGGCGATGTTCGGGGATTGTGTCTTTTCCTGTTGCCAGTAATTTTAAGATAATTTGGGCTTGGTTGAAATGGTTGATACCTGCGGCTAAAGTCCGGGCATAAAGTAAACGGTAATTGCCCAGAATATAATCATGTAAAAAGTCAATTGATACTCTTTGACCATAAGCATCATCATAAAATTCTTTTTGTCCAGTGCAGGCAAGACAAGCGTTAATAAACATTACTAAATCTTCTCGCGCTACCTGTTCGACGCGGTTGCTATTGAGGTTAGTCACGTCGCTTCGCTCCAATTAAAAATTCAAAATTCGTCTTGAAAAGTTTCCTACGGCGGGAAACCCCTCCGGGTTCACCAGTTGCCTACGCAGGGAAACCCTCCTACAGCACTGGATTCACCGCCTACAGAACTTTCCGCAAAATTCAAAATTAAAGAAAATGAGTGGAAGCTTGTAGTAGTTAGTAGGGTGCGTCAGTGTGAGAAAACCTAGCTGTACCAAGAAATTATTCATACTGACGCACCCTAAAATTTGGATATTTTTTTATCTGGAAGTCCTTTATATCAAGTTCGGGGAAAGAACGGTACGACTAGGTTAGACAACTTAAAAGGTTGGAACGGAAATCATACCAAAGTCCCGCGAACATTAAGACTTAAGCTAAAAATTTTTGAATCTTGTAGCGTTTGCGCTTCCCGTAGGGTATTTTGAATTGTTATGGGTGCTGTTCGGGGAAAGGCGGCACAACTAGCTAGGACAGTTTCACAGACTGGGTTCGGAAGTCATACCAGAGTCCCGCGAACAGCAAGACTGAATTACTGAGCGTGGCAGAGTTGCTGCCTTTGAGATAATTGTTGGAGTAATAATTCTACAGATGACATCAAATCTGTAACAAAAACCCCTGTTTCACTGTTTTCAGTTGATGTTATGTATATACCTTGGAGAGTAACTTCAAAGTATGAAGGATCACAAGGACAAAAATCTATCAAGTTGGCTTGGGCTAACTTTTCTAAAACAGCTAAGGGGGATGATTCGATAGGTAATAGAAAAGCCGCCGTGCTGGGTTCCATGTAGATATTTGTGCCAGTGCTGAGAGCCAAATTTACTCTTTGATTTACCCAGTTTTTTAAAGGTACGTCGATATAATCTAAACTAACGCTATTTTCGGTGTAAGTGAGTTTTAACATATTGATTAATGATAAGCTTCCCTTGCTGTAACTTGCACATCTTTTCGTGTTAGGTGCTGACTGTTGACAGTTAACCGTTAGCAGTCAACAAACTATACGAGTGACTATGTATTTTAAAAACGTAACAGTTCATCTCATTGATATATATTCAAGTGTTTGGTGGTGTGCTTCGGATAAAATCAGAATATTCTGGGGAACTGCCCTGAAGCTAAATGTGAACGTGCAACCGGAAATGCTTGTGAAATCGAGTTTAGATGGTTAGGGGAAGTTGCTAAACTTGGGGGAATCCCCGAACTTTGTTGAGTATGCGGCTACGATAATGGCAAGAGCGAGTTATGGCCCAGAAGCAAAAAAGCGATCGCGGCATTTATTACAGGTACTATTAGCCTATGCTAATGATGAGTTAGACTGCGATGAAGTGGCTTTAGATGCCCTGCGTCCCCAAATACAAACTCGTTGGCAAAGTGAAACACGCCTAGTTGTCAGAACTAAAGTCAGATTTTTGCAAGCTTTAACGGGTTTAACATCAGGTGAGTTAACATCTGAACAAATCAAAGAAGCCTTAAAACGGTTTGCAGATTTCTTAGAAATATTAGAAGATAATCGCCCATCTCGTAGTGGTTCCGAAACTTGGCACTTTACCCTCAATCTTTGGTACAAACGCCAAGATACAGCAGCCAACTTACAAAAATTTGATTCCCACTGGGAAAGTCGCCGTCCAGAAAAGTCCAAGGAAGTCACAGCAGCAAAAGCGGACAAACAAGCAAATCCCCTCACTCCCTATCCAAATTGGCAAGAACTATGTCGCGCCAACCTCAACAACCGCCTGACAACCAATCCCCTCACTAGTGCAGATGGTGTCACCTTTGAATTAAATCAAGTTTACGTACCTTTGGGCTTAGTACAGAGAAAACAGCGTTTACGTCATCGTGATGATGTCACTCCCCAAGAGGGGTCGCGTTTATATGAACCAGAGGACTTGGATATTACCCAAACCTTTGACCATAATGAATTTATTCAACAGGTACTAGGAAAAAAGCAAAGTCAGCGAATTGCCATTGTTGGCGAACCAGGTGCAGGGAAAACTACTTTTTTGCAGAGAATTGCTGCGTGGGTGTTGGAAAATACCGCAGATTTACCAGTTTGGATTTCCCTAGCAGATTTACAAAGTAAAACTCTGGAACAGTATTTAACTCAAGACTGGTTACCTTCAGCTATGCGTAAGTTTAGAGTTCCGCCAGAACTTGAAGACGCATTTTGTGAACAGTTCAACCAAGGAAGAGTTTGGTTACTGCTGGATGCAGTGGATGAAATGGCCATTGAATCTACCAGCGCCTTGGCGAAAATTGCTAGTTTCCTGAAAGGTTGGGTAGGCGATGCCACAATTATTCTTACCTGTCGGCTAAATGTTTGGGATGGGGGGAAGAATGCTTTAGAAAATTTTGACACTTACTGCAATCTACATTTTACCTACGGCCTGGATCAAACACAGGATCGGATAGGGCAATTTATTTGTCGATGGTTTCAGTACAATCCAGCTTTAGGCGCAAAACTGCGACACGAGTTAAACCAACCAGAAAGGCGACGAGTCAAAGATACGGTAAAAAATCCCTTACGTTTGGCTTTATTGTGTCGGATTTGGGGCATTACTCAGGGAGAATTACCTTATAGTAAGGCGATGCTTTATCAGCAGTTTGTGGAAGCAATCTATGAGTGGAAACAAGACATTTTCCCTACTACTTCCACTCAGAGACAGGAGTTAAATCGGGCGTTGGGAAAATTAGCGCTGTTGGCAATTGCCCAAACACAAACAAAGTTTCGCCTCAGACATCGTTTTGTCTGCCAAGTTTTAGGCGCTCCCGATGATGGGTTGTTCCAACTAGCACTCCAGTTAGGTTGGTTAAATCAAGTCGGTATTTCCGAAACTCAAGGGGAAAAAGTTTATGCTTTTTATCATCCCACATTTCAAGAATATTTTGCGGCTCAGGCTATTACAGATTGGGGAGTAGTAAAGGATTATCTGTTGTCAGAGGAAAGTAGTTACCGAATTTTTGAGCCGCAATGGCGAGAGGTCATACTATTGTGGCTGGGTAGGGATGATGTACCACAAGTAGAAAAAGAGGCGTTGATTAACGCGCTAATGCAATTTGAGGATGGATGCGGGGGATTCTATAATTATCAGGCTTCTTTTTTGGCAGCCCAGGGAATTGCTGAATTTAGTAATTGTCAGCAAGCTGAGGGGATTATTCAGCAGTTAATTAAGTGGCGTTTTGGCTACTTTGATTCACAAAAGCAAAAATGGTGTAGATATCCATCACCAATTGTAGAAGGTGCGCGGATAGCTTTACTCAAAACCGATCGCCTAAAAGCGATCGCCTGCTTAGAACAATTTATCACTTCCTGTGACAATGAGTTTGATAGTTGGAATGCAGCCTATAGTTTAGGTAAGATTTTCGACCCTGGAAACAAGATTGCGATCGCTTCTTTGGAAAATCTTGTTAAAATAGCTCGCCATGAGACTATTCGTTGGCAAGCAGCCTATAGCTTGGGCAGAGTCGATGCAGAAAATCCCACGGCTATGACTGCATTGCTGCAAATTATTGCAACTACTGATAATGAATCTACTCGTCGTAAAGCTGCTTATAGTTTAGGCAAACTTGATTCCCACAACGCCACAGCTATTACCACATTAGAAAAAATTGCCCAATCAGCCACAGATTCCTCCCAACGCCGCCAGGCCGCCGAGAATCTAGCAACTTTACGCGGTGAAGAAATTACACATAAATGGCAAGGTAAACGACAACAAAAACAAAAGGTACTTTACCCTGTACCTGAAAAAATCACAGCCTTAATCCGTGGTATCTCTTTATGTGAGGATGAAGACACCAAAAGACGTAGAGCCTACAAATTAGCACAACTTGACCCAGGTAATAAAATTGCCTTGACAACCTTACTACAATTGCTCAAGTCAACCCAGCGCGAATCGCTACGCAAACGCACAGCCGACAATTTAAAAGAAATCCTCATTGATGCACAGTTACCACAAGTAATTTTTTACCTCAAAGATTGCTTTTCTCCCACAGTTAGGGAACACGAGTTGGAATTACACCGAGATTGTTACAAATTGCTGTGGTACTGTGCCGAAAATCTGACTTATCAAGAGTTTTACCAGTGTTGGCATATTTTATGAGTTCGACAAATTTAAAAAACCCCTCTTCATAGAACAACCAAACGGTTCATCGAAATCGGGGAAAATTTAAGTGCTAGATGAAAGGGAGTAGGGAGTAGGGATTGGGGAGTAGGGAAACTAAGCCGCCCACGAGAGGCGGGGTTTCAACCTACCTTGCAATACAAGGATTTTATCGCCCACAAGGGGCGTTAGCGTAGCGGGACGCAAGTCCGGCTTTAAACCTTTTTCGGGGCTAATTTCTTCCCCTACTCCCTACTCCCAGCCCAAGATACTATCTTTGATTGCAACTTGGTATAAATTAGAAACGATACCTCCTATGGTACAGTTGGGTTTGAGTGTATAAGCGATCGCTCAATTATTAGATTTACCGCTAGAAGTATTACAGCAAGCAGTCCAACAGTCCAACCAATAAGCTGATGCGCCTTTGTACGCGAAAGCGATACGCTAGAGGCTAAAGCTCAAAAAAAGACCATGACACCTGACGTAATTGCCCAAACTCTGGCAGAATCATTTACTACAGCAGATGTACAAGCGATCGCACCTGGATCGTGGCAAGTAGATACATCTACATTTAGACTGTTGGTATTGCTGTCGGAAGATAACAGTTGGTTACGAGTTTTACTACCAATTGTCCCATTACAAGAAGCCCAAGCATTCTTAGCACAGTTTTTGGAAGCCAACTTTGATGACACTCAAGAAGTACGCTATGCCTTGTATGATGGCGTAATTTGGGCAGTCTATCAACACAATAGCAGCACTTTGACCAAAGATGACTTGAGTAGTGCGATCGCTAGACTTATTTCCTTATATGAAGCAGGTTTAAATGATGTCTTCAATCGCCTGATTGAAAGTCGCATCCGGCAAATTGTGCAAGCAGCAAAACAGCAAGGACAATCTCTGGAAGCCACAATGCAAAACCTAGAAAGATTTTACGCCGAAGGATTGTTAGGAGAAATTAACCAAACTGTAGAATCAAGAGAAGAAGTTTTAGCGGCTTGGAAGCGTCAGTTAGAAAGATTGTGGAATGAAGTAAATAGCTAGATAATTGGTAATTGGTAAATGAAAATTATTGAAATTCTTAAGCAAGACTATCAGCGATTTCCCGTGAATCAAACTTATAGCATTTACGCAGAAGACGTTTATTTCCAAGACCCACTAAATAAATTCCGTGGGATTACACGTTATAAACAAATGATTAATTTCATGCAAACTTGGTTTTTAAATATCAAAATGGATTTGCATGATATTCAACCTTTAGAAGACAAAATCAAAACCGAATGGACACTGAGTTGGAATACTCCCCTACCTTGGAAGCCACGTATTTCCATCTCCGGTTGGAGTGAATTAGGTCTTGACTCTGAAGGCTTGATTGTCTCTCATATTGATTATTGGCAATGTTCCCTCTTAGATGTCATCAAACAACACTTCTTTCAAGTAAATAATCAGTAAGACCGTTTCTTGATGTAGCTTGCCTGGCGTAGCCATATATGCACTTTATTCCATACTGTAGAGGCGTTGCATACAACGTCTCTACATCATTTATTTGGCGCAACTTCATAGAGAATTGGTATAAGATTTGCTTCCAATAAATAATTCATACCTATTACTCATTACTCACTACCAAGCCTTGATGAGCGCGAACATTTTCCGTAGGGTTTTGGTACTTCCCGTGAAAAGTCAGCCTCCCTTGTGGATGAGCTAAATTACCCATCACCCAATACGGTTCAGTTAAGAAAATAAATTAACTGCTACATATAAAACAGATCTATTTTTTGGAGGGGGCTTGGGGGACGCAACCGTCCCCCAATCGGGGGTTTGGGGGAGAATCCCCCAAGTCTTGGTTCTTCTGAAATCGATAAGCTGACAATGTTAACTGAACCGTATTGACCCATCACCCATGAATGCCCAATGATTTCTTGACAGTAAACCAACTCAAACTGCACTTATTCCCTGCAAACCATCGATAATAGAGATAACGTAAATAAATGTAAACAATTCTCAGGCAGGGCATAATCATCCATGCGAGTAATTTTGATGACAGGGAAAGGCGGCGTAGGTAAAACCTCGGTAGCTGCTGCAACTGGGCTGCGGTGTGCAGAATTAGGCTATCGGACACTAGTTTTAAGTACAGACCCCGCTCACTCATTAGCAGACAGTTTTGACATGGAACTAGGCCATGCACCAAAACAAATCCGTCCCAACTTGTGGGGTGCAGAACTAGATGCACTGCAAGAACTAGAAGGAAACTGGGGTGCGGTGAAGCGCTACATTACCCAAGTTTTGCAAGCTAGAGGTTTAGATGGAGTGCAAGCGGAAGAATTAGCCATTCTACCAGGCATGGATGAAATTTTTGGCTTAGTGAGAATGAAGCGCCACTATGATGAAGGTGACTTTGATGTCTTGATTATCGACTCTGCACCTACCGGTACAGCATTGCGTCTCTTGAGCCTACCAGAAGTGGGCGGCTGGTATATGCGGCGTTTTTACAAACCATTCCAAAATATCTCAGTTGCGCTGCGTCCGTTGGTTGAACCTATCTTTAAACCAATTGCTGGATTTTCTTTGCCAGATAGAGAAGTGATGGATGCACCTTATGAGTTTTATGAACAAATTGAAGCTCTGGAAAAAGTATTAACAGATAATACACAAACTTCTGTGCGTCTTGTTACAAACCCAGAGAAGATGGTTATTAAGGAATCCTTACGCGCTCACGCATATTTAAGCTTGTATAATGTTGCCACCGATTTAGTTGTGGCTAATCGCATTATCCCTGCCGAAGTGCAAGATCCATTCTTCCAACGTTGGAAACAAAATCAGGAAGAGTATCGTCAAGAAATCCATGAAAATTTCCACCCCTTACCAGTGAAAGAAGTGCCACTATTTTCAGAAGAAATGTGTGGTTTAGCGGCTTTAGAACGCTTAAAAGAAACCTTGTACAAAGATGAAGATCCCACTCAGGTATATTACAAAGAAACTACTGTAAGAGTGGTGCAAGAAAATAACCAATACAGTTTGGAATTGTATTTACCTGGGATTCCTAAAAACCAAGTTCAACTCAGTAAAACTGGAGATGAATTAAACATAACCATTGGTAATCATCGCCGCAATCTAGTACTACCACAGGCTTTGGCAGCTTTGCAACCATCGGGAGCAAAAATGGAAGATGATTATTTAAAAATCCGCTTCACTGATAACGTGAAAGTTTAATGGTTGAAGAAATACAAGCAACAAACATACTGTCAAAATCCTGAATTATGCCTGATAAAAGACACGTTTAATCGTGTCTTTTCTATTTTAAATTAAAATTAATATATAAAATATAGCTGTTGACGGTTGACGGTCGGGTGTTGACAGAATTGAAAGCCTTTTATTGTCAGGTTTTTATCTTAGCTTGATGTCATAATCTATCTGGCTACGGCTATAATTATTCAGCTTAAATTTGCTTTTATCTTTGTCTTATCTTAATAAACTATGTGAATTTCCCAGTATAAATATTTATATAAATAACAAGTAATTTTGCTAATAATATCCTCACCGTAATCTTACTGTAGACAATGTAATATTTAAAATTTAAAAATGTTTTTATATTTGTTAATAATATCGTAATTTTTCTGAACTCAATTTAAAGAAAAGCAATGTCACCGATCGCTCAACCAAATTCTCAGGTTAGTCTCAATCAAGAAAGTTTACTACGTCGCATTACGGCTCGGATTCGTCAATCCTTGGAGTTGGAGGACATTATCACAGCGACAACGGCAGAGGTACGCGCTTTATTGGGAACTGACCGAGTGATGATTTATGAATTCCATGCAGATGGAAGCGGTCAGGTTATTGCTGAGTCAATTTATGAAAATCGTCTACCCTCATTGCTGGGCTTGAATTTTCCGGCTGATGATATTCCACCCCAAGCCAGGGAACTTTTGATCAAGTCTAAAGTACGTTCTATAGTTAATGTTGCTACGGGGATGATTGGTCAAAGCCCTGTGCATGACTTAGAAACAGGGGAATTAATTTCAGAAGACATTTGTTACCGCCCCGTAGACCCTTGTCATGTGGAATACTTAACAGCGATGGGTGTGAAGTCTTCGGTAGTCGCGCCTATTTTTCACCAGGATGAACTTTGGGGGCTGTTGGTGTCTCATCATTCCGAAAACCGGACGGTTTCAGAAGATGAGTTGGAAGCGATGCAGATGATTGTAGATCAACTTGCTGTAGCGATCGCCCAAAGTTATCTCCTCACCCAAGCCAGAAAAAAAGCCCAGAAAGAAGCCATCATTAACCGCATTATTACCCTACTGCACTCATTACCCACAATTGTCTTACAGCCGGCTTTAGAAGCAGCTGTAGGGGCTTTTGCTGGTGTTGGTGGTAGGCTTTGTTTAAGAAATCAAGCTGTTGAGTCACAACAAGTTGCTTCTCGGAGTTTAGCAGAGTGTTTAATCCCAGGTAATGACTGTGTCCAACTTTATACCTGTGGACAACAGCCTATTACCCCAGAACAAACTATCTATCCACTGATTGAGCAGTATAGCGCCTGGCAGGAACACTACAAATCTCATCATGATATTTGGGCGATCGCAGATATTTATCAAGACCCTACCTTGCGTACTTTGCAAGCTGTTTTTCAACCAACTAAAATTCGCAGTATTTTAATCATTCCTTTAGAATATCGTCAGCAGTTACTAGGTTATTTAACTATTTTCCGCAATGAGATAGATACCGAAACTCTCTGGGCTGGACGCATTGATCAGGATCAAAGGCAAATGTTACCCCGTGTATCATTTAATTTATGGCGTGATGCCAAAAAGTCACAAGCTCAACAATGGACAAGGGAAGAGATTGAACTAGCAAAAGAAATCGGTCAACACTTTGCCTCAGCTATTCAGCAGTATGAACTATACCAACAAGTACAAGCCTTTAACGAAAATTTAGAAAAACAAGTCCAGAAACGTACTCTTGAACTACGCCATACATCAGAACAACAACAAGCTGTGTTTGGTGTAATTTCTAAGATTCGTGAATCGCTAGATACTAACAGCATTTTTCAAATAACTACTAAAGAAGTTTGCCAATTAATTAAAGCGGATCGGGTTTCTGTATATCGCTTCGATCATGAATGGGGTGGCGCATTTGTTGGTGATTTTGAAGCAACTAGCCCTCACTGGTCAAATGAATCAAAAATAAGTATTAATACTGTTTGGAACGATACTTACTTACAAAACACAGGAGGAGGACGCTATCGCTACAACGAGACATTTGCCGTAGATGACATTTATAAGAAGGGATTTACTCAATGTCATATTGAAAATCTAGAGCAATTTCAAATTTATGCTTTTGTCCTCGCTCCTATCTTTGTTGGTCAAAAACTCTGGGGTTTACTAGCAACTTATCAACATTCTGGCCCCCGTCAATGGGAATCTTCAGAAGTTAACTTCCTGACTCAAATTGCAGCCCAACTAGGAGTAGCAATACAACAAGCTGAACTACTCAACCAAACCCAGCAACAGGCTCAAAAGTTAACTCAAGCCCTGCACAATTTGCAACAAACCCAAACTCAACTCATCCAAACAGAAAAAATGTCTTCATTGGGTCAATTAGTAGCCGGTGTAGCCCATGAAATTAATAATCCAGTAAACTTTATTTATGGAAATCTCAGTCATGTGAGTGAATATGCTCATAATTTACTCACTATGCTGGAACTTTATCAGCAAGAATTACCCAACCCTAGTGTGGAAATTCTAGAACAGGCAGACGAAATCGATCTAGAGTTTTTAGCTGAAGATTTACCCAAAACTCTCGCCTCTATGCAAATTGGTGTCGAGCGCATCCGCCAAATTGTCATGTCTTTACGGACTTTCTCTCGCCTTGATGAAGCAGAAATGAAAGCCGTAAATATTAATGAGGGTATTGATAGTACCTTGTTGATTTTGCAACACCGCTTTAAAGCCAAGCCGGAAACTGCGGGAATTAAACTTACTAAAAAATACGCTGATATTCCCTTGGTAGAATGCTACGCCGGACAGATGAATCAAGTATTTATGAATGTTTTGAGTAACGCCATTGATGCGATAGAAGATTATCAGGAAGCACAATCAAAAACTCATCATGGTGAAATTATTATCTCTACTAGCTTTGGTCAAATCAGGGACAACATTCAAAGCATAGTCATTCGTATTGTGGATAATGGCCCTGGCATACCAGAAGATTTGAGACTCAGAATATGCGATCCATTCTTTACTACAAAGCCAGTGGGTAAGGGTACAGGTTTGGGTTTGTCAATTAGTTACAAAATTGTCGTAGAAAAGCATGGCGGGGTTTTTAAATGTGATTCTCAACTAGGCTCAGGTACAGAATTTTGGATTGAAATTCCGATTCGGCAGGTTAATGGTAATTGATGATTGGTCGATTTTTAAGTACGAATGACGAATTAGTCTCACTCCTGTGTTACTGGTAAAAGGATTTTGCAACTGTTATTATCTCTGCAATTTACGCTGATTGTGATGATTTGGGCATGGAATAAATTATCGCTATCCAAAACTGGACTATCACCAGAGTTCATTGCATAGGCTGGGTAGCAGGCTGCGCTCAAACTTAAACGCAAAGCATTACCTTTAGGGATGCGGATACAAGTTGTTTGTAGTTGAATCTTTCTGGTGGTGTGATTCATTCCATCTACGCAATGTAAATAACCTTGGGTGAAGTTGTATACTTTGCCATCGGGATAAACTTGTGACAGTACTGCACACAAATCATAACTGGGTTGATCAGCACTACACACAATTTCTACGATCGCATCTCCTAATAAATGTAAGTCTGCAATCAAGGGTGCGCTGGTGTATGTGAGGACATCTGAGCGGCAATCAATATGCGATCGCTCAAATACACCAGCCGGTATTGCTGCATGACCACCTACAGAGGGTACTGGTCGCCAAGGGTCGTGGACGAGAATGTCTGAGGGATTGGGAACTGAGGGATTGGGGATGAGGGTTCCAGAGTCTTCGCGGATGCTGGCTAATCCGGTGGTTGACAAGAAGTAAGTTTTCTGGTTTGATATATTTATTATGGGAATCCGTGTCCACATATTACTTCCCATTTCAAATAGACTTATAGGCAATTCATCTAACAACCCTGTATCGATGCCTTTGAGAAAGTAATCAAACCATCTGACCTGCACTTCATCAACGGGACTAACAGCATTAACACCAAAGTCAACTTCGCCTACTTTGCGACCCCAAGGTAAATGCGCCCAAGGCCCGACTAATAAATGTTGGGGTGTAGTCGCACGGGCTGCCATATCTTGATATAAATGCAGCGTACCGCGTAGGTAAGTATCGAACCAGCCGCCGATATGCAGCATGGGCAAGTCTACATCTTGGAAATGGGTTTTGGGCGAGAGTGCTTGCCAGTATGAGTCTGCTTGGGGGTGGGCTACCCATTCGTGATAGAAGGATTCGGGTGCAAGTTGTTGGAGGATTTCGGGATTACTTAAAGGTAGGTTGCGGGATGCAGCGAATAAAGCTTGATATTTTTCTTTATCTCCTCGTAACCGCGCGGTTTCTGTAGCTAATTGAATTGCCCACGCCAAATTAGTTTGTAAACAAAACGCGCCGCCTTCATAAGCCCAATCTGTATATAAATCATAGCCAATCATCGACGGGCAGATAGTCTTTAAAGCTGGCGGTTGGGCAATTGCGGCGTATAACTGAGTCATTCCTTGATAGGAAAATCCATACATTCCCACCTGTCCATTACTCCCAGACAGACTTGCAACCCAGTTTACCGTATCTTCGCCATCGGCAATTTCATTAGCAAATAACTTAAATTCGCCTTGAGAAGTTCCCCGTCCCCGCACATCTTGAATAACTACGATGTACCCCTGGGCAGCATACCAAGTAGGATGGGCATAGACAACAGTAGATGCGATCGCTCTACCATAAGGTTGTCGCATTAATAATACCGGAAATTCACCGTCTCCATCCGGTCGATAGATATCTGCATCTAGCCTCACCCCATCACGGGTATACATCGATGCTGTTTGCTTACCAAGAACATCAAACATAAGTAGTGGTCATGAACTGCGTAGACGGTGATTGTTGACTGTTGATTGTTGACTGTTGATTACTTGCGTTTTTTATTTTTCTTCTGCTTCTTTGGTTTTTTACTCACAAGTGGTGCAAAACCACGGGGTTGTCCAAGTTCTTGCTTGTAGTAATTTACGATGTCCTCCAGTCTAAACTTTGTTTCGGGGACTTCTTCACGGGTTTTCAGCCCCAATTCTACCTGTGCATCACCCCAATTCCCGACAATAAAAGGTGGTACTCGATTAGCTGCAAACGCTTGTTCTATGACTGGTGCAGACTCCACAGCTTTTAAATCCAGCAATTCACCAATCAAAAAAGCGTTAAATTCTGGGTCATTATTGGCAAAGTCTTCTAACCTGTGCGTCAACACTGCTACACATTGGTCACGTAAATCGGGATGCTTCTCAGCAATTTTTGTTAACGCTGTAGCCGCATCAGCGAGTTGGTAAGCATCGTGAGACGAATCCCCCAGATATGCTTCTAGTGTAGGAATCGCCGCCGCCCCAACTGTAGCAAAGTACTCAGCTAATTCACCAGGTGTCCAATCGTCATCGACTTCGTGAAATAGATTTACCAGGGGTTGAATTGCTGCTTCTGCACTTAATTGAGTCAGTACCCGTATCGCGTGGACTGGACTCCAAACCTCTACACTATCTTGGTCAGCATTATTTAATTCTGCATCAGTCGCCATGCGAATTAAGTCAGGAACATGGTCTGCATTAAAACCAAGTTTCTGCACATAGTTGGGGACATCTCGCATCTTACTACAATCACCGTAGGTCAATAGTTTATCTACTGGAGATGGATAAATAGACGCTGCCATATTAGTTATCTCTGCCTTTTTGGTTGTAACCATTATCCCAGCGTTAATACCCTAGATGGCATATCTACTACTAATTTTTGAGTCTTTAACCACTGACGACCAAGTAAAATTTCTGACAATCCTTGCCCTACATGAACCGGAATATCAAAATATTCTCCGTCAAGTCGCACCTTTCCTAAATAAATCTCAAATTCCGCTTCTCCTTGAGCTGTCAGCATTGTTTGTTGTTCGAGATAAATCCAATCAAGTGCTGCTAAATCTTGGTTATTAATTGCCAACCACCAAGAAAAACCCGTATCAAAAACTGCATCAACTGGTATTTCCAATGTGTCAGCAGCTATCAACTCTATCTCGAAAAGTAATTCATCCTCATCACCAAACCTGCCAAAAATCATATTTTACCGGATATTCCAGTTTCATTAATGCGGAAAACGTGCAACTTGGCATTTGGGTATTTTTCATGTGCCTGTTTTCCAACTAATAATATATCCTCATTAATAAAATATTCTCCGCTTTCTGGCTCAACAGCCATGTACCAGTTGTAGTGAGTCTTAAGTAATTCTGCTTGTACCTGATGGAAAATTAGTTTGCAGCGTTCTTTCAATGCTTCACGTTCAGCTTTCCATTGAGATTGTTGTTCTTGTGTCCACTGAATTTCCGGGAAAATTCTTCCCCGACGTACTTGATGAGTTGATTTAGCTTCAGTCATAGTTGCTTGTGCGGCTCTACATTATATTGTCTAGTATTTCCTATGAGATTACACAGCCATAGAATATGATTTGCCATCACTTGGAACAGAACTATTTGAACTACTTATATTTAGCATTGCCAAACACTTATAAACTGATACAACGCTAAAGATGTAAAATTTCTGTTAAATTCATCGAGCATCAATAGTTTCCCATCATCCTTATCAGGTACTCAGCATGACTGCAATCACACCCAAGGCTTCGTCAGCGCTTCCCGAATTTGCGGAAGGTATTCAATATTTTGGTGAGGCGCTACCAGATTTTGAAACTTATGGTGCCACACCTGCGATAGAATCGGGAAAAGTAGCGATCGCTGACCCAACAAACCCTCATGCAGTATATCAAACTTTACTCGCTGCTGATGCCTTACGCTACCTGACATTACAAATCACTGGTAGTAAGGCTTCTGGGCATCCAGGCGGATTCGCCAGCCAAGCGGAAGCTTACGCGTCTTTGGTCATGCTGGGGTATAAAAATATTATTACCGAAGTCGGACACCACGCCCCCGGATTTTATAGCGCCATGTTCCTCGATCGCTCCTTGGAGGATATGGGTATTTCCACAGTACAACAATTGCGCGATCGCTTCCGTGAAAAGCATGGACTTTTAGGACACCTTTCCGGTTACATCCCCGGTATTCTTGCCCCCGCCGGCCCCCTGGGACAAGGACAGCACTTTGCAATGGCGGCTGCACTCCTCCACCGAGACAAACTTTTCCCCTTCACCCTCGGCGATGGTGGGCTAGGTGAACCCTACATCATGAGTTCAATGGCGCACTTTAACACCGCCTATCCCAGCGTTACCAACTTCTTACCCGTGTTGGTGTGGAATGGTTACAGCCAAGAACATCACAGCATGGTTTCCCTCAAAACCAACGCACAGATGATAGCTTACTGGCAAGGTAACGGTTTTGAAGAAGTCGTATTAGTTGATGCCAAAGAATTTGACGATCAAAACCAACCAGGAGATTATGTAGATAGCACCATCTTCTCCTTTGCCCAGCGTCTAGCCTTCACCCAAGCCGTACTCGTCGCCGTAGATAAAGCCGCCCGTTCCGCCCTGGGTGGAAAACTGACAGTCTTCATCATCAAACAACTCAAAGGCGCAGGCGTTCACGCCAAAGGTGCAAAATCTCACAACCTCTATCCCAAAGACACCCTAGACGCACCCCATATTATCACCGCCTTACAAAAACGGGCATTATCCCCCGAAGCTTGGCAAATCGTCAGAACCAACGCCGAACGCGCCGGAGGTGGCCCCGCAGCTAAAACAGTGGTGACAGAATTTGAGTTACCATTGCCAGATTTAGGCACATTACCTTTAGAAGAATACGCAGTAGGCGGTGAACCCAAAGTTTCCACCACCGCAATGGGACGAATTGTCGGTACAGTGGGACAAAAAGACCCCAATTTCCTCGTCACCAACGCGGACGGTAACGAAGCATCAGGTATCGGTAACATCAACCAAGCCTTAAAGATTATCCACCCCACCACCGACGAATTATATAACCAAGCACCAAACGGCCAAGTTTACGAACCCCTGAGTGAAGATGCTTGTGCAGGTTTAGCCGTTGGTTTATCCTTGATGGGTGCCAGAACTCTCTGGTGTTCCTATGAATCTTTCGCCATCAACGGCTTACCAATCTGGCAAACCGTCATCCAAGCAATGGCAGAATTACGCCGCCCAACTCCCTCCACAATTACCTTATTCACCGCAGGCGCATTAGAACAAGGACGCAATGGCTGGACACACCAACGTCCTGAGATTGAAGCTTACTTTGCTTCCATGATGCGGAATGGCAATGTATTTCCTGTATTCCCCCCCGATGCTAACAGTACCCAAGTTTGTTATGACTGGGCGTTAACAACCAAGAATAAAGGCATTGTCATCACCGCCAGTAAATCACCATTACCAATTCGCACCACCTTTGCCCAAACTCGCCAAGGTTTAGAAGATGGTGCAGTAGTGTTACATGAAATTCCTGGTGGTAAGCAAGTTGTGTTTGCTGTCATTGGCGATATGACATTAATTCCTGTGTTTGAAGCCGCCGCATTTTTAGAAACTGAAGGTATCGGAGTGAAGATAGTTTCTATCATCAACCCCCGCCGTTTGTATCGTCCTCATGATGTTGCATGGGATACCTGTTCTGAAGCTGATAACGGTTTCATTGATGATGCTAAATTCGCCGAATTATTTGCTGGCGATGCCTTAATTGGTGTAACTGGTGGCGCACCGGCGATGTTAGAACCCATCATGTTGCGGAGTAACAGCAAGCGCGATACCTTCGCCTGGAAGCGCGGGGAAACTACAGCTAGTGCTGGTGAGTTGATGGCGTTTAATGGTTTGACGGCTGAAGCTTTGACTAAGCGGGCTATTGAGTTGGTGCATTAATTAGAACGCAGATGTACGCAGATGAACGCGGATTGGTGTTTGGTTGCGTACATCTGCTGTTTTTATGTGATGTGGAGGGGGGAACGATGATGAACGCTGATGAACGCAGATTGGATTTGAATAGGATTACGGAGAAGATTATTGGGTGTGCTTTTAAGGTGGGTAATACTTTGAGGGTTGGTTTTTTGGAGGGGGTTTATGAAAATGCGCTAGTGCATGAGTTACGGAAAACTAATTTGTTGGTTGAGCAGCAAAAAATGCTGGAAGTTTGGTATGACGGTATAGTTGTGGGTAACTATAGGGCTGATTTGTTAGTTGAGCAAGCTATTATTGTGGAGTTAAAGGCGGTAACAGCACTAGATAATAGGCATTTTGCCCAGTGTATGAATTATCTTAAAGCCACTGGACTTACTCTCTGTCTATTAGGGGTAGGTTGGGTAGAGGCGCAGGCTTGCATATTTGCAGCAATTTTTTATCAGACAAAGTATTCAAAGCTTTTAAGCATTTATGCCCCTATACTGAATTACCAAGGCAGCTGAGTGCCATCCCAAGAGAAAAACTTTCCACTATCGCCTTCCTGGAGTTGTTCAATCACTGCTAATAATTGGTCAACAGTGCGTTCAACTGAAAATAATTTTTCGGCGGCTACATTTTTCTGAAAGGGTCGAGAAAGACGTGTATCGGTTGTCCCAGGATGTAAAGTTACTACCGTAGTTTTAGGGCAACTTCTACCATATTCAACGGCTACAGTCCGCATAAACATATTAAGTGCCGCTTTAGAGGCGCGATAGCCGTACCAACCACCAAGTTGATTGTCGCCGATGCTGCCCAATTTAGCGGAAATACTAGCAAAAACACTTGGCTCATGATGTCGGAAGAAAGGTAACAGATGTTTTGCTAGGAGAACAGCACCTATACTGTTAATTTGAAAGTAATGTAGTAAATTTTCTGAATTAAGTTGTCTCAAACTTTTTTCAGGTTGTAAATTTCCTTCGTGTAGTATTCCTACACAGTTAATTACCAAATGCAATCTATGAGTTTCAGTATTTATTTGTTGCAAGATTTCAGCTATCTGTAACTCATCAGTAATATCTAGTGATAGACAAGTTAATCGTTGGGAATATTCGTTTTCTAGTGTAATTAACTCAGATGCTGAATCTTTTTGGCGATAGGTAGCATAAATTTTGGTAATTTTGTCATTTTGTAGCAATTTTTTGACGAAGCCTAAACCAATGCCTTGGCTAGCTCCTACAATCAGGACATTGGCATGATTAATCTCATCAATAACAGACATACAAAATTATAGCGATCGCCTACTTCAGTGCAACTATAAACTATTCCTGCACTACTTCGACCAACTCTTCAATCATCACCTCGAAAGTACGGGCTAATTTCTGAATAGCCGTAAAATCTACAGTCGCCAATCCAGGCGATCGCGCATAGGTTCTCAGAGTGCTGTAAACTACACCAGAACGGTCAGATACTTCTTTGAGTGTCCAACCTCTCTGGGCTGCATACTCTCGAATCTTGAGGCGAATCATTCCCATAATTTGCTGCTTCAATGACTTGTATCAGTCGCAAAATAATTGTATCATATAAAACGATCGCCCCCCAGCCTAGAAAACAGAGAGAGCGATCGTAGTACTCAAATGTAAAACCGATAGGTTATCTGTGTCTATCCATCGACAGGAAAAATACCTACGGGACTTAACAGTTAAACATCTACCGAATTTACTTGTATTTTTATGGTATCATCACTCAACCCAAAAGCAATTGTCATCCGTCCATCAAAAATTGTTCACAAATCTTTAACTCCCCATCCCTTATCCAGATTTGTCACCGAAGAAGCAATTTGTCTGATGTTTCGCATCGGGTTTGATGATATCTACACAGTGGAATGTTGGCACTATGTAGTTTACGTCCACGCCAGAGGAGTGAGTACATTTGTCAGTTATGCCGATTTTCCGCCGACTTTAGGAGTGCAACCACCAACCAAGTCAGACTTTATTAAATGGCGCAGGCGGTGGCGTAAGCAACACGACTATGCTCATCGCAAACAAGCACCAGAATGGTGGGAAGAATTTTTTATCAGAGAGTTTTGGCAAGCACCTTCCGAGTCTGTGTTACACAGTTGGGGTGAGTTAGTCGGGATAATTAAATTTGTGTTTAGCGAAGATACTTTAGCCGAACTCCGCAGAAACTATCGTCTAGAAAAATCATCCTTAAATTAATTACCGAAGCAAGACAGAAGGCAGGAGTTATAAACAACTTAAGGCTTTAAGTCGCCATCATGAACTGCGTACACCATGACGCATGAAATTTGGCATTGGATATCTACATAACTGTCTTGAGTTAGAGGAATCAGACCATAGGTATTTTTCTGAACTTATCATTACTTGATTATACAAGTTGTGTTTCTTAATTATGAGAATAACTTTGCATAAACCGGAAGTGATTTATGTATGAAAAATAGATACTCTTGTCATTAACAGCAAAGTTAATTAGCTCAAAAAATCATAACTGAGTAGTCAACTTTGCAGCCAAACCACACAATGAGACTTTTCACTATGACTCACAAATTCCTTACTGATGTGTCTGAAGCACAACAACAAATTATCTCTGGGGGGAGTGATTACACATTTAATAGCAGCTACTCTTCTAAGAGACAAGCGAATTTCCAAGGATCATCAAATTCCAATAATCAAGGCAGTAATAGTCAATCTCAGGGAAACGTAAGTGAGGTTACTAGCTATTCAAAAGAATGGTCAGGGGTGGGTGCGCCATTACTACCTACGATTGGTTTCTGGAATTTACCCTATATCTTCTAGAGGTTCTTTGATATGAGAATCCGGTTTGATTGGTAAACAGATTGAGGTGTTTGTAGGGTGGGCAATGCCCATCCTATATGTAGTTCAAATACTGATAATCTGAAAAAAGAACTAGAAAAATGTTCCTATGTCATGCTGAATGGCTCAAACAAGAGCGATCGCTAAAATTACACTATAAGATGGTTATGAACGCAGAAAAATACTAGTAGTTTTCTGTTTGGATAATCAAGCATTCACATTCTGGCAGATTATGTACCCAAAGGATTTGAACACCGTCAAATAGGGGAATTTCGACCTGCCACCACGTTCCACCCCGTAGACGACGATACCAACGGTGTTTAGAAAGCGTTAAATCTATAATTTCCATAGGCTAATTGGCTTTTGAGGAATGAGAGGGGAGTTTTTGACGGGTTAATCATCTATTATTACCAATATTTATTGAGGATTGTCATTACAGGATACTGCTATTTTTCGCAGATTGTCTTCCGTTACTTCATCTGCTGGAAATAAGCTTTCAATTCTTAGTTCTTGTAAGGTTATATCATGGGGTGTTCCTAAGGTAGCAATTGTCGAAAATAAGCTCAGGCTCAATCCATTTTTGACAAACTGCACGGTTAGTAATGGCACTTGCCATGTGCAGGTATGAGATATTTGCCACAACTGAGGAACATCTGGATAAGTTTGTAGTTCTTGGAAAAGATTTACAGATTCTTGACTACAACCTTCTGCCAAAGTTTCCCGATATACTCGTTGAATCAGATGGTTAGCGATTTCTTCCCAATTAGCAATGAAAGGTTTTAATCCCTGAGGATGAAACATAAATCGCATCAAATTAAATTTGCCATTGCTATCAAACAGATTTTGTAGCTGTTGGGGTGGAACTAACCAATTGATTAGTCGCTGCGCGGCTGTATTACTTTGAATCAGATTCCAGTATCTATCCATAACCAGCGCTGGTAATGGTTCTTGTTGTTGCAAAATAAAATTTAACGCCTTGCGGATAGGTTCAATTTCTGATGCTGATAAATCACTTTCGGAATAAATCGGCGCAAAACCCGCAGATGTTAGCATCACGTTTTGGTAACGCAAAGGAACATCTAAAACAGTAGCGAGTTGCAAAATCATCTCCCGACTTGGTTTTGCTCTACCTGATTCCAGAAAGCTGATGTGTCGCTGAGAGACTTCACTGGCTACAGCTAAATCGAGTTGACTGAAACTGCGTTGATTCCGCCAGTGTTTCAGCAGATTCCCAAAGGATGTATCGCGGTTAATAGTAGTTTGCATTTGTGCCTACCTAGCTTGAAAAAGGGGTGTAGGGGTTTAAGGGTATGGGGGTTTAAGGGAAAGACTTTTTACGTGTTCTGGTGTACGCAGTTCATGACGGCTACTTATGTGATGATTTTGATTACCTAGCAGGTAATTGTATTTATTATCTGGGTTGTTCATAATCAAAGCAACAAGATTGATGAGGCCAGTAAACCTATGTACAACCAAACTTATTTACAGCAGTCTAAATCCCAAAAACTCTTGTCTATAAAATCCATTTACTTACTCATGGCAGTTATTGGTTTTATCGCACCTTGGAGTTTGTTGTTAGAATTTATCATTCAGCATGGTTTGTATACACAGTTTTTCTTTCAGCAAGCATTTGCTAATAATGTCTCGACTACTTTTGTCGTAGATTTATTGTTGACTATAGATGTTTTTTTGTTTTTCTCATTTATAGAACTAAAACGGCTAGGATTTTCACGCCGTTGGTTATTACTTTACTTTGTGCTTATTTTAGGATCTGGTTTATGTTGTTCTCTGCCTTTGTTTTTATATTTCCGTGAACAGGCTTTAGAAAAACAAGTGCAAGAATAACTGGTGATAATATTATGTGTTTGGTGGGCATTGCCCACCAAACTACATAAGCTATGACCAATTTAGCGTCGGCGCTTGACAAAGATGAATATAGCGATCGCACTCACACCTAAAAGCCATCCCCCTGAAGGTTCAGGTACGCTGACTTTCAAGGGGTTATTGGGTTTAGAGAGGTTTTCCTTGCCATTTTCAACTTTACGATCAAAGCGATCACTTGCGGCTTCTGCTTCTTTGAGTAACTGTCTTTGTTCATCGTTGACTAATACCAACATCGAAGAATAAGGGCTGACAATCTTATACTTTTTGGCTACAGCGTGAATTGCATCCAAACTTTTGAGATTGTCTAACTTAATTTGTTTACTCAAGCCTAAAATTAATTGTCTGGCGGCTAATGGTAATAAATCATCTTGCTGGTTATTAGTTGTAATTGCTGTGTCTAATGTTTGCAAATACCAAGCATAACCATTAACGACAGTAACAACAGAATCACCCAAAACTGATTTAGTGGCAATTCGTTGCAGCACCTCGGCAATATCAACAGCAACTCCACCACCGCTATCTTGTAATGATTTAATGATGCCATCGTTATAAGCTCCAGGCAATCCACCTAAATGCACCATCCACAAAGGTGCAGGAGTAGTGGGGACGGTTTTATTGTTCTTCGACAACTCATAACTACCTTCATCACTCAACAATAAAACGGCATCATAAGCTGTATCTCCACGCAAATTATTAAACTGTGCCAACATTTCCTGGGGTTGAATTGTACCGTAAAAAGCTACTTTTTCGGGTTGGAATTGTTGGATATCATCTAATCTTTTGGGTGTAGCACCTGGAGAAACACTGATATATAAATCAGCATCGTTGTTTGTCAAATCATTATCTGCAAAACCATGTTGTTTCAACCAGGATAATGTTTGTGTCAATTCTTTGATATGTTCTCCCATACTACGGGAAGTGTCGAGAACTAAGGCGACACGCTGATTTTGAGGTAAAGTGTAATCTTTGTTAGATAAGGGTTTAGCTAATATTTTGTAGCCTTCATCTAAACTCACCTCATGTTGTGCAGGCTGAATTTTTTGGCTGCTGGGGATGAATTCTTCTAACCAAGCATCTTCTTTAAAACCTATTTCTTTACCGTTGCGGATACGCTTGGTTTGATTAGTCCAGAATATATTACGTCTTTCCCCTAAATCTGGCATTGCCCAACCTTTATCTTGTCCCAGCACCTTGTAAGTTAACCATAGGTGCATTTCTGTAGGTAGTGGTGGTTGTCCTTCTATTTGTTGTACGTTGTTGGGAGGAATAGGAAAAGCCCGTAAACGATAATGTCTTGGCCCGACTTGTTCTAATAAGGCTGGGTCTACTGGACGTTCACGTCTAACTTGAGAATTATAAACTTTTTGGGCAGCACCACGAGGAGAGACAACAAAATTAAAGCGTTGGTTTAAGTTATTAGTATCTCCCAACCATAAGCCAGTAATTACAGCGCTTTCTGGCAAAGAGAAGGAGTAGAAAACTTCCTGAACTTCTCGTGTTTGGTTTTTATAAACTTCGTACAATTCCACATCAGCCCAATCACCATGTTCTTTCACGGTGACTTGTTGTGATGTCAACAAAACTTTTTTCTCGTTGATATTTAATAAACCCGCTTTAACTTCTTGTTCGTTAAAAGTAGATTGTACTGCATGACTAACGGCTGTTTTTTCGGCTTTTTGTAGAGGTGTGTCAAAAAATTCCGCGTAGAGTTTTTCTGCCTTAGCAACATCTTTGTCAGAACCATTATATAAAAATGGTGACATCAAAAAATTATAGGTTTCTTGTAATCCATCAGCCGCCGTCTTTTCCAAACCTAATACATGACGATACATGGCACTGATATGATTATTTTCTTGCCTGCTGCTGAGGTAGCGGTAAGAAGATAAATAAGCGTTAACTAATCCTGTGCGAATTTGTTCTGATTTAGCAATAAGGGTTTGGCGATCGCTATCATTTTTCGGTGCATTAGCTAACAGTGAAAAAGCCATTACTTGGGGCTGTTGTTGCAAAGATAAGAAAGTCACCAAAAACGCCACAATGACTGCACTAGCACCAGCAAATGTCTTTTTATTTCCATGATCTGAAGCAAAAGCTTTTAAAATTTTTGCTCCTGAGTGTACATACATTGCTGCTAATGCTGATGGCATCGCAATAAACAATGTAGCGCTAAAACCAAGAACAATTAACCATGTAGAAATTACGAATAAACCACCGACAAAAGCTGAGTGATATAAGATATCCCATAATGGCATTACCCATTCAAATTTTACAAACTCCCGCAACAAAAATACTGCTAAAGGCAAGGCGTAAAATAACAATACAGCACCTGCATAAACACCAAATACCAGCATTAATGTGTGGGCTAAGATTTGTACCCATTGCAAACCAATTTTGTGCCGGGAAGCATAACCCCAAAATAGTTCTCCTGCAAAAGCAGTGATACAAACACCCATTGTTAGTAAAATTTGACTACTAGCGGGGGTGAGTTCTCGAATCACAAACAAGCGTAATAAACACAAGACAAATAGGGGGGCTTCTACACCATAAAATAGGCGAATGAGTTGTACAGGTTGTTGAGGAAACCACCAGCCACCGATAATACTGGAAATTGTGGGAATGGCAATTAAAGTAACTAGAGCTAAGGAAAATTCAATCGGTATATCACCCCTAGCGGTTGCCAAAACTAATGGCACACCTACAAATGGTAATATCCCTAAATAAACTAATGCTAAAAATGTCAGGTTCCAGAGCCAAAAAATTCCGTAAAAACTTGCATTCCAAAACGATTTCACAGCTTTACTCCTCCTAACGTCTATATAGATACAGCACTATATTGATAATTCCCTGAATTCAGGGCTATCTTTTGTAGTGGCGGGGGAGAAGAGAAGCAGAGGAAGAGAAATTGCTGAATAATAACTCTCTTCCCTCCCCTGCCCCCTTCTTCCTGTCATCTGTGATTATCAAAGGCTAATTGGGCAATCTAAGTATAGTTTTCTACTTATCCTGATTTTCACAGGTATGAAACCTTTGGCAAGGAATGACTCAATTTCATTAAAATCTCACCCTATACAGCAATCATCACGGAATTTTCTGATTCGATTTATTCTTGGCGGTACAACTCTCATTGTCAGTATTTCTGCTTACTTTAGCTATTTAGCAGCCCGCAATATGGCACTAGCAGATATACAACAGAATGCTTTTCTGGAAGTACAAACAGGAGTTGATCAAATAGAGGCGTGGTTAAGTGTTCGCAAAGTCGAGGTAAAAACTTTAGCAAATACTCCAGCTGTACGCTCCTTAGATTGGGCCGTAGCAGAACCTTATTTAAAAACTGAAGTTGAGAGAATCAAAGAATTTTTCCTCTTCCAAATGTCAATTGCGGATGGTTCTTACTACACGACAAAGTCAGGACGCTCAAACAAAAATGTCAAGGATAGAAAATACTTTCAACAGGGAATAGCAGGAAAAAGCAGTATTTCTGATCCTTTTATTAGCCGTTCTACAGGAATACCCTTGATTGCGATCGCTACTCCGATTCTATCAACTTCCAATTCACCCATAGGAGTGTTTCACGGTAGTGTCAAAGTTGACCATATTACAAAGGTGATCAATTCTCTCACCTACGGTAAAAATAGCTATGCTTTCGCCCTCAATTCCCAAGGGGAGGCGATTGTTCATCCTGACTCGACTTTAATGTCCACTATCGAAAAACCTGCCCCCAGTCTGCTGAAAATTAATGACCATAGTTTACAAGCGATCGCCCAACGCATGGTTAACAAACAGCAGGGAATTGAGTTAATGACAATTGACGGTAAACAAAAATATCTTGCTTATATACCATTAAAGGCTGCTAATTGGTCTGTGGCTTTGGTGATTCCCCGCGAAAATATTGAATCTCGGCTGCAATTTTTAGATTTAATTGCCTTGATTGTTGGCGGATTAACTATCACCATGATTACTGTTTTGTGGCGAGTGCAAGCTTTTGAACAGGCACAACTGAAAAAGTCTAAAGAGGCGGCTGATTTAGCTAACCATGCCAAAAGCGAATTTTTAGCTAACATGAGTCATGAACTGAGAACGCCTTTAAATGGGATTTTGGGTTGCGCGCAAATTTTGCAACGTTCCTCAAAATTACCTGAGCAAGAACAGCATCACATCAATATTATTGAACAATGTGGTTCCCATCTGTTGACCTTAATTAATGACATCTTGGATCTTGCCAAAATTGAAGCCAAGAAACTAGATTTGCATGGCGAAGATGTGCATTTTCCGTCTTTTATACAAGGTATTGCCGAAATTTGTCAAATTCGTGCTGCACAAAAAGATATTTTGTTTATCTATGAAGCTGCCAGTAATTTACCTATATGGCTGCATATTGATGCCAAAAGGTTACGTCAAGTGCTGTTAAATCTGCTAGGTAATGCGATTAAATTTACTGATCACGGTCAAGTTAAGTTGAAAGTTGAGACAATTGAGGAATCCTCTACGCAAAAACCAGTCAAACACCGTATTCGTTACTGTATAGAAGATACAGGCATTGGCATCACTGACGCAGAATTAAGCAAAATTTTCTTACCTTTTGAACAGGTAGGTGAAAAAAAGCGTCAGACGGAAGGGACGGGACTGGGTTTAGCTATTACTCGTCAGTTAGTGCAGATGATGGGAAGTGATATCCATGTCACAAGTCAAGTAGGACATGGTAGCACTTTTTGGTTTGAATTGGAGATGGTAGCTACCAATGAATGGGTACAGTCAATGATGACTACCTCAGCCAGAAAAATCATTGGTTTTGAGGGAAATCCCCGCAGAATTTTGATAGTAGACGATCGCTGGGAAAATCGTACAGTCTTGAATGATTTATTGCAACCATTGGGTTTTGAAATAGTGGAGGCTGTCAATGGTCAAGATGGTTTAGAACAAGCGATCGCTATTTCGCCAGACCTAATTATCACAGATTTACTCATGCCAGAAATGGATGGGTTTACATTAATTCAAAACCTGCGACAAATACCCCAGTTTGAGAATCTCAAAATTATTGTTTCTTCCGCTAGTGTTTTTGAATCTGATCAACATCGCAGCTTGGCAGTAGGCGGTGATGACTTCCTCAGTAAACCCATACAAGCAAATGAATTATTGCGTCAATTAGAACGTCATTTAAATTTAGTCTGGATTTATCAACCTTCTGAGTCTGAAAATCAAGCAATCCCAGATGTAGTAACTCAAAACAATAGTCCATCAGCACAATTAATTACTCCCCCACCAGAAGTATTACACGAACTGTTGACATTAGCGAAAAAGGGTAACTTTAACGCCATTATCAAATGTGCAGATCAACTAGAGGCAGAAGATACAAACTTTGCTACTTTCGCTCATCAACTTAGACAATTAGCCAGACAATTTGACGAGGATGCAATCCTTGATTTTTTGACACAATATGAGGTAGAAATGGCATGAGAGCGACTGTAAACAACCAAAATTATTTTAGCGATAACTTACCAATCAAAGGCATAATTTTAGCTGTTGATGATAATCCCAACAATTTACAAGTTTTATCGAGTTTTTTAGATAACTCTAGTTTTGAAGTTTGGGCAGCGCGCAGTGGTGAAAAAGCTTTACAAAGATTAGAAAATGATTTATTACCCGATTTGATTTTGCTAGATGTAATGATGCCGGGTATGGACGGTTTTGAAACTTGTCAACGTCTTAAAAGTGACGAGCGTTTTTGTGATATTCCCGTGGTATTCATGACTGCACTGTCAGAAGCAGCCGATAAAGTCAAAGGATTTCAACTAGGAGCAGTAGATTATATTACCAAACCTTTTCAGCATGAAGAAGTATTGGTGAGAATAGAACACCAGCTAAAATTGCGCCATTTAACGGCAAGTTTAATCGCCAAAAATGCTGAACTGCAAAAAACTCAAACTCAACTAATTCAAACCGAAAAAATTGCTAGTTTGGGTCAAATGGCAGCCGGGATTGCCCATGAAATTAATAACCCCATCAACTTTATTGTGGGCAACTTAACTTTTGTCCAGAAGTATGTACAAGAAGTAGTGAATTTACTACATCTGTATCAAAAGCATTTTTCCAATCCACCTGCTGAAATTAAAAATGCAATTAAACAAATTGATTTAACCTATTTATTAGATGATTTATCTAATGTGATCAAATCAATGCGCGTAGGTACAGATCGCGTTCAAGAAATTGTCTCCTCATTAAACAAATTTTCTCGACACAGGGAAACAGGTAAGAAACTAGCTGATATCCACGAAGCAATAGAAAATACAATATTAATTCTCGGACATCGACTAAAAGCCAATGCTGAGCGTCCTGCCATTGAAATTGTGAAAAAATATGGTAATTTACCCTTAATTGAATGCTATCCCGGTGAAATTAGCCAGGTATTTATGAATTTAATTGCCAATGCCATTGACGCTATTGAAGAAACACAAAAAAATCAAAGCTACTACGAAATTGCTGAAAATCCTGGAGTCATCCACATCACAACTGAGCTAATTGGCAAACAAGCTATTTGCAAAATTGCTGACAATGGTGCAGGAATTAGTGAAGAAATCCAAAGTCAAATATTTAATGCTTTCTACACAACTAAACCCATCGGTAAAGGCACTGGTTTAGGTCTATCGATAGCTTACCAAATTGTTACTGTTAATCATCACGGCAAAATATCATGTCATTCCCGACCAGGGGCAGGTCTAGAGTTTATGATTGAATTACCCATAAATTAATATATAGCTGTTGACAGTTGACTGTTGTCTGTTGACAGACTTGAAAGCCTTTTATTGTCATGGTTGGCGTTGCTGATTAGTGGGATGATTTTTGTCTCACGCATTCGCCCTTGGCGTTCCCGAAGGGTAGGCGCAAAGACGCATTCGCCGCAAGGCGTTCCCGCAGGGTAGAATCAATATTCTGCTTTGCAAAAAAGTCTCAATTCATCCCGCATTTATGCAACGCCATTGTCATGGTTTTATCTTAGCTTGATGTCCTAATCTATCTGGCTACGGCTATATTTGGCACAAATCAATTCAAAATACCCTACGGGAAGCTAAAGCTACAAGATACTCTACGGGTTCTCCGCAGGAGTACAAAATTCGCGCATTAAAGACAGTCACCCACAAGTATCTGTAGGGTGGGCAATGCCCACCCTACAGATACTTGTGGGTATTGCGGAGGGTGCAGGGGATGAAGGGGAAAATATGTAAAAGTTTTACCTAATCCCCAGTCCCCAGTCCCCAATCCCCCTAAAACCCAAGTTCAATAGTCAAGCTGCGAATCTTCCCTGTATCCGCCTGTGCTTTATCTGCTACTTCTAAAGTCCAGGTTCCTTGAGGAATTTTACCTTTCAAAGCTGTGAGTCCTGGTGTACTCACCTCATCGTAAGTTTGTTTGATATCATCTGCGCCTCCACCTTTGCGGTCATGGAGGATGATTGGTAATACGCCACATTCTCCAGGGGGGTTGAGGCTAACTACTAAGTCACCGATGTAGGTATGCTCAATGTCTACCGTAACTTTGATAGATTTGATGGGGTTGGTGTTAGCGATCGCTAAACTGAGTTGAGATGTCTGCAAATCATTAATGGGGACATCCTGCACAGCTGTGAAAATACTGACTGGCTCAGGTTGTGCTGGTAGTGCCAATTCTACCGCTTTGAGGGCATTGATCCGACCATAACCGTAAAATGGGCTACGGCCTTCAGCGTTATAGTTACCACCGACTGGATCTATGCGATCGCATGAGCGTTTAATAATATCTCTGACCTCATCCCAACGCAGATTTGGATTGCGGGAGAGAATCAAGGCGGCGACACCAGCCGCACCAGGACAGGCGCTAGAGGTGCCACCGAAACTATTTGTATAATTACCTGCTTGGTCACCGAGATTGGTATTACCGGAATTATAGCCGACTACACCAGAGCGATCGGCAGTCCAAATACCAGGGGTTTGGGAAGGGTTACCGTTGTTGCTAGGAAAGGCACACCAAACGGCTTTACCAAAATCACTGTAAGCGCTTCTAGTACCAAAGTCGTTACAAGCTGCTACAGCTATTACCTTTTCATAGCTGGCGTAGCCGTCATTATCTACGCTTTCGTTACCATTACCCGCAGCGAATAAAATCACACATCCTTTGCCATTACGCCCCTTATTGATGGCATAGTCCATTGCTAGTCTTGTGGAATCGGGTAGAGGTACTTTCTGCTTGTGTAAGGGGTCTTTATCATCCCACCATGTACCATCTGGTGGCCCCCAACTACAGGAAATTACATCCGCACCATTTTGAGCAGCCCAGACAAAAGAGTCGGCTTCATCTTGGGAACCCAGGGCGGAAACGAAACGAATGGGCATTAACTTAGCCCCAGGCGCTACCCCAGAAGCTCCAAAGTTGCCATTACCACAAGCTACACCTGCACAAGCCGTACCGTGATTATCTCGGTTTCCTGGGGTGGGAAAGTTAGTTTTGCGTGTGACATCTCTAGGGGCGACAATCTTACCAGAGGAACGGAACTCTTCATGGTCAACATCCACACCATCATCAATAATGGCAATAATCGTTCCCGTACCATCGCTCAACTTCCATGCTGCCTCAACATTGGCATGAGCCTTGATAGTCTTACCCCCAATCGTGGTTTCCTTAAGGTGCCATTGCTGGGGAAATGCTTGACGTTGCCTAAATTCCCGCACCAATTCAGGATGACACAATTCCACCGATTCCTCGTTGAGCAACCTTTCGGCAATATCAAAGATGGCTAAACCAGTATTGGGGGGTGCGCTGACAAAGTAGGCATTACGGGCGTATTCTAGTTGACGTTTAATTGTTAAGCCGTAGCGTCCCAAAATTTCTTGACAGAAACTAACGTCTTCTTCGTGGTCAAACTTCACAAAGAGGTTTTCTGTATAAACTATGGGTTGTTCAGTTACTGGGTCAATTAACACACGTCCAGCAAATTGGACTTCTGGTTCTTGGTTGAGAATTTCCCTGGCTGTGTCGCGCAAAGCACCATCCTGGCTCGGTTCTTTCACATGGAGAACCTCTACACCCGCTTGGCTGAAACGAGTTGATAACTCGAATTGATTGAGGATATTACGGGCTTGGGGGGAAACAGGGGCGACTTCAAAGGGGCGATCACTGATTAGCGAGCTGCGGCTTTCAGTCCGGACTACAATATGATTTTCACTAATCGCTAGTTCGTACTGTTCACCGTTCTGACCACCATAGCGGACATGAACCATACTTAATCTCCTACTATTAAGTTGATACTAAGCCTCTGTATTTTGTGTGTGATTTCTTGAGTGATGCACACATAAGACGCAGCTTAGAATAATTTCCTGTGGATACAAACTATCGGTCTGGCTTTCCAGAATAGAGTTTACGGAAATTCAAAATTCATCTGAACGGCAACTTACTCACATTTTTGTGGTCTAGGCTAATACGTGCCTAAATTGCATAACTCTAATAAGGGATGTTGACTGTTGACTGTTAACAGCCCTCACGATGGATTATGCAAATTAAAAGCAGAATAGTGTACCTAATTCGTTATCTGTGATTGACACTGCTCCCAACTTTCTCATAGCTATTTTCAATTTATGAGCAGAAGTAGTTCATTACCTAAAATCATTAGAATTTAAAAAGAATGTTTTATTTTCCTGGTGAATTATTTTTACAGGCGTACTCTCTACCTTTAATTGCAGAAGTGAGACCCCAAAGAGACTATTTTATTGAGTATCCCCAACAAATTCCTGTTGGCACAAAAGCGAGTGTCTTCTACAATCGCCAGTCTGGATACTACGCCGCACATTATAAACAAGCTAGCACCATACCATCCCAGGCTATTTTAATTTTGAATGAGGGCGAGGAAGCGATCGCTATTTTTCCCGGCGAACCCAATTCAGGAAGCCAGAATATTGGCAATCCGGACACTTTGAGTCCGGTATATACTCTAGAAAATCACGCAACGCTAGCTGTGCCTACTGGTATGGTTTTTATCCGCTTTACAGAAGGTGTTGATATTGAATCACAACAAGCTGCCATCAATCAAGCAGGTTATGAAGTAGCACAAACCCTAGCCTATGCACCTAACGCTGGTTGGCTGCGTGCCAAAACAAACAAAATTGCTGATGCCCTCAAAGGGATAACTCAACTATCAGCTATAAATCATGTGGAGAATGTCGAACCACAAATGCTGATGGAAAGAGAACTACGGGAGAAGTAAAAAATAATCATAAATTTTCTAAACATCTATCTCAGGTATGAAATAAATTTATTACTAGAGATAGTCGTAACAAAAATTTACATTTATTAAAATATGTTTATGTGTGTTTCCAAATTAATGGCGCAATTCCCAATAGCAAGTATTGGGAATTCTTAATCACCCAATTCCGTGTTAAGGGACTTCCAGAGAAAAAGTATTCCAAATGTAGGGTGCGTCAGTATGAATAAGTTCTTGGTGTAGTTAGGTTTTTTGACACTGACGCACCCTACTAAACTATCAATTTTGGATAATTTATTTTTTGGTGTTCCCTAAAGCTGAGTTCTATATTTTTAGCCGCTTCTGCCCCAACAGTATCAGCGAACAATCGCAGCAGAAGCAGGGTTGTGTAGGTTAACTTGTTTGAGTAAGTCAGTCCAAGCGGATGTGATTTGTGAATCTATCGTTTTGGGATTTTGGATTTGTTCTCCTAAGGTTGTCAAAGCGTTGTACCAGATGCCATTTTTAGCAAAAAAAGCTGCTCTTTCTAGAGGAGTTTTGGCTAATTCCAGTTGCTTTTGTAGAGTTGAGTTTAAAGCAACTTGTGTCATTGAGCCGCGAACGTAGACGGAAGCTGAGGGTTTTTCTGGGTCACAATAAACAGAAAAAGTCCAATAATAAGATTTACCAGCAACGAGGGGGGTTTGAGGCTTGGCGGTTAGGCTGATAATTCCTGGTGGTGTTTCTGAGGGATTAAATTTGGTCTGATAAATGTAATTATCTGCTTCGTCTTGAATGACAAACTCAATAGGAACCTTGGGGGTGAGTTTGTCAGGTACAAAAAACCAAAATGTTGGGTTTTTATCTGTGGATTGTCCCCAAACTGATTCTTTCGTTCCTGTACTAGTTATGGGAACTAAAGCTGTGAGGGTTTCATACTGCTTACAGGGGCCGCGACTTCCGCCACCTCTGCGTCGTCCTCTGGGTTCCCCTGGTTTCTCTTGGGCTGTGGGAGGGACATAATTAATTCTAATGGTTGATGTTAGGGTTTGTGCCTGCCCAATTTGCTCAATTCCAGGTACATTAAATATACCTAAGGCGATCGCACAGATAAGAGTGGTAGTTGAAAACCGAAATACCTTTTTCATAGCAGAAACCGTTGTGTCATCAACCAAATTACTGGTTTTTTATTTGCCTCATCTTTTAATACACTTCCTCTGCCTACAATTTCTGTAATTTTTGGCTGATGTAAGCAAATTGAGCGCTAGTGACTACTAATGCAATCATCGGTGGGACTAAAGGTATCCAGCCACCTTGAATTAACAGGATAAAACATAGTCCAGATAGGGTGATTGTTCCTATAGTTACAGCAATACCTAAGTAAGTTTTTCTGGGAAGATACCAGGCCAGTAAACCGCCTGTCAAAGACCAACTCCAAATCCAGCAGATTTCCCCCCATTGAGTCCAAACCCATAATAGGGGTCGGTTATCTAAAGCGGTGCTGAGTAACTGGCTGACCATTTGTGCTTGAATCACAATACCGGGAACGATCGCTGTAGGAGATTTACTATCAGGTGTAGGCCAGTAATCGCTACTACTATTACTGGTGACACCAATCAAAATAATGCGGTTTTTGATGGCGTTGGGGTTAATTTGTCCGTTCAAGATTTGGCTCAGGGTAATTTGGCGAGCGATCGCTCCTACTGAAGGTGCAAAACGATAATTTAGTAAAATCTGAGTACCTTGGGCATCTATTGATTGATAACCACTAGTGCGATTCTGCAAGGGTGGGAAGGTTTTGTTTCCCAATTGCAAGTCCCAATCTGGGGTAAATTTGGCTGTAACTCCCTGGGCTTGGAGATACAAAAACGCTAACTGCACACTAAAAGCATAAGCAGGGGTACAAGTTGGCGAAATCGGGTTGGGAGTCATCGCCAAGAGATGGCGACGCATCACACTATCCTCATCTTCCACAAAGTCGCTAAAACCCAACCGTGTTTCTGGTATTTCTGGCGGTGGTGCAATACCCGTAGGATCGGATTCTGGATCAGCACGTTTACAAATAGCAATGAGGCGATCGCTTTTCTGCATCCGTTTGGCTAATTCTGGTTGATTAGCACTTACGGGGAAATCACGGTATATATCTAAACCAATAGCGGCTGGTTGGTATTGTTCGAGTTTTGTGAGTAGTAAGTTGAGATGTTTATCAGAAAGGGAACCTTGGCGCGGTTCTTTTCCTTGGGCTTGAATATCTTGATCTGTGATGGTTACAACCAATAGCCGGGAGTCTGGTTCTTCTTTAGGTCGCAGCCTCATTAGTTGGTCAAATGCCCCTAGTTCTAATAGTTGCAGTCCACCTGACCACCGTATTAATACGATAGTAAAAGTAATAATTAAGCTACTTAAGCCAACTGCTGGTAGCTGTTGGAAATTGGGGCGCGGTAATTGTAACCCCGGTCTTTGTCCAGACAAATCCTGCCAAGTCGGGGAAATTTCGGCTGGATTTTGGCAAATAATTGGCAACCAAGTAGCACAGGGAAAATCCTGTTCTAGGGATTGTAATCTTTGCCGCGCCTCTCTGACGGCTGTATATAAAGTTTTACCCCTGGAAAACAACGCCAAGAAATGCTTTAAAAATTCCTGCGCCACCCGGTCTGGTACGGGTTCGCGCATAACAATCACCTGGGGTAAATGTAAATCGGCTAAATCCTGGGCTAGACCCAAACCATCACACGAGTTAAAAATTGCTAATTGCAACCCTTGAGCGATCGCCTTTTGCAAGCCATACTTTAATTGATCAATGGTCAAAGTCTCCCCAGAATTGAGCAGCATCCGCCCTTTCCCTTGGCTGGAACTATGACCAGCAAAAAAGAGAATATCCCAACCTGATTGCCATAATTGTTCTGTTAGTTGGGAACGATTGGGTTCCACTAAAAATGTGAGTTCCGCATTGGGTAATTGCTGGAGTAAAGTTTGGTCTTTTTCTAGATCAATATGGTGGCGATCGCCTAAAATAGCTAAAATCCTGACCTTACCTTTAGTTTTTTGGGGATGAGTTTTAATCGAACGAGTATATTCTGGTGGACTCAGAGCAATTTCCGCTTGGGGATAATCGTCAAAAAAATGCCACAAACACCAAGGAAGCTGTAAAACCTGATGGGATTCAGCCGCAATAATGCAGCGAATTTCCTCTGTAGGTGAGAGTTGAGTTCTTAACTTGCGGTCAATGTTGAGAAACGATGAACTATTCAACCATGCGTTTAAGCTTTGTTGCAATTCTTGGCAGAGATGATCAAACTCTGCTTGGGAAATATGAGTAATATCTTCCTCATCAATTTCAAAATCGGCGATATCATGACTACGCCATCCTAAATTGGCATACAAAGCTGTGTACATTTGCTGCCAACGTTGATAAAGATGCTCTAATTGTGGCGCAGTAGGTAATCCCCCCGTGAATTGCATGGGAGTAGGAGCATCCGTTTGCCAAAGTTGAGCTACGACCGCCGGAAATCCTTGGTGTAAGTTTCCTTTTCCTAAGTTTAGGACGATCAGTTTACTCATGTACTCAGTATGCCAGCAGATTAAGAAACGCCATAACTAACTTTCAAACTCTTCAACAAAACTGAAATCATCGAGAATAACCTGGAGGCTAAAGCGGGTGTTTTGTGGACATCGGAAGCGTTTGAGTTGGATGGAGTTGTCTGTTTCTCGTGCTTCTACTGATTGGACAACTTGCCCTGAGGCAGAAATTAACTCTAATTTCATATTCTCAGGTAAATAAATCCCTCGTTCTCTGGGAGACAATTGGACGCGGATTCCTACTCTATCATCTGTTTCTAGTGTCAAAGTCAACATTAGCACTATCGTTTGACCGCTTGGTAGGTCGATTACCTTAACGCGCTGGATTGATTGTTCAGCCATATCATCGGCTTGACGAAAGCTGAAGGCGAAATCTGGCTGTGTTCCCAGAAGAGTTTCGACTGTTTGCCAGCTATTTGTCAAGGTATTTTGTAACCACTGACGCAAGTTGACAAGTGCTGATTGTGGCTGTGGTTGTTGTAACTTAGCTAATAAAGCCCCCCAGATTTCAAAAGGCAGTTCTAGGCGCGGGTTCGTAATTGCTGGATTACTTAACCTTTGCCAGAGGTTATCTACTTGGGTGGTTGATAAATCAGCTAAAGGCGCGATCGCTGCTTGTGTTTGTTCTTCAGGATATAGTTGACGTACTACCCAAAGTACATTCAAATCCTCAATCATTTGATAGGCTTCTAAGGAGTAAGTCCTTTCTTGAGGATCATAACTACCTTGATTTTTCAATTGCTCATGGGTGGTATAGCCCCAAATTCTTAGCCATTCCCCGTCTGGACTGACTTGTACTGCTAGATAATAATCTCCTGCCCATTGAGGAATATCTATCCATTCTTGGGGGACATGAAATTCTCTTGTGTCTAGGCTTTTATCGGGAATCAGGATGAGGCGTTTTGTATCTAAATTTATGGCAGTGCCGTTGACGAATTCCCAACTATTGGGAACTGTGGCAAGAGTAGCTTCTGGTGAGTACTCAGCTTGCAGCCAAGGCAGAAAGGTACTGAGGCATACTTGGTTGAGAAAAATATGCCAACGACCACTGGGATTAAGACAATTTTGGCTTTGCTGCCAAGATTGGTCTTGAATGTCAGCAGATACCTCTAACCAAAGTTGAGTGGGTGGAACACAGAATGACGACATAATTACGACTCCTTTGCAGAGAGATTACGGAAATAATTCTGTAACCACTCCTCTAATACTGCGCTAATATGTTTAACCACGTTGGAAGTCGGGGAAATATGCGTTTTTTCCTGACTCCATTTAGTAATTGCTAAAAGTAAAAATTCTCTGGTTTTAGATAATTGCCGCGATACTTGATATTGCTGAATTTCCTGCTGTTTAGCGATTTGCTGTTGGGTGAGGCCTTGCTGATAGTATAGTTGCAACAACTGTTGAGATTGCGGGGGCAGTTTTGCCAATGTAGTCACTAACAGATTATAGATTTCTTGTTGTTGATTTTTTTGAGTTTCGGCTTCCTCTGCGGCAATTAAATCTGCCAGTAAAGATTCCTGATTACTGGTGTCAGGTAAATCATCTTGCCATTCCCCATCTGCTTGACCCGCCTTGGGAATATTCAGGGAAGACACCACAGGATATAAATAAGAACGTGCTTGTTTCGCACAAAACAGCAACCATTTTTCTAGAGTTTCCCGGTTACATTCACTTCCTGAGGGGTTGAGTTGTGTTAGGCGATCGCGGTTATAAAGTTGGGCGATAATATCCCAAGTAGCATCATCTGGTTTTTGTAACTTCCGTGCTTTTGGTGATTTAGTCAGGATATAGCCGTCTGTAAAGGATTTCCAAGCTAACAAATAACGCGCCATTATTTCATCTGTTAGCCCAGAACTTTTTAATGATTCTTGTAGTTGCTTACGGCTCAACTTCAGCAACAATGCCCAATCATTACAAAAATCTATTTCTTGCTTTTGACGTAAAGCATCCCGAATAATATTCCCAAAAGCCACAGTACCATAGCTTTTGAGGCTAGCTCTTTGGTCAGGGTCGCAACCTTTTAAGATTTTCGGTACTTCCGCGATCGCCATTTGAAAACAGTCAGATAATGTACACTGGACGCTGGCAAACTGGGGAATTGTCCTCTGTGCAGCCCAATAACAGGTTTCTTGCAAATAAGCGGATAGGTGTCCTAGCGTCAAGGAACTAGGCTGAGTCTGCCAGTTTTTATGCCAGTAAATCGCCCAGAAATTCTCTGAGTGTTGCGTTTGTGATATTTGTCCCAAGCAATTCTGAATACTCCGCCGCAATTTGCCATCATACACCCAACCACCGAAGCGATCGGCATCAAATTGCAGGAAGGTAGAAAACATTTCAGCGATACTTTGGCGAGGACGCATGATAGCAAGTCAAAATTCAAAATTCAAAATTATAGGGCTTCTCGTTTGTATCCAATACACTTTGACCTCTCTCCAAACCTCTCTCCTACGAGGACAGAGGCTTTCATTCTTACTCCCCTTCCCTTGTAGGGAAGGGGCTGGGGGTTAGGTCTGTATTTGACTCAATTGCAAACAGCGATAGGAAAGCCAAACAGAGTAAAGGTATGTCCGTATGTATTTGTCACATTATTTTTTTAAATTAGTACTAAGTATAGACGGGCAAATCAAAAACTCTCATCTATTAAAAGTCAACTTCAGAGAGTTTTCTAGCTTATCCTAACCTTAATTATTTGCGCTAAATCCCCGTTAAAACACGAAAAAGGCAAATTGCCTTGGTGTTAGCCTTGCCGCAGGCTATTAATTGGTTTAGGCTTGTAACGCTTTAAACCACTTATTCACAAAGCTGTTGATGGTTTGTTTAATTTGATGTTTACGATTCCAGCGCTGGAAAGCCATTTCATACTCTTCGCCTTTAGTTTGAAACGTATTCCACACATCCAAGCCTATTGCCAAACCACAGAACAGTAGCAAGTATAACGACCAAGTAACCGTTCCACCACCAACAAAATCCACCAACAGTAAAAAGCCATTGACAATAGCATAATTACCAAAGCGCTTTTTAAACTTTGTCATGCGGTAAGTATTGAACGCTTGCCGTTGCTGTAATTCGTTGTGTTGCGATCGCCAATCTATTTCCGCTAACTTAAGAGTTTCTGGTGATATTTCTAACTCAGTAGCAATTTCTAACAATTGCTCATAACTAAACTCTTTATCTTGGTCATCAGCTTGCCGGGCGATCGCTAGCTGTAAAATTCGCTGTACGTCTTCTTGGCTATAAGAACGGAGACTATTAGGTTCAAATGCCGCCATAACTGCTATCTCTAATTATTTAATGTGGTTTAGCAATTTATCGCCGGTCAACTGTGGAACAGTTTCGATAACTACTGCATTTACCTTACACTAGCAAATTTAGTTAGTTGTTAGACGCGATTAACCCCGTCTGTACCGTAGCGAAAGGCGTAAATCTCTTTGATGACTTGTACCCAACCATCAGAGACAGATTCTAAAATGCGATCGCCTTTTTCTCTGGTTGCAGTTGTCGCATCACCAATCACACCACTTTTACTAATATCTTTTGTTGCCCAAGCCACGGGTAATCTACCTTCCCAACTTAATAGGCTACCTTCAGGTTGTTCTGGGGGATATTCTGCCACGGCTTTATCTAGTTGCACCTGATCTGGCAAAATCGCCAGCATAATACTAGTTTCCGCATCTCCCGCGTGCATTCCCTGTGTCGCTTCCTTTGGTGTTAATAATTCTTTAGTAATGTGAGGCACACGCCAAGTAAACAAAGGAAAAACTGCAAAATCACCATACTTTACGTGCAGATCTCGCGCCACCATTTGCATAACTTGGGGTTGTCCTCCGTGGGAGTTCATTAACGCCAACTTTCTAAACCCAGCGCGGTAAATGCTTTCTGCCACTTCCATAATTGTCGCTGTCAGCGTTTCTGTACTGAGGGTAATCGTTCCCGGAAAATGCCAGTGTTCATTGGATTTACCATAATAAAGAGTGGGTAAAGCATAAGCTGGAATGCTAGCATCAAGTTTAGATAAAGCTTTACCCAAAACACCCACACCAATGGCAGCATCAACAATCAATGGTAGATGGGGCCCGTGTTGTTCAATCGCCCCTACTGGCTGGATGATAACGACATTCTCCTTATTTGGCATTTCCTGAATTTCTGTCCAGGTAAGGTAGGCGAAAAACCGTTCTGGGGGAATGAAACTGTGCATTTATTTATTTGGTAATTGGTAATTGGTAATTGGTAATGAGTACTCGTACAATTTATACCATTTAGTAATTTATTATTTACTAATCTTCGCTCTTTATTGCCAGTCACTAGCTTTCTAGCCTCCCCTTCTCTCCTTTTCCTACGGGATGCGGAGAGTGTCGTAGACAGAGGCTATGCCAACGGGTTTCGTTAGCCCGAATTTAAGCGGTAAAAATCGTTACCAACCAAGGGACGAGGTATTAAGCGAAACACAACTGTACAGACGCGATTAATCGCATCCCTAACAACTCTACGGACGCGATCAATCGCGTTTCTAAAAACTAACACGCACAGCGTAGTAAAAAGGTAAATACTCAATGGTGGAAGATAACGGCTCAATTCGCACTTTATCGGTTGATATTGGTGGTAGTGGTGTCAAAGCCTTGGTTTTGGATATTACGGGAAATCCTGTAACAGAAAGGGCGCGAGTTGATACACCCCAACCTGCTACACCAGAAGTTGTCATTAATGCGATTATGGTTTTAGCTGCTGCTCAAGGTGAATTTCACCGGGTTTCTGTGGGTTTTCCTGGTGTGGTTCGTGCTGGTGTCACTGAAACAGCAGTTAACTTAGACTCGAATTGGATTGGATTTGATTTAGAAGCAGCACTATCACAACGGTTACATAAACCTGTACGGGTGATGAATGATGCTGATATGCAGGGTTTTGGTGCAATCAAAGGTAAGGGTGTGGAATTGGTGATTACCTTGGGGACGGGGTTTGGTTCCGCCTTGTTTGTCGATGGTAAATTAGTGCCGAATATGGAAATGGGACATCATCCGTTTCGCAAGCGGGAAACTTACGAAGAACAACTAGGAAGAGCAACTTTAGATAAGATTGGTCAAAAGAGATGGAATCGCCGTTTAGAAAAAGCGATCGCCTCCCTACAACGGCTATTTAACTATGATTACCTTTATATCGGTGGCGGTGAAGCCGTAAGAGTAAACTTTCAGCTACCTTTAAATGTCAAACTCATTCCGAATATTACTGGTTTGTTAGGTGGTATCGCTTTGTGGCGAGATGAAAAAAGACCATGAATCAATTCAAAATACCCTACGGGAAGCAAGCTACAAAATTCAAAATTCAAAATTCAAAATTCAAAATTCAAAACAGCCAAGTACTTAGCTTTTTATTATGGAGCTAAACACCTGATTTCCCAAGGTTCTAGAATTATAGCTGTTGACCGTTGATTGTTGACAGTCAACTGACAACTGTCAACCGTCAACTGTCAATTAAGGATTAGCTACAGTCCCAATTGTTAATACTTGTGGTGGCGAAGCGTCGGGGGGGTAGAGAAAGTCTACCTCTACCAAACGGCGATCGCCTTTTTTCATGTTCAATGTAGCTAATGCTTCCCCTGGTTGACCCCGCTTCTGGACTAAATGTACCAGCCGAGTTTGCTGCTGTCCTTGATCGTTTCGGTAACGTATCCGCACACTCCCCCGGAAGAATGTTTGACGCGCGGGTGTACTAAAAAAGCGCAGACCTTGTTTAGTTAAACGGTCTTCCTTAATGGGAGTCTGCACAGATACCTTCACGGTTTGCGCCTTGGCAGTATTGTTATACAAGGGCAACTTTAAACTATATTGAATAGCGTAATTACCATGAGCGCGATAAGCCGTATCTGGATAACGTACTAACATCGGCGCACTCTGAATTTGACCAGTCCCTAAAGTACCACCATGTAGAGTACTCAGAGCATAAGAAAAAGCTTGTCCTGGTTGGGGAATCGTTAAATTCCTGGCTTTGGGAGTATCTACTATAAACGATCGCCAATAAGAACCACGCGCCACCCCAGCAACACGACCATAAATTTTTGGTTTACCAGTTGCTTCTAAAGGAGTAGGTGTTTTATCCCGTGGCCCGGACACATCACTATTCTCTAGTAAAGTTTGCCATTCTTCCAAGGTAGGCGATCGTTCACTACCATCAGCATTGGTACGGGCAAACATCGCCAAACTAGCAGCATAAACTGTACCATTAGTCCGCAACCGCGCCAAAGTCGAGCGACCATTTAAAGGTGGTGTCAATTCTCGCACAGGTATAGGTTGATTCAAAAGCATTCTACTTTGCCCTGGCGGTATGACAATTTGAGCCGGGAAAATATCTTGTCGCAGTCCTCTTAAAACATCAGCCATCGCTCGACTACCAGGGCCAGAGAACACATTACCTAAATTATTCTCCACCAAAGATGGCAAATCAATAAACGGCGCATCTGGTTGACTTAAATAACTCGCCCCTTGCAAAATATCCACCTTCACAGGTTGGGATGTGGGGTTATGCACAAGTATCCCTAAATATAATGAGCGTAAATCTTCTGGTGGTTCCGCCCTTGCAATGTGGTGGGCAAAAACATCAAATCGCCCACGAAAAGGATAATTCAAATGGGCTGAGGGTACTTTTTTGCCTGCTGGGGGAAAAGTGGAAAGTAAAATTCCTTCTCTTAAAACTAATTCTGGACTATTGCTATTAAATGTAGGGATTGAATCTAACTGTCCTGGTAACGGACGGACTTCTTGAGGTTGTACTACTTCTTCCGGTGGTGGTGCAGTAGGAGCAGATTGAGCAACGAAAAAACTGAGTAAAAAAGGCAACATAGGAGAAATTCAAAATTAGATGAGGGACTGGGGATTGGGGATTGGGGATTGGGGACTGGGGATTGGGGATTGGGCGAAAATTTTGCAGTCAGTTCTCCCCCTGCCTCCCCTGCCTCCCCTGCCCCCTGCTCCCTACACCCTAAACCAGTATCTTGAAGGCAAAGTGTCAAAACCTAAACTTGTTCATTATGCCCGCTTCGACGGTAATGAGTTCATGAAAGTGCCAGATTGTTAATAATTAATACGAAATCCGTGAGAATTTCTATCAAGTTATCTTGATTCAAGATAGGAACATGAACAAAAACACAATGAGCTGATAGTTTATTTTGTTCTAAGTAGTCCAGTACAGAATAATAAAGACCCTCGCAGACAAATTTACCGCAGTCGTCACTAACATCAGTTGCTGTTGCTCCTATTAGTAATTTTTTTAGATCAACTGTGGTCTGTAAAAAGATTTCTCCACAGCTAGCACCCACTTCTACACTTAATTTTCTCCGGCTTGCAGCCATGCCACAACAGATAATGTAATCTGGTTGGGATTCCTCTATTTTTGCCATTACTAGGGAACTGGCCAGCCCAATATCAACGGGTAGCAAGCGCAAAAATTGTAAATCTAATGGAAGCGAGTTAAGTTTAGTGACTTCAAATAATAAATCATCAGAGGAATTTGACTTTTGATCTTCTAGCCAAGTGTCAAAAGAAGTTAATAGAATTCTTTTCTTCATGGAAAATATTATTTAGAATAGAAAAACCCTCCATAAACAATTTACAAGGAGAAGGTCAATGCCAGTTGTTGCTGTTATAGATTATGAGATGGGAAATTTGCATTCGGTTTGCAAAGGATTAGAAAAAGCGGGGGCGACTCCTATAATTACTCATTCTCATCAGGAATTAACTAAGGCCGATGCAGTCATATTGCCGGGAGTGGGAGCATTTGACCCAGCAATGCAGAGCTTGCGATCGCGTGATTTAGAACAACCAATTAAAGATACAATCGCTTCTGGCAAACCCTTCTTAGGTATCTGTTTAGGGCTGCAAATTCTGTTTGAATCGAGTGCGGAAGGTAATCAACCAGGACTAGGAATTATCAAAGGAAAAGTGCGGCGGTTTATTTCTGAACCAGGAATTACCATTCCCCACATGGGTTGGAATCAGTTGGAATTAACCCAACCAAAAAGCATTTTGTGGGAGCATTTGCCACCCCAACCTTGGGTATATTTTGTGCATTCCTATTATGTTGACCCAAGTGAGCCTCAAGTTCGTGCTGCAACTGTTACTCACGGTACGCAAACCGTCACAGCAGCCATTGCCCATGAAAACCTGATGGCAGTACAATTTCACCCAGAAAAATCATCAAATATTGGGCTGCAAATCCTGTCTAATTTTGTCTCCCAAGTACGGGAAAAAATAGCTGCATAATATTATTTTGTCAGTCGTCAGTTGTCACTTGTCAGTAGACTAATGATTAATAACTAATGATTAATGACTAATGACCATTGACCAATGAGTCTAAAAATTTACGGGAATCGCCAAATTAAAACTGTACCAGGGCAAGAAACCAGACCCACCACTGGGAGGGTGAGGGAAGCTGTTTTTAATATTTGGCAGGGAGAAATAGAAGGGTGTCGGTGGCTAGACTTGTGCGCCGGTAACGGTTCAATGGGTGCAGAGGCTTTGTGTCGAGGTGCTAGCTTGGTGGTCGGAATGGAAAAATCAAGCCGAGCCTGTGCAATTATCCAAGAAAACTGGCAGCGTCTAGCCAATAACGAACAAAAATGGCGAGTATTGCGCGGAGATGTCCTTCAGCAGTTAAAAAACTTATCAGGGCAGCAATTCGACAGAATTTATTTTGACCCACCCTATGCTAGTGGATTATATCAGCCAGTGCTAGAGGCGATCGCTCTTCATCAATTATTAGATCCAAATGGGGAAATAGCGATCGAACATAATCCCCAAGGATGGATAGATATATTAATTCCTAGCTGGGAAATTTGCCGCCAAAAGGTCTACGGTAACACGGCGCTTACTTTTTATCGAAGCGAGGAATTAGGGGAATAGAAAGTAAAAAGTAAAAAGGTAAAAGATTTTTTGACTTTTGCCTTGGATTGGGGATTGGGGAGATGAGGAAGAATGTTTATCTAGTTTATTCCTCATACTCCCCACCCAGTAGCTAAGGCGCTTCAGCACTCAGCGCTTCAATACTCAACCACCCAACTCATTGGGGCGCTTGTATTGCTTATAGGCGGCGTAAAACAGCCCAGAGAGGGTGACAACAATCAAACCAAGAACGATGCCTGAAAGTAGGGGTTCAACCACTTTAAAATCTCCTGTTACGATTATTCATTATTTATTTCCCGTCTTTGATTTTACCAAATTGCGGATGAATCCCGCTTCCTACAGTATTTTTAGGCGAACCCTGGAGAGGAAAAAACTGTAGTTTATGCTTGCAGACATCATCAAGAACTTTTAAGCTATGTGTAGGAAATGAAAAATTTGAGTAAACCTAGACTTTTACAGCACACCTTTTGGATAACCAGATTACTAAACCTGAAATTCTGATTCAGCGTATCGCTTTAGTGGCGCTAGTGATACTGCTAGCAATCCCTTTGGGCTTTTTTGGTGTTCAGTTGGTGAAAGCCTCTGACCCTTATGTGAAGAGTGTTCTTGCCATGAAAGGAGACCCAATACAGGGACACGCTATTTTTCAAATAAATTGTGCTGGTTGTCATGGTTTAGAAGCGGATGGCCGAGTAGGCCCCAGCTTACAAGCAGTTTCTAAGCGTAAGTCCAAGTATGGACTAATTCACCAAGTTATTAGCGGTGATACACCACCAATGCCGAAATTTCAGCCCAATACCCAAGAAATGGCAGACCTTTTAAGCTTTTTGGAGACTTTATAGCTCAATCAAGTTTAGATGCGCGCAGACCAAAAACCCCGATTTCTTCGAGAAATCGGGGTTTTCTGTATCATTAAATTTTATGACGACGAATTAATGATTCTAATTCGCTGGTCTGATTATCAATGACCCCAATTATGGGACTGTGAAGGGTATATCTTGTCAAGAGTTGCGATCGCTTTAGAATCTGGGTCGCTAATTTGATGCGTATATTTGTACTAATATTTGTAGTTAAATTCTCACTAAAGGCAATTCGGCACCTGATTCTCAAGATGCTTCAGGTTCATGAGGTAATCTGCGGAAAAATATCACCGAACGTGATAAATTCTTGAGGCTCAACAATTATGTTTTAGCAGGATGAGTTAGGAATCCAGGCTGTGCAGTTGCAGAATGGGCATAAATTGCTAATTGCGCTCGATTCCGCAGGGTCAAGCGATTGAGTAGATGGGTGACATGAGTTTTTACTGTTCCTTCTGAAATAAAAAGCTGTTGTGCAATATCTCGATTCGTTAAACCTTGACCAATCAATTGCAGTACTTCTTGTTCACGGGGTGTTAATTGTCCTAGTGCGGTTGACTCTACAGGTTGGGCGGCTGAAGCCGTTGAAAATCCTGTAATCAGTTTTTCCATTAAACCAGGAGCTAGTTGGGTGTAGCCTAATTGCACAAATCGAATCGCTTGTGCCAACTCTTCCGATGGCATATCTTTTAATAAGTATCCCTTTGCGCCCGCCCGCATAGCATCTGCAATATACCCATCATCGTCAAATGTACTCAACACTAATACCTTGACCTGGGGATACTGTTGCGTAATCGCGCGGGTTGCCTCTCGTCCATCCATCACAGGCATTCGCACATCCATCAATACTACATCAGGCTGCAACGCTGCCACTCGTTCGATTGCCACTTCACCGTTATTTGCAATGCCAACAACTTCTAAATCTGGCTCCAGCGATAGCATCGCCTTTAATCCTTGACAAATCAAATTCTGATCATCCACTAACAGCAGACGAATCATTACAGACCCTCTTGTAACGGTAACTCCACTAGAATACAGCAACCAGCTTGTGATTCTGACTCGACTCGAAAACTGCCTTGAAGCGCAGCAATTCTCTCTTGCATTCCATGTAGTCCATATCCAGTAGATTTGCTCTGTGGCTGAAAACCACATCCATTATCCCGAATGCTCAGATGAATGCGATCGCTCGTTTGCATTAGCTCGAATTTTACAGCAGTGGCTTGTGCGTGTTTGCAAATATTAGTTAATGCCTCTTGTGCAACTCGGTAAATTGTTTTTGTCATCTGAGCCGGCAGAATGGTTTGCAAACCAATGTGGACTGCAACGTGAATTCCCGTACTTTGCTCAAACTCTTTTACCAGAGAGGCGATTGCTTGTTCTAATGGCTCTTGGTCTACCATATCTGCCCTCAAGGTATTTACCGACTGTCTTACCTCTTGCATCGCCACTTTACCCAGTCGTTGCGCCTGTTCTAAAAACGGTTTAGCTTCGCTTGGGTTGTGCTGCCACAGTTTCACCGCAGTTTGCAACTGGACATTGAGCGTCGTCAGGGCGTGTCCCAGGGAATCATGGATTTCTCTAGCAATTCGATTGCGCTCTTGAACTGCTGCTAAATCCTCAATTTGTAGGGCATACTCTCGCAACTGTTCGTGGGCTAGTGATAATTGTTCCTGGGTTCTTCGCTCTGCAATTAAGGTACTAACTAACTGCGACACGAAAAATAACCCTAACCCAAACATCAAAAGTTCTGCTGTTTGGTGCATCCATATTTGCTGCTGTTGAGCATTCGGTAGCATCAAGGGAGTCACAGTCTGAAGATACTGAAACTGATGAACCATATACAGCAAAAGGGAGAGAGCCGCTACAATCCATCGACCAGGAGCTTCAAATAAAAAACAACTGCGAATTAACACGATTAAATATAGTGTCGGTAGGATGTGTAGATATCCCAAAGTTGTGCCGTAAAAGATCAGACCCATTTCGAGTGCTGTATACAAATAGCGAAACAGGGTTTTACCACGAGGCAACATCCATCCCATTACGCCCAGTGTCACCAGGATCAGAATATGCTGTACCGGCAAACTTTGACGTTGCCAAGCTTCGATGGCTGCCATCACACCACAACAGCTCAACATCGTCCATTCGGTATACAGCAGAAAGCGAAACGGCTGAGGCTGTGTTTTGAATATAGAGGCGATCGCAGTCATGACAACGGCTTCCAGTAGTTCTATTGATATATTTTCAACAAATACTACAAATGTGATTGAATTTCCAGAAAAACCTGCAAATTTCTAACTTTCGTTGATGCTCTTCCCTTTGAGCATGACTAAAGTTAGAAGCGATGTGGATAATTGATTGATTGCTCGCCCCCTCAAGAATGCCCATTTCGTTGATGTTGGATCACGACGTTCTTCAGATGGATTGCCTAAAGCAATTTCCTAGTATTGTGACATAGCAAATCGAAACAAATTCTTTTGATTTCGCTCGAATTTTACTTCAATCTAGGAAAAAAGATATGGCACTCATTATTGGAAAAGATGACAACGATACTCTGTTGGGTGGTGCGGATGGCGACTTTATTGTAGGATTTGCAGGCGACGATCTGATTAATGGATTGGGTGGCAATGATCTTCTAATTGGTGGTTTTGGAAACAATATTTTGGATGGTGGAGCAGGAATTGATACTGCTAGCTATGCTGGCTCCGGTAACAACGTTGTTGCTTCATTAGAAACTAGAAAAGCTACCTTCTTTGGCGGCAGTGATTCCTACTTTAATATTGAAAACTTAGTAGGCAGTAACAACGATGATATTTTAACGGGCGACGGTGGTGCGAATACTCTTGATGGTAGTTTTGGTAATGACCTGATCTTTGGACGTGCAGGAAACGATCGCTTGCTAGGGGGCGCAGGAAGGGATAGGCTCTACGGAGAAGCTGGCGACGATCAACTGTTGGGAGGCGATGAGGTAGATCTACTAGAAGGGGGCGATGGGGGTGATTCGCTCAGGGGTGACAAAGGCAATGACACCATGATCGGCGGCAATGGAGATGACTCGTTTACATGGGTGGATGGCGATGGTAGTGATCTCATTCAAGGTGACTCAGGTAATGATACCGTACTATTTAACGGTTCAGATACTCAGGGCGATCAGATTACTCTTAGCCTGGTTGGGACAGAAATTCTCTTACAACGCACCAATCTCGTTGCTGTCACCTTGAAAACCCAGGGCATAGAAAATTTCAATGCCATTAATGGTCTGGGTGGAGATGACACATTAATAGTTAGCAATCTGAATGCAGCTAGTGGTGTCTCCTTTATTCAATTTAACGGTGGTGATGGAAACGATAGGCTGTTGGTGAGTTCTACCTCCGCAGTCTTCGCTGCTGGTGGCGGTAACGGAAATGACGTTCTTTCAGGTGGTAGCGGAAATGACTCTCTTTTTGGCGATGAAGGAAACGATTTCCTTGCAGGGGGATTTGGAGATGACACGCTCACAGGTGCTACAAGATCCAATCTCGGTCGAGGCGAAGTGGATGTACTCATAGGTGGTGCAGGTCGAGATACGTTTGTCCTGAACAACTTCTATGATGATGGCAACTTGTTTGCAGATGGCACTGGAGATTTTGCTCGTATCATAGATTTTAGCGACGATCTCATTCGCTTGAGTGGCCCGCGCAGTAACTATGAATTGAAAACAATTACCAATTCCCTGGCGCAAGGAAGTAGCACTCCAGATGTAGGAATCTTCAAGAACACAGGATTTTTACAGCCGCTTGAATTGATTGCGATCGTTCAGGATGCACCCGGTACTCTCAATCTGAGCAACATAGCACAATTTAGCTTCATCTAGTTCTCAAATTCATCTAGCTCTTAGATAACTACACCGCATCGAGTCTAAATCAGGAATGGTGTTGTGTGAGGCAAAAACACAGCACTATTTTTACGTAGTTCGTTCAACTGGAAAAAATGCGCCCCAGTTAAACACTTGTTCCAACATAAATCACTTTCTCTCGACTTGGACATCCTTGATGGTCGAATGCTTTACCTCGATAGACCCAAAAACCCAATTTCTGGAAGAAACTGGGTTTTTTTGTATCAGCAATTAAATTTTATGACGACGAATTAATGATTCTAATTCGCTGGTCTGATTATCAATGACCCCAATTATGGGACTGTGAAGGGTATATCTTGTCAAGAGTTGCGATCGCTCTATTTTTAAAGTATCTATTCTCTCATACGCCGCATTCGCTATCAGGCTTTTTACCACCCCTGGCTCTACTTGGGGTTGCGTGTTTGCCAGCTGCTGATATAAGTCCTGAAGTTGAGCATCAAAATTTTTCACTGTAGGGTGTTGAGACTGGAGTCTAGCTAAATTTAATGCCCGTTCAACTTCTGTTTTAGCAATTGTGCGTAAAATATCACCAGTAGTATTCTTGGGTACTGTTACAGCTACACCCATACTTGATAGCTCATTTCTGACTTGAACCAACATCTGTTGATATCTGGTATCCATCATTCCAGTATGAAAAACTCCATCTGCATATTGCTGCAAGAGTTTTTCTGCTATCTTGTAGTCAGCGATCGCACTTTCTTTATTCCCTAATTCTTTGTAAAGATTGGCTCTAAATAAGTATTCTTCAGCATTCAAGCTACTGTTATTACCAATTAATTGAGTTAAATCAGAAATTGCTTTTTGTTTTTCACCCAACTTTTCATAAGCTCTAGCCCTGTTCCAGTATGCACCAGTACTAAAACCCAATCTACCCGTATTTTGCCTAATCACTTCGGTATAGTCTGTCACTGCTGCTTGATAATTTCCCATTGCGGCGTAGGCGTTCGCTCGATGATAGTATGGTTCTTCAGCTTGGGGATTAAGTTTAATCGCTTGGGTGAAAGCAGCAACCGCCGCCGACAAATCTTTTTTACAGTCTTGCTGAAAGTGTCCCATACCCAAGAAGTGGTCTACAGAGTTAACATTTGGTGGGATTGGCATTTGGCAATCAGCAGAGAGACGAGAATCCGGTGTTTGTGCAAATACTAAAGGTATCGAAAAGCCCAGCAGCAAAACGGCAGACAATGTATAGGTGATGGAAGTGAATTTCATACTTGTTGAAGTATAGAAGTATTTTTCCTGGGGGTTGTTGAGTGTTGTGATCTACATCTGTCACTACACCTCCACAAGACCAATTTAACGGTGACAGCAATTGATTTGCCATAAGAGTAGATCGAGGATTATCATTGATGTCTTTCAGCTAAAAGCAAATGTACTACTTACAGACAAATACGGATGATTTTCGTTAAAACTTTACATAAATTGTGTACTGTTGCTATTAATATTTTAAAGCCATAGAAGAATGTCAGACCATTACTCCTATGGGGGAACTAACTCAGCATCTATCAACCCCAAAGCGCCAAACAGAACAGATAATGACTGAAGTGCTGCAAATCGGCAACCGTACTATTCAAGCTAGTGAACTCATTCCCTTACTGGCTAATTATCAACTTCTACCGCAATTATTACGGGAATTAATTATCGATGAGGCAATAGCAGCAGTAGAGTGTAAGCCTGAGGAGTTAGCCCAAGCTAAACAAAGGTTTTACGCCGATAAGCAGTTAGCCCAAGAAACAGACATTCAAGCATGGCTGGTACAGCAAGGTTTGAGTGCCGAACAATTAGACAATATTATCGTTCGCAAGATCAAGCTAGAAAAATATAAGCAAGCCACATGGGGCCCAAAACTGGAATCTTATTTTTTCCAGTTGAAAGCGAAACTAGATAAAGTCATTTATTCTCTGCTGCGAACTCAAGACCCAGGACTGGCGCAAGAACTCTATTTTCGCCTGCAAGCAAAAGAACAATCCTTCGCAGAAGTAGCACAAAAATACTCCCAAGGCCCAGAGTCCCAAACTGGTGGATTAGTCGGGCCTGTTGAGCAAAGTTCACTACATCCAGCAATGGTACAAATACTTTCTAGTTGTCAACCAGGACAAATCTCACCTCCAACGAGGATTACTGAGTGGTATGTCATTGTGCGGGTAGAAAAGTTTATCCCTGCACAACTAGATGAACCGATGAAAGCACGCCTACTCAACGAATTGTTTGAGGGTTGGATGCAGGAACAGCAAAGGCAAGTAAATATAATTCCGTCCGCTTAATTTTAGTAGTTCGCCCACCCAAAATTGGGGCAGAAAAGGTATAGGGTGTATTTATCAGTCATAAGTAATGGATAAGGTGATATGCACCTAAATCAAATACTCTTGCGTCAGGGCTGTCCATAGTCAAGAGTCCAGAGTTAAAGGCTAGCTTGGACTGTGGACTTTGGACTTTTGACAACCTGAGTGCGAAATATACAATTTAAATGCGTAACAGCTTATTTACTTCATTACTCGTTCGGTATTAGTAGATAACCTGCTGTACTAAAGTTAAGTTAGATTGCCATATTTAGGGTACTGACGTTGGGCAAGTTAGTAGTTTTAAAGTTAGGCACAGGTAGTTTCGAGGCGGGATTTCCTGTAACACTGCAAATTGGCGACGACAATTTCCGTCCAATTGTAGAAATTACTAGTGAACTACCACCGAACCCAGAAATTCCCCTTTGTTATCATCAATGGCAGTCTATTTATAGGCAACTTAAATTTTCTGGTCGTCCTATTGGTATTCCCAAGCAATCGAAACAAAACTCCTCCTTGGAAGATTGCGAAAAAGCGGCTGATAATTTGAGATTTCAGTTAAATACTTGGTTATCATCCACTAGTTTTCGTTCTATCCGTGAAAAATGGCTGGAAAAACTTGTACCGGAAGACCTTATCCGTGTACTACTACAAACTGATGATTTGAGGCTGCAAAAACTGCCTTGGCATTTGTGGGATTTATTAGAACGCTATCCCAAGGCCGAAGTTGCTCTGAGTGCGCCTAGCTACGAACAATTCAACCGCAACTTACAACCTCAATCACAGGTGAAAGTTTTAGCAATTTTGGGTAATAGTCAGGGAATTGATGTTCAAACAGACAGTCAAATCTTGGCAGAATTACCTCACGCCAATACTACCTTCCTCGTCGAGCCATCAAGCAAAGACCTAACTGACCAACTATGGGAACAAGACTGGCAAATTTTGTTTTTCGCGGGACATAGTGCTACTAATAGCAGCAGTAATGAAGGGAAAATAGATATTAATCAAACAGAAAGCTTGACAATTAGTCGATTAAAGTATGGTTTGCGAAAATCTGTAGAAAAAGGGTTACATTTAGCAATTTTTAACTCCTGTGATGGTTTGGGTTTGGCCCGTGAGTTTGCAGATTTGCACATACCACAGATCATTGTTATGCGAGAACCCGTCCCTGACCAGGTAGCGCAACAATTCCTGAAGTATTTTTTAGAAGCTTTCGCTCGTGGTGAATCTTTATACCTAGCAGTTCGAGAAGCGCGGGAACGTTTGCAAGGACTAGAAACTCAATTTCCTTGTGCTACTTGGTTGCCTGTAATTTATCAAAATCCGGCAACGATGCCTTTACTGTGGCAAGAATTACACCTTAACCAAAATAGTCAGCAAATAACATCCGTACCCAAAAACCCAACTAGGAGAGGTATTAAGCTAAGACAAGCTTTATCTGCGGTCATGCTTACCAGTATAGTGACTACAGCATTTTTAATGGGGGTACGATATTTTGGTTTCTTGCAATCATGGGAGTTAATGGCATTTGACCAGATGCTGCGTCTGCGTCCTCAGGAAAAACCAGATTCTCGTATACTGATAATTGAAGTTACAGAAGAAGATGTACAAGCTCAACCAGACAATAGGCGCGGGTCATTGTCTGATGAGGCTTTAGATAAGTTATTAGCCAAGTTGGAAACGTATAAACCACGAGTAATTGGTTTGGATATATACCGAGATTATGCTGTACAGCCAGCTTATCCCAAGTTGGCGGAACGGATGAAAAACAGCGATCGCTTTGTGGCAGTATGTCAAGTTAGTAACCCCCAAACTGGCAAGCTAGGAATTAAACCACCACCAGAAGTTGCTTCTAATGCTCTGGGTTTTAGTGATATTGTCATTGATGCCGATAATGTGGTGCGTCGTCATCTGTTGGCTTTAACTCCCCCTCTCTCATCTCCTTGTACTGCACCTTATGCTTTAAATGTGCAGTTGGCTCTACGTTATTTACATAGGGAAGGCATTCAGTTACAATTCACCCCTGATGGTGCATGGCAATTAGGTCAACTAACATTTTCACCCATCGAAGCCCATACCGGAGGCTACCAAGGTATTGACGCTTTGGGACACCAGATTTTACTTAATTATCGCGCCTTTCCCAACTTAGAAGCGATCGCCCCCCGCATCACCTTACAACAAGCATTAACCGGTAAATTACAACCTAATGCAGTTAAAGACAAAATAGTCTTAATTGGCACAACCGCCGAAAGTTTTCGAGATTATTCACTAACTCCCTACTCTTCCTCGGAAGGTAAGTCACAGCAAATAGCCGGAGTTTGTTTACAAGCACAGATGGTGAGTCAGTTGTTGAGTGCGGCTTTAGATGGAAGACCTCTGTTATGGACTTGGTATCTCTGGGGTGAAATGATTTGGGTTTGGGGTTGGGCTATGACTGGCAGTTTACTTGCTACATATCTGCGACAAACCACTTATTTAAGTTGGGCAGTTGGGGGAGTGTTTCTGAGTTTATACGGTTTTTGCCTGATATTATTAATACTATATAGTTGTTGGGTTCCTTTTGTACCTGCGGCGATCGCTTTAAGTGCTAATACTGTCATTCTCATAACAGTAATTAAGCCTATCAAACAATCATAAAAATATATTTTTCCTTGACCAAAAATCATGAAAATCCTGCAATTAAGCATAGCTTTGGGGATAGTATTCACCAGCAATATATCCTATCCCTTAAAACTCCAGGCTTTACCAACTAATCATCATCTAGCCTCAGTGAAATTTATTCCTCCACCACCACCAGACCGAGGCGCAGCAGGCTCTAGAAGTGGTGCTGCTAGTCGGGGGTGTGAAATAGGTAATCAGACCGTAACAGCTTTAGTACCAACCTATCAAAACACTCTAAATAGTGATCAGCAATCAGTTGTTCCCATCACTCAAGTTTGGGGTTTAACAAACGCTGAACATCCTGAGTTTTTCTTTTTTGTTCCCTACAATGCCTCATCTATTAAAAATATCGAGTTTGTTTTACAAGCACAAACCGATAGCAAAAATAAAACTTTATATCGTACTAATCTGACAATTCCAGAATCGCCGGGAATTATTAGTGTGCATTTACCTCAAAATGAAGTTTCATTGCAGGTAGGAAAAATGTATCAATGGTTTTTAAAAGTACGCGTACAATGCGACCAAAAACAACCATTGAGACTAGATTATACAAATGGTTGGGTACAGAAAATTAACCAAAATGCAACATTAACAGCACAATTCAAACAAGCAGAACTTGAACAAAAAGTGACACTCTACGCCACAAATGGTGTTTGGTACGATACTGTCAAAAGTTTGGTAGAATTACGCCTGAGCAATCCCCACAATCAAAGTTTACGAAAACAGTGGCAAACTTTGCTCAATTCAGTTGGCTTAGAACAAATAGCTAATCAGCCACTAATTAATTGTTGTAAACCTCGTTGAGAATGATCTACTTTGCTAACAAACACAGGGTATAAACTTAAAATTCCTCACCCACAAGAGGATGAAGAATCTGGTAATGGGTAATAGGTAATAAGTAATAGGTAATAATCCAATTACCTATTACCTGGGTTTATAACCAATTACCAACTAATGTATAAGCAGCCCAGTAACCGGGGTGATTGTAATTAGGATATTTAGTTAATAATTTTACTTGAGCGCGACGTAAAGCTTCTGCTTTCGTCACTTTATTATTGACTAATTGATTGTAAAATTCACCAATTAAGACAGCAGTAGATTGATCATTAATATGCCAGAGTGAAGCGAGTGTGCTACGTGCGCCTGCTTTAACTGCTGCACCTGCCAAACCTAATGTAGCACGATTATCACCTGTGGCAGTTTCGCAGGCACTCAAAACTAATAATTCCAATATTTGTGAATTAGTTGCACTCTGACTACGGAGTAATTTATCGAATTCTAAAACATTAATGTAACCATCATTGGCTAAGATAAAAGTATCTTCTGGTCGAGAGCTAAATTGTCCGTGAGTTGCTAGATGTAAGATATTAAAAGGAAGAGAATTAACATTTTTTTCAAGATTGATAATAGTAAAATCTTTGTCTAGTAGTTTTTTAGTAGATGCTCCTGTTTGAGCAATCAGATCAAATTCTAATTTGATTCCCGGTAAGGGTGGAAATCTAGAAAAATTCGGTGGTGGTTCAACTAAACCCGCAGCAATAACTTGCAATGGACTTTCAGATATAGGTTTAGGTGCTAATAGTTGCAGCCCTAAACTTACAGCAATAGCGTATTTTTCTACTAAATATTTCTCCCCATCGTAAAGTGCAGGTAGTGGTGTATTTTTTAATTCCCCATCTAATACAAAAACTAGAGTATTAACTTTACTGTTAGCTAAATCGGATGCAATAGGTTTAATTAACCAATTATAGACTTCTTGGGCAAGAGTTTGTGCTTCCTCTGTTCTATCTGGTTCTAAAATATATTCCCTTAATTGTGCCAATGTCCGCTCAACATCTACCTGGGATTTGTTATTTGTAAAATAGCGCAGTGGTTGCTGAGGAATCTTCACAATTACTTGCAATTGTTCTGGCAGAATAATAGGATACAATATTGCAGTGTTGGGATTTTCTTGATCTACTATTTGATCTAAAATCACCCTCTGCCCTTGTAAACAAGCTTCTCTAAAAAAGTTATCTAGTTCTGCTAACTGTAGTGCTTCTATGCGAGTTCTAGCTTTATCTAATGTTTGAATGTCAGGTTTGTTACCAGCATTTTGCAAAAGTAAAGCTACCGACTCACGATAAACTGGTTCTACATTATCTCGGAAATTAAACTGAATATCCTGATTGACTACTACTAAATCAGTACGCAGTGATTCTAAAGTTTCTACAGTTGCGTCATATGCGGCGATCGCTCCTGTAAAATTACCTTGGGCTTTGAATAATCTACCTAATTGCCATTGCCATAAATATGTAATTTCTGGGGCGTTGCTGCTTTGTGCCAATATCAAAGCCTGTTGTGTCAAGCTAATAGCCTCAGCAATTTGTTGTGTTTTCTCATACAAACCGCCCAAATTACCTAAAGCATAGGCTTCTGCACGAATATCTTTTAAACTCCGGGCTTGTTGTATGGATTTAGCCAAGAGTTGAGCTATTTGGGATGTGGGGGTATTATTTAAACTACCCAAACTGTGCGCCAAGTTAATGTGGGCATAAATTGAAGGACGAGACGGTGGAAGTGGTGAGAGTAAAGATTGAATTTCAGGAATTAAAACTTGTGCGGCTGCAAGTTGTTTTTCCGCAATTAATAAATTGAGATGATTCAGTCTAGCTTTAACTTTTGTTAGAGGCAAAGGTGAGATATTAAATGCTTGTTGATAAAATGCGATCGCCTGAGATTTTTTTTGTTGTATACGAGCGTTATTACCTAAACTGAGGAGAGTTAAAGCAATATTTTCTGGAGATTTCAGCCGTTGATAAATTGCTAAACTTGCTTCTAAAGCTAGACGAGATTTTTCTAATTCTCCCACATTTTCTAAGGTATCACCCAAAGACAGTAGAACCCCTGCCTTTGCTAAAGAATCATCTTGAGAGTTGAGAGTTTGGTTTACCTGTTCTAGTTGCTTAATGGCTTGCTGATTAAAACCTTGATTGCGTAATGCTTGAGCTTGATAAAGTCGTGCTAAGGTAATACCATTGTTATCGCCTAGCCGAGTATAAATATCTTCAGTCTGTTTCCAAGTTGTTAGAGCTAATTCTGATTTACCTGTGAGAAAATGTAAGCGTCCTTGAATATCGAGAGTTTGTGCAAAAACTGCTAAATTCTTACTGTTATTATTCTGTAAATCCCAACTCTTAGTAATAGCTAATTGTGCTTTTTCCCAATCACCAAGCTGTTGATAAGCCAATGATAAATTACTCAAAGCCACAGCTTGTTTTAAACTATCTCCCTGGCGTTGATATCCTTGAATTGCTTGCTGTAATATTTGCACAGCCTCAGCAAATCTCCCACTTTCATACAATTTTTGACTATCAACAATTTGAGATTCTCCACCCTGAGCGATGATTGTCCTTTCAGGAATATTTGCAAAGGTTGGAGTTACTAAAACACATATTAATATAGTAATTAATACCAGCAAACAAAAATTAAAAAATTTCTTCGTCATTACTACCATTTCCTAACAAGTGTTGGTATAGGGGTATAGGGGTGTAAGGGTGTAGGGGTGTAAGGTTGGGGACTTCCAGAAAATAAATTATCCAATGTTGAGAGCGAAGATGATGAACAGATTCTTTCTCCCCCTGCTCCCCCTGCTCCCTCTGCCCACCAAAGTGATTGGATATTTTTTTAGTTGGAAGTCCCTTGTAGGGGTGAGAGTGTGGGAGTCAGGGGAACAATTCTTTAATTTTGAATTTTGAATTTTGAATTGATTTGTCCCCAACTAAAAACGCAAAATTTCACGCTCATAGTCTAGCGGTAAAGGTATAACTTCCCAAGCTAAACCTTCACCGGGTTCTAACATCACTTCTACAGACAGTTCTTCTATAGGACTTGTCGCGGTATCTTCATTGTGAGGAAATGGTTGTAAGTCTTCTGTGAGTAGTCTGAGTTGAAAACCTACAGGAATGAGATTGTCTGAATTTGTCGGGTGTAATTCAAACCGCCAAATGTTTTCATCAGGATTACCTTGAGAAATAACTCGTAACTCATAAGTATTACCAGCTACTAATATTTGTCGAGATAAACCCAAAAGAGAAACTTGACTTTCTGCGCTTCGCATACCGGAAGACGCAGCTAAAAACTGTCGTCGTTCCCAGCCTAATTGTTGAGCAAAATTTGCTACACCTGCTTGTAACCATTGCCCTACGGATGCTGATTCTACAACGCCTTGACGCAATTCATACAAACGTTGTCGCCAACCGCCATGAGTGATTAATCCTCCCCAAAGTTGAAAGGGAACTTCTAGGCGAGGAAATTTGATATCTGCGTGACTTAATCTTTGCAGTAAATTATCTGCTTGGGTTTGGGGTAAGGGCGGTAGAGGCGCAACTGAGGCGCGCGTGATTTCTTCAGGAGACAATTGGCGAGTTACCCAGAGTACATTCAAGTCGGAAATTAGCTGATCAGATTCTAAACTGTAAGTGCGATCGCCTACATCATAAACCCCTACTGTTTTCACTTGTTGATGGGTTGTGTAACCAAAAACCCTCATCCAGCCTTCCTCAGAATTTAACTGTACAGCCAAATAATAATCAGCTACCCATTCAGGAATATCCACCCATTCTTGAGGTACGCGTAATTCATCCCCATCCATTGCTAAACTGGGAATTAACAGCAAGCGCGAGTTATCAAAACTCACAGCTGTACCATTAACTACTTCCCAAATACTCGGTAAAGCAGCCCTGTTGGGATGAACCTTCGCATGGGGTGTAATTTCCTCGTGCAACCACTCTAAAAACGTAGTTAAACAAACTTGATTAACCCAAGCACGCTGACAAGCACCAGGAGTAGAGTAGTTATGCTCTAGATTAGGTGATGTCTGAACCACTTCTAGAACCAAGTCATTATCAACAGCGAAACCCACAGCATGATCAAACATAATATCAAGCGGTTCTATAGTAATTGGTAAGCCATTCATCTAGACTTTTGCTGACGGCATCGACTACGACAGATGTCGGCGAAATATGCAAATTATCCTGACTCCACTGCGTTAGCGTGGTGAGTAATGAGCGTTTAATGCTACTTAGGCGACGAGAGACTGAATATTGCTTAATTTCTAACTTTTCGGCAATTTTTTGTTGAGTCAGATTTTGCTGATAATAAGCTTGGAGTAATTGTTGAGCCTGAATATCCAAAGCTGCTATAGCATCCATTAACACTTGATTTAATTGTATTTGTTGTGTTTGTCTAGTTTTAGCTTCCTCTTGGGCAATAATTTCCGTTAGTAATGATGCTGATAAGTCTGCGGGTAATGTATCTAATAAATTACCTGATTCCTGCCCAGAAATCGGAGCATCTACAGACACAAATTTAGGGTAAAGAAACTCTCGTACAGCTTTAGCGCAGGTACTCAACCATTTTTCCAACGTTTCGGGAGATAGTTGACTCAAGCTTTGTCTATTATAAAGTTGAGTAATGGCTTCCCACGTTGCATTTTCTGGTTTTCCTAGCTGACGGATAGTTTGACTGTCACTGGTGTAGAGTTCCTGAAAACATTCCCAAGCTAGGACGTAATTATTGATAATTTGACTATTAAAACCAGCATGATTTAAGGAAGTTACTAACCGCTTGCGGCTAATTTTATGCAATAAAGCCCAGTCAGTGCAGATATCTGCTTCTTTTCCCACACGTAAGGAGTCCTTCAGAAAACGCTCAAAAGCATATTCTGCATAGCTTTTTAAGCTTGTACTGTATTCAGGATTAAAATTTTTGAGAATTTTATGAATGCAGGAAATCGCTATCTGAAAACAATCAGCAATAGAAAATTGACTCGAAAAATTTAAGGCTATTTTTCTCGCCACCCAGTAACATACCTCTTGCAAATAAGCCGAAATATGTCCCACCGCTAGAGGAGAGGCTTCTATTTGCCAGATTTTGTACCAGTACAGCACCCAAAAGTTATCAGATGTCTGTTGTGGATATTGTTCTAAGCCTTTTTTTATACTTCGCTGTAGTTTGCTATCTGTCACCCAAACGCTGAACCTATCTGCATCAAACTGCACAAAGGTTGAGAAGGTTTCAATAATACCCTGTCGGGTTTGCATAAAAATTTTGTGAGTATAGAAAATTTAGACTTTACGAATTTACACTTAATTGTAATACAAAGCATTCCAGGCATTTCCTACATTTTTCAAAAAAATATTTTTACTAGGGTGCATAAACACTAAGAGCCATCGTAGAGAGTCACAGGACAACCAAAGCACAGTGAAATCGCTGAAGTAAAGGGTTGTTTATAAACAATAAATTGCCAACATCAAAGGAGGAGAATCATGTCTAATAATGACATTATTCGCGCTTGGAAAAATGAAGAATATCGTAACAGTTTGAGTGCAGAACAGCTTTCTCAATTACCTCAAAATCCTGCCGGGATGATTGAACTGCCTAATGAAGTCACACAAACACTTGCTGGTGGTGGATTTTCCAAAGGTGTTTTCTGCACAGGTTTAAAGGGATTTACTAAAGGCGTTATTTGCGACATCTTGACTAGAAGATAAGACGACTGGATTGACACAAATAACTATCAAAATAATTGCCAACATCAAAGGAGAAAAATCATGTCTAATTTTGACATTATCCGCGCTTGGAAAGATGAAGACTATCGCAATAGCTTGAGTGATGAACAACGTTCTCAATTACCTGAAAATCCCGTCGGAATGATTGAGTTACCCAATGAAGTCACACAAACACTTGCTGGTGGCAAATTTTCAAAAGGTATTATCTGTAAAGGCTGGACTTACGGACGTGTTTGCAAACTACTTCCGAAGTAGCACTATAGAGATAGTGCAAATAGTGTTTGCACTATCTCTATAGTGTATTATCACATTGCCAAACAAGATGAGTGAGTTGAACTCCTAAAATTTTTCTCACTCACGGCATAAACACTCAAAGTAATCGTAGAAATACCCAGAACGACCAAAGTAAAGCTAAAGCTCTGAAAAACAAGGTCAATTTCTAAAAGTAATCGCAAAACATCAAAGGAGAAAAATCATGTCCAACTTTGACATTATCCGCGCTTGGAAAGATGAAGACTATCGCAATAGCTTGAGTGACGAACAACGTTCTCAATTACCTGAAAATCCCGCCGGGATGATTGAACTGCCTAATGAAGTCACACAAACACTTGCTGGTGGTGGATTTTCTAAAGGTGTTTTCTGCACAGGTCTAAAGGGTTTTACTAAGGGTGTTATTTGTGACATTTTTACTAGAAATTAAGACAAATTTCTTGGCAAGACCAATGAAAATAAAAGGTTTGTAGTTGTGTGATTTTAGCCTACTTAACTACAAAGAATGGGTGAGCCTTTTTGGTTCACCTTTCCCAGTTTTTTTGAATGTGATTTTGGAAGAGAAACTATGCTTAATCAAAATTATGTTATTAATAAACAATGGCTGCAATCTCTGACATTAGCTGAACGTATTACCTTACTAAATATACTTAATTCCTCAAAATCTCAACAGCAGCTCAATGCCAAAACAGCACAACAAAGGATGCAACGCTGGCGGGAACAAAACTCATTTATGAGTGATGCTGATTGGGTGGAGCGTTTAAAATTGGATGGTGTAACTGAGGAAGAATTCCTGTACATTTTGGGTACGCCAATGGAGGTTATGGGCGATCGCGTTTCTCCTCCAGCATGGGTGTCAGAAATAGAACAAGCATTTATGAGAGCAGCTAACTCTGATACTCATATATTTCTGCCTCCAGATATGCTCAAAGAAGAAACAACTGGTTTTTTATATGTCGTTGAACCATTGATTCAGCAAGGCTTTGAGCAACTAAATGAGGAGATGCAAAAACTCATTCAGCATCAATCAGAGTTACCGTTTGACGCTGAAAGTGTGATGGATATTTTCCTGGGCAATTTACTAAGACAATTGTTGCCCATGTTACATCGAACGATGGTTTTAGAAATCAATGTGGCGCGATTGCAAGGATTGTTAAATGGGGATACGCCTGGAGAAAGATTTCAAAACTTCATCGCCAATTTACGACAGCCTTCTCAAGCTTTGGCTTTGTTGCAAGAATATCCAGTTCTCGCCCACCAAATCAAAATTTGTATTGACCACTGGATGCAGTTCAGTTTAGAGTTTCTGCGTCATCTGTGTGCTGATTGGACTGATATCTGCAAGCTGTTTAGCCCTGAAAATCAGCTAGGAGTGCTGGTAGATTTAGAAGGTAGTGCAGGTGATACTCATCATGGTGGACGTTCTGTTCTGATTGCTAAATTTAGCTCTGGGTTGCAGATTGTTTATAAACCGAGAAGCCTAGCTGTTGATGTGCATTTCCAAGAACTACTGACTTGGTTAAATAAGCGGGGTACTCATCCACCGTTTTACACCTTAAAGATTTTAGAACGGGGTTCTTATGGTTGGGTAGAGTTCATTACTGCTGCTGAATGTCAGACAACAGAAGAGATTCAACGTTTTTATCAGCGTCAGGGTGGTTACTTAGCATTACTCTACGCCTTGCAAGCAACTGATTTTCACAGTGAAAACTTAATCGCCGCAGGTGAGCATCCTATTTTGATTGACTTGGAAGCTTTGTTTCATCCTCACTTTGAGCGAGTGGAACTTGTCAAATCAGACTTACTGGCTTACAAAAAAATAGCTTTCTCCGTATTGAGTATTGGATTATTGCCACAGAAAATTTATGGCAATGATGAGTATGAAGGCCTTGACTTGAGTGGTTTGGGATCTGCACAAGGTCAACTTACGCCTTATCGGGTTCTTTATTGGGAAGGACAGGGAACTGATGAAGTATCTCTGAAGCGCAAACGCATAGAAATGCCAGGAAACCAAAATCGACCAACTTGCAACGGACAAGAAGTTAGTGTATTAGATTATACTGATTCTCTAATTACAGGATTTACTAATCTTTATTGGTTGCTGTTTAAACATCGAGACGAGTTACTGGCGGAAAATGGGATTTTAGCTGGCTTTGGGGAATATCATGTAAGGGCGATTATTCGTTCTACTTATATCTACAGCTTACTATTAACTGAAGGCTTTCATCCCGACGTTTTACGGAATGCTTTAGACCGCGATCGCCTGTTTGATAAGCTATGGCTAGGAGTTGCACAAGAACCTCATTTAACTAAAGTCATGGCTGCTGAACGCCAAGATTTATGGCAAGGTGATGTTCCCCTATTCACTACTCGCCCCAATTCGCGGGATTTGTGGACTAGTTCTGGCGAGAGAATTGTTGACTTTTTTGCTGAATCAAGTATGGCTTTAGTCCAGCGTCGTTTTCAGCAACTAGGTGAAGCTGATTTGACCCAACAACTGTGGTTTATTCGTGCTTCTTTGACAACCTTGGTGACGGTAGGGGAGCAAAGACAACAAACCAGTTACTCTGTAATTCCTGTAGATGATCAAGTTAGTCGTGAACAATTACTAAAAGCAGCACAAGCAGTTGGCGATCGCTTAGAGACGTTAGCATTATCTAGTGAACAGGATGCTACTTGGATTGGTTTACAGCTGACTCCTCAAGAAACATGGTTGCTCACCGGACTAGACATTGATTTGTATAATGGATTACCAGGAGTAGTATTATTTCTGGCTTATCTAGGTTCTATCACGGATGAGGAACGCTATAGCAATTTAGCGAAATCTGCATTAAATACCATTCTTCGACAAATAGATGCTAGACAATCTGATGTCAAATCTATTGGGATGTTTGACGGTTGGGGAGGAATTATTTATACCTTATCTCACTTGAGTCAACTGTGGCATCAACCTACACTGCTAACAGAAGCCGAAAAGATTGTCCAACTTCTCCCCGATCTCATTGCCAAAGATGAACAACTGGATATTATTAGCGGTGGGGCTGGGTGTCTTGCTGGTTTAATTACCCTGTATCATTGTGCGCCAAGCGATCGCACCCTGGCGACAGCAATGCAATGTGGCGATCGTCTCATCGCCTGCGCTCAACCGATGCAACATGGTGTCGCTTGGAGTACAAATATATCAGATACAGCACCGTTAGCAGGGTTTTCTCATGGTGTAGCCGGGATAGCTTGGGCGTTGTTAGAGTTGGCATCATTGACTGGTGAACAGCGTTTTAAAACCACTGCCTTAGCTGCTATTGAATACGAGCGTAGCCTGTTTGTTCCTGAAGTTAGTAACTGGCTAGATTTACGCAATTTTACGGCTCATGTTCTCGAAAAAAATTACCCCCAACATACCTGTATGACGGCATGGTGTCACGGTGCGCCAGGAATTGGACTAGCTCGCTTACGTTCCCTTTCACACCTTGATAATCACCAAATCCGTTCCGAAATTAACACAGCTTTGAAAACCACTTTAGTCAATGGATTTGGTCACAACCATTCCCTTTGTCATGGAGATTTAGGCAACCTAGAATTGCTGTTGCAAGCTAGTTTAACTCTTGATGATCCGCAGTGGAAAACTGAAGTTGATCGCTCTGCTGCGGCCATCCTTGCAGGTATCAATCAACACGGTTGGCTCTGTGGTGTTCCCTTGAGAGTGGAAACACCAGGACTAATGACTGGACTAGCGGGGATTGGTTATGAATTACTACGCCTTGCAGCACCAGAGATTGTTCCCTCAGTCTTGGGGCTAGAACCGCCCAAGCTTAATACTTAGTGATCGGCGTTTATCAGCGTACATCGGCGGTTTAATTCATGAAATACCATCTAATTCAACAACATAGCGAAGAAGACTGCGGTGCTGCCAGTCTAGCAACAGTGGCTAAACATTATGGTAAAACTTTTAGCATTAGTCGCTGTCGGGAAGCTGTCGGGACAGGACAGCAAGGAAGCACCCTCTTAGGATTGAAACAAGGCGCAGAAGCCCTTGGTTTTAATGCAAGAGCAGTAAAAGTAACTCTGGAGACTTTCAACGAAAACACCATTCCCTTGCCAGCGATTATTCATTGGAAAGGTTATCACTGGGTAGTTTTATATGGCAAACAGGGCAATAAATACGTCATTGCTGACCCAGGTGCAGGTATCCGTTATCTCGAAAAAAAATGGCTTTTAGAAGCATGGACAAACGGAGTCATGCTCCTATTAGAACCCGATCCAGTCCGCTTTTTTACTCAGGAAGATGAACAAGAAAAAATTGGCGGTTTTGGTCGCTTTCTGCGACGCATTGCCCCTTATCGTGGCATTTTGGGTCAAACCTTATTGCTCAATTCGGTTTTAGGTTTACTTTCCCTCGCTTCTCCTTTCCTGTTGCAAATTCTCACCGATGATGTTCTAGTGCGGGGAGATAGTCAACTTTTGACTAGTGTGGCTATAGCGGTAATTGCTATGCACCTCATCAGCAGTAGCCTACGGTTAGCTCAATCAAATCTCGTCGCCCACTTTTCACAACGTTTGCAACTAGGATTAATTTTTGAATTTGGTAGGCAGATTTTACGCTTACCTTTAAGTTATTATGAATCGCGGCGTAGTGGGGAAATTGTCAGCCGCCTGGAAGATATTCAACAAATTAATCAATTAATTTCTCAGATTGTTGTGAGTCTGCCCAGCCAATTTTTTATCGCTTTAGTATCTTTAGGTTTCATGCTGTTTTACAGTATCAAACTTACAGTATTAGCAGGTGCGATCGCTCTCTTGATGACCCTATCTACAATAGTTTTCTTACCCACCTTACAGCAAAAAATTCGCAGTGTTTTAGTTTTATCCGCCGAAAATCAAGGCGTTTTAGTAGAAACTTTCAAAGGTGCAATTACCTTAAAAACTACTGCTGCTGCTCCCCAATTCTGGGAAGAGTTCCAATGGCGTTTTAGTAATTTGGCTAACTTTACCTTCCGTACTATTCAAATTGGTATTGTTAACGGTGTCTTCTCAAATTTAGTATCTAACATTGGTAGCATCGCTTTAATCTGGTTCGGCAGCACCTTAGTCATTCGCCAGGAATTATCTATTGGGATGCTCCTGGCATTTAATAGTATGAATGGTAACTTTACCAGCTTTATTCAAACTACTATCGATTTTGTTGACGAATTTACCCGTGCTAAAACTGCTACCCAACGTCTCACAGAAGTCATTGACGCTACCCCAGAAACTTTAGATCACAGTCAAAAGCCTTGGGTAAAAATTCCCAGCAACGCAGATATTACCTGTACTAACCTGAACTTTCATCATCCAGGTAGAGTTGAACTACTGGAAGATTTCTCTCTGACAATTCCTGGGGGTCAGGTAATTGCTTTGATTGGTAAATCTGGCTGTGGTAAAAGTACCCTAGCTAAATTAATTGCAGGTTTATATCAACTCCAGTCTGGTAATATTCGCTTTGGTATTTATAATTTAGAGGATATTTCTTTAGACTGTTTCCGCCAACAAGTGGTGCTAGTACCGCAAGATGCACACTTTTGGAGTCGGTCAATTATAGAAAACTTCCGTTTAGGTTCGCCTGATATTAGCTTTGAGCAGATTGTCCAAGCTTGTCAGATTGCTGGGGCTGATGAGTTTATTAGCAACCTCCCCGACAAATATCAAACGGTATTAGGCGAATTTGGGGCGAATCTTTCAGGGGGACAACGGCAAAGATTAGCCATTGCTAGAGCCATTGTGAATAACCCGCCAGTGCTGATTTTAGATGAATCTACTGGCGCACTCGACCCCGTGAGTGAAGCTCAAGTATTAAACCAGTTGCTCACTCACCGCCAAGGTCAAACCACTATTTTAATTAGCCACCGTCCCAAAGTGATTCAGCAAGCTGATTGGATTGTGATGCTGGAACAAGGGCGATTAAAAATTCAAGGTTCTCCAGAGGTTCTAAGTCATCAAGCTGGTGAGCATTTAGATTTTTTGGATGGTGTAGATTTATCCTTCAGTAAAAATTTTTGCCACTGTCAATCCAATGGAAGTTTCTCAAGTAGCATTCGCTAATCTCTACTCAGAAAAAGGTTATGGTTAATCACATTAACACCAACTCTCTACCTTTAATTAAAAGCAATGAATTTCTCCCGCCGATTAGTAATTGGACGAGAATCGGTAGTTTATTACTCGTTGGCGGTGTGGGGGGAGCGATCGCCTTATCTTCTATGATTGAATATAGAGTCACAATTCCAGGACAAGCAACTATCCGCCCTACAGGAGAATTGCGCCTGGTGCAAGCGGCGATGGCTGGTCAAGTTACCAAGGTTTTGGTCAAAGAAAATCAGGTAGTAAAAAAGGGCGATGTGCTAGCTACTATTGATGATTCCCGCTTGCAAACTCAAAAAAATCAACTGCAAAGCAACATCCAGCAAGCACAACTGCAACTACTCCAAATTGATGCCCAAATTACAGCCCTAAATCGACAAATTCAAGCGGAAAGCGATCGCCAAAATCGGGTGGTGAGTTCAGCAAAAGCTGCATTGAACCGCGCCCAACGCAATTATCGAGATCAGCAAATTACGGCTCAAACAGAAGTAGAAGCAGCCCAGGCGAATTTAAATAGAGCGCGCAACGAATGGTATCAAGCCCAGGTAGAACTGCGTTCTGCTCATGCTAACTTGCAATCAACCAAAGCCGCGATGAACGCAGCACGAGCGAAACGCGATCGCTATCAGCAAGTAGTCCAAGCTGGTGCTTTATCTTTGAATCAGTTGGAAGAAGTGCAGTTAGATGTAGCTCAACAACAACAAGCGGTTGAGGTGCAGAAAGCCACTGTGGAGGCGCAACAGCAAATCATTGCCCAACAACAACAAGCTGTAACCGCCGAACAAGCTAAACTACGCCGCGCTCAAACTGCGCTGAATCCTAGTGATTCCGAAGTAGCGATCGCTAAACAAACTATCGCCCAAGAAATAGCTAGTGGTCAAGCCACACTCGCCACCCTCAAACGAGAATGGGAAGCGTTGTTTCAACAACGATTACAAATTAAAAATCAACTCCAGCGTGACACCAGCGAACTCCAACAAGTAGAAAAGGATCTCAGTCTGACTCAAATTACAGTCACCGAAGACGGGATTCTCTCCCAATTAAACTTGCGAAACCCTGGCCAATCAGTAGGTCAAGGTGAGGAAATTGCTCAAATTGTCCCTAGTCATGCGCCCTTAGTCATCAAAGCTACAGTCTCCCCTGACGATGTCAGTAAGTTGGCACCAGGTCAAGAAGTACAAATGCGGGTTTCAGCTTGTCCTTATCCTGATTACGGCACTCTCAAAGGTGTTGTCAGTCAAATTTCTCAAGATACAATTAAATCCACCCAAGGTAGCGCGAGTGCGGTTTACGAAGTCACGATACTTCCAGAAACCTTGTCTTTTGGGAGCCGCAATCATCAATGTACTATTCAGCCAGGAATGCAGGGACGTGCTGATATTATTTCTCGCAAAGAAACTGTCTTGAAATTCCTGCTTAGAAAAGTCAGGTTAATTGCTGATTGGTAATCAACTCTCGTACTATGTGCATAAAATTTTAGAGCGATCGTAGTAATGCTCAGAATACAAGTTTAATTAGACAACCAGGCTAAGTGCTGAGTAAAAACCGTGATGGATGACTTTCAATGGGATCTCTTTTGTTCTAAAAAATAAATGTGGTGGTTTTTCTACTTTTGATGATAATCACCTCAGATACGAGCGTTAGTTAACTTGATAATTAATGCTTACTTTTATGTACTCTTTCACTGTAACGACATACTTTAATCACCTGAAAGGATTTACATATTTTTATCAAGTTTATTATAGAAAAGTTATCAAAATATAGTAGAAATACATAGGTATATGTTTTAATTTAAAGTGTAGCAATAAAAATGCCATATTAGTATATTTATCAATATAATTTTGGAGGTTTTTGGTATGAATTTTAGTGAAATAAAAAAAATTCTAGCAGCAATGTCTGTTATCAGTTCTATGTTGCTCATCACAAATAACTCCGCAGTAGCTCAAATAAATGGAAGCAGCTACTCTAGGGGTAGTAATGTCCCAGATATGAGCTTTGATTTAATTTTTCGTAAAAGCAATGGAACAACTATTCCAGATTCATCAATAGGTAATACTTCAGGATTATTTGTGGGGGCTATTCAAAACTTTAGTTATCTTGGTCATCCTGTTCCTAACCCTAGTGGTATTGCGTCCTTGAGTTTCAACTTTACTAATGCTAATCTTAGTACAACTTTAATTGGCACTAATGTTAAATATACAATAATTGCAACACAACCATTTGAACTAATTGATTCTATAGCAGGCTCATCTACTACAATTAATCCGAACCCTGTTTTTACTTTTGGTGTAGATGTTAGTAGTTTCAGTCCAGAAACCAAAATAAAAGCAGTAAATAATTTGCAATACATCACAGAAAATAATTTGTTTGCTCTTAGTAGTTTAGAATCTCAAAGCTTTTCCATGAAGACATTTAATGGTATAAACTTAGGTATCGCTACTGGAGACTTAGTAGTAACAGACATTAGCAGTCCTCCCAGTCAGGGATTCATTTTAAATAATAATTTGGTTGCTCGTAGTAATTTATTTCAGGGGGTGGCAATATCAGCAAGTTCTAATAGAAACATCCCAGAATCTAACGTAAATATTGGTTTGCTTATCTTCGGTTTATTCGGTACTACTACAATTTTAAGACGTAAGTTCCAGCAAAGTTGATATCCTAATAATCTGAAAGCAACCCCATTGTAAGGTTATGTATCTATCACGCCTCAAATTTTGGTTGATTGGTGGAATCCTATTAAATGTATTCACTCCTGATCTAGTATTAGCCCAAATTATTCCAGATAATACATTACTTAATAATTCTGTTGTTTTACCCAACTGTACCACCTGCGAAATCACGGGTGGCACTACAGTCAATGGCAATCTTTTTCACAGTTTTGAATCATTTTCTATACCTACAAATGGTGTCGTATATTTTAATAATCCTACAAATATTACTAATATCATTAGCCGGATTACAGGTAATTCAATATCAACAATTAATGGGTTAATTCGTGCCAATAACCAAGCTAATTTATTTCTGATTAATCCTAACGGAATTATTTTTGGTGTAGATGCCTCTTTAAATATTGGTGGTTCTTTTATAGCAAGTACATCTAGGAGTATTAATTTTAGTGATGGTAGTAAATTTAGTGCTATAGATACTTCAAATCAACCTCTTTTAACTATTAATACTCCTATTGGTTTAGAGTTTGGTAACTCTAACGCAACTATTATTAATCAATCACAAGCCAGTCCCAATGGAACAGTCAATTTTGTTGGTCTACCTGTAGGTTTACAAGTACAACCTGGTAAGACACTAGCATTAATAGGTGGAAACTTAGTTCTAGAAGGTGGCAATCTTACAGCAGAAGCAGGAAGAATTGAACTAGGAAGCGTTACCGCTAATAATTTAGTTAAGTTGACTACCACTAACCAAGGTTGGGCTTTTAATTACGAGAATATACAAGAATATCAAGACATTAGTATAACCAAGGGAACAAGTATTGATACTAGCGGATTGCAAAGTGGTGATATCCATATTCAAGGGAGACACGTCAGATTAAATGATGGTAGTCAATTAATTTCTCTTGCTGTCCAAGATGGTAACGCTGGTAATTTAAAAATTACTGCCTCTGAATCAGTTGAATTGTTAGGAGTAGGAGCTTTCGCTGATGGAGGATTTTTTCCTACAGGAATTTTTGCCCAAGTCTATGGACAAGCAACCGGAGAAAGGGCAAATCTGACAGTGATAACGAAAAGATTAATTCTTCAAGATGGAGGAACGATATCGACAAATACTTTCAGTGCAGGTAGTAGTTTGGATTTGAATATTCAAGCTAAAGAATCGGTAGAAATTTTAGGAACTGCACCAGATGGGTCATTTCCTAGCACTTTGTCTGCTCAGGTTGGGAGTCCTTTCGATCAAGAGATAACCGGTGCAGGAGGTAAGATTACAATTAATACTGGCAAATTAATTATTCAAAATGGAGGACAAATATCAGCAGCAACTTTTGCTAGAGGTCGCGCTGGAGATATCAATGTATCAGCTACAGAAATTGAAATAGCAGGGACAGCACCAAATCAAACTATTCCTACTCCCAGTGGTTTGTTTGCACAGGTAGAAGAAGGAGCAAACGGCGATGCAGGAAATTTACTAATTTCTACTAGATATTTAAAATTATTAGATGGCGCACAGATTTCTACAGCCGGCAGGACAGGAGGAAAAGCTGGCAATTTGAATATTAACGCCTCTGAATCTATTAATTTAATAGGATTTGCCCCAGATGCCACTATCAATTTAGGGAGAAGTGGAATTTTCGTATCTGCTGAACCAGGAGCAACCCGTGATGCAGGGGAATTGCAAATCATTACTCAAAACTTAATAGTTGAGAATGGTGCAGAAATATCCGCTAATAATTTTGGTTCTGGTAAAGGAGGAAATGGCATTCTCAATATTGAGAAATTAATTGTTAGTAATGGCGGAGAAATTAGAGCCAGGTCTTTTGCTGGAGGTTCAGGAGGGGAATTAATTATCAATGCCAATGAAGTTGTAGAAATTACTGGTTCAGGTAGTATTAACTCACAGAAATTTCCCAGTGCTTTGTCTACTTCTGGTGAAGGATTTGGTAGAGCCGGCAATTTATTTATTAATACCCCAAATTTAAATGTTCGTGATGGGGGAGAGGTGACTGTCAGCGCCATAGGTACTGGTGAAGCAGGTAACTTAACAGCTAGAGCCAACATTATCCGGCTCAACCAAGGTAAAATCACCGCCGAAACTAATGCAGGAGCAGGTGCAAATATCATATTAGAAAATGTGAAACTGTTGGTGTTGCAAAATCAAAGTCTCATTTCTGCTCAAGCATTTAATAATGCTAACGGTGGTAACATTACGATTGATGCACCTGATGGTTTTATTGTCGCTCCTGCCAATCAAAATAATGATATTGTCGCTAATGCTTTTCAAGGGCGGGGTGGCAATATTAACATTAATACTCGGAGTATTTTTAATTTAGAAAAACGCCCATCACTACCGCTAAATAATACTAACGACATTGATGCTAGTTCCCAGTTTGGTTTAACAGGGACAGTCGTAATTAATACACCTGATATAGATCCGAGTCGGGGTTTGGTGCAGTTACCTAGTAATCTCACGGATGCGTCACAGCAAATTATTTCTAGTTGCAACCCAGGTAGTCCTGCTCGGCGTAGTTCCTTTACCGTCACAGGTAGGGGAGGAATTCCCCGCAGTCCGATAGAACCATTTCAAGGTGAAGTATCTACAGCACGATGGATAACTTTAGATTCTCTCAACATTTATCAAAATACTCATGTCAGTGATGAACGTCTGCCATCTTCCCCAACGAAAATAGTCGAGGCGCAAGGCTGGATTGTGGATCAATACGGCAATGTATCTCTAGTCGTTCAAGTACCAAATACTACCCCTCGTGGTTTTTCCATATCTATTGCTACTTGCTCCTAAGTATAGTTAGGGAATGGGGACTGGGTGAAAAGTCTTTTTGTGTCTAGGTTGTGTCATATATTGATGTCCTAATACTACGAACAGATTTAACTACAAAAATTGATGATTTTTGCGACGATTTAACCATGATTTCCAAGTTATCAAACCTCCTGTAAATAGCAGAGATAATCCTGAAATTGTAGGTTCTGGTACTTGAGTAATTATCAATGAAAGATTATCTGCATAGGAATCGTTGACTCTACCTCGTGCATAATTGGCATTCAGCACTACATTAATTTGACGTGTCCCTACAGGTATATAACCGTCAGTTGACTGAAAAAATAAACCTGTGACGTTATTTCTGGTTGCTGCATTTGGTGCAGAAATACTAGCGATACCTAGAGATTGGCTATTCTGATCTAGAAAGGTGATATTGAGTGATGCAATATCTTCATCAGTTGCATATCCACCCAGCCAAGCACTTAAATCAAAAGCTGCTCTACCTAAATCAATAACTGAAGCTAGACTATTCACATCAATAGATTGGGAAGCACTAGCAGACGCTCTACCTGCACCACCAAAAAAGAGATTTTGACCTCTATTACTAGGGCCTATAACATCAACAGCAGGTAAAGTAACGCTGACTAAATTACCAAGGGCATTGACAAAGTTAAAACCTGTAGCTCCATATTTGATAACGCTAAAATCACCAGTAGTAGTCCAAGCAGGGGGAGCAGGGGGAGAAAGAGATTTTTTTTGCTGCTATTAACCTTGCAAAGTTCTCTTGGCAGACTACTAGCCTCCCCCGCTCCGCTCTTGTAGAGAACCTTTAGAAGATGGTAACGTCTACAAGTTGGCACAAGAGTAGAAAGAGTCCTCAAATCATGAAGCGCAGACATAAAGTAGCCTGTCTCCAGACATCACTCATTAGTCTCAGCTTAATCTCTAGCTACCTGATACCTAACTCTGCAATTGTCGCCGCACCACCAAGAACCCCAGATAAAATAGTCAAGTGTGACATTTTAGTGGTGGGTGGGGGACTTTCTGGGGTTGCTACAGCTTATGAAGGTTTATTAGCGGGTAGAAGGGTTTGTCTAACAGAAATTACTGATTGGTTGGGTGGACAGATTTCCTCTCAAGGAACCTCGGCTTTAGATGAACGACCTACCCAAAGCCAACGTCAATTCTATTCTCGCGGTTATTTGGAATTGCGTAATCGCATTCAGAGAAAATACGGTAAGTTGAATCCCGGAGACTGTTGGGTTAGCGATTCCTGTTTTTTGCCCCGTGATGCCCATACAGTAATGGTGGAATTGCTGAAAGATGCAGAAAGGCGGGGTAAGGGTAAGTTGGAGTGGTTCCCCAACACAGTAATTAAGGATTTAGAAATTTCTCAGGGTAAATTAATTAATAGTGCGATCGCCATTCAACATCAACCAGTCAAAGGCTCGCCACCTCTCAACACCTTTACCCTATCACAAACCATTGACGATGCTTATCGTTACAGCAACTCATCCCGGTTTACCAAAAATATTATTCGCCTAGTTCCCCAACAAACTAAGGGAAACAGTCCCAAATGGTACATCGTAGATGCTAGCGAAACCGGAGAAATTATCGCCCTAGCTGATGTCCCCTACCGCTTAGGTATTGATGCCCGTTCCTTTCTGGAACCTTCTTCCTCCAGTGCCAAAAATGACCCCTATTGTACCCAAGGCTTTACCTATACCTTTGCGATGGAGGCGACCAAGGAAGCACAACCCCAGAAAATGCCCCCATATTATTTACAATATTCGCCCTATTTCAGCTACGAATTACCAAGATTAGCTGACTTTGGCTTAGTTTTTACCTACCGCCGCATTTGGAGTCCGACGAAGGGAGAACCTTTCAATTTCAACGGTGTGAGATTTTCTGCACCCACACCAGGGGATATCTCCATGCAGAACTGGACTTGGGGTAACGACTATCGCCCCGGTACTGCTAAAGATAACCTAGTTTACACCAGGCAACAGCTACAAGGAACAGGACAGTTAAAACCAGGTGGTTGGATGGGGGGACTGCGAACCGAAAGCCTCCGCAAAGCCGAAGAAAAAGCCTTTTCTTACTATTACTGGTTAGTAGCGGGAACTACAGATTCCCAACTAGGAGAAGGTGTGAAGCGTCCCCAAACCAATAACCGCTTTTTAGCCGGGTTAGACTCCCCAATGGGGACAGCACATGGCTTATCAAAATATCCTTATATGCGGGAAGGAAGGCGCATCATCGGCCGTCCCAGTTGGGGACAACCTACAGGTTTTACTATTTGGGAAGTTGATATTTCTCGCCGTAACTATAACGATGAATACTACCGCAAAACCTTGCCAGCCGATATGTATCGTCAGTTGAGAGCGACATTAGCAGGTTTAGAGGCAACATCGGTGATTTCTGGTCAAGTTTCCCCCGATAAAGCGATGCGGCGGACTCGTTCCACCATTTTCCCTGATGCTGTAGGCATTGGTCACTACGCTATTGACTTTCATCCCTGTATGGAGAAAAGCCCGCCAGAAGCACCAGGAAATAGAGAACGTCCTGGGGAACGAAGGGGCGCAGGACAAGCCTATCCCTTCCAAATCGCCTTAAGGGCAATGATTCCCCAAAAAATCAATAATTTGATAGTCGGGGGTAAAAGTATTGCCACTAGCCACATTGCAGCCGCAGCTTATCGGGTACATTCTTTTGAATGGTCTGCTGGCGCGGCGGCGGGAACTGTAGCCGCTTTCTCCTTAAAAAATGAAGTCGCACCTTACCAGTTAGTAGACGATTTACCCAAATCAGAACCCCAACTACAAGCCCTCAAACGTTTATTAGAAAAAAACGGCAATCCCACAGCTTTCCCTGATACTTCCATCTTCAATCAAAATTGGGAGGATTGGCGTTGATACTCTCTATTTCAGCTGTTTTGTAGAACAGCGCGCGCGATCGCCCTCATGGCTGTTGCTCGTTGACTGTTGACTGTTGACTGTTGACTGCCAACAGTTAACAGCCCGACGGATTGTGCAACTTAAAAGCACAATAGCTTATATTTTATGCTTGAATCCAAACTGATACTGAACCACCTAGACAACGAAATTCACCCCAGCCCCATTCATTGGTATAGACAGCTTCTTTAATATGTTCAGTTAAGTCAATAAACTTAGTATTGGGTTTACCAACTTCCATCCATTTAGAACCTTCTGAACCATCACTCATAATGACAGCCATTCCTTGAGGATGATCTGCATCACCTAAGCGTGTCCAACCAATAGTATTCCAATGGTCTAAATAGTTGTATTGTGGCCCGTAAGCATAATGTTTACGGGCATAAAGTAACTTATCAATCATCCAACGGTGGGAGGGCATAAAAATATTGTAACGATTGCCATCTTTCCCCCAGTCTTCATACTCTGCACCGTAGTAGTCAGCATGAAAGACACAAGGATAGCCTTCTTGTCGTAACAAAATAATGGCGTAAGCTAAGGGTTTAAACCAAGGTTCAACGACAGATTCCAAAGCTTGTAACGGCTGAGAATCATGATTTTCGACAAATGTCACAGCATGGGTAGGGCGTTGTTGCATCATTGTGCCATCCAAAATCCGCCGCATATCATAATTGCCTCCAGATTTGCTGGCTTGATGGAAGTTGTAATGTAGTGGTACGTCAAAAACTGACATCTTGCCACGAACGGCATCAACATACCAAAGCAGAGTATTAATATCGTTATACCAATACTCTCCTACCATAAATAAATCTTTACCAGCATGGCGTTCTAGTTCATCTATCCATTCAGGAAAGAACCATGTGGAAATGTGTTTAATAGCATCAATGCGGAAACCATCTACTTTTGTAGTGTCAAGATACCACTTACCCCAGTAGGTAGTTTCACCGCGCACCCACTCATCTTGAAAATCCAGATCGCAACCCATCAGATAGGCAAAGTTGCCTTTTTCTAAGGCTACGTAGTCGTCAAATCTTTTACCTTCTAATAAATAAACTGTGCTGCGATCGCCACTGTTATATTCGTTATAATCAACAGCATCAAAATGCCACCAATGCCACTCAAAGTTAGAATACTTGCCCTGCCGTCCAGGGAAATTATAATGAGTGTAGGTCTTAATATCTTGTAAACCACCTTTAGGATTAAGGCGATCGTCTTGAGGAAAAGGAGTGGCTTTTGGTGTTTCTACTGCATCACCACCCATCTTATGATTCAGTACCGCATCTGCATAAACTTGCAGACCATGCGTTTGCAGAGATTTAACCGCATCAAGATACTGCTGACGTGTACCGTATTTCGTCCGTACTGAGCCTTTTTGATCAAACTCACCTAAATCAAATAAGTCATAAACACCATATCCCACATCAAACGACCCAGCAAAGCCTTTGTAGGCTGGTGGTAGCCACATGGCTGTAAAACCTGCATCTGCTAATTCTGGTGCTGAAGCCGCAACTTTACTCCACAAGTTCCCATCATTAGGGATGTACCAGTGGAAATATTGCATCATCGTGCCATTAATCTTTGCCATATCTCGTTGTGCGTGTAAATATCACCTTTGACGAAAGCTACAGTCGAGATTGGTGGTAATTCGGAATTTGTCATGGGATTTAATTCCGAAAGACGTTCAAACGTAAGATGATTAGTTTCGCAGTATTGTATGGTACTAGATAAAATTCAAGTCTTTAGTGATTAAAATATATGTTTAACTAAGTTTAAGGTTAACTAATTTTTAGAAAAACTAAAAATAATCTCAAACAAGATTTATACTGAAAGCAAGTTGACAAAACTTTACATTCTCTGAACAAATATAACTACACCCCAATAATTCAAGGTACAAACGATGAAAGAAATCACCCGTCGCCAATTTATAGCGACTGCTACCCTCACAACTGGTTTTGCTTTGGCAGTAAAACCCATTTCTGCCCAAGTGATTACTACCGATAACCAAGGATTAGTCGCAGGTGCTGTGAAAATTCCCGTCCAAGATGGTGAAATTCCAGCTTACAGAGCATTACCTGCAACTGGTGGGAATTTTCCAATTGTGTTAGTGATTCAGGAAATTTTTGGTGTACATGAACACATTCAAGATATCTGCCGTCGCTTTGCCAAGTTGGGGTATGTAGCGATCGCCCCAGAATTATTCGCACGTCAAGGTGATGTCTCAAAGTTAAGCAATATCGATGAAATTCGTCAGGTGGTAGCAAAAGTTCCAGATGCCCAGGTGTTATCTGACCTTGATGCTACCGTCAATTGGGCTGTTAAGTCTGCTAAGGGTAATGCTGATAGATTAGCAATTACAGGCTTTTGCTGGGGTGGTCGCATTACTTGGTTATATTCAGCATATAATCCCAAAGTTAAGGCAGGTGTAGCATGGTATGGACGATTAGTGGGTAATAATACGGACTTAACACCGAAACATCCCGTTGATATTGCTTCTAATTTGAAAGTTCCTGTGTTGGGATTGTATGGGGGTCAAGATACAGGTATTCCTTTGGATACAGTGGAACAGATGCGCGATCGCTTAAAATCCAGCAGTAGTAAATCAGACATCATCGTTTACCCTGAAGCACCCCACGCCTTTTTTGCCGATTATCGTCCTTCCTACAGAGAGAAAGAAGCCAAAGATGGCTGGCAACGTCTCCAAGCATGGTTTAAGCAACATGGAGTATAGTCTTGTTTAGAGGAGGAACTATCGGCTATAGAGCAATTTGATACTTTGTATTTTGTGAAAATGGTGTAACCTAACAAGGCCTCAAAGATTAGGAGAAATCAAACAAATGGCAAACATTGCATTGATTGTGGGGGCTGGTAGTGGACTCAGCGCATCCCTAGCACGTTTGTTTGCAAAAGAAGGTTTCACCATCGCTTTAGCCGCAAGAAACATTGATAAGCTCAGTGCATTATCTGATGAGATTGGAGCAGTCAGTTTTGCGGCTGATGCTTCCCAACCCGATGAAGTTGAACAACTATTCCAAAAGGTCGAACAACAACTAGGAATACCAACGGTAGTTATTTATAATCCCAGTTGGCGAGTCCGGGGTTCGTTAGTTGAACTTGATCCAGCCGACGTTGCTAAAACCTTAGAAATCACGGCTTATGGTGGCTTTTTGGTAGCACAAGCCGCAGCAAAACGTCAGTTGGCTGTAGGTGGTGGGGCAATTTTCTTTACAGGTGCTTCTGCTAGTGTGAAGGGTTATCCTCTGTCTGCACCGTTTGCTATGGGTAAATTTGCTTTGCGGGGTTTAGCTCAGAGTATTGCGCGTGAACTTGCTCCTCAGAATATCCATGTGGCGCACTTTGTCATTGATGGAGTGATTCGTTCTGATACCCGTATAGAGCCAGCAGATCAACCAGATAGTTTACTTGATCCAGATGCTATTGCTCAAACATACCTCAACATTCTCCGCCAACCCCGCAGTGCTTGGACATGGGAAGTAGAATTGCGCCCTTGGGTGGAAAAGTTTTGATGAGTTTTTTCATTCCCTCATAGTTAATACACAGCTACAGCCAAGATTCTAGAGGGAAAGATTGAGCTTGCTGAATTCTGATAAAGTCACTGTCAGCAGATACAAGGGTCAGATTGTGCTGAACTGCTGTTGCTGCGATCCAAAGATCATGGTCATCAAATCCTAAATCTTTGATACTTGTACTTCGACGTTTACTTTTGTCCTTGGGTGCAAACTGATTAAAAACAGCTATTTTGAGTTGACTGTAGAGAATAGCGGTTTCTTCATCAATGAAGTATAAATCCACGCTTGCTAAAAAATTTTCTACTGCTACAAAATTCTGAGCTTTGCGTTCTGATTTTTCCGTCATGTATAGTAATTCAGCATACGTAATGATGCTAATGCCGATTTCATTGGCAGAACGTGAACGTAATGCTGTAATAACGCTAGGAGTATTATTAATGATGTAGCTACAATGGTTTGTATCCAAAAGATACATAAAATTAGGAGGTTAAAACTGAGCTTTGGAGCGAGTTTCACGAACAAATTGCAGGCATTCTTCTAAATCGTCACCTTGCCATGTTCCTGCAAACTTCAATAAATCTACGGCTTTACTTCCTCGTTTAATCGGAGCTAATCGACGGAGTGGGGGATTGCTTTTATTCTCCCTGGTTTGTAGAGCATCTAAAAAGTCACTAACCAAAGACAGCTGATCGGGCGGTAGTTGAGCTAATTGCTGTTCAATCTTTTGCCGTAGTTCTAGATAGGTCATCAGCACCTCACTACCTCAATTATTGCTACTTCTTAATTTTACATCGCATTCCCACTCAAAAATCGCTACTCCAAAGCAAGATATTGATCTGATTGAGAAAAGACTGAAGCAAGCAAAAGAGTATTACGCAGAAAAATATAGCCAGCAACAGGGCGAGAAAGAATGACTAATGAAATTCAAGTACAGGCGAGTCATGGTAATGTATTTGCTGATTTGGGTTTAGAGAACTCTGATGAATTACTTGTGAAAGCAGAACTTGCACGCAAGATTAGTAACATTATTACCATGCAACAAATAACACAAACTGAAGCAGCAGAACTTTTAGGAATTGATCAACCCAAGGTATCAGCTTTGATGAAGGGAAAGTTATCAGGCTTTTCGACTGAGCGGTTGTTTCGCTTCTTGAATGTCTTGGGTCAAGATGTAGAGATTGTAGTGACAACTAAACCTCTATCTCATTAGGTTTGTTATTGTATTATGGCTATTTATTATACAAAATACTATGTATAAATACTTTGTTAAGGGTGATTATACTGAACAAGGCTTGATTTTATAGAAGTGTTTATGATAATCTGCCCTCATCTAAAAACTACAGTTACTTGATAAATTAACCGTAGTTTAATCTACACAGTGTGCATCAAATGGGAATTACCCCTTATGCCGAAAGATTGGTATGAATGGCACGACCTCTACAACACTGAGCCAGTATTGCAGCAGCGTCTAGAAATCGTGCGGGAATATATTGCTTATAGCTTGAATGCTTCCCCAGACGGAGCTATTCGGATAGTGAGTGTCTGTGCGGGTGATGGACGAGATTTACTAGGAACTTTGAAAAATCACCCCCGTGCGAAGGATGTTTCTGCTCGACTGGTTGAAATAAATTCAAATCTAGTTGAACGTGGACGAGCAACTATAGAATCTTTGGGTTTAATCAAGCAAATTGAGTTTATCAATGGTGATGCAACTCTTGCCTCTAACTATGTAGGTGCAGTACCCGCAGATATTGTGATTGTGTGCGGTGTCTTTGGCAATCTAGCTGATGAAGGCGAACTCAATCGTTTACTAGATAACCTAAGTTTTCTCAGTAAACCAGGTGCTTTTGTGATCTGGACGCGTGGACACTCCAACGGTATTCCCTACTCTGATAATGTGCGGAAAGTTTTGGGTGCATCTGGATTTGAGGAAGTGAATTTTCAACTCACGGCTACAGGAGACATGGCTGTAGGTATTCATCGATACAGAAGTGAAAGTTTACCTCAACCCAAAGAACAACAATTATTTGTGTTTTCCGGCGTTCCTAGAACAGCGAGGTAAAAAATGTCTATTCAAAACACCTTATCAAGTTGGGACGAACTTTTAGAGATAGCTAGAAACCATACCTCGGCGCGTCGTGTAAAGAGGCCAGGACAATCTCCTTCTACTGCACCCATCTCCAGCAGTTTACATAAACTTCCCCCAAACACAGAACCGCCAGTTCTGCTTTACCGAGATACTAATTCTTGGTGTCCTTTCTGCGAGCGGGTTTGGTTTGCATTGGAAGAAAAAGAAATTCCCTTTGCCACGGAGTTTATTGACTTAAGTAATAAACCCAAATGGTACACTGACCTAGTTCCCACAACCCTTGTACCGGCTGCCAAGATCGAAGGAAATCTCGTATACGAATCTAAAGATATTCTCTTAGCTCTAGAAGCAAGGTTTCCCAGTCCTGCATTATTACCGGAAGATCCAGAGGAAAATGCTGTTGCTAGACAGTTAGTAGAAGCAGCTGAGACTAACGGTTTTCGGAATCTTGCTTATAAATTCTTGAGAGAAGCACCTATAGATGTTGATGAGTTGGCAAAGTTACAAGCAGAATTTGAGGCGAAGTTAGATGAACTAGAGCAAGCCTTGGCTAAATATCCCGGCCCCTACTTTGTCGGTACATTTAGCTTAGTAGATATTATGTATAGTCCCCATCTGGATAGATTGGCGGCTAATTTACCTGTATATCGGGGATATCATCTCAAAGGAAATCCGCGCTTTCCTCGGATTAATGCTTGGTTTGACGCACTCAATCAGCGTCCTGCTTATCATCGGGTGAAGTCAGATAATATTACTAATAATTTACTTTTGCGTCGCCGATGGGGTGTTGAACCGATCGCCAATCCATTACCTCTAGATGCAGCAGATAGTGAGAAAATTCAATATCGCGCCGAAGCAGCTGAAAGATTGAGTGATAATCGAGAAGTTGCGATCGCAGATATTATCAAAAATTCTGGAGTCCAAGCAATAGCCGCAGATGGTGACTTTACCACAGTTAAAGAAGCAGTTGATTTTCATTTGCGACAATTGGCTGATTATCTGATTCATGGTAATGGTGAAACTTTAGCGGGTGGTCGGACTGGTGGTAAAAATAGCACTGTTGATCCTATTTTCGCTGCTGTGGGGGCGATCGCTTTTGCATATTTGAGAAATCGTATCTGCGCTCCTCGTGATATGAGTGCTGGCGCAGCAACGGCGTTTCGAGCTGCGATCGATAAATTATTGGCTTCTGTTTATTAATTTTGTGGGCGTTGCTAATTATCAAATTATCTCACGCAGAGAATAAGAGAGTTTCATACTCAAATTTAGCAAAGCTCAAATTTATCAGGAGGGAAGGAAATTGGTAACAGCCTATAGAGAAGATGAACTACAACTGAGTGCTGATGTATTGGTGATTGGTGGTGGCCCGGCCGCAGCATGGGCAGCCTGGTCAGCCGCATCCCAAGGAGCCAAAGTCATCATTGTTGATAAAGGTTTTCTGGGTACAAGTGGTGCGGCGGCGGCTAGTGGTAACGGCATTATGGCTCCTTCTCCGGAGAATTGGGAAAAAGTTGGAGCCGAGCGTTATCGCGTTGGGAAAAACCTCGCTAAATTACGTTGGATTGAGCGTGTTATTGAAACAACTTGGCTGAGTTTGCCTCTGGTGGAAAGTTGGGGCTATCGTTTCCCTAAAGAAGATGGGGAATCTGTGCGTCAGAGTTATTACGGCCCTGAATATATGCGGGTGCTTCGTAAAAACCTCTTGCGTGTTGGTGTGCAGATTCTTGATCAAAGTCCTGCTTTAGAGCTTTTATTAGCTGATGATGGTTCAGTGGCTGGTGCAAGAGGTGTGCAGAGACAACATCATCGTAGTTATACAGTTCGTGCTGGTGCAGTAGTCTTAGCCAATGGCGGTTGTGCATTTTTGAGCAAAGCATTAGGTTGCAATACTAATACAGGTGATGGACTACTGATGGCAGTGGAAGCTGGTGGCGAACTCTCTAGTATGGAAGCGTCTAATCACTACGCCATCTCGACGGCTTTTAATGCGACGGTAACTAGAGGTGTTCCTTTTGGTTGGGCTAGTTATAGCGATGAAGCTGGTAATGATCTAGGTGGTTATGTTAATGGTCGTCGTGATCCTTCTTTCCTACCTAATGCTCTGCTGAAAGGCTCCGTTTATGCTCGTTTGGATCGAGCTACACCTGAAGTTAAGGCAGTGATTGAAAAATCTCATTTCATCGCTTTTCTACCTTATAAAAAAGCTGGCATTGACCCCTATACAGAACGAGTACCTGTGACATTGGTTCTCGAAGGGACAGTACGTGGTACGGGCGGAATCAGGATTGTGGATGATAATTGTGCTACAAAGGTTCCCGGCTTATATGCGGCGGGTGATGCTGCATCACGGGAGTTTTTAGCTGGTTTAGCTTCTGGGGGTGGCGGCCCCAATGCGGCTTGGGCAATCTCTACAGGGCAATGGGCAGGAGCAGGGGCAGCTGCTTTTGCTAAGAGTTTGGGCGCTCATCCCCATGAACGGATTGCGCGTCCGGCTGGTCAAGTGGGCTTGCGCTCATCCTCTCCTAGTTCCGAAACATTCGATAACGAGGCAATTGTGCATGGTGTACAAGCCCAGATGTTCCCGTTGGAGAAGAATTACTTGCGGTCTGAGCAAGGACTTTTAGATTCCCTCGCCAAGTTAGAAAAGCTGTGGCAGCAAGTAAAAGGAAATCCAAAACAGGATACAGTACGCGATGTAGAATTTTCTCGTCGGGCGGCTGCTCTGACTGCGGTAGCACGATGGGCATATTTTAGCGCCTTAAACCGTGAAGAAACACGCAGCGAACATATTCGTGTGGATTATCCCGAAACCGATCCAAATCAGTGTTATTACCAAGCTACAGGCGGTTTAGATAAGCTTTGGGTGAGGCGCGATTGGATTACGGATGCTCCTACTAAACAACCAGTAATAAGTAATAAAACCACATCATCTGTATCAAACTTATAGCAGGAGCAGGTCATGATTGAGCTTGTCAGCCATAAACTCTGTATCAATTGCAATTTGTGTGTCCAAGTTTGTCCTACTAATGTGTTTGACTCTGTACCTAACCAACCACCCGTTATTGCCCGCAAGCAAGACTGTCAAACTTGTTTTATGTGCGAGGCATATTGTCCTGCGGATGCACTCTATGTTGCACCCCAATCTCATACCGATATGGAAATCCATGAGGATGATTTAATTGAAAGTGGTATCATGGGTGAATATCGTCGCCTCTTAGGCTGGGGATATGGCAGAAAAAGTAATAGTGAATTGGATACAGCTCATAAACTGCGCCAATTACCGCGTCCTTATCAAAGTTAATTTAGGTATCTAGAGACTAGGTTTTAGCTCGCCACTCTAAAGCACTTTTTGATGTAGTTCTGGAAAGACTTTAGATACTTTTTTTAATAGATAATCGCCATAAGTCCCACGAAATTCTTGAACACTAGCTCTATCCCAGCGATCGCTTTTATCATCATTCATTACTACGTCCTTCAGTTCAATAGGTTTGACTTCAACATTAAAGTTGGGATCAAAAAAGAAAGGAAACGACAGACGATTAGTTCTTGATAAGTTCCGCACGCGGTGGGGTGTAGAGCGATATAATCCTTGAGTCATGCGATCGAGCATATCCCCAATATTACATACAAATGAATCAGGTATAGAAGGTGCATCTATCCAACCAAACTTTGATTTGATTTGTAATCCCCCAACGTTGTCTTGTTTGAGTATGGTTAATACTCCATAATCTGTATGTTCGCCAACTCCCCATACAGATTGAGATGATAAATTAGGAGGATAATTGAAAATCCGAAATAATATCAATGGGTCTTTGGTATAACGCTCTGCAAAGTACGACTTTTCTAACCCCAAACTCAGAGCAATACCAGCCATGAGGATATGTCCAAGTTGAGTCATTGATTCCATATACTCAATTACTGTTTCCCTAAATTGGGGAATGTTGGATGGAAAAAGATTATGACCGTGCATTGGTGTTCCAGCTTTCACAAGTGGGTGATTTTCCTCTAGTTCTGCACCAAAGTAAATACCTTCTTTTAAGTCCGGTCTACCTGATGTCAATTCATTACCAACGGGGAAATATCCTCGCCATGCTCTACCACCAACAGCCATACGTATTTTTAGTTTAGTTTCTTCATCCTGTGCGAAAAATTCTTGGCTCAGATTTTCTAGCTGTTGTTGTAGTTGTGCATCAACTCCATGTCCGACAATATAGAAAAAACCGTAATTTTGGCACGCTTGTCTGATTTGGTCTGCAACTACATCAGCAGAGTTATTAGTTTGGGCAATCAACCCACTAATATCGATGATGGGAACTTGTAAGATTGTCATGCTTAGGTTCTCCTAGTCTAGCGTAGACTAATAACTAGAATTATATAAATACTAGACTTTTGAGTGTGGCGATCGCTGGTATTTTTCAAGTACTAAATCAGATGTTTTTTACATAGAATTGTGAATTTTATCGTAAAACAGATAAACTGATAGGCATACCGTAGTATTATCTGAATAGGTTTCCTGGGTTCTCAAAAATAAAACATTTCACAGCATAAGTAATAATTATTGAGTAACACCAACTGAACAACAAAATTTGTCAATTTAAGAATAAAATCATCCCAAGATATGCAGTATAACCAATTAGGCAACAGCGATCTACAAGTTTCAGACATTTGCCTCGGCACAATGACTTATGGGCGGCAAAATTCTATAGAAGAAGCCCATCAACAACTAGATTACGCAGTTAATCAAGGAGTTAATTTCATAGATGCGGCTGAAATGTATCCCGTACCACCCAGTGGAGAAACCTATGGCTTAACCGAAAGATATATTGGAGAATGGTTAAAACATCAACAGCGCGATAAATTAATCATTGCTACTAAAATTGCTGGGCCTGGTCGTGGCTTTAAATGGTTGCGTGGTGGTGCAGAAGGACTTGACCGAAACAATATCAAACAAGCCATAGATGATAGTCTAACAAGGTTACAAACAGACTATATTGATCTATATCAAATCCATTGGCCTGACCGCTATGTCCCTCGTTTTGGTCAAACTGTCTTTGATCCCACACAAGTAAAGCAAACAGTTCCCATCACCGAACAACTAGAAGTTTTTGCTGATGTCATCAAAGCAGGTAAAATTCGATATATCGGCTTAAGTAATGAAACACCTTGGGGTGTGACACAATTCAGTCAAGCAGCAAAACAATTAGGATTACCTAAAGTTGTTTCCATCCAAAATGCTTATAACTTACTTAACCGAAATTTTGATGGCACACTTGCAGAAGCAGTTTATTACGAAAACGTTCCTTTGCTGGCTTATAGTCCTTTAGGATTTGGTTATTTAACTGGTAAATACCTCAACGGTAAACCAGAGAAAACTAGAGTGACTTTGTTTGAAAACTTTGGTCAACGTTATTTAAAACCAAATGTTCAGGAAGCTGTCGCAGCTTATGTAGAAATAGCTAACCGTCATCAATTAAGCCCGGCACAATTAGCTATAGCATTTGTGCGGAGTCGCTGGTTTGTTGCTAGTACGATTATTGGTGCTACTACATTAGAACAACTCAAAGAGAATATAGACAGTATCAATGTAGTTCTCGATAAAGATATCTTGGCAGAAATAGACGCAGTGTATACTCGATATCCAAATCCTGCACCTTAACAATTCAAAATTCAAAATTCAAAATTCAAAATAGATTAGGTTACGTGTAGCGTAAACCAAAAAAGCAACGCACATTTTGGATGCGAAAACATTTTCTAATACCGATATCCACTTATAAACTATGACGATCGCCACAGCATCAATTGACCAAAATACCATTCGTCGCCGTGGTACTGGTTTAAGAGCCTATAACCCTGACAAGGTATTCAAGGGATATACACTGTTTACCCCACTAACAGGCAATGGAGAAGTCTATCTCCTCAATCTGGAAGGGGAAGTAGTACATCAATGGAATCTACCCTATCCACCAGGTTTATATGGCTATCTCTTACCCAACGGTAACCTTTTTTATAACGGTAAAACACCAGAAATTCCGCCACGTTTTCCTTTGTGGGGTGCGTTTAAAGGTGGCGTTGTTTTAGAGGTAGATCCCCAGGGAAATATTATTTGGGAGTATAAGCATCCAGATCATCATCACGATGGGCGCAGACTTCGCAACGGTAACACGATTTTATTAGCTCTAGAAAAGATACCTCAGTCTTTAATTCCTCGTATCAAAGGTGGCGTACCCGGAACAGAAGCAGACGGTGATATCTATGCTGATGTGCTTTACGAAGTTACACCTGGGGGTGAAATTGTCTGGACTTGGCACGCTTACGAACATCTAGATCCAGATATTTTTACTATTACACCCCAAGACCAAAGACACGAATGGACGCACGGTAATACTGTCGGTGAACTCGCTGACGGTAATATTGTAGTGAGCTTCCGCAACATTTCTACTGTTGCTATTATCGATCGCCACACAGAAGAAATTATCTGGACGCTGGGAGATGATGTCTTAGCACAGCAGCATTTCCCTAACGAATTAGCTAACGGTAATATCCTCATTTTTGACAACGGCGCACATCGTCGTCACGCTGCACTCAATTACTCTCGTGTGATAGAAGTTAACCGTCAAACTAAAGAGATAGTTTGGGAGTATGCTGATAACCCACCCCACAACTTCTTCAGTTCGTATATATCCGGCGCACAACGTCTAGGGAATGGCAATACTTTAATTACAGAAGGTGCTTTCGGTAGGATATTTGAGGTCACAGTAAACAGCGAAATTGTCTGGGAATATGTCAATCCCCACTTTGCTGTGCGAAATATTCTTGGTGATAATTCAGCCGTGGCTCGTGGGGAACAAAATTCGGTCTTCCGTGCTTTTCGTTATGCACCTGAAGAAGTGCCTTGGCTCTAGTTAGGGATTGGGGACTAGGGACAAGGTAGACAAGGCAGAATTTATTTCTCAACTCACCACTCGCCACTCATCACTATTAATGAGGAGGAATATCAAGATGGCTAAAATTCAGATATACAGCGCAGTCGTTTGTCCTTATGCTCACCGTTCGCGCTTGGTGTTGCAAGAAAAAGGTATCGACTTTGATTTGATTGAAATTAACTTGCAAAACAAGCCGGAGGGATTCACAGATATTTCTCCCTATGGAAAAGTGCCAGCACTTGCACATGGTGAGCATCGAGTCTGGGAGTCGGCAGTAATTAACGAATATCTTGATGAGATATTTCCAAATCCGCCGCTTTTACCTAGTAGTGCTATTGCTAAAGCTCAGGCTCGTATCTGGATTGATTTTGCTAATACTCGATTTGTTCCGGCTTTTTCTGCCCTGTTGCGTAGTCCAGAAGTCGCACAACAAGAAGCTGCTAAACAAGAATTATATAAACATCTGGAATTTATCGAAAATGAAGGTCTAAGGAAGTTATCAGGAGATGGCCCTTATTGGTTTGGTGAATCTATTAGTTTGGTCGATTTCACATTTTACCCCTGGTTTGAGCGTTGGCCTGCACTGAAGCATTATCGAGGCTTTGGGATACCAGAGGAATTTACTCGTCTGCGTCAGTGGAAGAAGGCTTTGAAACAACGTGAATCAGTGAAGGCGATCGCCAATAGCAAAGACTTCTACATAGAGAGATATGCTAGATTTGCTACTCCTGTTCCTGTCTAGTATTGCTTTTTGATCATCAAAATAATTTGCTCTTTCCCTAAGGTTTTCGCCACCCAAAATCTTTTTGAGTGGCGAAACACTAATAATGTTGGAGAAAGGATAAATCTAAATGTAACAATTAGTTTGCTAGAAATTATGTAACTCCATCTAGGGAAAGAATCAGCTAGATAATAGTGCATCTTCTGTCACTAAGCTGGATCTGCGGAAATAAGAAGCAGAATTGAGTCCCATTTTGTGGCAAGATTCAGCACATTTGCGACAAATAGCGGCACAGAACATCATTGTGGCATCGTTACTCATTTGTTCGCAAGCTATGGCAGTGCGATCGCAAATTTGGGCGCACAAACTACAGGTGTTGCCCATAAACTCAGAACCGTCATTAATCATGTTGACGCACATCATGCACATTTCCGCACAGTCTCGCATCATGGACATCATCACCATATCCATGTATCTACCACCCTGACTTTTGCAGTACTTAATGGTATCAATGCAAGTAGTTTGACATTCAATGCAGATTTGTTTGCCAGCTTCCATTTCCATGAGTATAGATTCGGTCGTCATCATAGTAAACAGTCTCCTTTTTTTCGCCGTCGGTGTTGTGGCTGACTTAATTAGCAAGGTAAAACTATATTTTGTGAAAATCAATGGATTTTAGAGTTATTGCAATTTGAAGGCCGCTATATCTATATTCTTGACGTAAATTAAGCGGCTTTTCATCTTGAATTTGAAGCTAATTAGCTAAAATCCTTATACACTAAGGGTTAAGGCTTTTTTGTTAGCTATGGCAAATTACTTAATTAACATTAGCTATCCCTAAACATCCCTCATCAACTGTCGATTTGCTTAATTTCTCCACCTACCATATCGGAAAACAGTTGAAAAAAAACATCCCCTTTATGTTGTGGCTTACAAATCGTCAAAACTTTATCTAGTGGAGATCATAGCCAACTCATCATTGCAAGAACTAATTATTCTCAAAAATGCTATGAGTACATTTTCCTAAAAGCGACTAATGTTAATTTTTCATGACTTTATTAAGCCATAGTTCATCATGTACTGGTAATTTTGGGAATTTCCAGGAAATTCAGACTAAACCTACCAAAATTAAGTGAATACAAAAATAAAAATTTACTCCTCCTCTCTGCGGTTGGAACATGAGCCAAATTCATCTCTACTCACCAAGTCCAAATTTTTTTACAAAATGTACTTGCCTTTTACAGTTAACTATGGAACACTGCTATATTATCAATAAAATACTAAAAACCTACCAATTTACAGTAGTTTTTGGGTCGTAGATTATAAATTGCATGATATTGGCAATTGGGTACTTAATTAAGAATTACCTCTAATTACACAATATTCCTAAATTTGTAGCCACAGTATGCCTCTTATCGGTTGCTTAAGGTGGTTTATCCACCTTATTTCTTTAATTTTTAACTTTGCTCCTAATTGATAGAAAAAAGAGAGTCAGTTAATGCAGGATTTGAAAAATTTATTTCCATTTTGGAAACGCCGACACATCACTCGTCGTCATGCTTTGTTTGCTTTTGGCTATAGCTTATTATTATCTACTACACTGTTTAGTTGCAGTTCTTCAGAAAAGAATCCTCAGCAACAAACAGATTCATCTACATCGAATGTAACTAGTACTACCACTACTAATAAAGTGGTGAAAATTGTTCGTTCTAAGCAACTTACAGCCCTAGCTGTTTTAGAACAAAAAGGCATTTTAGCAGAACGATTAAAATCTCTAGGTTACAGGGTAGAATGGCCCGAATTTGCCGCCGGGCCGCAGCAATTAGAAGCTTTAAATGCAGGCGCACTTGATATTGCTTCTACAGCTGAGTCACCGCCTATTTTTTCCCAAGCAGCTGGCGCACCTCTGGTATATTTGGCTGCCAATTCTTCTGATGGAAGAGCGATTTCACTTTTAGTTCCAAAAAACTCTCCGATTAAAAGTGTCAAAGATTTAAAAGGTAAAAAGGTGGCTTTTCAAAAAGCATCAATTGGTCATTATTTAATAGTCAGAGCTTTAGAACAAGAAGGTCTAAAACTTAGCGATATAGAGTCAGTTTCCCTACCACCTCCAGATGCTAATGTAGCCTTTAGCCAAGGCAAAATAGATGCTTGGTTTATCTGGGAACCTTTTGTGACGAGAAATGTACAGAATGGTACAGGAACGGTTTTAATAGATGGTGGTAATGGTTTGCGGGATACTAACAACTTTATATCAACAAACCGCAAATTTTATGAAGAAAACCAAGAAGTAATTAAGGTTTTTTTGGAAGAACTACAAAAAGCTAACAATTGGGCAAAAAATAATCCCAAAGAAATTGCTCAATTACTATCTGCTACAACTCAACTTGAGCCTCCCATATTAGAAGCGATGCACGATAAGTATGATTTCACTCTCATACCAATTACGGCAGCGATTATTAATAAACAACAGGAAGTTGCGGACAAATGGTATAGCTTGGGACTAATACCTAAACAAGTAAATGTCAGAGATGGTTTTTTAACTACGGAACAATATGCCGCAATTACTCCCCAAGAAGTTCTGGCTAAAAAATAATATTTGAAAAGCTTGCAATTAATTTTGATAGGTAATTATGTCTACACTCACCTTAACTAACTTTGAAATTACTGCTGTTGATGCACCTTTAGGATCTGTAGTAACTGGACTTGATGCTAGCCAACCTATTAAACCTGAAGTTATTTTAAGATTGAAGCAGGAATTAAGAGAACGCCACATTCTCATCTTCAAAAATCAAAACCTGACTGATGAGCAATTTTTGAAATTTGCTTTTCATTTTGGTTCTTTATTTGTACCACCAGACGATATACCAGTCTTGGCTTCTAAACCTGGGGTGACACCAGTAATCATTCCCGTTTCTAATGTTGATGGTGGCTATACTGGTACTGGCGAGTTAGCTTTTCATTCTGATCATAAGTGGACTCCTTATCCTTCTAGTGGTTCTTTACTTTATGCTTTAGAAGTTCCCTCAGAAGGTGGAGATACTTACTGGTTAAATTTGAATTTGGCTTATGAAACTTTGGATGAGTCTATTAAGCGGCGCATAGCAGATTTGCAGTTGATTACCTACAATCCGTTTTTAAAACAACCAAATACACCTCGTTCTCAATACCGTCTCGACAAGAGTATTCCCCTAATTAGTCCGGTATTTCCTCACCCTTTAGTCCGGACACATCCAGAAAGTGGGAAAAAGATTTTATATCTAGACTACGCTACAGAAGTGGAAGTTGTCGGACTAGATCCTCAAGAAGGATATGAATTAATTGAACAGTTGCGATCGCATTTACATCAACCTCAGTTTTATTATCAGCATAAATGGTCTGTAGGTGATATTGTCTATTGGGATAATCAATCTACGTTGCATTACCGCCAAGCATTTGACCCCAATCAACGCCGGGTCATGAAACGTATCAGTTTAGCGGGTAGCCATCCGTTTTGAGAATGGTTAGCAACACTAATTAGTCATCGAGGATGGGAGAACTTCAGTTGTTTCAATCAACTGGGGTTCTTGCTTTATGCGGTTTTGAGGTTTTTATTTTTGACTAAATTGGATGATATACTTTATAATCTACAGTAAGTACATCGAAATAACGTAATTTAAGTTGGTAGAAGGAAAAAATTGCAATGGCATTCGCCCAAAACATAGAGGAAAAGAGAGATAATACAAGAAACCATTATTTTTTGAGTAAGATATCTCCAACATTTATGGCTTTGTGCCAGCGTTTATGGTGGCATACTAAAGGATATACAACGGTTTTTGGTATGATGACATTGACATTGGCTAGTTTGGGCTTTTTATATATTCATTGGTCTACTAAAAAGCTCACTCAATTCCAAGAACAAGAAACTGTTGTAGAACAAGAATGACTGATAAAAAGTTGCAGGTGATATCGTACCTAGCTCCTAATTGGTGGGTATTCTATCAAGCGATCGCAGCTTATTTAGGTCGGGTATTACAAGTCGAAATTCAAATCCAACCAGGCGAATGTGATCCTTTAGAAGACCCGCTATTATTTGAAGACAAATTAGACTTAGCTTTTATTTGTGGATTACCGCTAACTCGATATAGCCAAATATTTCCTCATCAATTGCAAACGTTAGTTGCCCCTGTGAAACAATCATCACGATATGGTAACTCTCCGATTTACTATGCAGATGTTATTGTTAATGCTCATAGTAATATTCAACAGTTTGCAGATTTATCAGGAAAAACATTTTGCTATAACGACCTGGGTTCTAATAGTGGTTACAATTTACTTTGCTATCACTTAATTGAGCAAAGATATTCTGAAAATTTCTTTGGTAAAACTATACAATCAGGCTCTCATCAGTGTTCAATTCGCTGGGTAATTGAGGGATTGGCAGATTGTGCAGCGATTGATAGTGTGGTACTAGAACAAGAATTACAGGATTTTCCTGAATTATCAAAGCATTTGCGTGTGGTGGAAGTGCTTGGCCCTTCTCCAATGCCGCCTTTGGTAGTAGCACAACGTCTGGGTGTATCCTTGATTGAGCAAATGCGGTTAGCACTGCTGCAACCAGATACAGAGTTGCAAAACGTAATGGCAGAGTTTGGCGTTAGGCGTTTTGCCCCAGTGGAATTAGAAGATTATCAGATATTACACCAGATTTATAGTGACCGTGCTGTTGTTGGTTTGTCTACATAAGTAGAGACGTTATATGTAACGTCTCTACAAGGTTTTGGGTTTTATCGTAAATTCAAGGGTATAAGACCCCTACGTCTACACGTAGTATCAGTTGAGTTGGGGTTTAAATCCTCCGCAGTCGCCACAACGGGGGGAACCCCCGCAAGGCGCTGCTCTCCGACTCAACTGTCTTCCATTTTGAATTTTGAATTTTGAATTTTGAATTGTTAACCCATCTCTCATTTACTGTGAGATGTCAAATCAAGCGGTAATACCATAAACCCAACTCTGCTTTTGAGCCGATAAGGCCGCATCTTGATAAACTTGTCTAAATAATACTCGCTGTGCGTGACTGCCGCCAATTTCATGCAGGCGTGACAAAACAGGCTGGAGTTCGACAACTGTAGTGCGAAAATCTCCTTGGGCATGAGCTACCATACCTTTAGCGGCGGGAATTGCGACTTCCAACCAACCCCGGCGCAGAAAAGGATTAATACTCAAAGTGTGATACTGCATACTTACAAGCATTTGATTCACCCAATCATGATGTCCAGCTTTGGCAAGGGCATAGACATAATGCAAATCTTGAAATGGTAAAGCGTGTTCATCAATGCGGCTGTAAAGATAAGGACTGATACCTTGCCAACGATCGCCCACATTTACACCGTGCAATTCTAAACGCAATAATAATGAAATTGCTCCTACTTGGTCTTTAGGGGATTGTTTGTTAGCACGCCCCCAAATGTGCGTATCATACAGTCTCAGAACTTTTTGATAGTTTTCTAATTGCAAATAATACAGTGCGATGTGCCACCAGTTGTGAGTGTAGAGCATGGAGTTGCAATTTTCCCAGGTATCTGCAAAATTCTCCATCCAAGCTATCCCTTCATAGACTCTTCCTTGGGTTTCCATGACATGAGCGATCGCATGATGCGCCCAAGGATCATTTCTATTTAAGGCGATCGCTTGATTCGCCATGTTCTCTGAGGTTTCCAGTTGGTCACATTGTTCTAAACCAAATGCCACCATACCGTATAAATAATGATTTTCTAGATTGCTAGGTAAAACTTTCTGAGCAATTTTCCATAATTTATCTTTGTCACCAGTGTAAAAATAGTGATACTGTCCCTGCTGTACAGAAATCAAATCACGGGGAAATTGATTAGTAATCTCTTCATGTAAGGTGATCGCTACATCAATCTCTTGATTTGCCCAAGCTGAAATTGCTTGCACATATAACTTTTCTCTGTCGGTAATCTTAGTGCAATACTGTTGTGCTGTGTGCAGATATGGTAGAGCTTGCTGCCAAGCTTTGCGGTTTTCTTGGGTGAGATAATAAGCCGCCGCATAAGCATGAGCTAATGCACAAGTTGGATCTGCCGTAATTGCTTGTAGAATTGCTGTTTCTGCATCTCTACCATAAGCCAACATCTGATCGCTAAAACGGTTAATGGCTGCGATCGCTGGGGCTGAATCTGTTGTAACTATTAATCCCTGTGCATCTTTAAGCATAATTAATTCCTTGCACCACAATCTCTGAGAGGTAGTGATCACATCTCCCAGTGTTTAAAGTACGGTAAGTCTGTCGGAATAATGTATTTATGACCATGAGTATGTCACACTCACAGCCAAACCGCAAGTAGTAAAGTACTGTAAATCGATAGATTAGCTGTATTTAGTTTTGTAAAAGTATTGCTTTACCGACCCATCTATGGGATAGTCTAAAAGTGAATTAAATAATACGGTAAATCGATAAATTCACCGTAATTAGATCAGGAAATATTGCTCTGACACAGATATCATGCAGCTACTTTGGTTTATTCCGACTCATGGTGAAGGACGCTATCTAGGTACTGCCATAGGGGGGCGGGTAGTCAACTTTGATTACTGGCGGCAAATTGCTCAAGCAGTGGATCACTTAGGTTTTGCTGGGGCATTACTACCTACAGGACGTTCTTGTGAAGATGCTTGGATTTTGGCATCAACTTTGGTGACACACACCAAACAGATGAAATTTTTAGTAGCCATACGTCCGGGTTTGATGTCACCAGGAGTAGCAGCAAGGATGGCTGCGACATTTGATCGCATTTCTGGTGGTAGGTTGTTAATTAACGTTGTTACCGGAGGCGATCCAGTAGAATTGGCGGGAGATGGACTGCATCTTTCCCATGACGATCGCTACAAATTAACAGATGAATTTTTAGCAGTGTGGCGAGAAATTGCGGCTGGAGAAGTTGCCAATTTCCAGGGAGATTATCTCAATATTCAAGATGGTAAATTGTTATTTCCCCCAGTCCAGAAACCGCATCCGCCTTTGTGGTTTGGTGGTTCTTCTCCCATCGCTCAAGAAATTGCTGCCAAACACGTAGATGTGTATTTAACTTGGGGCGAACCACCAGAACAAGTTGCCCAAAAGATTGACTCTGTACGCCGACTAGCAGCAGCACAAGGGAGAACATTACGCTTTGGGATTCGTTTGCACGTCATTGTGCGAGAGACAGAAAGCCAAGCCTGGGATGCAGCCAACGATTTAATTCGGTATGTAGATGAGGATGCGATCGCCAAAGCCCAACAAGCCTACGCACGCATGGATTCCGAAGGACAACGCCGTATGACAACACTACACAACGGCTCTCGTGAAGCATTAGAAATCAGCCCCAACTTATGGACAGGAATCGGCTTAGTGCGTGGTGGTGCGGGAACAGCCTTAGTAGGCGATCCTGATACCGTAGCGCAAAGAATGTTGGAATATCAAGAAATAGGTATCGACACCTTCATCTTCTCCGGTTATCCCCACTTAGAAGAAGCCTATCGAGTAGCAGAATTACTCTTTCCTCGCCTACCTCTACAGAATCAACCAACAATACAACCGCAACTACTAAGTCCCTTTGGTGAAGTTGTAGCCAACCAAGAATTCCCCACACCGCAAATAGCCACCGTAGATTAAAAAACTCCGCGTACCTACCTCTGCGTTTAAAAAACCTCAAAGGACTAACTCAACATAACAGTTAATTGAAATTGTCATTTACACCTTTTTTATTAGCAGATGGAAATTCCCAGCCATCTGCTTTTTCTGATGCACATATAGCGATCGCCATAAGAGGATGTTTGAAAAGTATCATTGCTAACACCAAAATCTTAAAAACCTAACCCCCCTAGCCCCCCTTCCCTACGTTCGCACAGCGTGTCGTTCGCGTTAGGGTTGCGTAGCAAAGACAGGAAATGGGGGTTTCAAAGCCTCTCTCCGTTTCGGGGAGAGGTTTGGAGAGGGGTTTCTAGTATACTTTTCAACTTTTCAAACACCCTCTAAGTCAGGAGTGAAAAATATGGGAATTTGATGTTTTGATTGAGAACTGCGGGGAAATATATCTAATAATTTAAAATCTTTAAATATCCAAGTTATAGGTAAAGGTAATACATAAGGTGATAGCTGGCAGTGTTGAAGACTTCCAGGAATTAAATTTAAATTTCATAGTGCCATATTTCCTCTTCTCTTAGCACTATTTTCTGTAGACGCAATCGTTGAATAAAACCCTGTTCTTCTAGTTTTTGAAGAATACGAGTGACAGTAACACGAGTTGTGCCAATAGTGTCAGCAATGTCCTGGTGTGTGAGACGCAAATCAATGAGTTTTCCTTGTTGAACTTCTTTACCGAATCTTTTAGCCAACCATTCTAACAGTTTAATTAACATAATTTCTACAGTTTTATGACTGCGAATTACCATTAATTCTTCCGCCTGCTGTACATACATTTGTAAAACTTGTGTCAATTGAGATGAATCTTGAGTTTGCCAGGGACTTAATTCTACTTTACCGAGGCATTCAATTTGATAAGGTTCAGTTTTAGATAAAACTCTGCCAAGAATATCACCTACTCCCCAAATGCCTAATGTCACAATCGTACCATCTTCATGGAAGGTCACAATTCTTACGAAACCTTGCTCAATTTTCCACAGATTCTTATCATCTTTCGGTAGGATATCACGGGATGAAAATATTTTTTTGGCAACAAAATTAGGGCGGATTACAGAAGATGATAAAGGTAGCATTTTTGTTAAATACTAAAGTCGAGGAGGATAATCGTAGTTTAATTAAATATATACCAAATTGGGTGCAAATAACGATGGGTGTGTTAATTGAAAATATTTCTAAGCATTAAGATTGCGGTCTGAAGAAACCGTAAATGCACATTTGAGTTGATAAAATTTTGCTCAACTCCATCTAGAAAAGAGTATATGGGGTGTAGAAACCGAATTGTATTCAACCTGATTTCTGAATGTTTAAATTCCTGCCCCATCCAAAAAATCTTCAATCATTAAGTTACTCTCATTTTTATTTTCTTGGAGATGTTGATGATTCGCTTCATTGCTGGATCGATGAACATTTATCTCTAACTGTTCTACTTGCTGTTCTAAATCTTTAACACGCTCAAACAGGACACGAATCACCTCTGCTTCCACATCTCTGATTTTTCCATGTTCCAAAATATCCGTATTATCTGCACGAATCACACGCCCTGGTATACCGACAACTGTGGTGTTGCTAGGAACATCACGTAGAACAACTGAACCTGCGCCAATGCGAACGTTATTGCCTATTTGAATATTACCTAATACTTTTGCACCTGCTCCTACAACTACATTTTCGCCCAAGGTGGGATGGCGTTTACCACTTTCTTTTCCTGTCCCACCAAGGGTGACACCCTGATAAATTAGTGCATAATCTCCAACAATAGCTGTTTCCCCAATAACTACACCCATCCCGTGATCGATAAATACGCCTTTACCAATCTTTGCGCCTGGGTGAATTTCAATACCTGTGAAAAACCGACTGATAGTAGAAATCAATCGTGGGATAAAGGGTATGCCAATTTTGTATAACCGGTGAGTCAGGCGATGCAACATCAAGGCTTGAACCCCTGGATAACAGAATAAAATCTCTAGCCAATTGCGGGCTGCGGGATCGCGTTCGGAAATTGTGCGTAAGTCAGTTAGAAGCATATTTTGGCCTTGGTAAGGAAAATAGAGGTTAAAGTTTAAAGTAATATTTAAAACTCAGTGTAATAACTGCTGATTGATCAGACAAAAGTTTTCTAGCCTGATTAAGCCTTGAATAATAGGCTTATTAGTAAAAAGCGGTAAGTAGATAGATTTATAGTAATTTAAACAGAATACACATAACTGTATCTCCATGAACATTGTTTTTAAAAGCTTTCTCGTTTAAAGTACAATAAGTCTATCAATTAATAGTGGTATGATGACAGAGAGCTTAAAAAAACAAAACTATACCCTCTTGGATCTGTCGGCCAAAGTGGAATATGCACTACTAGCACTTTTAGAATTAGCTAACCATTATGCCGATAAAACACCCACAACCATGAGTGACATCTCTGCTAAACATCCCATACCAGAGCGTTATCTAGAGCAAATTCTTTCCAATTTGCGACGAGCGGGTGTATTGCAGAGTCAACGAGGCTCTAAAGGTGGCTTTATTTTGGCGCGTGAACCTCGGCAAATAACGTTGTTGGAGGTGGTAATTATGTTGGATGGAGAACAGAAAGAAAAAGAATCGAATTGTGAAGAAAATTTGGAAAAAGGCTTGGTGATGGAGATTTGGCAGCAAGCAGATGTATCTGCACAATCTATTTTGAGCCAATATACCATCCAAGACTTGTGTGAAGAGCGCGAAGCACGTTTACAGAAAAGTCAGATGTATTACATTTAGCATAATAAAAATATTGTTATGAAAATTGCCCGAAATATTACAGAGCTAGTTGGACACACACCACTGGTGCAGTTAAATAGTATTCCCCAAGCAGAGGAAGCTGTAGCAGATATTTTAGTGAAGTTAGAAAGCATGAACCCTTCTGCATCTGTGAAAGATAGAATTGGCGTGAGCATGGTAGAAAATGCCGAGCAAGAGGGTTTAATTCATCCAGGTAAGACGATATTAGTAGAACCAACTTCTGGGAATACGGGTATAGCTTTGGCAATGGTGGCTGCTGCTAAGGGCTATCATTTAATTCTGACTATGCCGGAGACGATGAGTACAGAAAGACGGGCGATGTTGAGAGCTTATGGCGCACAGTTGGAATTAACCCCAGGTTTAGAAGGAATGCGGGGAGCGATCGCCAAAGCCGAGCAAATTGTGGCAGAATTACCCAATGCCTATATGTTGCAACAGTTCCGTAACCCAGCTAATCCCAAAGTACATCGTGAAACTACGGCTGAAGAAATTTGGCAAGATACGGATGGACAAGTAGATATTGTAGTAGCGGGAGTTGGTACAGGGGGAACATTGACTGGTATAGCTGAGGTAATTAAACAACGTAAACCCAGTTTTCAAGCTATTGCTGTCGAACCAAGTAATAGTCAGGTGCTTTCAGGTGGGAAATCAGGAGCGCATAAAATTCAAGGGATTGGTGCAGGATTTATCCCGGCCATTTGCCGTCTAGAATTGATTGATGAGGTGATTGCTGTATCCGATGAAGATGCGATCGCCTATAGTCGAAGATTAGCTAGAGAAGAAGGTTTACTATCAGGGATTTCTTCAGGTGCGGCTTTGTATGCAGCGATTCAGGTGGCAAAGCGTCCAGAAAATAACGGTAAGTTAATTGTTATGGTTCAACCTAGTTTTGGGGAACGCTACTTGAGTACCACATTGTTTAAAGATTTATCAGAATTGGAAATATCTACATCCAATTAGTGAGCATCCAAAGACTAGAGGTAGAGCTAATTGAAGACTCGCCCCTAGTTTCTTACTCCAAGATATAAGAATTTAGATAATCTAGAGGAACTGTAAACACATAATATAGTACGCCCCCACCAAGGATAAGCACAGCTATACTCGCTAGAAGTATCCAACGGTCTGGCGGTTGATAGGTATCCTCGTCAATGTCTCGACGCACAGCGAAATAATGCTGAGTTGAAAGTAACACTGTTAACACACCAACCAATGCAAAAGCTAAACCTAGCTTCCAACCGCTACCAGGAGGTTGTGGTGCTAATGGTGGTCGAATAATCCGCAATCGCACAATCAAAACACCAAAACCCATGAGTGCGATCCCACTCCGCATCCACGCTAAATAAGTGCGCTCATTAGCTAAGTGATCCCGGATTCTATCTGACCTGTATTTCTTTTTTTCTATATTCTTGACTGCTAATTTTTCTGCTTCTATCTTCATGAGATTTACTTTGTCAACCAGTAATAAAAATTGGCAATGCTTATATATTTTCACCTTAACAAACTATATCAACAATATGTTTATCAATTGCACAGATTAGTATAGTATTTTATTGTTTAATAATGAAAATTATTGATTAAATCTTCCTTGTCAATCAATTTGTTTTATTGAAATAGCAAAATTTATGCTCATATGATTAACAATTCAAAATTCAAAATTCAAAATTCAAAATTAAAGACAGTTAGAATTGGGGATTTAAACCCCAACTCAACTGATACTACGTGTAGACGTAGGGGTCTTAAACCCTTGAATTTACGATAAAAAAGTCAGAATTGCTCTGACTTTTAATGTTTATTGATGATTGGGATAAACTTAATTATCCATTCCATGTTGCTCACTCAATCGTTAATTTTTGCAGTAGTAATACCAGCATCTAACGCAGCTTGTAAATTTTCAGGAATCAACCAGTTAGCCTCACCAGATTGAAAAACTTTTGCGGGTGGAAGATTAAATTCAATTTCTTTAGTTTCGGGGTTAGTTGTAGCAACTAACCGAGTTCCATGCACAAACTTAAAAGCTTTAGGAGGTATGGCTGCTTGTTCTTCTGTAGCAGCTTGTCCGGGAATATAAACGCCTTGACAATCCCATTCGTCATCGGTTTCAGCACCGCTAGGAAGCAGATACAATTCATTATCGTAAGTTGATGTAGATTTTTTCGGTTTCTCACCGTAAATTAACAATGTCTCATTGGTTTCGTTGCGACAAATTCCCGCAGGATCTTCACTATTCTCCACAATGTACTTTTGGTATTGCAAATTAGAAATTTTTTGTTCAATTTCTGGGGTACTGCCTTGGCTTTGTTTCTCCAGTAAAGCAGATTCCAATGATTTAGTAATTTCTACATAATCTGGATCATTAGCTAATTCCTTTCCCGCCCAAGATGGTTGAGCAATCATCAAATTTACCAGTAGCAATAAGCAAACTAGCGTAATTTTAACAAGGGTATTATTGAATAATTTCATGGTTTCTCCTAAAAATTTGACCGGTTGAGATGCTAATTACCTGATTCAAGGTATTACTTGAACTTTTTTATCTCTCTTGTTATGCAATTTCTAAATAGAAAATTTCATTTTTGTTTAACTCCAGATATCAATCCATTATCAGGTGATCCCAAAGAAAATTCGTAAGTTATTCGCCTAATATTTTTGCCGAGAATTAATAGGTAAGAACCAATACTTACACAGACTATAGCAACTAAAGCCGGAGTTTCTAAGGTGCGGCTTTGTATTAGTATGGAAACACCCAACCCCATTAATATAAAGGGAACTAAAGAATTACCATAACGAGTAATTGCAGAAGCGATCGCCTGCACCTGAGTTAAGTGATAAGCTGTATAACACCACACACCTACCATCACAGAAAAAACTACCAAAATCACTAGTAACTTATCCCATGTATTGGTGGCAAACATTGGCATATAAATACTAATATTGTCACTACCGTTAGCGATGGTAACTGCTGCTACGCCATAGGTTTGGGGTGAAAGGAAATTACTCCACCAAGTTTGGGAAGGTTCAGAAGTATTTACCTCTTCTGTATCGCTGGTCTCTTGATTGAGTAGGCGATGAATACCGATGATGATGGGAACAATACCCAGTAAACCAATCCATGATTCCGGTAGGATGAATTTGCCAAAGAAGCTAGGTAAACTGGCAACTACTAACGTACTAAAACCTACATACTGACCAATTACTATGTGACGAGAGCGAAAGCAATGACCTATCTGCGAGAAAAAGAGTGACAGGACAACGATATCATCGAGATTGGTAGCCACAAAAGCCCCAAGTCCTGTAGAAATAGTAGTCAGTAGTTCGCTCATAGGTGCGTCGTTTCTCCTCAATAGTAGTAACCGTCAAGCATCTGTATCGCTGAGAGGGTATTTGCAAGTGTGGACAATTCTGAATTGAGATTAAGTATCTAACTGGTAATTTGCTTGACTGAAGAGCCTGTATCAAAGGCATAGTTTCACTCTATGACGACCGATCAATAAGAGCAAACAGTCTTTTTTGTTAAATCCATAGACTGAATTTATTGATATGCAGATATGACTGCAAAATAATAATTAAAGCTAACTACAGTTATCCGCTATATTTACCGTATAATACCTTCTGATGTACTTAAAATCACTACCACACAATTTATAGAAGTAGTAGTGATTGTTAATTTGGCGTTTTGAGTTCGGAGTAAAGCGACGTGACGCTGGAACAGTTACGAATTTTTTTAGCCGTGGCGGAAATGTTGCACTTTACCCGTGCAGCTGAAGCACTTTATATCACTCAACCAGCTGTCAGTGCTGCTATCCAAAGTTTAGAGACAGAGTATGGTGTCAGATTATTTCATCGCATCGGTCGTCATATTGAAATCACGGATGCGGGTAAGTTATTACAAGGTGAGGCACAAAAAATTCTAGATCATGTACAGTTAACAGAACGTGGCTTGAAAGAATTAAACAATCTGCAACGGGGAGAGTTAAAAATAGGTGCAAGCCTGACTGTCGGGAACTATTGGCTACCCGAAAAAATTAGTCAATTTAAGCAGTTATATCCTGGGATTTTTATTAATTGTCAGTTGGGAAATGCGGAAGAAATATGTGAAGGTACGGCTGTAGGTATGTATGATCTAGGTTTAGTGACAGGAGAAATCAAACCATCGTTACAACAATCTTTAGCACAAGAAGAAATAGGAAGCGATCGCTTGCAAATTGTTGTGGGTAAATCTCACCCTTGGTTTGGCCATAAAGAAATTTCTTTAGACAAATTATTTAGTACTAGTTGGGTGATGCGTGAATCTGGTTCTGGCGCGCAGCAGATGTTTGAACAAGCTTTAGAGAGTTGGGGAATTGAACCTAACAATCTAGATGTTGTACTTAACCTCAACACCAGTGAAATGGTGAAAGCCGTTGTCGAAAGTGGCGTTGGTGCGGCTGCACTTCCAGAATTAATGGTACAAAAAGAATTACAACTAGGGACTTTGCACGCTGTGCGAATTACCAAACCACAAAAACAATCTCAAAAAGAATTAGAAATTATCCAACCAATTTGGAAACTCAAACATCGTCAACGCTTTCATACACGAGTGATGGTAGCTTTTGAGAATCTACTAGTACAAGACAATATACAGGTGGCTTAGTGTAATGATGGTTGCTTTTTAACTAAAATCATCAAACAAATACAACTCGCCGCTAATTTTATCACGTTTAAAGCTTGTGTCTTTAAAATAATTATCCCGCCCAAAAATATTAATACAAAGGGCAAAATATAGTTACTATACTGCTTTAATAAATTTGCTAATTTTGTTTGATATGTGAATTTATAAGCTACATAACACCAAATTGCCACTAATATAAAAAATACTGCAATAATAATTATAAAATTAATTGTATTACTACTGGCAAATAATGGTACGTAGACGCTGATATTATCACTACCATTGGCAATAGTGAGGGCTGCAACGTTGTATGTTTGAGCATTAAACCAACTTGTGGTATTGGTATCTTGATATTCTGATGTGGCTAATGTTACCTCTACAGTTTCATTTTCTTCTTGATTGATCAAACTACTGATACCCATAGCGATCGGTATTAATCCTAGCAATCCAATCCAATTGGGTGGTATGATTAACCCACCAAAGAATCCAGGAAGACTAGCAATAATTAAGACTGTAAAGCCTAAGTATTGACCAGCAACAATATGCCGCAACCTCAAGCTAGAATCTATCTGAGAAAACAATATTAATAAAATAACGATATCATCAATATTAGTGGCAACGAAAGCTGAGATTCCCACTAAGATTGTAGTAATGAACTCACTCATTACAGAGTATCCTAATTTGTTGGCAAAGCTTTTATTAATTATCTCATCATGAGTAATATAATTATAATTATTACGGAAAAAATTATTGCTTTTACTACCACCAATATTGATGAAATTATTATTCTCACGCTGTTTTTTTGACAGCTAAATCATCAGTTTCGTCATTGCCTATTCTCCAAATATTGAAAAAGAGGTTTATGTACCTCACTTAACTAAAAATCGCTATACTTATTCAATTAATTTTATTTATCGTTTTAAAAAGAAAGAATATTTGCTCTTATCAAGTAGAAAATAATAATATTGCTTTCAGACAAAGCCCAGTATTTGACTGAGAAAAAATAACAGAAAATTATCAATTTAATTGATAGCGGAGAAGATGACTAATCTTCTTCATAATTGGTTACAATCATCAGTTTGTTAATACTAGGCAAAATACTCCAGCAATCTCCTGATATACTCTCACCTTCAAAAGTAGAGAGTAACTAGGGAGAACAAATTTGAACAAATTTAAATCCTTGCGAGCAACACAATACACATGACTTGGTTAATTGGTACTCTAATTATCGGGGTTTCTGTTGCTATTGCTACTACCTTTGATGACAACCTGTACTTGACAGCTTTCTTTGGTAAAGTCAATCGCACCTTTCGTCCCCAGCATATTATTCTCGGTGAATTTATCGGATTTACTCTCCTAGTGCTTGCTAGTCTTCCTGGTTTTTTCGGTGGTCTAATTATTCCGCATACCTGGATTGGATTATTAGGTTTTCTACCAGTCGCTATTGGGATTAATCATTTATTAAATCGAGAAAGTGAAGGACAAGCGGTACAAACTGTATCAGTTGAATTCAAATCTCGTGCAGAATCGCCGCGTCGCTACAACAAAAAATCCCTATTAGCAACTCTACGCGACCCTCAAACCTATCGTGTCTCTGCTGTTACTATTGCTAATGGCGGAAATAATATCGGAATTTATGTACCTTTGTTTGCTAGCAGTGACCTTACAAATTTGGGCGTAATTTTGTGTGTCTGCTATTTAGCAATTGGACTGTGGTGTTTTCTTTCTTACAATTTGACCCGCAATCCTCTCATGGCTAAGGTTTTAGCTCGTCATGGTCGGAAAGTATTTCCCTTCGTATTAATATATTTAGGATTTTCTATATTGCTGAAAAGCGAAACGTATCGGCTGTTACCTAGTATTGCGATGTTCTCTAATTAGATAAATCTGAAGTTTTTGTCTAATAAACCAACTTAAGGCTTACCAACATCAATATAAAGTAAACCATAAACCGCAGTGGTTTCTGCGGCGCAATTTGACAGATTTTAGCGCCTAGTAATACTCCTGGTACTGAACCAAGCCATATCGGTAATACTAAACTCCAATCAACTGTTCCCAAGGTCAAATGTCCAACAGCAGTGAATACTAACAGAATTGCAGCTTGTGATATGTCTGTACCAACTAATTTTCGCGCATCTAACCGAAAAAATGTAATCAAAGCCAAAGCAAACATTGAACCAGAAGCAACACTTGTAAGTCCGACAATACAGCCTAAAAATGCTCCTACACTTACTGTCTGTAAGCGTCCAAGATGGGTAGTTAAATCAAATTTAGGTAGTTCAGGTAGTTGTAGTTGGGGAAAAAATGTCAATAGTAGCATCTGTACCAAAGCTAAAAAAGTGACTAATAAAATCGTCACACCCAACAAATGCAGCATGATGTTGTTCAAGCTCTGTTCATTCTTGAGTTTAATTACGTGCAGTATCCCTACCCCTAACAAAGAACCCGGAACACTCCCCAAAGCCAGCCATTTGACTACTTCTTTGTCGAGGGTTTGTTGCTGCCAATGCTTGATACTACCAATAACTTTCATCAGTGTTGCTGCAACAACGTCAGAACTTACTGCTACAGCAGGTGGTACTTGAAAAACAAAAATCAGCATTGGCGTAATGAGAGAAGCACCTCCGATTCCTGTCAAACCAACAACAATACCAACTAGAAAGCTGAAGAAAGGCAATAATAAAAAATCCATACTCCTGTTTTTAACCGGGTTTTTGTGAATGCAGTTGTGTTGAGATGAAACTCAAAGATTGCTTGTAATGCTGTAGTGCAGAAGGTTTCGTGTAGCTGCAAGTTTTGGATAATTGCAAAAAAGTACTATAACTTGATTGACTTATCGTATTTTAAAGTTAAAAGTAGTAAAAGTCTATGTTCTTGTGAATCAATACAAACTACTTACATTAATTAATACTTAAAGATTTTGATTTGCTGCCTAGAAGTCAATGATAGTAAATGCTTGCACTTCAGTATTAAAAAAGTGATAGCATAACAAAAAACTACATTAAGTTAAGCGAAATATCGTAGTTTAGTATGCCAGAAGTAGAAACAGTCAACGATGAAAATCAACATTCCCCACAAGTATCGCCCATCAAATTCATACAAAGATTGCTAGCTACACACTGGCGTTCTTTGTTGATGCTATTTCTGGGGGTATATTTACCACTGCAAGTTTTTGGACTATTGGCGTTAGAGGTGCGGTACAACGAAGGTGGTTTTCCTTGGGATTTACCGATTCTGATGACTATTCACTCTCTAGCACGGCCTCAACTAGATATATTCGCTGCTATTTTGACTAAATTCGGTTCTTTTCGGACTGTTTTACCCATTTTGAGTGTGATTGTACTGATTTTACTGGTACAACGTCGCTGGCGATCTCTGACTTATTTACTGATTACTGCTGCTGGTAGTGCTACTATCAACCGCACAGCCAAAGAATTGTGGCACAGAATCCGTCCTCATATCTGGGAATCTGTCGCACCAGAGTTTGATTATTCATTCCCTAGCGGTCATGCTATGACGAGTATGACGTTGATTGCTATTTTGGTGGTTTTAACTTGGGGTAGTGCTTGGCGTTGGTTGACAGTAATTTTCGGTAGTGTGTATATCCTGGCTATAGGTTGGACACGTCTATACTTAGGGGTACACTTTCCCAGTGATATTATTGCTGGTTGGATGGTGGCGATCGCTTGGGCAATTGGTGTGAGTTTTATCATTCGACCATTATCACAGCCAGCAAATATTACAAGTGAAAAACCTGCGATTGAAACACAGTTACTTCCTCAAGAAAAGGAATTACTCAATAATCAGTGAGTTTTTAACGCAAAATACGTAGACTTTATTAATACGCAAAGTTACGTATAATAAACTATCTTGGAAATTTCAACTTCTGTTTAACCCTAGACTTTTTTAACTTTTTATTTTAAAGTACGGTTAATTGATAAAATTACCGTACAAAAATGATTGATATCCAAAATAGTGGTCAAAAGTCGCTATCACAAACCTCAGAAAATGTACCTAAAACATTATTGCAGAGGCTCAGAGGTGGATTTTTCTTAGTAATTGGATACTTATTATCACCCCTATGCTGGTGGAATGATTTGGTATTTAATTTACCAATTGCTTATTTTTTCGGCTATATTTGTAGTCTGTTTGCACCTAAATTACTGATGCCTGGTGTTATTGTTGGTTACTGGTTATCTAACATTATTGGTATTTTATTAATGCAAGCAGGTGCAATTGATATGTGGCAAAAACCAACTCAAGAACGCAACTTAAAAAAAGAGTTATTAACAGGCTTACTTTCTTCAACTGCCTATACATTTTTAATTGTGCTATTAATCCAATTGAAAATTCTCGACACCCCCAATTTATTTTCTGGTAGTTAGTATAGAACCCAGTTTCTTCTACTGGGTTACTGTATTAAACGTAATTACTTTAGTTTTAAAATCTCATTCAAATTTAAAAATTTAGGTGTATCCTTAGTTATAACTAAAGGTAATTTACCATCCCATTTTTCTATTACTTGCCTTGCCAAAATATCGTTCGTTAAACTATCACGCAGTAACCTGTTGATCTCTGCTTCTCCTTTAGCCAAATTTATCTGAGCTTCTGCTTTTTTTGCAGCTTTTAGTGCTATGAAATCTGCCCTTTTAGCATCTTGTTCTGCAATTTGTTTAGCTTCAACTGCTGCACTGAATTTTTCTGAGAATTTGACACTAACCAGTGAAATGTCATCAACTGCAACATGGTATTCAGACAATCTCGCAGTTAATGTTGCATCAAATATAGCTTTTAGTTCTGCTCGCCTAGTCACTATTTCTTCTGCTTTGTAATTGGCGACAACTGCTTTGATAATTTCCTCTATCGCCGGATTAATAATTTTGTCAATTATATCTTTTTCATCACCAATTTCTTGAAACATGATATTGGTTTCTTCTGGAATAACGTGCCAGTTCAGTGCTACATCTATAAAAATATCTTGTAAGTCTTTAGAAGAAGCTTCAGTAGGTATTTCTTGTTTTTGGATTTTTACACTAATTTTTTTGACTGTATTGACAATGGGGATGATGATATGTAATCCTTCGCCTATTACTGTCTTTTGTACCTTGCCAAACTGCATTAATACACCGCGTTCTCCAGCATTTACCACTACAAAAGGTGTCAGTAAAATTGTAATTAAAAAGAAAAATGCCGTTATTTTACTAGCATTATTTTTAAATTTAAGTTGTTTCATATTTATCCAACATAGGTAATTATATAATTGTAAGATTTTATAAAAAATGGCTCTTCAGTACTTGCTATAATAAATTGTTAGTTAAAAGTTTAAATAAATTAAAAGAATTTAATGATTTCAATAAAACATTTGATGTGATTGACGTAAAAACTATATTTCTTGGTTAAGGCAGGGTAAGAGAAGAATTCTCAAAAGAACCCTCTCTCTTCCCCTGCAATTAATAACCTGCTGTTTGATCTACGACATTATGCAGAGGTTGACCGTGACGATAGCGGGTAAAATTGTCGATGAATAAAGCAAGCGATCGCTCTTTGGTTCTTGGAGAATTACCTGAACAGTGGGGTGTAATCACAACGTTGGGTAAAGACCACAATAAGCTTTCTGGTGGTAAAGGTTCCGTAAACACCGTATCTAAAGCAGCCCCCGCAATTTCACCATTCTGTAATGCTTCAACTAGTGCAAATTCATCTACAATTGCACCACGAGCGATATTAATTAAGTAAGCACTGGGACGCATCAGGCACAGTACCTCAGTATCAATCATGCCCTTAGTATCCCATGTCAAAGGTGTAGCAATCACAACATAGTCAGCTTCACCCAAAAGTTCTTTCCACTCATCTGCACCTACTACTTTGTCAAAGTTAGGTAGCGGTTGTGGATGACGACGACTTCCCAAAATCCGCATTCCAAAAGCTTTCGCACGGGAGGCAATTTCTTGTCCAATGCCGCCTGCACCAATAATTAATAAGGTTTTATCTAGTAGTTCTTCAATTGCCAGACCCCTTTGCCAATTATGTTCTAGCTGTTGTTTATATAATTGGGGTAATTGTTTGGCATGAGACAGCATATAAGCGATCGCAAATTCCGCAATGGGAATTGCGTGAACTCCTGCACCGTTAGTCAAAATTAGATTTCGTTCTAGGTATTGGGGTGTAATAATGTGATTCACACCTGCATTTGGTGCATGATGCCAACGTAATTGCGGCGCAGCTTCTAAAACACGATGCAATGTTTTTGGTTTGAGGTTAAACCAGCTAAAGTAAACTTCCGCATCTGTAGTATCACCATCCAAGTTACCTTCGCTGTCCGCACGCACAACTACTACCTCATCAGGTAGATGAGCCTCCAGTTCTGTAGTTATGTCTTTTGGTAGAATAATTTTCAAAGCTGACAACTCCCTTCACGTCGCTTTGTTGTAAATCCACACATGAGCTTTGTTGATAAGTAAAAAAGCAGGTGCGTAGGCATAGCCCGTCGTAGACATCGCCTAGACTTTTTCGCACCCGCCTCAACTGCCATCAAAGGTATCCATCCCCGCATGAAACATTGCCACTTTGTACTTGGCTTAGACAAGCAAAGTTTCCAGTCGCAATGAAGACTATGTGCAATCAACTACGCCCCATCGTAGATAATGGCACTTGATATTTAGTACTGCTTGTTGGTCGAATTACCGTATTTTATATCCCAAACAAGCTTCTCACACTTTTTTGGGAAAATCAAGGGCTGTCTTAATAAAAGTTAAAACCTTATGCAACACAATGGTCAGTAATAGTAAAACTCACAGAGTAACTAAAATATCTCTAGGGTAAAACGAGCAATAAAAACTAAAACCTACGCCAATCTTGGCAAAATTCTTTAACTTTGCTAATTTACTGGGACTTAGAATTTTAAGACGGATACATTACCAGATTGTGCTGATATAAGCAAATATTTTTTTAGCTTAAATGTAGGAGTAAAAACATATTTACTAGAGTTTTTATGGGATGCTACTATCTTAGTTAAAATAAATAATACTCTAAACTGACCGACTTACAGTAAATTATGGTAAAACATAAACTTAGCTAGCCGGGCAGTAGCATTTATGCTCAACATACTTCCAATCAATCAACTTAGTATTTCACATAAAAAAAGGTAAAGCTTCATGTTGGAGTTTTTATTTCAACGCATGATAATCTATTGGCGGAAAGGGTTTACTTTTAAATTTGCCAGTCAAAAACGGTTATTATCTATTGTTCCTATAAAACTAACTGGAGCATTTATTACTGGTTTATGCCTCAGTTTTTTAGTTGCCGCTTGTACAGCTAACAATGCAAGTAACACTAATACTGTATCTGCAAATAATACTCCTCAAACTCAAGCATCAGTAGTCAGAATAGGCTATCAAAAATCAGCTATTCTCCTAAGAAGTAAAGGGCTGTTAGAAAAGCGATTACAACCTGAAGGCGTATCTGTTGAATGGATTGAATTTCCGGCTGGGCCACAGCTTTTGGAAGCCATGAATGTTGGTAGTATTGACTTTGGACATACTGGAGAATCACCCCCAGTTTTTGCTCAAGCCGCAGGTGCAGCAATCACATACATTGCCGGAATTGCTCCCAGTCCTGCGAGTTCAGCAATTCTTGTTCCTCAAAATTCTCCAATTAAAACAGTCAATGATCTTAAAGGTAAAAAGATTGCCTTCCAAAAAGGCTCTAGCGCCCATTATATGCTGGTGCAAATCTTAGAAAAATATGGATTGAAATACAGTGATATTCAACCTATATATTTACCACCAGCCGATGCTCGTGCTGCTTTTGTTAAGGGTAGTATTGATGCGTGGTCAATTTGGGATCCATTTTATGCAGCAGCTGAACAATCTAGCAATGCCCGTGTGTTAATTGATGGGACAGGAATTAATAAGCAAGGAGGATATTACCTTGCGAGTCAAAAGTTTGCTAAAGAACAACCACAAATTATTAAAGCCATGTTGGAAGAAATTCAAAATGTAGAAACATGGTCTGATCAAAATCGAGAGGAAGTAGCAAAAACCCTCTCACCAATTTTGGGCATTGATTTGGCAACCATCAGAAAAAGTACCAACAGAAGAAAGTTTGGAGTTACGCCCATTACTTCAGAATTAATCACTCTTCAGCAGCAAGTTGCAGATAAATTCTATGAATTAAAATTGATTCCCAAACAAATTAACGTCAAAGCCGCGATGCTGACACCTGAACAATACGCCGCTTTTTCACCTAAAACTCAATAATTCATAATTATGAGCAACCCTACTGAGTTACTTAATCGTCGTTATGGTGTAGACGCATTCAATGCAGATATTCTTGGGAATGAAACAATATCTAATTTGTTGTCTCACCGTTCAATCCGCGCTTACCTGAGTGATCCCCTACCAGCAAACACCCTGGAAACTTTGATAGCAGCCGCACAATCAGCATCAACGTCCTCCAATCTCCAGACATGGAGTGTAGTTGCTGTTCAAGATACAACACGTAAAGAGAAGCTATCACAGTTGGCGAATAACCAAGCGCATATTCGCCAGAGTCCTTTATTTTTGGTGTGGTTAGCAGATTTAGCGAGATTAACATACGTCGCTGAAAGTCAAGGATTACCCCATGAAGGTCTAAATTATTTGGAAATGTTTTTGATGGCGGCTATCGATGCGACATTAGCAGCACAAAATGCTGTTATTGCTGCTGAATCTCTCGGTTTGGGAACAGTTTATATTGGTGCATTGCGTAACCGTCCAGAAGCAGTAGCAGAGGTTTTGAATTTACCACCTCATGTTGTTGCTGTGTTTGGGTTGTGTGTTGGTTATGCAGATTCATCTGTAAATGTGGAAATTAAACCACGTTTACCTCAAGCGGCGGTATTGCATCGGGAGACTTATCAATTAGAAAAACAAGACCAGGAAATTGATCTGTACAACCAAATCATGAAACAGTTCTACAATTCCCAACAGATGAATGTTGCCGGTGATTGGTCAGAACACTCAGCTAAACGCATAGCCTTTCCTGAATCTCTATCGGGACGCGATCGCCTGCGGGAAGCTTTGAATAATTTGGGTTTTGAATTGCGTTAAAAAAATCCTGGGTGCTGATTGAAAAAAGCAGTACCCAGTGCTTATTCGTTATACAACCGCTTTTTCATCCATGATCCTGGCGGCGATCGCATATCAATCTGATCTGTCGCACAAAACTATACTCTTGACTTTGCACTGAAATATGCGAAGCTAATAATTAGATTAGCTAAATATTAAAAGTGCATCAAACTCGTGACTAAACTTACGGGAAACACTGATTTATCCGAATCACTGCTGAGTAACCATAAACCAGTGATTTTAGAAACCCAGGGGCTGACGCGTTACTTTGGTAAAGCAGCAGCTGTCAATAATTTGAGTATCACAGTCGAACAAGGCGAAGTATTTGGTTTACTCGGCCCCAATGGCGCGGGTAAAAGCACAGCCATCAAGATGTTGACTACTTTATTGCCATTGAGTACAGGCAGCGCAACTATAGCTGGCTATGACGTAACTCATCAATCTGCTCAAGTGAGGCGGTTATTTGGCTATGTGCCTCAAGCTTTGTCTGCTGATGGTAGTCTCACAGGTTACGAAAACCTCTTAATCTTTGCCAAGCTATACGACATTCCTGCCAAGTATAGACAAAGACGGATTAAGGAAGTTCTAGATTTTATGGGTTTACAAGCAGCAGCCCATCGCTTAGTACGCAACTATTCTGGCGGGATGATTCGCAAGCTAGAAATCGCCCAATCTATCATGCACCATCCTAAGATTTTGTTCCTCGATGAGCCGACTGTAGGACTAGATCCCATAGCTCGGACGCAAGTATGGCAACTGGTAGAGCAACTGCGTGTAGATTACGACACAACAATATTTCTAACCACTCACTTTTTAGAAGAAGCAGATAATCTGTGTAGCCGAGTGGCAATTATGCAGCAAGGGCAAGTTGTAACTAAAGGCGCACCTAATGAATTAAAAGCTTCTTTAGGTAAACCGAATGCAACCTTAGATGATGTCTTTATTCATTACACAGGCGATCAAATAACATCAGGAGTTAGCTATCGTGATACAGCCAGAACCAGACGTACAGCTCAACGGTTGGGTTAAGACTAAACCTCCCCGCCATAGCAATGTGATTTCTGCAATTATTCAGATATTTACCAAAACTTTGGTAATTGCCGAGATGGAAGTGCGGAAACTCCGCCATGATCCCACTGACTTGGTAGTGCGAGCTGTGCAACCATCATTGTGGCTACTAATTTTTGGGCAAGTGTTCTCCAAGATTCGAGCCATACCGACAGGGGATTTACCTTATTTAGACTTCATGAGTGCAGGGATTCTGGCTCAAAGTGTGTTATTTGTCGCTATTTTTACAGGTGGAATGACGCTGATTTGGGAGCGTGACTTAGGAATTGTGCATAAATTCCTTGCTAGTCCTACCCATAGAGTAGCAATGGTGTTAGGTAAATCTTTAGCCTGCGGAGTGCGATGTTTATCACAGGTGTTTGTGATTTACGTATTAGCATTGTTATTGGGCGTAAAACTCAATCTCCATCCTGTAGCTTTTATACAAGTGCTACTCGTCGTTCTGCTGGGAGCTGGTTGCTTCTGCACATTTTCTTTAATCATAGGTTGTGTGGTGAAAACCAGAGAAAGAATGACGGGAATTGGACAGTTGTTAACTATGCCCTTGTTTTTTGCTAGTAATGCCATCTATCCCATTTCCATGATGCCTGATTGGCTTAAGTTCCTGTCTCATATTAATCCCTTGACTTATGAAGTAGATGCACTACGTGGCTCAATGTTAGCCAATGGCACTAGTATCTATGGCTTTGGTGTTGACTGTGCAATTCTCTTGTTAACATTAGTAGGCTTAACCTTAATCTGTGGCAGACTATATCCACGGGTGGCAATGTAACTAGGAGAATAATACAACGCATAGATGATCCACAAGAGTGGCGGCGAGTTTTCCTCAATTTAACCATAGAGGGAAAGCATCAACTCAAGCAGTCTCAAGACCAAACTCGCACTAAATATTTCTGAACTTTTGGAAAGTCTCACACACGAACAAATTGCCCACATAGAAGAAGGATTGGCCTTCCTGAAAAATGTCTTCGAGCAAACAGAAAGTAAGTAGGACTGACGGCGAGTCTACACAACATGATCCCTTTGCCGCCTTGAGGTTTCGAGATTATCGATTATTTACGATTGGGCGTGTATTGTTATTCATTGGCTCACAAATGCAGACTGTAGCCATTGGTTGGGAACTTTACGATCGCACAAATTCCGCTTTGGTGCTAGGTGGTGTGGGGTTAGCCCAAGTCTTACCGATGATTCTCCTCACCTTAATTGCTGGGGATGTCGCCGATCGCCGCGATCGCAAGTTAACCATGTTGCTTTCGATCTTGCTGCTAGTCTTCTGTTCCCTAGCGTTGGCGGTATTTTCTTGGACTAAAAGCGCAGTCATTTTATTTTATGGTTGCTTAGTCTTCACAGGAATTGCCAGAGCGTTCTTGAAACCTGCCAGTGATGCCTTGATGTGGCAATTAATACCGACTAGTGCCTTTACCAATGCAGCCACTTGGAATAGTAGTAGCTTTCAGTTAGCCTCAGTTATCGGCCCCGCCTTGGGAGGATTTGGGATTGCCTTTTTGGGAGGTGCGACAGGGGTGTATGTGCTGGCGGCGATCGCAGGTTTGCTGTGCTTTTTCTTAACGATGGCGATTTCTCCACAAGAAACCATTCGCACCAAAGAACCAATTTCCCTGAAAGCCTTAGCAGCCGGGGCAAAGTTTGTCTGGGAAAATCAATTGATTTTAGCTGCCATTACCTTGGATATGTTTGCAGTCTTGTTGGGTGGTGCGATCGCTCTACTACCGATATTCGCTAAAGATATCTTACGAGTCGGGCCATTAGAGTTAGGCTACCTGCAAGCAGCACCCTCCATAGGTGCATTATTTATGGCAGTTGTATTGGCATATTTACCACCCCTACGCAAAGCTGGCCCCGCCTTACTTTGGTCAGTCGTTGGCTTTGGTATTGTCACAATTATCTTTGGGCTATCCCGTTGGTTTTGGTTATCGCTCTTGATGTTAGTCTTGAGTGGCGCACTAGATACCATTAGCGTTGTGATTCGCCATACCTTAGTGCAGATTAGAACGCCAGATCATTTACGTGGTCGGGTAGCAGCGATTAATAGTGTATTTATTAGTGCCTCCAATGAATTAGGAGGCTTTGAATCAGGCTTGGCAGCAGCATTCTTTGGCCCAGTCCTCTCTGTAGTTGGTGGAGGAATTGGCACAATAGTTGTGGTTATTGCTGTGGCTGCTATTTGGCCGGGTATTACCAAACTAGGATCATTACAAGAATTTAAAAACCTATAGAACTCACACACAACAAAAGTTTAAACAAGGGGTGTAGATATTCTCTGCGCCCCTCTGCATTTTTACTTCACTTACTCACAGGTAAAAATCCACCTGCCTGCATTTTCCATAACCTGTAGTAAGCACCACGATTTGCCAATAAATTATCATGGCTATCATCTTCAACAATTCTGCCGTGGTCGAATACTAAAATTCTGTCAAGATGGGCAATGGTAGAAAGTCTATGAGCTACCACAATAACGGTTTTGCCATTCATCGCCGAGTCTAAAGTGTCTTGAATTGCTTTTTCAGTGATGGAATCGAGGCTAGATGTAGCTTCATCCAAAATGAGGATTGGTGCATCTTTGAGAATGACTCGTGCGATCGCAATCCGTTGTCTTTGTCCTCCAGACAATTTTACGCCGCGTTCACCCACCAGAGAATGATAACCTTCTTTGATCTGGGCAATAAAATCATGGGCGTAAGCTTTGTGTGCAGCTTCAATTACTTCGTCATCAGTCGCTTCTATGCGTCCGTAACGAATATTTTCGATCAATGTGCGATGGAACAGCGATGGATCTTGAGGAATCAAACTAATTTGGGCGTGTAGGGCTTCTTGCGTCATGTCTCGAATATCGATCCCATCAATGAGAATTTGTCCTGATTGTGGATCAAAGAGACGCAAAATCAGATTCACAAAGGTAGATTTTCCAGAACCAGAAAAGCCAACTAACCCAATACGTTCACCTGGTTTGATGGTGATAGAAAGATTCTCGAAGACTTTTTTGCCATCGGTGTAGCTGAAATTGACTTGGCGAAATTCGATTTTACCTTGAGTGATGGAGTGAGCGATCGCTTCCTCCCGATCAATCAACTCATGGGGTTGAACAATGGTATGAACACCGTTAGCAACATTACCAATATGCTCGAAAAATTCTATAAACCGTCGGCTTAAATTCCGGGCTTCACTGATGATTAATAATGACAAGCTAGTGGCTACAACAAAGTCAGCCGTCGCAATTAATCCTTGACTCCACAGCGAAAGCGAGTAATACAAAGTCCCGATTTTCAAAATTGCAGCTGAGATGAACTGAAACCAGCGAATCCGCTCCGAATACCAGTTAGACTTTCTCACCTGTTTGAGTTCATGCTTTAACTGCTCATTTAAATAACGTCGTTCAAAACCCAAACGAGCAAACAGCCGGCTACTGCTAAGATTTGTCACCGCATCTACAATAATGCCAGTTGTCTCACTTCTGGCGGCTGCGGCTTTGCGGGAATAAATTCGGCAACGAGTCGCCAGCCAAAAAGAAATACTGATGAACATAACTGCCCACACACCCACGAATGCAGCCAGGGGAGGATAGGCGCGATACAGTAAAATTGTGGAGACAATATACACAATAATCACTGACATAAATTCAGTAATCAGCATTTGCATTGTCTGAGTCACGCCCAAAGAAGTTTCACCGATGCGATGTGCCAATGACCCAGCAAAGCTACTGCTCAGATAACGATGGGAATGATGCTGCAAGTAGGCATATAGAGAGCGTACAATGTGCTGTCGGTGGATAGGATGGAGGATGGTTTGCAATAGTCCGGCTGTGCGCCCGAATACGACTTCACCTAAACTCAAAGCGGTGAACAGCATTAGGGGTTGGCTCACTGCATCAAAAATCTGCTTACTGTCCCCCGTTGATTTCGTCACACTGCGGATGATCTCACCAATGGCATAAGGCAACATAATTCCGCAGGTGGCGTGTAGTACCTCAGAGATGACCATTGCTAGATACCACCAGCGAAACTGGTTAACAAAATAGCAAATAAACTTGAATGGGGTATTAGGCAAGTTTGGCGCATTAGCCGCGCGCTGAAAAGATTTAGAAAGTCTAGTTTTTTTGATCATGAAAGTCGTTATCGTAGTAACTTTTATCTGTCCTGTAAAATAAAAATGGACGGCTACTTAGCCGCCCGGTGGCGTTAAACTAACTGTTGTTAGTGTCCATAGTCTCTAAACAAATGACCCTAAGATAAGCGCAAATTTTTAAGGGATAAGGCTCTTGGGATATAAGGGTGTAAGGGAAACAACAAATAGTTAAATCAAGACACTTCATAAATAATGTTCTTCTCCTACACCCCTACACCCCTACACCCAGTCACAGCCAGAGTTTCACGCTCACAGGCGCGACATTCATCTCTAAACCATAATTTCTGGCGGTGTAATTGCAGCATAGAGATCAGATGGGAGTAAAGCATCTTTGATGTCAATTTTCTTGGGTATGACACCCGCTTGAAAGAACAAATCTGCCACACGCTGTTGTTCTGCTATCAGTGCCGGACTTAAACCTCTGCGTCCGACGAAAGTGCGCCGAGACATTACCCTTGCGGCTACATCTTCATCCAGCTTTTGTTGGGTAATCATCAATTTTTTGACTTCATCTCGATTCACTTCTGCCCATTTATCAAGCGCATGAAGTTCTTCAATCAGAATTTTCAGAACACCAGGATTTTCTTGAGCAAATTGTCTATCAGCAATATAGTATCCCCCAGGAGAATCTAAGCCAACAGAATCTCTGAGGACACGAATGCGATTCATCTTTTCGGCGATCGCATAATGTGGATCGTTCGTCATCCAAACAGGAATTCTCCCCTCCAGAAAAGCAGCCCGCGCCTCGATAGTCGCCATACTTTTGATTTTGATATCTTTGATGGTCAAACCAATCGACTGTAAAGCCCTGAGCATAAAATAATGTGATGCCGAGCCTTTTTGAAAATAAACTTCTTGCCCCTTAATCTCCTCAAACTTTGTGAGTGGAGACTCTGGCGGCACTGCAATTACACTACTTCTACCGGTTCCTGCGTTTCTTTGTGTACCCACGACATAAACAATGTCTGACCCCGCCACTTGGGCAAAAATTGGAGGTGTTTCTCCTACTGATCCAACATCAACCCTACGGGCAGCCATCCCTTCCATAAGTTGAGGCCCTTGGGCAAATTGCAACCATTCAACCTTGATTCCTAATGGATCTAAACGTTTCTCCAAAACTTGCCGATTACGGACGAGATCCCCTGCACTCTGGTATCCCATACGGAGAACTTTTGTTTTTATCCCCAAAGAACCGATACTATTTACTACATTCTCTTGGCTTTGTTGGCTACAACTTCCTAATAAATATGCCAAAGAGAAACCACCTACACTAGATGTAGCAAAATTGAGAAAACGACGGCGGTTAATCATATCTATATTGATTAATCAAAAATGTTAACTGTTGACAGATTATTGAACTAACGGAGAGAATCGCCTCTGCGGTATTCGGCGGTGATGTCATCTAGCTTTTGTTTCAAATTGTCATCGAGCTTTAGTTCCAGTGCTTTCAGGGTGTCAGCAAGTTGTTCTGGACGACTAGCACCAATAATGGGGGCAGTAATCACAGGATTAGCCAGTACCCAAGCTACTGCTAGTGTAGTGAGCGATAAGCCTGCGAAGTCCGCGACTGTGCGTAATTCCTCCACAGTATTAAATTCGCGATCGCGCCAGTATCTTTCTTGATAACGTTCTGCGGCTGCACCCAAAGTAAAACGTGTCCCAGCAGTAGGGCCATTAGCAATATTGTGTTTGCCAGTCAGTAAACCCCCTGCTAAGGGATTGTAAGGAATTACACCAAGTCCTTCTTCTTGAGCCAAAGGTAAAAGTTCGCGCTCAATTTCGCGGAATAAAAGATTGTAACGGGGTTGAATTGACACAAAGCGAGTTAAATTCCGCACGTCAGCACGACCCAAAGCACGAGCAAGTCGGTAAGCTAAGAAATTAGAAACACCGATATAACGTACTTTACCCACACGCACTACAGTATCCAATGCTTCTAGAGTCTCATCAAGTGGTGTGGAAGCATCGTCAGAATGTAATTGATACAGGTCAACATAATCAGTTCCCAGTCTTCTCAGAGAAGCATCGATCGCATCTAAAATATGTTTGCGGGAAGCACCCTGATCCCAAGGCGCAGTTCCAACCCGACCTACAGCCTTAGTCGCAATGATAAAATGTTCCCGTTTGCCTTTGAGCCAGCGTCCAATAATTTCTTCGGTACGTCCGGCTGTAGGTACTCCACCGCCTAGAGGATAAACATCGGCTGTATCCAAAAAGTTAATCCCACCATCGGCAGCTGTATCGAGAATTTGCCTAGAAGTTTCTTCATCTGCCTGCAATCCAAAGGTCATTGTACCAAGACACAGACGAGAAACTGTCAATCCAGTTTTACCCAGTTTAGTTGTTGGTAATGTCACGTTGTTTTGCTCCAAATTCAAATCTTTCTGAGTGTTAACTGAAGAGTAAGGGAAAACCAAAAAATAAATTATCCAAAATTGATAGTTCAGTAAGGTGCGTCAGTTTCAAAAAAACTAACTACGCTAAGAACTTATTCATACTGACGCACCCTACGTTTAGAATATTTTTTCCCCGGAATTCCCTAAGCAATTCTTTAATTTTGATTTGTCTCTAAGCCACTACAAAAGCTTGACGACGGCTCTGTGAAACAAACCACTGCTGCAATTTCAGATCGCTATAAACTTCATCGGCGATAAAATGGTCGCCTTCAGGTAATGCAGTAAAATCTACTGTTCCCCCTACTTCGCGCAAGGTATCGACAATCTGCTGTGTATCTTCAACTGACAGTTTTTCGTCCTTAGCACCTTGGAATATTTGGATAGGAATTTCTTTGAGTGCTGCTAGTTGGCTTGGTTCTAATGTTTTGGGTGCGCGACCGGAGACTGCTACTAAACCAGCAAAGCGACCAGGATGGGAAGCAGCAATGTGCCAAGCTCCAGCAGTACCTAGACTGAATCCTGATAGGATGACACGAGCAGGGTCGATGGATTGAGAAACGATCAGATTATCCAGCAAAGCAATTACATCCGCTTCTCGATCTATCCAAGTTTGTCCTTCAGGAAGTTGAGGTGCGACAAAGAAATAAGGTAAGGAGTTTGATTCATTCACAAAACGAGGTAAACCCCATTTCAACAGCACATTCAAATCTGTTCCCCGGTCACGCGCTCCATGCAAAAATAGTACTAAGGGCGCGGGTTGGTTAGCATCAGCAGAGACAGGCGAGAAAAGATAAGGTAAAGTGCTGGTGTTCAGATTTTGTTCGATGGTCATACCTCTTGACTCCTAAAGCTTGGGGCTACAATTTCTAGAACTAAGGGACTTCCAGATAAAAAAATATCCAAAATGTAGGATGCGTCAGTGTGAAAAAACTTAGCTGTACCAAAAAATTATTGATACTGACGCACCCTACCAACTGAATTAATTGCGAAAATGTGATGGCTTTGTGCGTTGGCGCAGCCTCTCTAAATGAGAATCGCCTAAATTTATCAGTATTATCAGTAACTTAATTGAGTGCTGGTTCTGCTAAAACCTTCTCGGCTTTTTGCTTGAGGACAGTTGGTAATTCACTCGTTAAAGGTTCGCCTTCAACTATTTGTGAACGGAAACCATCAGGCCCGACTGGAATATCACCTGTAATAGTGGTGCGATAGAGTACGCGCTCAACTTCTAGATGATCCAAATCTTGTGGTGCTAAATGGGAGGTGGCGCGGTTATCCCAAAACGCAATATCACCATTGTTCCAACGGAAGCGAGTGATATAAGCAGGTTTAGTAATTTGGTTGAAAAATAACTCCAGCAGCAGTTCACTTTCTTGTGGTGACACATCTAGAATGTGTGAAGTGAAGCCAGGGTTAACAAACAATGCACGTTCACCTGTCTCTGGATGAACCCGTACCACTGGATGAATCGAAACCTGCGGATTAGCTGCAATACGCTGGGCATATTTGCTACCACTGGGTATTCGTAAACGTGCATTGAACTTATGTTCAGCTCTCAATCCATCTGCTAGGGCGCGTAGGGGTGCAGATAGACCTTCATAAGCTGCAACTAGATTAGTCCATTGTGTGTCGCCACCAAAGCTAGGGACATTAACAGCTCGCAGAATTGAACCCGCAGGTGGGTTAACAACAGCAGTAACATCAGTATGCCAACGACTTTCATAGCTAGTACGGCGTAGACCGTTGCGACGCTCGAAGCGGCTGCGATCAATTGGTAAGATTTGGGAAAAGCCTTCTATCGGCTCGTCCTCGTGGGGATGGGCATAGGTTACTTCACCAAAGCGAGAAGTGAAAGCAATCTGTGCAGCATGATCGATGTTCTGATTGCGGAAGAAAACGACCTTCCACTTCAATAATGCTTGACGAATTTCGGCAACTGCTTCATCGTGCAGAGGATGGGAAAGATCCACGCCGCCGATTTCCGCACCGGTGAAACCAGAAGTCGGTTTAACTTCAATATGCTTATAGCTCATGTTTATTCTCCAAAGTTTGATGGGTCAATGTTGAGACTCTTCAGCTTCCTTAGTTCTTAAAGAAAGGGATGTAGAGGAGCAAGGAAATTATTCCTCGATCTCCTCCTAATCTCTTAGGCTGTTACTAAACTCTTATCTACTTGTGTAGATTCGATGTTAGTTACCTTAGATTCAACTGCTGTACCCTTGAAGAAATCAGGATTAGCTTGGGTATAGAACTTATAGGGATTAGCGAAGACATAAGCTTTAAAGTCTGCTTCGGAAATCACGCCTTCTTGCACTAAATCCCAGCTTTCTGCTAGAGGATCTGTTAAATCGGGTACATCCCAATGACCAACATCTGAGGAATAGATGGCGTTGATTTTCACACCCAAGGGATTAGCTTTGTCGTTGAATGCTGCGCCGATGGTGCGATCGTCAGATTCAGAACCAAAGAAGAAACTGTTCACCCAGCGATCGCGGATATCTTCAATAGTTTCAATTCCAGCAGCCGCAAAGTCTTCTAGTTCACTACCAATGGGTGAACGGCTATGACGGTTGAAGGAAGAACCTAGTACAGTCTTTTTGAGTTCTTCTTTGCTGAGGGGATGTGCTTGCAAGAATTCGCTACCAAAACGCTCAAACAACGCATACAATTCATCAAAATCTGTCAGGTCTGGGTTGTAATTTTGCAGACCGTTGAGACTGCGTTTGGAGAATCTGTCTACCAAATGGATGTAAACGTGTGCGCCCCAATCCGCACCACCTTCTAACATCGCTACGCGCAATTGTGGGAAACGCTTGGTAACACCACCAAAGAACAACGCCTTCGCAAATGCTTGTGAGCCATCGGCAAAGTGACCGATGTGGTTGTTCATGTAGTTACTGATGGAAGAGCGTCCAGTCCAACCTTGACTACCGTAATGGGTAGTAATGGGTACACCTAACTCAACCGCCTTAGCCCAGAATGGATCATAGTCGTATTCACTATCTAATCCGTAGAAGTCAATGTATGAAGCATACTTGGCGACTTCTGGGTATTGATCGGCGGGATATTTATCAGCGATCGCCTTAATGGGGCGTTTCACACCACCAGGAATATTTGCTACTTTTAAACCTAGTGTTTTTACTGCAAATTCCAATTCTTCGATGGCTTCTTCAGGAGTACCCATTGGGATACCAGCGACAGGTGTTAGGCGATCGCTATATTTGCGATACAAATCAGCATGATAGTGATTTACCGCCCGTTGCAATGCTTGACGATTCTCCTTACTTGCTCCAGCAGGTGCGAGAACATTATTCGGAAATAGTACCGAATAATCTGAACCCTGTTCTGCCTGACGCTCATAAAATAATTCAGGCAAAGTATAAGTAGCTAAATCTAGGGTATTGCGCGTAACTCTTGCCCACCAAGGAGAACGAATTGTCCGGTTGTATTGACGTTCTTCTGGGGTTTGTTGATACCAGTCTTTACCGTTGACTTTGGAGTTAAGACGAGAAGATTCTGCCTTGCGTAATGCGTCTACGAGTTTAGAGCCACCATAATTAGCAATGTAATCCTCCAGCGCTGGAGTGAAATCATTGGTATGAACATCTGTATCAATAACTGGATAATCCAGCTTGGCTTTAATTGCAGCCGAGCGAGAACTTTTTAATCTGCTATATTCAGTCATCTTTTTTTCCTTGCATAAATGACAGAAGTAGTGCCGAGAAATGAGTTATGGGTACTGAGTGAGAAAATTAATCCTGTAGAGACGCGATTTATCACGTCTCCATAGCCAATCTCTACTTCTACAGCACTCGAAACTCACCTCGTTTGTGTTTGTAGTCAGGACTTTAGTCCTGATTGCCTGTCAAAAAAGACTACAGCCCTAACTACAAAGTCAACTCCTAACAGCTTTAGGCAACAACCAATCTCTGATCCTCTGTTTTGACAGCAAATTGATTAGGCGGACGACGCAGCCCCAGATTTTCTCTCAAGGTGCTGCCTTCGTATTCAGTACGGAACAAGCCACGTTTTTGGAGGATAGGAACGACTAGGTTTATAAAGTCATCTAATCCTGTAGGCAGAATTGGCGGCATGATATTAAAACCATCTGCTGCACCATTGTTAAACCATTCTTCTAGTTGATCAGCAATGCCTTCAGGAGTACCAATGATGGTGCGATGACCTCTGGCGGTAGCAAGAGCAAGATACAACTGGCGCAGTGTTAAAGTGCCGCGAGTCGCTAAATCTTTGACCAATTTCAGGCGACTTTTGTTATTGTTGGTGTCGCTGGGTAGTTCAGGAGCTACATCATCCAGAGAATATTTCGATAAATCGACACCTTTGTAATAGTTCCTTAAAATCCCCCAAGCTACATCAGGATGAATCAATGATTGAATAAATTCGTACTTTTCTTGAGCCTCTTTTTCAGTCCGTCCAATTATGGGGAAAGCTCCAGGCATAATTTTCAGATCGTCTGGAGAGCGTCCATATTTCGCCAATCTACCTTTGACATCAGCATAAAATTCCTGGGCATCCGCTAGGGTTTGATTAGCAGTGAAGATTACCTCAGCAGTACGTGCTGCCAAGTCTCTTCCAGCTTCGGAAGCTCCAGCCTGTACAATCACTGGGTAGCCTTGGGGTGGACGACCGACGTTTAAAGGGCCTTTGACAGAAAAATGTTTACCTTTGTGGTTAAGGATATGCAGTTTATCGGGGTCGAAATAAATACCAGATTCTCTGTCACGGATAAAAGCATCATCTTCCCAGCTATCCCACAGACCTTTGACTACTTTAACAAACTCTTCAGCTCGCTCATAACGCTGGCTATGTTCTGGATGATGCTCCAATCCGAAATTAGCGGCAGCATTTTCATTACCAGTGGTAACTACATTCCAGCCTGCTCTTCCTTGACTCAAGTGATCCAAAGAAGCAAACTTACGAGCTAAAGTATAGGGTTCTTCGTAGGTAGTCGAAGCAGTAGCAATAAAACCTATGTTTTTCGTGACAGCAGACAAGGCCGAAAAGAGTGTGACTGGCTCAAAATGGACAAGTTTACCATTGCGTTTTTGCGTGTCTGGTGAGCCACCCCAAACCCCTGGACTATCCGCCAAAAACACCGCATCAAATAAGCCACGTTCAGCCGTTTGGGTAATTTCTTTATAATGCTCAAAGTTGAATCCAGCATCTATTTGTGCATCTGGATGCCGCCAAGCAGAAACATGATGTCCAGTGGCTTGAATAAATGCACCTAAGCGAAACTGCCGTTTTTTGCTCATTTACTTTTTCTCTTTATCTATTAGCTAAATCGGTTAAACGTTGAAATCTCACACCAAAGAAAGAGCCAGCAATTGAAAGTGCTGAGTTCTGTTAGCGTAGCGGGACGTTAGTCCATTGCGAATTGCGTTGGCGTTAGCCTTGCCGCAGGCTATTGCGAATTGGTATTACCTATCCCCTCAATATTTCCAAACAACATGAATTGTGGCTTTCAGTTCTTCTTTAAACTCTCCAGAAGGCTCAACTGCTAGTAGTGCCTCTTTGATATCTGCTTCAAAAGCTTCAGTTTGATCACCGTAGAAAATTTTCAGTGAGAAAGCTGTGGTATATAGGTAGCCAAGATAGCTAGAAACTGTCCAAGATTTTTCAAATGGCACTTCATATACTTCTTGACGAGCAAATTTAGAGTTAGCAATTACAACTTCGTGGGGAGGATCAACTGGTTTACGAATACCTTGTCCTCTTTGTCCCGTGCGTCGCTCTTCACCTAACCATTTTCTCACTACTCCAATTGCAGCCTGTTTCCAAGGTAAAGAGCTTTTCCAAGGATCATCGCCTGTATTCAGGAGTGCTAAAGCACCATCATCTCCCAGCAGTTCATAAAGGCGTTCTAGTACAATTTCCCTCTCCATCCAGTGGAAAGCTCTGCCAATGGTAGCTAGTTTAAATACTCCTAAACTAGCGTTAATCAACTCTGCGCCTTGTTCTAGCCAAATAATATTATTCGCTTCTACCTGTGCTGCTTGGCTTTGCGCTTCCTGAAGCATTTCTGGATCAGGATCAATGGCCACTACTTCCTGAAATTTGGTGCTGAGAGGAATAGCAATTAAACCTGGGCCTGTACCCAAATCTAGCAGTCTTCCTTGACCATTCAAATTAAATATTTCAGTTAGTTTATCGAATACAGCAGAAGGGTATTTAGTTCTATATTGAGCGTAAACTTCAGCCGCACCCTCAAACAATGTTGGGTCGTAGGTGGGTAGTGTTTTCAGTTGAGTCATAAGTTGATTTTTGGGTTCATCAATCCAGATTGGGAAATTCTTCAGCATCAGATATGAGAAAAATTTGCTTCCTCCCCAGTTTCTATTACCTGTTGGTGAGGACGTGTATTAAATTGCATCAAATACAAAACTTGTTGCTTATCAATTTTTCTCATGACTTATGCAGCCAGAATTTTCGTTTGAGCAGGAACTTAGGAATGTCTTGTAAAGATACAAGGTTTTGATCACCTATATCTCTATATTTCAAACCCATCTACAGCTTTGTTTTTTCCTCTGTCTGCGGTAAGTCATGTCTCTATCGGCTTTGTGTCAATACTTAGCCAGTCAATGCAATACTATGATGTATTTCTCAAACTACTTTAACTTGATTGATTTACCGTAGTTTATTCTTTAACAGAGCTTCTCACATTTTCCCCAAAAATGCAAGTGAGACTTAACACAAGTTTGCTAATAATTTTCTCTCAAAAAATGTATATTTGGATGCTTGTTTTTTGAATTATTTTATGCAATTATCCAGAAATACTACTAAATATCGATAAATTTTTAGTAGTATTTGTCAAGCACTAATGCCGCTAATTCCAATTCTGGACAAAACATCCCACTTACTTCTTGCCTTTTGCGTCATCTTTTAACACCATTTGTCTTTCGCAAAAATTGTTCACAAATAAATTTCTCTAAGGCAATCTCTTTGAGAAATATATGTCCTCAAAGGAATATGTAACCAAGACGTAAGAATCCTGTGGGGTGTTAGCAGATAAAAATTTGTTAATTTTCTGTGCATAACTTAATTACCAATGTCTAAAGCTTTGTGGAAATACGGGCTATTTATTCCGGCCTTGTTTAACGGGTTTTTCATCCTGTCGTTAGCAGCCAATGGGGCTGAAGTCTCAAATGTATCTGAGACAAAACCAGAAGTTGAGGAAATTTCGTCAAATAGTGCAACTCAAATTGCCAATGTAGAGGTAATTGAAACGCCAAATGGTTTACCATCTCAAACAGATAGTTTACTTGATCAAGAGAATCTCACAGAAGAAGAAAACTCCCTAGAACAAGTTACATCTGTTTCTCAGTTATCTGATGTTCAGCCTACAGATTGGGCATTTCAGGCTTTACAGTCTCTAGTGGAACGCTACGGCGCGATCGCTGGCTATACAGATGGTACATTCAAAGGCGATCGCGCTCTTAGCCGCTATGAATTTGCGGCTGGTCTAAATAGTGCTTTAGACCGATTCAATCAAATCATCGCCAATTCTACAGCAGACTTAGTTAGACAAGAAGACTTAGACACAATCAAGAAGTTAAGAGAAGAATTTTCTACAGAATTGGCTGCACTTCGAGGAAGACTTGATACAGTAGATGCAAAGTTAGAAACCATCAAAGAACAACAATTTTCGCCTGTAGTGAAACTCACAGGTCGAGCGCAGATTGTTCTTGGCTCACTGTTTGCTGGCAATAATGTTGTAACTGGACGGCCAGCACCCCGCGTAGTAACACAGCAAGGATCAGTATCTTTGCGATTAAATGCCAGCTTTACAGGTAAAGATTCACTGGGTATAACCCTGGGGGGCGGAAACATTCAATCATTGGGACAAACAAGAGCTGGATTATTAGGTACTTTTGATGGCAGAACTGCTGATAACTCCAGTATTACCAGACCACCTAATGATATTTCTGTTGGTGGTGTACGCTATCGGTTTCCATTTGGTTCAAATACCCAAGTCAACATCTATGCTTTATCAGATGGAGCTAATGAGCTAGGTTTTACTGTTCCGATTAATCCATACTTTGAAAGTAGTCTAGCAACTGGTTCTAATGGGATTTCCCGATTCTCACGACGAGCTTTAGTCTATCAATATGGAGACGCTGGCGGTGGAATAGCAATACTCCACAGATTAAATCAACAGTTCCAGTTGGGAGTAGCTTATAGCGCACCTAACGCCAATAACCCTGGACCAAATACTGGCTTCTTCACAGGGCGATATTTAGCCTTGGGACAGATACTATACACCAGCCCTGAGAAGAATTTTCGAGCGGCTCTAACTTACGTTAATACTTATAGTCCACCAAACGCCCAAGGTTTAAGTGGAACAAACTTTGGCCCAGCAGCAGGAAGTAACTTAGTCAATAGCACCGTAGCGGGGACGGGGACAGTAGCAAATCTTTATGGCATACAAGCTTTTTATCAATTTAGTCCCAAGTTTGCTATGAATGGTTGGGTAAGTTATGGCGCACACCGCTATTTAGGACGTGGTGATGGCCGAGCTATGGATTGGGCTGTAGGAATGTCGTTCCCTGATCTTGGAAAAAAGGGAAGTCTAGGGGGATTGTTTGTGGGTATGGCTCCAACACTTATCAATCTTAGCAAAAATGTGGATTTGGGAGCAGGCTTAGGACAAGCGGATAAAGACCTTTCCTTACATATTGAGGGATTCTACCAATATAAAGTTAACGATAGGATTGACATTACACCGGGTTTTATTTGGGTTACAGCACCCGATTCCAATGCAAACAATCCTGATAGTCTATATGCTTGGATTCGTACTGTCTATAGGTTTTAGGGATCATCAAGAGATATGAGGTGGGTTGTTTTGTCGCTAACCCACCGTTATTTCGGAACCTCTATCTTTTCAGGTTGCTTTTTACAAAATTTGGTGTAAAATTTTGATTGTAATCTACGGTAAATCGGTCAATATACTGTATTTAACAACTAAATACCCAAAGATAGGGGAAATTTTATAGGCACAATCACTAAAGAGTTTTTCAGGACTGAGTAAGAAAAATTTAGGGTTTAGTAAATTTTTATGGGGAATGTAAGGGGTATGTAAATCGGAATTTTGTAGGCGAAAACCTTGTTGTAGACTATTTTGAATTGGGAGCGTAGCAACGTGACTATTAGTCTGAGAAATACCAAAAGTTACAATTTATCACTCAAATTACTCATCGAGCATCCATATATCCAAAAAATAGTTCCTTGGATTGTGCCTTTCTTAGTCCTAACACTTTGGGAAACAGCTTCTAGGTTCGGTATACTTTCCAGTAGAATTTTGCCCGCACCAAGTGGTGTGTTGTTCACAGCATTTAAATTAGCTGCTAGTGGTGAACTTTTCCATCACGTAGGAATTAGTGCTGCACGGGCGATATCGGGTTTTATAGTTGGTGGTAGTATTGGGTTTAGTTTGGGTTTGCTCAATGGCTTTTCTCGCGTAGCAGAAAAGTTGTTGGATAGTTCCTTACAAATGCTTCGTACTATCCCCAATTTGGCAACAATTCCCCTAGTAATTTTATGGTTTGGGATTGGCGATCAAGCTAGATTATTTCTCGTATCACTTGGGGTTTTCTTTCCACTTTATCTTAATACATTTCATGGTATTCGTAGCGTAGATCCTGGATTAATTGAAATGGGAAAAGTCTATGGATTAAAAACTCCGCAGCTTTTGTGGCACATCATTTTCCCAGGAGCATTATCTTCAATTCTGGTTGGTGTGCGTTTCTCTTTAGGGATTATGTGGTTAACCCTAATTGTGGCAGAAACCATTGCAGCTGATTCGGGAATAGGTTACATGGCAATGAACGCCCGTGAGTTCATGCAAACAGATATTGTGGTGTTAAGTATCGTAATTTATGCCTTACTCGGTAAGTTAGCAGATGCCGTTGCCAGAACATTAGAAAGTAAATTCTTGGCATGGAATCCCAATTATCAACTCAAATAATCATAAAAATCGAAAGTTAAAATTCAGATTTCAGGAGAGGTTTGGAAAATGGTTGCCAATTTACAAGCAAACGTACAAGGTACACAGCTAAGTATTTTAGATTTAACGAAAGCTTTTGGTCAGCAAACTGTCTTAAACTCTTTGAATTTAGAAGTAAAACCAGGGGAGTTTGTGGCAATCGTAGGGCGTAGTGGTTGTGGTAAAAGTACCTTGTTGCGTCTAGTATCAGCTTTGGATAAACCAAGTTGCGGTGGCATATTATTAGATGGAGAACCATTGCGTAAACTTGGTGATTCTATCCGTGTGATGTTTCAAGATCCTCGATTATTACCCTGGAAAAGTGTGATTGACAACGTGGGTTTAGGCTTGCATGAAAACTGGGAAGATAAGGCTCTTTGGGCATTAGAGAAAGTTGGACTCAAGGATAGAGCAAAAGAATGGCCATCTGTACTTTCTGGCGGACAACGCCAACGGGTTTCATTAGCGAGAGCTTTAGTCAACCAACCACGTTTGTTGCTACTTGATGAACCTCTAGGAGCATTAGACGCTCTCACTCGTTTAGAGATGCAGCATTTGATTGAAAATTTATGGCAAGAACGCGGATTTACAGCTTTTTTAGTGACTCATGATGTGGAAGAAGCTGTGGCACTAGCAGATAGAGTAATTCTTATTGAGAATGGACAAATTACTTTAGATGTACCTGTCGATTTACCACGTCCTAGAGATAGGAGTAGTGATGTGTTTATCAACATCAGAGAAACTGTGTTAGAGCAAGTAATGAAAACTGAAAATGTGTATGCCAACAAAAAGTTAATACAATTAAGTAATTGAAATTTATGAGCTGAAAATTATAAATTCATATAGGAATCATAATTGATTTCTGTTGGATTAGTCTTCAATAGCCTATAATTGAGATTGATTTTACTGTGCTGTATTTCTACTAAGTAATTGCCATAACAAGTGTGTGGCTGTAGCTGTTTAAGTTCTGTTTTGGGAACGTAGAGGGGCGCAAAGTTTAAAGAATTAAGTAAGGATTGATGTTTTATGGTAAGGACTGTTTCGACAATGTTACCTTTGGGTACTTTAGCACCTGATTTTTCTTTACCGGATGTGGTTTCTGATAAGAGGATTTCTCTGGCTGATTTTGCTGATAAAAAAGCTTTGTTGGTTATATTTTTGAGTCGTCATTGTCCTTTTGTACAACATATTAAGTTTGAATTGGCACAAATAGGAAAGGATTATATACAAAGTAATCTGGGAATTGTGGCGATTAGTGCCAATGATGTTAATACTCATCCCGATGATGCACCAGAATTTTTGAAAGCTTTTGCACAGGAATTAGATTTAAGTTATCCTCTGCTTTTTGATGAAACACAAAAAACTGCTAAAGACTTTTTTGCGGCTTGCACTCCTGACTTCTTTCTGTTTGATGCTAACCGCAAACTCGTCTATCGTGGACAGTTGGATGATAGCCGTCCGCAAAATGGAATTCCTGTAACTGGTAAAGATTTGCGGGGTGCGATCGCATCTGTTTTAGCTGGTCGAGAGGTAGACTGGAATCAAAAACCTAGCATCGGTTGTAATATCAAATGGAAGCCAGGTAATGAGCCTGTGTATTTTCAAAATCCAGCGATCGCTGTTTGATAATTACTTGCTTTTCAATACGGTTCGGTTAAGTTATAAGCGATGTTAAACTAATTCGCAATTACTTGTTGTAACGGGGATTTAAAACTCGCCACAACACTTGCAAGCTTCCACTTTGTTTAAAAAGCCTCTGATAGACGATATCGACACTCAATACAATTAGTGCGTGAATTGGTAACATAACCAGTATAGGCTTTACTGACTGGCATGAATTCAGTTGAATCTTGTGTTCCATCGTAAAACGTAAAGCCTGCAACTACGGTATTGGCAGGCCAATCGGGTTGTGGCTGACCCAATACTGAGGAAAACAACGCGATCACAAGATCAGGTGAAAACTTGTTCTCTATGAGAGGATTATAGTTAATGGGCGATAAACCAAGTTCACGCCGAAGTTGACGAATGGGTTCTGCCCAAGAATTACTAGTTCCTAGTGTTGTAATCAGGATTCGACTCACTCAAGCACCTCTCTAAGGACTTATTTGCATAATGAATTAATTGTGAGAGATCACTCAGTTTTCATCACACTTAGCAATTTCTTGTTTACGCTTTCCTGAACCTGCTAATACTCCTGCGGTTATTAATTGAAAGACTTTAGATGCTTCAGATCATTTCGCTTGTATGATGCCAATCTTCTCGGCTTAGGCGATAAACAAAGCACTCATCGTCACCAAATCGCCGATACTCAATAAATTTAAAGTTAAGGCGCTCATAAAAGCGGTGGACACGGGTATTACTGGCTAGCGGATCAACAAGTACATTTGTTACAAGCGGATCAGCAAAACATCGAGCAAGTGCAAGCTGCATCATTTGTGTTCCATAGCCTTTACCCAAATCAGTCTCTTCACCAATCCAAATATCAATGGCACGAAAATTTTCCCCAACATCACCCCAGTAATAGCTATCCTCATGTGCTGGATCAATGATCTGGATAAATCCTATAGGACGACCATCAATTTCTGCAATCAATTGCTCTCTCCAATCGGGACAGCGATCAAGTTCTACCTCCCAGCCCCAGTCATCATTAGGATCTGAAGCAATCACATGAGGTTGCTCATCCCAATGTCGCAACAAATTCAAATCGGCTAAGGTGGCGGGGCGTAGGTTAATCACAAGTTGTTTGCAGACTGAACTTTATTTTGCTTAGGTCATCGTACAACGTTGAGCAACTTGGCGATCGCTTATGCGTAACTCAGCCACCCCATGTTAATGTGAATGAAATTCTGATTCGACCAACTCAGCAAAAACGGTAATGAAAGAAAATAGCATCATCACTGGGTTTCATGCTCATGTGTACTATGACTCTGACACTCGTGAAGTTGCCGCCAAGATACGGGAAGGATTAGGTGCTAAATTTGAAGTAGTACTGGGACGGTGGCATGATCAACCCGTTGGGCCACATCCAAAATCGATGTATCAAGTCGCCTTTGCACCCCACGAATTTCCGCAGGTTGTACCCTGGCTAATGTTGAATCGTGAGGGGTTAGATATTCTCGTTCACCCTGAGACTGGTGATGATGTTACAGACCATACAGCACACGCTTTGTGGCTAGGAAAGAAGCTGGAACTGAATATCAAATTCCTCCAGGGAATTTCTTAATTGCGTTTGCGTGCTAAGGTGAGTCCATCTGCGATCGCAATCAAACTGATGTCTATGCGATCGTCGTGAGCTAGCTTACTGTTAAACTCTCGAATAGCTACGGTAGCTGAATCCTGTACTTCCGGCTGAGTCACTCTTCCTGACCACAATACATTATCAATTGCAATCAACCCACCGGGCTTAACCAACTGCAACGCCAGTTCGTAATAGCGATAATAGTTTTCCTTATCAGCATCAATAAACGCAAAATCAAAAGTTTCCGCTTGGCCTTGTGATAATAGATACTCTAAAGTTTCTGTAGCTGGAGCAAGGTGCAAGTTAATCTTATCTGCTACGCCTGCTTGTTCCCAGTAGCGACGAGCCACAGATGTAAACTCTTCACTTACGTCACAAGCGACAATTTGACCATCCGGTGGTAGCGCTAAGGCTACACTCAAAGAACTATAGCCCGTAAATACACCCACTTCCAAAGTTTTCTTTGCACCAATTAACTTCACCAAGAACCCTAAAAACTGTCCTTGTTCTGGTGCAACCTGCATATTTGCACGAGGGTGATTAGCAGTTTCTTGGCGCAGTTGCAACAAAATTTCTGGTTCGCGTAGGGATACAGATAACAGATATTTGTACAAATCATCTGTCAGACTCAGTTTTTTACCAATAGACATATTGTTAATAGCTATAAATAATTACAGTTTGTCGCAGCTGCTTGCTTTTGCTACTTATTTATGTGGATATCTTACCATTAAGTACAGTAAATTGCTCAAAATATCGTAGTATTTGTTTTGATTTCTGCAAGCCGCACACTCGTGACATAAGCGTCATGAGTTAGGCTTTCCATATTTCCATGTTTTGTCTTACTATGGTCATGCACATGGTAAGATAAATTATGGAAGTAAAGCACGGCAGAGGATACGTTTATGCGATTGAATATCATATTGTATGGTGTGTTAAGTATAGGCATAAGGTACTGAAAGATGAAATAGCTGACTTTCTGAAAGAAGTTCTAGTTGAGACGGCAATTCTTTACAAATTCAAGGTTGAGAGTCTTGAGGTAGTAGAAGACCATGTTCACGTTTTAGTGTCTGCAACGCCTCAGCACACCATTCCTAATATAGTCAAAATACTAAAGGGAATATCAGCTAGGAAATTGTTTTTAAAGTTTCCTCAACTCAAGAAAAAGCTATGGGGAGGTCATCTTTGGAATCCTAGTTATTTTGTAAGTACTGTTTCAGAAAATACAGAAGCACAAGTCAAAAAGTACATAGAAAACCAAAATGCAGAGAGCGTTTAAAGTTACACTCATTCCTAATCACAATCAAGAGGTCTTAATCAACAAGAGTATTGGTTGTGCAAGGTTTGTGTATAACCACTTTCTGGCATTAAAGCAAGAGCTATATCAGTCCGAACAGAAAACATTAAGCTATAACGATTGTAGTCAACGTTTAACTTTACTCAAGAAAGAAATTGAATGGTTAAAGGAAGTAGATAAATTTGCTCTGCAAAACTCGCTCAAGAATTTAGAGATAGCATACAAAAACTTTTTTGCTGACTTAAAGAAGGTCAAAAGCAAAACAGGTGTAGGGTTTCCTAAGTTTAAAAAGAAGCATGGTTGTAAACAGTCCTACAAAACTAACCTGACCAACGGTAATATTCAGGTAATAGAGAATCGTTTAAAGCTTCCGAAGTTAGGGTGGGTGAAGTTTCATAAGTCCCAAGAAGTTACCGGAAAGCTTATAAACGTTACCATAACTCGGACTTCTTCTGGTAAATATGTTGCTAGTATTCTGTGTGAAACAGAGATTGAGAAACATCCCCAAGTGAGTCAAAATATTGGCATAGACTTAGGCATAAAGTCTTATCTCGTTACTAGTAATGGGGAAGTTGTAGAAAATCCAAAATATTACAGAGTTCAAAAAAGGAAGTTACTCAAGGCACATAAAAAGCTATCTCGCAGTGTAAAAGGCAGTACTAATCGAGTCAAAGCAAAAATCAAGCTGGCTCGTACTTACGAACGGATTACCAATCTTAGAGATGACTTTCTGCATAAGCTGTCAACTCGCTTAATTAAAGAAAACAGCATTATTTGTATTGAGGATTTGCGAGTTGCCAACATGGTGAAGAATCACAACTTAGCATTGAGTATTTCAGACGCTAGTTGGTCTAAGTTCGTTGCCATGCTTGAATATAAAGCCTTATGGCATGACAGAATTGTGCAGAAAGTTGGTACGTTTTATCCCTCCTCTCAGACTTGTAATTATTGTGGTTTTATCAACCCTTTGGTCAAAGATTTAAAGTTACGTGAATGGGCTTGTCCTGGTTGTAGTGGTTACAATTTGAGAGACAATAACGCAGCTTTGAACATATTAGGTGAGGGATTGAGATTAATAGCCGCCGTGGGTATCCCGGAGGCTCTAAACGCCTGTGGAGAACTCGTCAGTCCTGGAGCGATTCAGGCAGATATCGTTGAAGCAGGAATCACGTGACTTTCAGTCATGTGAGGTTCAATAGTACTTATACAAATGGAACAAGACGATCAAATTATCACGGTGGTCATTTCCCAAGTTGTCAAACCAGGTTGTGAAACAGCATACGAAGCTTGGTTGAAAGATATTACCACTGTTGCCAGAACCTACACTGGTCATATGGGAACTAATGTTATTCGTCCTCAACTTGGAGTGCGAACAGAATATGTGATTATCTTCCGATTTGACGGCTACGAAAATCTTAAGACATGGATGACATCACGCGATCGCCAATATTGGCTAACTCAAGCCGAAACTTTGGTAGAGTCCGAACCCCAAGTTCAGCAAATCAATGGCTTAGAAGCTTGGTTTTCTCTTCCCGGTCAACCACTAAAGACACCACCACGCTATAAAACAGCTTTACTAACTTGGGCATCTGTATATGTGTTGATTAATTTGTTAAATACATTTATCACGCCTCTACTACGGGGCTTACCCCCTTTCATTATCTCGTTGATCATTACAGTTACTATGGTTTTGCTGTTAACTTATGTTGTCATGCCTAGAGTGAGTCGATTGTTTAGTTCCTGGCTATATCCAAAATCACGAAAAATTTAGACATTAAAATCACTTTTATGCAACTTTATTAGCCAGCAGAAAACTCAGTTAATTATCGTTTCAAGGGAGAATCATTTCTAGTCCGTTAACAGTCAACTGTCAACTGTCAACGATTATTTTTAAACCCTATTAACCATTGCTACAACAGTAGACAAAGGTACTTCTGCAAAATATTTCTGCTGAAATTGTTCTTCGCTGATGGTTGCTAAAAATTCTGCAATAGCAACATCGGCATTGCTTTCAACTACAGTATTAGAACTCCAAATAAATTGCAAAGAACGGTCTTGTCTTGTGACTGTAAAGCCCCAATATTTTAAAGCTTTGATGCCTAAAAGTAAGCTTCTGTCGCTAATTTTCAGTTTTTCTAAAATTTGTGTGCGGGTGGCTAATTGATTTGTTCGACTGAGATATTTGGCAATACCAACTAGGGTCAACCAAATTTCTTGCGGTGGTTGCAGATTGGGTTTAGACCAAGCAAGGACTAATTGTTGATTATTGTAGAGCGATCGCCGCCACCAGGCGCGTAAATCATCCCAATTCATGGGGCATTCTTCTAGGATGAGGGATTGGGGACTGGGTACTGGGGATTGAGGACTAGGGAGGTTGCGCCAGTCGAGAATTTGGGTTGAATGTTGGGTCTTGAGTTCTGAGTTGGGGTTGGGACGGACGGCGATTAATCTGATTTCGTAGCGTTTTTTAAAGGTGTTGTAGTCTAATTCCGCTATGCAATCACATCTCCCTATGGGTAATTCATCTTTGTAATGTCCCCACCAAATACCGGGAAAGGGATTTTTGCTGGAGTCATCACGGATATCAAATTCGGCTTTGATATATTGTACTTTTTTGCCTTGCGAATCTTGTTGATTGCGATGCCAAGCATTTTCAAACCAGCAATTTTGTATCAAGAGTTTGGGAACGGGGTTGCCCATACCGCAAGGTTCTAGCAGTTTTAATTCTAAAAATAACTCTTTACCTAAGTCTGCAACGGCGACTGCTATATCGGCTTGTACTGTCGGGGAGAGATTGACACTACCCAAGGTTTGCCGTAGTTGCTGATTAATTGCTTGGGTAAAGAGGGGGATGTTTTGGGCTAACAAACTCAACCCAGCCGCAAAAGGATGTCCCCCAAAACGATGTAATAGATGTGCTTGGTGTTTCACCAATTGGTATAAATCAACAGAATTCACTGAACGGGCTGAACCACGGGCGAGGGATTGGGAAGAATCTTGCTCATTCTCCAGTCCCTCAGTACTTAATAAAATCGTGGGGCGACCTGTTTCTTGGGCGACTTGTCCGGCGACTAGGCCTAATACGCCTGCTGGCCATTGGGGGTCTTCGAGGACAATGACGCTGGTAGTTGATAAGTCTAACTGTGTAAATTTTTGGGTGACTTGTGCTTGTACGTCTTTCTGTAAGGATTTGCGCCTGGTGTTGGCTAGTTCTGTGACTTCGGCTAATTGATGACAGCGATTGATATCACGACTGGTTAAAAGTTCTACACAGAAACTAGCATCGCCTTGAATGCGGCTGACCGCGTTAATGCGTGGCCCTAAACCAAAAGAAATATCTGTGGGGCGATCGCCACTCCTCTGGCACAATTCTAATAATCGCCCTACCCCTGGCCTACGCCTGGCGGCTGGTGGTTGTTGAAAATCGGCTTGCAGTCTCTGAATACCCAACTGTGCTAAATAACGACAATCACCACTAAGTTGTACCAAATCAGCGATTAATCCGACTGCAACTAAATCGAGTAAATCTTCTAAAGGATTTTGGGGTATATCCGGTAAGGATTGATAAAGGGCTTCTATTAATTTATAAGCTACTCCTACACCCGATAAATGAAATAGCTGATGTTCCTTGGGTAAATAGCGGGGGTTAATAATTGCTGTGACTGGTGGACGTTCTAGGGGTAAGGTGTGATGGTCTGTAACTATGACATCTATACCTAATTTTTGGGCATAGATAATTTCGTCAATATTTGTACTGCCTGTGTCGCAGGTGACGATTAATGTATAGCCTTGCTTGGCTAAATTAGTAATACCAGATTCATTCAATCCGTGGGATTCTTTGAGTCGATTAGGAATGTAATAATTCAACTGTTGATATTGCTGAAAAAATTGCCCTAAACCATCCCACAAAACAGCAGTGGAAGTAATTCCATCAGCGTCGAAGTCTCCCCAAATGGCGATTTTTTCACCTTTGTCGCGTGCCTGTTGTAATCTTGTCACTGCCAACTGCATTTCTTGCCCAAACTCAAAGGCGCTGGCTGGTCGATAATTTTTAAAGTTAATAAAGGCTGCTAATTGTGATTCTTCTTTTATACCCCGTTGCCATAATAATTGTGCTGCATATATTCCTTTAGACGCAGACACATACTTTTTTACTGCTTGAATAAACCATTCTGGTGGCTGTTCAGTTGCTGTTATGATCCACTGCATTGAATTAATTCAAAAACTTAAATTGGACTTTGCTCATCACTAATTTGAGTTTCATTGATTAAGGGATTAATGACTACCTCGTTAGCACCTCCATCTGCTTTACGTGCGCGAATGGCAGGACGATAACGCCTATAACCTGCTCTCTCAGCTTTTTGATGTTCGTAGTCAATTAGTCTGCCATAATAAGGATGCTTGCTTAAATTCATTGACAAGAAAATATGCTGGCGGATATTACCAAAACCTTTGCGGTTGAAAAATTTCACTGCTGGTGTATTGGTGGGGTCAGTATCTACTAGCATAAATCGCGCTCCATCTTCAATCATCCGAGCCACGACTTTATCAACTAATTTGTCAGCAACTCCCTGACGTTGAAATTTAGGGTTAACTGCTAGCCATAAAATGTATCCGTAAGTCCAAGACGCTTTGGTAATAATAGTTCCTAGAATAAATCCTGCTAGTTCTCCATCTGTTTCGGCAACTAAACAGTATTCTGGGTCTGTGTTATATAGTCCAATTACTTCCCATTCATCCCAAGTACGATAAAGGTAAGGATATAAATCACTAGTAAATAGTTCTTCTCCTAAATGATATACAGGGGCGATATCATCTATACCTAATTCGCGCACGTAAATAATATCATTTTCCTCAAAGTTTGCCATAATTTTGTGAAAAAATAGGATTTAAATTAGTGTATTAACAAGAAAAGATATATGTATTTTAAGTTTTTTCTAAAGTGATACTTCTTCAATAGCGTCGAGAGCAGGGAAAGATTTATTGATTGCTGGTGCTGTGATTTCCAGAGAATTTGATTCGCTACTATTTAGTTTATGTTCAATTGTCGGTAGGAGACGATCGCCGATGGTGGGGCGTAACCCATCACATTTTTTAGCAAATTGGCAATAATCACAGGCTTTACTATTCACGGGTACTTGGGGAAATAAAGTCCCTTGTTGATAATTATTTAGCCATTTAGTTAATTGACCTAGTAATTGATCAAGTTTTTTCGCTGTTTGAATGTGTAAATTCTGACTGTAAGTAAATTGAATATTTTGGGGTTTGCCTTGAGATTGTACAAACCAGTACGTCATAGAAATATTTTCGGGTGAGTATTGGCTAGTTTCAGCTAATACATACATATATAAACGCGTTTGCCAATTCTGGGCTAATTTACGCTTGTCTGGTGGTTTAGGGTATGTTTTCCAGTCGAGAATTTGGGCTTGTTGGTGGTCTGCAATTAATAAATCATAGATAACTGTGAGCAAATAGTCTTGAAATTGTAGAGTCCGGTAGTGTTCACTTTCTCGGAAAGTTTGTCCATCGGTAGGGGTGAGAATTTCTGGTGCTGCATTAGCAAAACCAGACATCCAGTTTTGTAGTTGGGTATCAGCTTGCAAGAAACTATCAATTGGCAGACCCATTTCTTGTTGCTGCATTAACAAGTGAAAGCGGCTACCTAAAGTTAGTTTGTCCGTATGATCGGGATCTGAAGGTGAGTTGAGTTGTTCTAAGTGGGTATGTTGAAATTTACGCGGACAGGTTTCGAGTAAATTCAGTTGTCCTTGGGACAGACGTATTAATTGATTGTCGGTTGTCAGCATAATCCTATTTTAGAAGCGATCGCCTATGCTGAGTGCTGAGTAAAAAATTTCTCTAAACCCCTAAACCCCCAAACCCCTACACCCTTACACCCCTAAAATTAATCACTCTACTGGGCTGAACAATAAATAAAAGGTGAAAGAAATGAATTTTGCCTTTTAGTTCATCCTTTCACCTTTTTTATGTACCTGATGCTTATTTAATGTTAGCCTTTGCGTCCCTCACTGCGGCAAGAAAAAATAATCCTGTAAGAGGAATGCTCAAACCCAGGATAACTGCGGTGGTTTGGAAGCCTAAATCTGGTTGTCCATAACTGAGTTCAAACACCGAGCCAACAGCTGCGATCGCACTTATGCAAGAGCCAAGGAGAAATAAACCGCTTTTTGGAGTTAAATACACTACTAGTCCACCCTATGCTACTGGTTTCACTGCTTGATACGAGAAGCCATTTTTAGATAACTCCTGTGCCAAAGTCAAGGAATTATCTACACGGTCTACAAATACTACACCGTTGAGGTGATCCATCTCGTGTTGAATGCAGCGTCCGAGTAGGTCAGTAGCTTTTAAGGTCTGAGGACGGCCATTTTCATCTTTATAGGCAACTTCTACCACTTCCGGGCGTTTGACATCCATATAAACTCCCGGAATGCTTAAACACCCTTCTTGGGCGCTACAGACTTCGCGGCTGACTTGTTTAATTGTGGGGTTAATTAATACCAGTGGCGGATTCGCTGGGTTATCGGGTTCACAATCGATGACAATGAGTTGTTTATTAATTCCCACTTGGGGTGCAGCCAAACCAATGCCATCGCTGCTGTACATCGTTTGCAGCATATCGCGGATCAATTGCCGGGTTTCATCATCTACTTTGGTGATCCGCTTTGCTGGTTGACGCAGCACGCGATCGCCTAAATAGTGGAGTTGCAGAGGTGGATTTTTTAACTTTTTTTTCTCAACAGCAATTTCAGAAGGCATGACTTTTGTCGGCTAGATTGTGCAAATTCCTACTAAACCTCATTCTATCAATTTAGTCATTAGTCATTGCTCAACAGTCAACGGTCAACGGTCAACAGTCAACGGTCAACGGTCAACAGTCAACAGTCAACATTAAAACAAAATTGTCCAACCTTGCTTTTGAGCCTGTGTTTTGGTGTAGGAAACACCATCAATCTTGATGCCTTTCTCATCTAGGAGAGTAATAATACCACCACTGTTGTCTAATTGAATACTATTGCTATCAATAGGTACTTTGACAACTTCACCTGGATTGATTACACCATATAGGCTTTGTTTGCGCTTGTTCCTATCTGCTAATGACCAACTATCCAAGTCTACTTTCTGGGGTGAAATATTAATTAAGGTAACTGTCTCTTTTTCCACATCCTCACCCGGAGGATTCACTAATGCAGCCACAATCCGCACGGCTCCAGTTGTGACAGTTGGTGTGATCATGTCTATATCGTCTATTCTGTTGCCAGTGATATCGTCGGTATGGAATGTCTGAGACTGGAAGGCTAAGAAAATACCTACCCATTGATTTCGGGTCGGGTAGTGAATCAGCAGTCCGCCATCTTGCCAAACACCGTTGTCTTTTTTAAATTGGGCGGCGTTACCCTGGTTCATGTGGATGTCATGAATACCGTTCCCTGGAAGAAACCCGAAATATTTGTCTTTGATATCCATTTCAGGGCCCCATCTTTCACCAAAAGGATAGAGGACTGCATCTGTGGAAGCGATCGCTCGTGCAATGTATAATTCCAGCAATTCATTCAGGTCATTGTCAGGCCCCGGCACATCAAAAGGCAAAGGCTTCATCTGTTTGGGGTCAAACAAATTTCCCCGAATGTAGTCTAAAGCAATTCCCCCAGGTTGGCGTGGCAATTCATAGAAACCGAAATCTAACTCTAATAATTCTTTAGTTATGGGATGGGAGAAATTTTCATCCACAAGATAAAGCAATTCTGAAGGGCTTTGCTTTGATTTGACGTTGATAGCAATCCGGTGCTTTTGCTTGTTGTCCGTTACAAGTATTTGGTAATGGGGACTAGAACCTTCACCCAATTTACGATTTAGCGCACGACTTTTTAATACACCATAATTCTTTAAGGGCATTTATTTCTCCTAACTTTTAGGGTGCAGAATGCTACAACTGGGTAATTGCTGGTTAACTAAGTTAATTACTAGGTATTGCTGGAATTGGCTAGTACCCCATCGGGTGATTTTTTCGCTTCTATTAGTCAATTAGCCACACACTAATCCCAGCCAATGGGGATAGGCATAAGAATTAGTAGCTAGTAATTTTACTCCTCGATAAGTTCTGAATACTGCTTTGGCTGTCGCTTGCAAGTTTGCCATTAATCTTTGATCCTCAGCATTTGCTTCTAAGGCTAAACTCCACCACGTATTATTTTGAATGAGTAACTGGGTAATCTCCAGACTGCAAGCGTTATCAATATACTCATCATTAGTAACTGATTCTACTGAGAAATCAGATAGAACTTGATAAGACTGTAAATAACGAATTTTCTGTACGCTTACCCAAGAAGATTTACTTAAAACTGTTGCAGGATAAAAGCTTTCTCCTGTCGGGTCATCACAAGACCATTTAGACCATTTCTCAGCTTTTCCGGCGATGAGTTCTCCAAAGCCTACTACACCCAGTTCAGCTGTCCGCCATTTCACTTCTAAGCTACCATGTCGGAGTTTGATTCCCAAAAAATTAGATTCTGGGACGTAGAGATAGATATCTTCCCGTTTTTCTGGTAATTGCTCCTGGTCAATTAAACAGCAACGCTGAAACCAAACTTTTATGTCTTCTGGTATCGTACCAGGATAAAACCAACGCAATTCGTTACTTATGAGCATAATATCAAAGTGTTGAGTGCTTGGTAGTGAATGGTCAGTCAGAAATCATTTCCTACCTGTAAGCTAAAGCGCGCCTAAATTGCATAAATACGAATAAGGGCTGTCAACTGTCAACTGTCAACTGTCTTCACGATGGATTATGCAACTTAAAAGCAGAATAGCTTAGGATATTTTGAATTGATGTGTTCCCAGTCCTTCTTGGTCACGCGAAGCGATCCAGTTGATGGGACAATGAAAGTGAGAAATCATGCCTACCTTCATATTGCTTCCGGCCTAAAGGAATCTGTAAAGATGTGGAAAAGAATTGTATTGACGTTGCTATTGGTCTTGAGTTTTAGCTTAAGTAATCCTCATGTAGCCAAGGCTGCTGGATTCAAAAGCTTTGTAGACACTGCTGATGGCTATGAGTTTTTATACCCTAATGGCTGGTTGCAGGTAAAAGTTGCTAACGGCCCTGATGTGGTATTTCACGATTTAATTGAAATTTCCGAGAATATCTCTGTTGTCATTAGTCCCGTTCCCGATGACAAAAGTTTGCAAGAACTGGGTACACCAACAGAAGTAGGTTACAAATTGGGAAAAGCCGCTTTAGCACCTCCTGATTCTGGTCGCTCGGCTGAACTAGTCAACGCTTCTGAGTACGAATCAGAGGGTAAAACATACTATCATCTTGAGTATTTAGTAAAGCTCCCCAATCAGCAAGAACGACATAACATCGCCAGTGTGGCTGTTAGTCGTGGTAAACTTTTTACCTTTAACGCTTCGATTCCTGAAAAACGTTGGCGAAAAGTCAAAGGGATGATGGAAGATGTTGCGAACTCTTTCGTAGTGTATTAATAGAAAGTAGGAAATAGCTGTTGAGAGTTGACTGTTATCAATAATCAGGTAGATATATCAGGTCAGTTGTAAGACTTGATGGGCATAAAAAATAAACTCCTTCAATAATTAATTGAAGGAGTTACTTTAAGCCTTTATTGATAATTTTAGGAAATTTTTTTGAGCTGCTTGAGACTAAGTTTGAATCTTTGGTTATGTTTGAGTACTGAACCAGCGCCGAGAGTCCCAAGGGCGATTAAGCTAAGTATAGAATTAGGTTCAGGGACGTTGATTATGATTGCAGATATTGTGAATGATTTGCGTATATATATGGAATTTTCCCACTATTTGTTTTTTACCTAAGTAAATTTTATGAAAACTACGCGATTTATACTAGCTTCTGCTTCTCCGGCGCGTCGCCGCTTATTGCAAACTGTGGGTATTGAACCAATAGTTAGCCCTAGTAATTTTGATGAGTCGCAAATTCAAGAAACTGAACCCGGAAAGTTGGTGCAAATTCTCGCTCAATGTAAGGCGGAGGCGATCGCGCCACAGTTTCCATCAGGGTTGGTGATGGGGTGCGATTCGGTATTGGCTATTGATGGTAAAATTCACGGTAAGCCAGTAGATGCGGAGGAAGCGATCGCTCGTTGGCAGTTAATGCGAGGTCAGGTTGGCGACCTCTATACAGGTCATGTTTTGATTGATAATTTACAAAATCGCACTTTAGTCAAGTGTCAAGTAACAAGAGTTTACTTTGCTAATATTAGCGATCGCACTATTCAAGCCTATGTTGCCACAGGTGAACCCCTCAAGTGTGCAGGCGCTTTTGCTTTGGAAGGTTTTGGTAGTTTATTTATAGAAAAAATCGTTGGTTGTCACAGCAATGTGATTGGGTTGAGTTTACCCTTGTTGCGACAGATGTTAGAAGAATTAAATTATGATGTCACTGATTTTTGGAAGTAGTTAGTACTTACGCATGAAACGAAAAATCAAGGGTTTGGAGAAGGGTGTAGGGGTATAAATCAATTCAAAATTCAAAATTCAAAATTCAAAATAAATGTTTGAAACTCCTACACCCTTACACCTTTACCCCCTTACACCCAGTCTCAACAGACAACCTGGGTGCGTAAGTCCTATAATTACCTTTTACTTCTCTCCTCTGATTGACGTTGTGATTTTCTAAAAGCTTGGTACATATCTGGTAAATGGGTATACAGAGCAGCGATTTTGAGATAAATTTTGTGGGGAATCGCCGGAGTACCAGAGACAACTTCTCCTGGCTTAACATCGTGGAGAATACCTGTTTGAGCAGAAGCAATCGATCCGTCACCCATTTTCGCCTGATTTGCAATTCCCACTTGTCCTGCCAAAATCACGCGTTTGCCTAATTTTACACCTCCAGCCATACCCGTTTGGGCAGCGATCGCACAGCCTGCACCAATTTGGCAACCATGAGCAATCTGAACTAAGTTATCAATTTTGGTATCGTATCCCACTCTAGTTTCTCCCACGGAAGGGCGATCGATGGTAGTGTTACAACCTATATCTACGCGATCTTCTAAAACTACATAGCCTGATTGTTCCATTTTGTACCAACCAGTCCGGGTAGGAACAAAACCAAAGCCTTCTCCGCCGATGACAGCGCCACTGTGAATAACACAATCTGCACCAATTTGGCTGCGTTCTTCGATGGTGCAGTTAGCGTGTAAGATGGTGCGATCGCCTATTTTTACATAAGGGTAAATAACTACATTGGGGTGAATAATTACACCGTTACCAATTTCTACCCCTGGTTGAATCACGACATGGGAGCCAATGTAAACATCATTACCGATTTTAGCTGTGGGGTGAATAACGGCTGTGGGATGAATTTCTGGAGTTGGGGTGTATGGTTGGTAAAATAGAGCGATCGCTTTAGCAAACAACAATCGCGGTTCTGGTGTCGCCATCCAAACAATACCCCGCTCTTGAGCTTGAGCCTGTATCGCTTCATTTTGTGGCAAAATCAAAGCACTAGCATTTGTCTCAGCGATACAAGATGCAAACTTCGCACCTTCTACATAGCTGAGATTACCACTTATGGCTTCATCAATAGCTGCCATCCCTGTAATTTCAGGGTCATTGTTTGGGTTTTGAGCGAGGCTATGGTTTATAACCTCTAGCTTTGATATGATGTCGCTAAATTTCATGTTGAGCTAACTACTAAAAAGTTACCGTTGCTGATGGTTGATAACTTGCTAGTTTATCAGTTTCACTACGGCTGTACTTGGAGATTTTTCATCTGCTTACTTTTTTTGATAAATTGCAACAAACGGCTCATTAATTTCGGGGAAAGTACTATAATTAACAAAATTTTGATTATTAACTTATATGTATATATCTCCTTGAGAGTTTGGGGTCTTGAGCGAATATAACTCAACAAATTGCCAATTACATACTTAATATCAACGGTTGAATTATTATCAATACTGTCTAGATATAACTCTACGTTGTATCTATAAATATTAGATAAACTATGCTTCTTCAGGTATTGTAATTCCAAAGGAAGTACTTTCATCGCTTTATCTAAAATAGCCAAACTAGCTTCCCGAATTATTTGTAATTTGAATGACTTGGATGTAACAGAACGACGATAAAAAATTTGATGTTGTTTGACTACAACAAAAGGCCATTTATACGCCAAGCGTAACCAATAGTCCCAATCTTCACCTGATCTCAACGTGGTATCAAACTCTCCTATCGATGCTATTGCTGCTTTACGAATTAGAGGATTCGAGCCATTAGTGAGAAAATTCGCTAATAACAAATCAGTATATACATTCCCTTCATACAAAGGTTCAAAAGGTTTTAATAATTCTCCTTTATCATCAATTGTATAAGTCCAGCTATAGGCTACACCAGCCTCTGGATAATGATTTAAAGCAGCTAATTGTAATTCAAGTTTATCAGGTGTCCACAAATCATCAGCATCCAGAAAACTGATAAAATCTCCTACTGCATGAGAAATTCCATGATTACGAGCGCCAGAAGCTCTACTATTTTCATATGAGTAAACTTTCAAGCGCGCGTCGTCAACATTTTGTATAACTTCTACTGTTCTGTCTGTAGAACCATCATTGATCACAATAATTTCTAAATCTGAGAATGTTTGTTTTAGAACTGAGTTAATCGTTTCTAAAATCGTGCGTTCAGCATTATAGGCTGGGATAATGACAGATATTTTAGGCATATTTATTATTAATCTCCAAAAAATAATTCAACCAAATAAGCAAACTATACAGCCTGTTTAAAAAAGTAGTCTACTAAAACCCAAATATGCTAATCAACTCTCAACCTAATTACTTTTAAAGCATTTCTCTAAACCTTGCTCAAAGTGTGAGTACGATTGTGAAAAATATATCTATAACTCCATAACACAGACACAGGAATGAACAGTATATGAGATAATAAAACACCTACGGCTACCCAAAATACTCCCCACTGAACTGTTAATAATACTGCGGCGGCAAAAAATATAGTAAATAGAAGATTAATATTTAAGTTGATATGGGTTTTATCTACAGCATTGAGTAAAAGTGAATTAGCCCATCCAAATACTCTAGGAATAACCGACAAACAAATTAAAATCAAAATTGGTACTGCTGTTTTCCATTTTTCACCAAAAACTATAGGCACATATATAGGAGCTAAAATAGATTGGGCTAGAATAATCGGTATGACAAATGATAGAATCTTCTTTAAACTATTAAAATATCTTTGTTTAAATTCTGTCAAATTTTCTCTGACTGCACATATATAAGGAAATAAAGCAGACATAAATGTATTAATTACATTTATACTGATACCAGAACCAGCATTGAAAGCGAAAAAGTAAATCCCTAATTGTTCTGTACCGAGAAATTTCCCAACTATTAAATAGTCTAAATTATTTCTAATTTTATTCAGAAACTCTACAGCCAGCATATTTTTACCAAAACTGGTAACTTCGCGCCATTTCTCAAGGGAAAATTTTGTCGGAGGTCGCCAAGAGTTATTCATCCAAGTGACAATAACCCAAACTGGAGTTGATAAAACTATAGGTAGAACTATAGCCCAAATTCCCATACCTAAAAGAGCAAAAACAACTGTAATGACATTGCCAATAAATGCTTGAGTAGCATTACATAAAGCTGTAATCTTCAGATGGTTATCGCGTTCAATTAGAGCAGAATTAATCATGTAAATAGGGTATATCAGATATACAAGAGCAAGCGTACAGATAGGAAAAACTAATTGTTGATTACCATAAAATTGAGCGATAGGAAATGCAGCGATACACTGGCACAAGAAAACTGAAATACCCAGAATTAGATTTAGCCAAAATGAAGTATTACATATTGTTTTTAGATCCTTTTCATCGGCTTGAATAATCTTTGCACCAATACCACCTCTGAGAGTGAAAACATTGGCAAATTCAAAAATTGTGTAGATGAGAGCCATTGCTCCATAATCTTGGGAACTAAACATTCGCGCTAGAGTTACTGTCGTTCCTAAACGAAAAATACGATTTATCAACTCTGCTGTTCCCAACCAACCTACATTGCGGATAAATTGACTTGATAATAGTTGTTTTATCTTTTTCATTAACATGAGCAGCCAGTTGATATTAGCAGGTGAAATAAATACATAAACAAATAGCAAGATTAGGTTGCAGCGCCTAAAACCAATCTACGCAAGTTACGAATGAGCGATCGCAGGTTATCATAGCCTTGAGAGCCTAATAATTGCATAATCACAATAGCTACACTCAAGCGTAGGAAATAGGCTGTGAAAAAAATCTGTGGGTAATGTAAAAGAGCTAGGCGACGATATTTGATTGCTTCTTGGTGATTCTTTTCATCCATACAAGTCCAAGCTGTATACAGATTTATCCACCCATAGCTCCGGTTTCGCAAGTATAGTAGTTCTGTTGGGACAGTCTCAAAAGTTTTTTCAAAAACTCGGCGGATATTTTTGAGCATCTTCGGACGATTTTTGCTCATACTTTGTGAATGTCGGCGGTAAAGTGTGAGAGGTTCCTTGACAACTGCGAAGTGATAATGAGCCGCCAGCCTAATCCACATATCACGGTCTTCAGAACTGGTCAATTCTGTGTCAAATAAGCCTACTTTATCAAAACAAATACGGCGCACCATCGCCGAACTACCGTTAGATATTTTGTCATTGACAACCATTTGTTCCCAGACATACCCTTCGACATCGGAAGCTACAATGACACCTGTAGGTTTACCAGTTTCGTCAGTCCAAGCTGTCCACGTATAAACTAAACCAGCTTGTGGGTAATTATCCAAACATTTCACTTGCTTTTCTAGCTTAGTTGGTAGCCATAAATCATCAGCATCAATAAAGGCTATATATTCTCCAGATGCGTGGTTAATTCCCGTGTTGCGCGCTCCCGATAAGCCTTGATTTTCTTGAGAAATTACTTGCACTCGTGGGTCTGTGATTTGTGTAGTCCAGGCAATAATATTATCTGAACTACCATCATTAATAATTAAAATTTCTATATCAGTAAAGGTTTGTTGTAAGACACTCTCCACTGTGGCAGGGAGGTATTTCATTGCATTATAAGCGGGAATAACGACTGATACTTTTGGCATAAGTTTGAAGGTAGTTTCAATGCGGAATTATGCAGGAATTTAAGGTATTAAGGCTAAGACGTTTCTTCGCAAAGCTCGACTGATATTTCTGACTCCATCCAACCCAGAAGCACCAAAGAAACGAGTTACCAGTATGGCAAATTTTTGAGATATGCCAGACTTAGAATAAATAACTTGAGGGTCGCTATTATAAGCTTGTTGACGATAATAAATAGCTTGTTCGTAATTTCTGTTATCTAAAGCTCTCCAGGCGAGATATAAATAAACTAAAGCGTAGGCGCGTTGTTTTAAATTTTGCCATTCTGGTGGCACCGATTTAAAAGTTTTCTCGATAACTGATTGATTTTCTCGAAATACGCGATCGCAGTTTTTTGACATACTGCTACGATGTTGTCGATAAAGGGTTAATGGTTCTTTAATTAAAGCAAAACTATATCGAGATGCAATGCGAATCCACATATCCCAATCGGATGAGCCACCCATTTCTGGGTCGAATAAACCTACCTCTTGAAAACAAGCGTTCCTGACTAGAGGTGAACTACCACAGACAACAGTAGGACATTGAATAATTTGTTTCCAGACATTACCTTCGGCGTTAGTTTTCAGTACCGTCCCTGTAGACTTCCCTGTTTCATCAACTAGCATTACCCAAGTATCTACTAAGCCAACTTCTGGATTTTGATCTAAGCAAGATACTTGTTTTTCTAGTTTGCTTGGTTCCCACAAATCATCTGCATCCAAAAATGCTATGTATTCACCTTGCGCTTGCATTACACCTGTATTATGTGCGCCTGTTAAACCTTGGTTGTCTTGAGAGATGAGGCGGATTCTAGCATCGGTGAGACCGGAAACCCACTCAACAATATTGTCAGAACTACCGTCATTAATTATTAATACTTCAAAGTCGGTAAATGTTTGAGCAAAAACAGTTTCCAGCGTTGTTGGTAAATAAGCCATAGAATTATAAGCTGGAATCACGACAGAAACTTTAGGCATAATGTTTAGTTTTTGAATGTAATTAATGATTTTGTTGATGACCTTGAATAGTTTTTAAAATCAATTCACGGTACCTTAAAGCTATACTTTCCCAACTGAAACGCAGAGCATTTTGACGCGCTCTCACTTGCAAATCTTGAGTTAAAATCTCTCCAAGAGCCGCAGCATAAATATCTGGATTTGTCACATCACATAATCTACCAGCATTACCGACAATCTGACGACGCATTTCGTCATCTGTAGCAACCACAGGTAAACCACTCGCCATTGCTTCCACATAAGCCAATCCAAATGGCTCATCAATTGAAGGTAGAGTAAATACATCAGCACTGCGATAAACTGTCGGCATTTGTTCATAGGGAAAACTTTGAATTTTAAAACGCTCTTTCCCTAATAACTCATCACCCTTAGCTTGAAAGTAATCACGGTCAATACCATTGCCGCATAATAATAGACTGGCTTGGGGTAAACGAGCTAATGCCTCCATAGCTAATTCTATGCGCTTATGGCTATGACGTTTGAGAGAGGCGACACAAAGAACAATAGGTTTTGGTAAACCAAAATCGATGTCATTTCCTATTGGAGTAAATCTATTTATATCTACACCATTAGGGATAATGCTCACCTTTTGCTGAGGTTTTACACTACGCGCAAATGCAGCCATTGCTTCAGAAAAAACCACTAATTGATCAGGGTTAAACTTCAAGTTACGTGTTAATGATTTACCTCCTCCCAATAGACCAACGTGTTCGGTAAAGAGTATTGGCGTACCTTTGATAGCTCTCACAAAAGCTGCCATTGCCATGCCGCCATAGTCATTACAAGGAAAGATCAAATCAGCAGATTTAGTTAATAGTTGAATAGCACAGGGGAAAAAATTGCTGAGATGCTCAATCACTATTTCAGGATGGCTAGCAAGCCTAGACAGCAGTTTAGAAATAAGCGGATAGCGGACAAATTTAAAAACTTGATTGCGTGAAATACCACCAGATGGAGAGGAAAAAGAGCCACAATCAGCGCCGCTCAAAAGTTCTACATCGAAGTATGAATTAAGATGTCTTGCTAACTCTATGGCAAAAATTTCTGAGCCACCACTCCAATTTACTCCCGCACTAGGATGTACTAATACAACTCGGTAACGCTGTTGGTTTTCTGATAGTGATAGATGATTTTTGTTTGTAGAGTTAATTATTTGTTGTGTCATTTTTTAGCTGCGTTCATGGATTTGCAGTTAGCGTGAATGTTTTGCGATGACCTACACTCGCCTATATTGCCGTCGGCATAAATTACTATATGAGGATGGATGATGATATCTTTAGTAAGTAATTTTTGTCCGCGTTTGGAATCACGGCATGGATTTTAAAACATCACGGCCAAAGCCATTGTATCCAGAGACTAAAAAACTTTATCCCCCTAAAAGGAAGATATTTTTCTTAATTATTTAATCATCAGTAGATTATTTTTCTCTCTTAGGATATAAATTTTAGTTAATATCCATTTTTTTATCAGCCAGATAATTAAATTCTGAGCATAATTTGTCAATAAAATTGGCGGGTGCAAGCGAATTGCTTGCCATAGTTTTTCTCTGGCGTGACGGACTGCATCAATATTGTTAACATTTTGCTTAAGATATTGTTGTGTAGAATATTGATAAATCCATGCCAGACTCTGATTTTTTAAATATTGCAATTCTGGTTTTACAGACTGAAAAGTTTTTTCAATCACCAATAATCCATTATCTTCCATATTTTTAACTTTACTAGATGACATTGAAGTTAAAGACTGGCGATAAAAAATTTGGTGTTTAGGAACTACAACAAAATTCCAAGTAGCTGATAAACGCAACCAATAATCCCAATCTTCACAAGCTGTATATTTAGAATCAAACTCTCCTACAGATTTAATGGCTTGCTTACGAATTAGAGGATTTGAACCACTAGCAAGAAAATTATTAACTAACAAATTAGCTTGAACATTACCCTCAAAGAATAGGGAAACGCCAGGGATGGAAGATTTTCCTTGCTCATCCATAAAATAAGTCCAACTATAAGCAACTCCCGCCTCTGGATTTTGTTGTAATGCTGCTAGTTGCAATTCTAATTTATCTGGTGTCCATAAATCATCGGCATCAAGGAAAGCAATAAATTCTCCAATTGCACGATAAATTCCTCTATTACGTGCTACTGGTAAACCACCATTTTCATAAGAGAATATCTTCAAACGCTCATCTTGAATATTCTGAATTAACTCTAGAGTCCGGTCAATGGAACCATCATTAATAATAATCAATTCAAAATCTGAAAATGTCTGTTGCTGAACAGAGGATATTGTCTCTAAAATCGTGCGTTCAGCATTATAGGCAGGAATAATTACAGATATAGTAGGCATAAGTATTTTCGGATAATTTATTTTTTGATTTTCCCTAACTAGACAAATACTCATTAAATATTGTGAGATTTTTCAGGAATATAAACCATGTGAAACTGTAATACTAACCAACTTTTAATAAGTTTTCTTATGAGACCATGAGTATAGTCTTCTAAAAGGTTTTTTGGATAGAGAGTAATAGCCATTTTTAATCTTTTAGCGGCTAATTTAATATCTGCGAGTTTATCGCTGTTGTATTTCAAAGATTGTTGAGCCGTAAATTTGTAAACCCATGCTAGACTTTGTTTTTTTAGATGTTGTAATTCTGGAGGAGCTGCATTAAAAGCTCTCTCTATGACAATGGAGCTATATTTTTCCATAACATCTAATTTAGATGTCATAGCAGTTGGGGACTGACGATAGATAATTTGTGCTTTTTTAACTAGAGCAAAATTCCATTTAGCAGCTAACCGCAGATAAAAATCCCAATCTTCGCAAGATTTCAGTGTAGGATCAAAAAGTCCTACAGAGTCAATAGCTGCTCGCCGAATTAGAGGGTTGGAACCGTTCTGTAAAAAATTTTTGACTAGTAATTCAGCATAAACATCACCTGCAAATGAATTAGATTCGTCAGCATAAGAATCTGCTTCATTGGGAAATTTATAATAAGTCCAACTGTAAGCTAGTCCTGCTTCTGGATATTCTTGCAATGCAGCAAACTGACGCTCCAACTTATCTGGTGTCCAGAGATCATCAGCATCAATGAACGCAATAAATTGACCTACAGCATGGGTAATACCGCGATTACGAGCTACGGGTAAACCACCATTTTCATAGGAAAAAATTTTCAAGCGATCATCTTGAATCTTTTTCACAAGTTCAAGAGTATTATCTGTTGAGCCATCATTTATCACAATGATTTCAATATCTAAAAAAGTTTGCTGTTGAACAGAAGCAATGGTTTCAATAATTGTTTTTTCACCATTGTGTACAGGAATAATTACAGAAATTATTGGCATAAAATTTAGCCTCCCTAATATTGCCACATCTACACTAGTTAATTAGTTTTTAGCAATTTCAGACATATCAATCAATTCCCGAACTGTATGGGCTATTTTTTCAGGATCTTTGACAAAACGACAAAAGGGAATTTGATGTGTCCAAGCATCATAAAAAGCTTCATTTTTGTGGTATGAGTTAGGGAGAAAAATATGGGGAATTCCCATCAAAGTAGAGAGAATATGACCATGTAGCCTATTTGTAATAATTAACCGATGTTGTTTAAACTGGTAAACTCCCTGATACATATAACTCCAAGCTTTTCGATGCGATTCAGGGTTATAAGCTTGAGAAAAAGCCTTAGTGTAGGGATGGAAATATTTCCAGATTTGACGAGTAATCCATTCATCAGGAAATAATTTGCCTTGTTCCCAACCGTCGAAGATTCTGGCGAAACTTTGAATTACAGTATTATTCGGTAATTTTTTGTAAGCGTCACTTTCATATTTATAAGAAGCCCAATCTTCTACTATTAAATTAGGCAAGTCAAGGTTATTAGGAGAACTAGCTTGGGTTAAATTTAATTCTTTATCGTTTCTAAAATGATAGAGAATAGAACTTTTATTTTGATATGAAGAAGCTATTCCCGGAGTATTAACTAATTGGAATGCTGCATCAGGTGATTTAATAATGCGACAATTAGAGAAATAATTTGTTGCTAACTGATAACTGTAGTTATCCCGAACAAATATAGTTAAATTAGGATGTGAATTGAAGATACGAGCAGCCTTGACTAAATTCTCTTCTTCTTGGAAATAAATACTTTGAGGAAAAATGATAATTGGGTTTTCTTTATATTCAGATATGATATGCTCTCTAAAATTTTGAAACTTTAGCCATAAATCGCCTAGATTTCCTCCTCCACTTAAAAAAATAGGAATTTCAGGTGAGGATTTATAGTTACTCATTTCTTGGGCTGAGAAACTTTCGACACTAGCACTATAAATAATTTTGGCTTGACGAATTTGTTGTAAATAAAGCAATTCTCCGAGCCAAATTAAGCTGTCACCAATGTTCGCATAGTCAGGATAATCTAGGAGGACACATTGTTCAAAAGGCTCTATTTTGCCTAAAGCTTCGTGTAGATATTGTTTAATAGTTTCTGGTGTTGTCAGATTAAGGACTTGTATCATGTGTTATGACCTATAGAGTAATGAATTGTTTTTTGTAAAAAGTGCGGTTAACAACCCAAATGTTAAACATGGGGGCTATGAATAGTTGGCAGATAACAACGGCGATCGCTACATAAATAATTCCTCCATGTACTGATATTAATAGGGCAGTAGAAAATAGTATTGTATAGATTAAATTCCAATAAAGAGTTAAGCGAGTTTTGCCCATTGCGTTCAGTAAAAGAAATGTAGCTCTACCAAATTGCAGGCTTAAAGCAGATAGACAAATTAGCATCAGTACGGGAATAGCGGATGACCATTTCTGCCCAAAAATAATTGGAACATAGATGGGAGCTAAACAGGTTTGCAATAGAATTAGAGGTGTGATTACAAAGTAAGCTTTTTTCAAGCTACTAAAGTATCTTTCTTTGAGTTGGCTTAAATTACTGCGAACTTCGCACAGGTAAGGAAATAATGCTGAACTAAATGTATTAATGATGCTCATGCTAATACCTAAGCCAGCATTAAAAGCAAAATAATAAATACCTAATGCTTCAATACTTAAAAAACCACCAATAATTAGATAGTCTATATTCCCTCTTAATTTACCTAGTAGTTCAATCGCTAGTAAATCGGCTCCAAAGCTAATAACTTCTTTATATTTGTCTAATTTAAATAATTTAGGTGGTCGCCAAGAATGATTTCTCCAAGTGATGATAATCCAGACTGGGGTTGTCAACACCATAGACCAAACTATAGCCCATACACCCATACCCATAAGGGCGAAAACCACAATAATGATATTGCTTAATAATGATTGAATAACATTACATAATGCTGTAATTTTGAGTCGATTTTCTCGTTCAATGATAGCGGAGTTAACCAAAAACAAAGGAAACATTAAATAGACTAAACCAACTGTACAGATTGGCAAAACCAACTGTTGATTTTTATAAAACTGAGCAATAGGAAAAGCAGCAATGCACTGGAACAAAAAAATTGCTATGCACAAAATCCAGTTCAACCAGTAAGATGTGTCACAGATAGTTTTCACATCCTGCTCATCAGCTTGAACAATCTTTGCGCCAATTCCCCCTCTGAAGGTGAAAACAGTGGCAAAATCAAACACCGTATAAACAACCGCCATTAATCCATAGTCTTGGGGGCTGAACATCCGCGCTAGAGTGATGGTTGTTCCCAGGCGGAAGATGCGATTGGCTAATTCTGCGGCTCCTAGCGCGCCAGCATTGCGAATAAATTTGTTTGATAGTGACTGTTTAAACTTACTGATGAGCATGATGTGAGTTCTGACCTAAAATAAAGTCTCGTAGTTGTTTGCCAACTATTTGCGGTGCAAAGTAACTCTCTACACGCTGTCGCGCACGTTTACCTAACTCCCGTCCCCAGGCTTCGTTGTCGAGAACTTGTGTGAGTGCTTGTGCTAATGCTGTCGCATCTTCTCGCGGTACGACTAGGCCGCCAGAAATGTCTCCACCTGCAAAAATGTCCGGTACACCAGGAGCGTCAGCCGCTACGACTGGTAGACTACAAGCCATTGCTTCCAAAGGTGCAACGGGGAAACCTTCTTGGCGAGAGGGAAGGGTGTAGACATCAGCAGCCGAGAGATAACGTTGCATGATAGCGCGATCGCTCACAAATTCATTTAGCCATAACACCCCTTTTAGCTGCATACTGGCAATACGCTGGTGTAATTGCTCGGCATCGCTACCTGTACCCACAATTAATAATCGCAGGTTAATATCTGGACGCTGATTGCAGATTTGCTGCCAAGCTTCTAGTAATATATCTAGCCCTTTGCGCTCTATCTCTACTCTGCCATGCCAGACGACTACCCTTGCATCCAGGGGAATATCTAGTTCTTTTCGTGCTTGGAGGCGATCGCTTCCTTGCCAAGTTGCTATATCTACAGGGTTGAAAATTTGCCCGATTTTGCTAGCTCGAATCCCGTAAGCAGATTGGATACGCTGAATCTCGGTTTGGGTAGCGACAATAACACCCGCGCAGTTGCGAAAAGATAGGTGTCGCCAGGGAACTTCTAGCCAACTCTGAGTGCGATCGCCTCCTTGGAAGGTAGCGAACACGGGAATACCAGTCATTTTTCCCAGGAGTGTACAACTATCGAAGCGGGCATACTCATATTCTTGACACAAAATTGCTTGACAGTTTTCGCGCTTTAGTTCCTCAGCTAATAACCCCAGGGGTGTACAGAGGTAGGTTCCCACACTTTTAGCCAAATCTTTCACGGGTGTCAACAGAGAACGGCGGATGGTATTACTATCCTGAATCTCTTTAAAAGATTGAGATGCACTAGCGCCATAAACATTCAGTGATTTGCGCCGCACAGCACGGTAAGGACGATATGTTGGGGATGGGGGTAAAACGCAGATTTGGGTATTGGTGGGTATATGAGTAAAGCGTGATGGACGATCAACACGGGCGGAAATGCAAAATAATACCGTCCGCACACCGACTCCCTTGAGAGCGCTGATATAGCCGAACATCCAGCTACCGACGAACTCTTTACAGAAAGTCTCGAAAGAAATATTAATGCTATCTAAGAAATCGTCAATCAAATCATAACAGTGGAGTAAGGCGATCGTTGGTTCTGGAATTTGTAATTCTTTTGTATCTGTGTTCTGTGGCTCGGCAAATTCTTGATTCAGAATATTTTTCATGCTTCTAACCTCGGAACACTCAGAGAAATACGTTGTTTTGTTAACTGCAAAACATAATTAGTCACCTGTGGGGGAAAAATCTTTTTCAAGAGAAACTTGATTAATAACTTTTGAGTTGTTCTCTCCAGTAAAATCTTTTGATTTAACCTAATGGCTGCCAACAAATGTTGCTGCGCTTGGTGAACTGCAAATTTGTCATCACGATGTTGAATATACAAACTTGAGCAGTAGAGATGAAAGCTACTCATAGTATATTTTTTCAAATATTGTAGTTCTGGTGGTGCTGCTTGATAAGCCTTTTCCATTGCTATCAGACAGGCTTCTTTCATCACCTCAACTTTAGATGACATCGCCCCAGGAGTCCGACGATAAAATATTTGGTATTCAGGGACTACAACAAAATCCCAATTAGTTGCTAGGCGCAGCCAATAATCCCAATCTTCACAAGATTTGAGCATCGGATCAAATTCACCTACTGAATTAATTGCCTCCTTTCGTATTAAGGTATTGGAACCACTGTGAATAAAGTCACTAACTAACAGATTTTGATAAACATTTCCGGTAAAAGAATATTGAGATGATGGCAAATATGCTATGGGTTCTCCTTGTTCATCTACATCCATAAAACAAGTCCAACTATAGGCAACTCCGGCTTTTGGGTGCTGTTGCAAAGCTTTTAATTGCATTTCCAGTTTATCAACAGTCCATAAATCATCTGCATCAAGAAAAGCAATAAATTCTCCAGTTGCATGAAGAATACCACGATTACGAGCTACTGGTAATCCACCATTTTTATAGTTAAAAATTTTTAACCGCTCATCTTTGATACTTTGGATAATTTCTGGAGTTCTATCTGTAGAACCATCATTAATAACAATGATTTCCCAGTCAGTAAAAGTCTGTTTTTGTACAGATTCGATTGTTTCTTTAATAGTCAATGCTGCATTGTAAGCAGGTATAATCACAGAAATTAATGCCATATTTTTTCACCAATAATAACTAGCTTTAGTCTTGATTAATCTTATTACTTTTGTAAGGCTAACTTGACCCGCCGCATAGTGTGAAATAATGGCAGCAATTTACTATAGCCGTCAGCCCCAAACCATCGCATGAGATTAATAGCTATACTCAAGCGGATATATTCTTGGGAAAAGCGTAAACTGGGATAATAAACCAAAGCTTGCTGACAAAACTCACGAGATTTTTGATAATCTTTTTGAAAACTTTGTAGTGGCTTCCAAGCTAGGCAAAGGTAAGTAAAACCATAACTTTTATTTTTTAAAAACTGTAAATCTTGTGATGCAGTCGCAAAAGCTTTTTCAATGACTATAGCAAAACTTTGTGCCATTGCTTCCCAATTTTTAGAAGCACTATTTGACCGTTGTCTGTAGTAGACTAAAGCTTCTTTGACAACTTTAAAATCATAGCTTGTGGCAATGCGTAGCCACATATCCCAATCTTCTACATAAGAGCCTAAATTGCGGTCAAATAAACCTCTTTTTTCAAAACAGACTCGACGTACCATAGCCACACTACCACACTCAACAATATTATGTTCAGTCAACTGTGGCCATACATAACCTTCTACCTGGTTTTTAAATATTTTCCCCGTTGATTTACCCTGCTCATCAATATAAGCAACCCACGTATAAACCAAACCAACTTCTGGATTTTCATCCAAAACACTAGCTTGTTTTTCGAGTTTAGTTGGCTCCCAAATATCATCAGCATCCAGAAATGCAATATATTCACCTGAAGCATTAAGAATACCAGTATTTCTTGCTCCCGCTAATCCTTGATTTGCTTGAGAAATCAATTTTAATCTTGGATCTAAAATTTGAGAGACAAATTCTTCAGTTTTATCAGAACTACCATCATTAACAACTACCACTTCAAAATCGTGATAGGTTTGCCTTAAAACACTTTCAAGTGTCTCTGGTAAATAAGGCATGGCATTATAAGCTGGAATTACTACAGAGATTTTTGGCATATATTGGCTTTTTTCTTAATAAGGAGAACCGTAAAAATTCGATTAGAAATTAATGTTTTAAACTATCTAAGCATTGGCTGTTTTTCTGGGTTGAAAAGCAAAGATCAATGGTTTTTCAATGAACGAATGAACTATGCAGCCAAACACAATAGACATTACAGCAATTACAAGACCAATACTATTTAAAACAAAAATATTTTCGGTCATACTAGGATAAATCTTGTGGATGATTTTGCTAATATTATTAATCGCAAATCCATGTGCCAAGTAAATAGAGTAAGAAGCATCACCTAAATATACAAGCAAGGGAGGAACCTGAATATTTTTTGTGTTCTCTAGAGAAACACAACCTAGTACAAGCAACATGGAAGGAATACCAAAGGTAATGACTTGCGACAGATTGACAATTTGATGGTAATAATTAATTGCCGACAATGTGTAAAGAAAAGCGCCAACAGAGATTAAAACCATTCCCCATTTAATTTTGGATCTAGCAAATAAATATGCTGCCAAGCAACCCAAAGCAAATTCCAGATTATAATGACTAAAAATGAACTTAAGAAATACGCTATCCGGTGGTAAATTCAGCAATCCCCAAAAATTACCTAATACACCCAATAGCCAAACGCCAACTATGGGGAACGAAATTCTAGTTGGTAAAGCAATTAATAAAGCAAAAATTATATAGAATAAAATTTCATAGCTTAAAGTCCAACTTACCCCCAAGAAACTGCTCGAAAGAATTTCTTGCTGCTGGGGAAACAAGGTAAAGGCTTTCAGCGTTTCAAGAAAGCTTATTTCAGTGCTGCTGGGATTGTAAGACAATGTAAAAGAAGCTAACAGTTTTAGGCTAAGAAAAACCCAGTATATGGGGTAGATCCGCAGAAATCTTTTAAATAAAAATGTAAATGTTTTACTTTTATTAGCAATATCTTTTTTGTGGACATACAAAATAATAAATCCACTCAAGACAAAGAAAAAATCTACACCGGAGCCGCCAAAATTAAATATTTTAAACCAAAAATCTTGACCAAAGTTTTGATTAAAAATCAAGTCTCCATGTGCGAGAACTACCAGCACTGCTGCTAAACCCCGCAATACTTGGATAGTATAAAGTTTTTTCTTAGTTTGAGAATTATCAGCCATGATGTGTCCTTATTATTAATCTGTGTAATATGGAATTTAAGAATGTTTATTTTGAATTTTGAATTGTATTACGTTGTGGGCTTGGCGTTCCAATCCCAACCCGCTACCGCCAGCAAAGTAAACCAATAAAAGAACAACATGGTATGACTCCAAACATTTTCAGTAATCATCCCTACAGGCATTGTTAAAATAAGTGCTAATAAAACCAAGCAAAGACTATTCTGTGTTTTATTGAATAGCGATCGCCTCATTAACTGCACAATTCGCCCAATCTGTACACCAAAGAAGGCTATAAAGCTGACTAAACCGACAATTCCACCTTCTGTTAATGCCCGGACGTAATCGTTATGGGCATATAAACCGTTACTGGCAATATGTGTAGTCACGCCCAACCCGTAACCGAACAGTGGGTACTGTTTCCAGGCTTCGAGTAATTCGTGCCATTGAGCAATCCGCCAGTTGAAGCTGTTATTGTCGCTATAAGACAAGAGAATTGCTCGCCATATATCTATATCTGGGTTGAGCAAAGGTGTTTGTGCTATTGATCCCAGCCGTTGTTGTCCAAACTCTGTACTACCAAACAGAAATATCACCAAGCCGAAGAAAAACACTGCACCGATAAGTTTCAATAAACTTAATCTGGGAGCAATTAACACCAGCATGAATACAGCCAACATCATCAAGCTAAATAATGCTTTTGTACTGACATAAAAGAAAGCCAATAAGCCCAGCAACAGCAACCAAGGCCAGCGTACTTTAGTAATAGTTAGCTTCCAGGTAGTCAGACCAATAAATAATAATAAGAAGGTAGCAAAACTGTTGGGATGCCCAATACTACCTCTAATGCGAGAACCTTCAGACAAAACCCCCCCAGACAAAGGTGCAAACTGGGATGGCAAAAGCCCAGGAACGAACATTTGTAAAAATGCGATCGCCAAAGGTATGACTAAAGCCCAAAATAGGAGATTGATCACCGTTTGGGGGTGAGTCTTCTCCTGTAGCTGCATGACTAGTAAATAAAGCATCAGCCAGGAGAACAAGCGAACCCATTCTCGCAAACTAGTAGCAAAAACCGCGCCATCGAGTCCTAGTCCACCTATAGGTAAAAGCACTAGCCACATTGCTTGGAAAATTATCCAAGCAACAAAGAACCACAAAAACCAATCGGTGTGAACAGTGCGCCTTTGAAATAACAGAACGACTACATATAGTAAGGTGAGGATGTCGATAGCGATCGCAAAGGCAGAGGGTAAGGGCGGAGAAACAATACCATCTATAGCACTGCGAATAATCAAAGCACTCAATACGGCTTGCTCTAGGTTTCTAAAAAAGAAACCCAGTACCACTAATGAAACTACTGCTAAACCAGGTAAAACTGGACTAGCACCAGCAGCAAACCCGGCAATCAAACCGATAGTTAGTACTCCTAACCAGATAGCTAGAGCAGAAAAGTTAATTGAGCGCTGATAATTCCGCATCTTCAGTTCGACCTAGAATCGTTGGATGAATTTCTGGCGCTACTACCCAGAGATGTTAAACGTCGCAAAGGTCTAGATAATATCGAGGGATATTCCTCCGATGGGTAACGGTAGTATTTTTCTGTACCAGTTGTCATACCATTGACCACTACCCCCAAAACAGGGATGCGATTTTGGTTGAGTTCTGATACCGCTCGTTGTAATACCTCCTTCAGGGTAAAACCGGGGCGTGTGGTGAGGATGACTCCATCACTCATCTGACTCAAGGTAGAAGCATCAGCGCAGGCGCTCAAGGGTGGGGTATCAATAATGACTAAATCGTAGCGTTGGGCTGCTTCTGCCACCAAAGACTTCATCTCAGCTGACTCTAGGATCTGGGAAGGTCTTCCCCTCAACTCACCACAAGTCAACACCGAAAGATTTTCTATGGTTGTTGACTGCACCGCACTGAGTAAAGGTCTAGTCCCATCAATTACATCTGTAATTCCTGGTCTAGGAGGTAGGTTAAATAAGGTGTGTTGTGAGGGTTTACGCAAATCAGCATCAATAATTAATGTCCGCCGAGATAACATGGCGGAGACCGCAGCCAGATGGGAAACGATAACTGACTTACCTTCTCCAGAGAGGGGACTGCTGACAACTATGACCTGCAAATTGTCAACATTGCGAAACTCTAGATTCTTCAGCAACATCCGGTAAGGTTCCACCAAACCCAAGTCATCAAGAAATTGTTCGGCTGGTTCCAGACTCAGTTTGGTTGCCGGAAGACGGGGTAAAACTCCCAACAATGGTAATTGCAGTAACTCTTCGGCTTCTGTCGCATCGCGCAGAGTGTTATCCATGAGTTCCAGTAATAATACCAACCCTACAGCTAAGATGCTGCCAAAGAACCCAGCAATCACAATTACTACTGTACGTTTGGGGGATGTGGGTAACTCTGGGGCGATCGCCGTTTCAATAATGCGGATGTTGCTAACTTTCTGCGCCTCCGCAATCTGTGCTTCTTCTAGTTTGCTTTGGAGAAACTTGAGTGATTCGGCAGCTTCTTCCCGTTGACGAGTGAGGACGGTTAACGGTTGCTGTTGAATGGGGATGAGTGCCAAACGACTTTGAATATTAGCTCTCATTTTCTGGATAGCATTCAGCTTATTTTCTACGGCTAAACGCGTAATATCGTTAGTGATTAAGTCAGAAATCAAGGTTTGACTAATCTGGTCATTAGATAAATTGTTGAAATTAGCTGTTTGGTTACTAGAAGATACCCTAGCCATTTGCTGTCCATACAAAGCCCGGATTTCATCCCTTTGTTGGACTAGATCCAAAACTGTGGGATGGGCTTCTTTATATTTGGTACGCGCTTCTATGAGTTTGGTTTCGATATCAGTTAACTTAGTTCGCAATACCTTGAGTTGTTCGTCTTGCCCTTCTCTGACAGAGGCATAAGCGGTATTGATATTTTTCGCATCTGTCACTTGGCGTAAAGATGCGTCACGCGATCGCGTCTCTTGGAGTTGCACCGCCAAGATGCGTTCTTGATTTTCCAGTTCCGCTAAACTATTTACCAAACTCCTGGTCTGATCATCTGTGGCGACAACGCCGCTTTGCTGTCTGTATTTGGTTTCCGCGAGTTCTGCTTGTAATAGACGTTGACGCGCTGTGGGTACTTTTTGGGCTAAAAATTCCCTGACCTTAGTAGCTTCAGAACTGATGGTTTTGATATTTTCCTCCACCATCGCCTGAGATACAGCATTGAGAATCTGCGCTGCTTGATTTGGATTGGGACTTTGATACCTCAAATCTAAAATGTTAGTCGCTGGGACTATAATCACTTTCAAATTCGACCGAATATCTGAAGGTGTTAGTGGTTTTTGTGTGGAACTATCTTTTATCGGCGGATTGAGTTTAGAAATAGCCAGTTGCAAGACTGTTTGTGACTTCAGTAACTCTGCCTGATCTGCTAAGGGGTTACGTCCAACACTTGTAGGGGTTATCTGTGTCAAGTCACGGCCTAATTCAGACACACTCGCCTTTTTATCATCCAACATCAATCGTGCTGATGTTTCATACAAACGTGGTGTCACAGCCAAGTAAGCAAATGACGCTCCGATGACAGCTGCAAACACAGTCACAGCCGGAAAGCCTCTGCGTCCCAAGACTCCTAGTAAGGTTGAAATGCCTTTTCCCATTACATATACCTGTAATTCACAATACTCTACGAGAAGGCTTGCACCTGTGTGATAAAGAAGCCAGAAATGACCAAATAAGGCAAAAGTTAAAAGCTAAAAGGCAAAAGAAGGAAAAAGAATAATGGTCACAAGCCCCTCTTTTTATGGGGATTATCTTTTTACTTTTTACTTTTTACTTTTCACCTTATGTGCAATTATTCTTTACTGCCAACTCTGGCTAGACTAACTTCTCTAGACTTCGATGCACCTACCGGTTGATCTGAATTTAACAGCGTTTTATATAGTTTGAGATTTTCCGCAGTTATATGCTCCCAACTATAATTTACTTGAATATTTCTTTGGGCATTTTTAGCCATCACTGTTATTTGTTGGGGATGACGAATTGCCCAATCCAAAGAACTCACTAAAGAGTCTGTATTACCAGCCATAAATAGGGTTCCCATGCCTCCATTAATCAATTGTTGGTGAGGCAAAATATCACTAGCTATCACTGGTATACCTTCCTGCATAGCTTCCAGCATTGCTAGAGGTAATCCCTCTAAATCGGAGGGTAAAACAAACATTCCTGCACCGCGAACGATTTCCCATAAGCGAGGGCCGCGCAGTTCACCAGCAAAAATAATATTGGGATTATTAGCGACCTTTTCTAATAATTGAGAGGTATAAGATTGAGTATCGCTGACACCTCCAGCTAATACTAGTTTCCATCCTGGTGCTTGTAATTTAGAAAAGGCTTCTATCAGTAAATCAGGACGCTTTTCGGGAACGATTCTGCCGACAAATATCATGTAACGCCCTGGTTCTAGACCCAGTTTTTTACCATAGGTAAAATTGGGATCTGATTCACCGTAGCTTGCGGGAGCGTTGGGTATATAAACTGTTTCCCGTCCATAGGTTTCCGCAAAGTAGGTTTTAAGAGCATCAGAGACAACAATCATACCGTGAGCAAAACGAACTGCGGCCTGTTCTCCCCCTTGAATTAGCCGAGTCGAGAAGCTACCCCATTTGGCGCGTTGCCAATCTAAACCTTGACAAGTAACTACAATTTTCGCTGAGTTGGCAATTCTGGGTAGGAAAGTGAACAGAGAGGGGCCAAGAGCATGGAAATGGACAATATCATATCTTTCTGCGGTTGCAGCGATCGCTCCTAACGCAGAGGTGACGAATGCGTCTGCTCCTCTGGCATCTATCCCAGGTAAGGAAATGACTCGCACACCTTGAAAATCATAATTTCCCAGCCAAGCAGTATCTGTATATGAAGAACGAGCAAATAAATCCACGCTATGACCTTGTGCAACTATCCGAGGATATACTTCTGCACAGTAATGCTCAATGCCACCCTGTTTAGGGGGAAGACCTTTTGCACCAATTACAGCAATTTTCATAGTCATGATGTTGAATTCTTTGATGAGGGAACACACTAAAATTAAAGACAGTTGGGAAAACTGTCTGTTTGTCAGCTAATTACCGAGAATTCTTTTAATTCCCAACGATTTAACATATCGCCATAAACATCTCTCACAACAGTACGCGCAGCATAAGGTTGTGCCGTGCGGACACAAGCCTCAATGGGATAATCTTGTGGCTTTAATAATATCCGCCGTAAAGCATCGGCTATAGAATCCGGTGTCCTTTGCTCACAGACAATACCACTATCGCAATGAAGTAACTTAGGAGTTTCACCGCATTTAGTTGTTACCACCGGCGTTCCACTAGCCAAGGCTTCTAAGACAACTAAGGGTAAACCTTCATAAGCACTGCTCAAAACAAAAACACTACTCAAACGATGTAACCTAGCCAATTCTTTTTGTTTCAATGCTCCCAGCATCGTCACCTGACTGGATAAGCCTAACTGTTCAATTTCCTGACGCACTGGAGTAGCTAATTCTCCATCGCCTGCTATTAATAGGTGCGTGTGGGGTTGATTTAAAGCGGCGAAAGCACGTACTAACAACAAGGGATCTTTTTGGGGATGCAGTCTTCCAGCAAACAGAATAAAACGTGTTGCTGGGTCTAGTCCCATCTGCAATGCTAATTCGCGCCGATTAGCTTCCCTTTGCGGCTGACTCCCAGAATAGAAAACCTCGTTATCAAAGGAGTTTTTTACGAATGCCACACGGTCTTGTAATTGGGGATAACGCTGGCGGTAAAACTGTGCAGCATCACTGTTACAAGACAATATCTGACTAAACTGGCGGATTAATAGACTCTCAAGAGCAAAGTAAGCTGCGGGAAATCTGCGCCACAGTATGGCTTTGCGGTCGGCCACAGTTGCCATCTGTGTGTGAATATCGTTGTGAATAAATATCGTTTTTTCTCCCTGCCAGTTCATGGCTGCCAAGCTAGGCTCAAGCCGATGAAAGTGCATAAAATCTGATGACAGGGAACGGCCTAACAATGCGGCCGTATATTTGACTGTAGTTGGGATTAAACCTCTAACGTTATCGTCTTCTAACTTGAGGATTGGTAAAAAGCTAACCTCTCTACCTGCAAATTCTGCATCTTGCCATTTACCAAGGGACTGACTAGAATCGCTAGCTGTTCCCACCAGCCGCACCTCAAAATCACTAGGAGCATACTTGATAAATGTGTTGATTAATGTCTGAATTCCTCCAATAGAAGTTTGCCAGGGATTGAACTGGTAAAAGATGGTTAGAACTGGTTTACGCATTACTCACACCCTAGGCGATATTATCACCCCGCAAGTTTGCAATTAAGTCAATAGGGAAAATATTGCAAAATAGTTGTAAAATTTATAACTACTTTACATAAGAACACACAGGTATATGGTAGTATCTCTAGGTTTAAAAGTCACTGCATCATTCCACTCTTTATAAAAACTTTACATTGCAGAGAGTATATACACTTGTAAAACACTTACGCAACAGAGAATTTAATTTAATTAATTTAAATCAACTTCATCATAGCTTCATCTAATTTGTGTATTTGTGCGGAAACAGGCTTATTGTCTTTTGTATTTGCCTGTACGTTGCTTTTTTTTAATTCAATGTGCTGCCAGTATGAATAGATTCATTGGGGGATGGGGGATTGGGGATTAGTAAAAGAATGAAGTGCGGTTGATAGGTAAAACTTACCATTTTGCTTATTCACGCAACAACGCCCAAAACAGGGAGTAGGGAGTAGGGAGTAGGGAAAAGGCAGAAAATACCCTACTCCTACTTGGTTTGAAGCCTCCCCCTTCGGGGGATACGGTGTACACACAAGTCGTGAAATTCCACCTGAAACTTGGTTTCGTCCTCTAGCTTTAGGTTGTGCGATCGCTCTGGAAGCCTGTCATTGCGAGGAGGAACGACGTTCACGAAGTGTTCCCGAAGGTTAGCAATCACTTTAACCACGGGATTATGTGATTACTTCGCTCCGTGCTGCTTTAGGGAAGCATCATAAGCGTTCCAATTCCGAACTTTGTACTGGGCTTTCGTTTTCATCGTTGGGCTAGGCGGCAAGAGAATATAGGCGATAGGTAAAATTTACCATTTGGCCTATTCACGCAACAACGCCAAATTTTAGCTTTCAGTTACAAAATAATCAGAACGCTCTGTTGGTTATATTTCTTTTCCGTAATATATTTATAATTTTTTAATTATTTCTCAGTAGCGATGATGTGTAAATCAATGTTTTGATGTCGAATTAGGTCTACTAATCTCTGCGTAAAAGAGCCTTTAAACCATCTTTTCCATCGAGGCTGTTGGCTTTCACCAATAACAATTTGAGTGATGTGATACCTAGTTGCAACTTGAGCAATTTCTTGAGCAATATTGTGACTTTTAATATGCAAAAATTCACCACCAAATTCTTTACATAATTTTTCACAAGTATCAATATGTAAACTTTCTTTTTTAGTGAGGAATTGTTCAGGGTTAGCAACAAAAATGGTATAAAGTCGCGCATTCATGTAATTAGCAATCCTAGCTCCCCGACGGAGTAACTGCACTGAATTAGGATAGGTAGACACACAAACTAAAACTCGCTCGTGAATATTACAGTTCTGCCCTTCTAATTTAGAAGTGTTTGCTTCTTCCTCTACTGTATCCGCGACTTCTCGCAGAGCAAGTTCTCGTAAAGCAATCAGATTACGACGCTGAAAAAAGTTTTTTAGGGATTGCTCAATTTTTTCAGAAGCGTAAATTTTGCCTTCTCGCAATCGCTCTTCTAGAGTTTCTGGAGTAACATCAATAACTACAACAGCATCAGCTTCGTCAAGCAGGCGGTCGGGAATACGTTCTCTCACCACAACACCTGTAATTCTTGCCACTAAGTCGTTTAGACTCTCTAGATGTTGAATGTTAACGGTGGAGTAAACATCAATTCCTGCGGCCAAAATAACTTCCACATCTTGATAACGTTTTTCTCGTTGAGAGCCAGGAACATTAGTATGAGCTAGTTCATCAATTAACACTAGTTGAGGAGAACGCTGTAAAATCGCATCTGTGTCCATTTCCTCCAAAGTAACGTTTTCTCTAATGCTGACTTTTCTCTTAATTACCTCTAACCCTATAGATTTTTGGGCTGTTTCTTTGCGTCCATGAGTTTCTAAGATGCCAATCACAACATCAATACCATCTTGTTTAAGCTGATGTGCTTCTTCCAGCATCCTGTAGGTTTTGCCCACACCAGGAGCCATACCGATGAATATTTTATGCTTTCCACGTCGGTAAGGACGAATGTAAGAGTTGTCAGGAGAGATTGTAGAGCTATTGGACATGAATAGGTGATTAAACTAGGTTTTTAACGATTTATTGCACAAAGAGTAGAGTATTTCGTTCATTTTTAGGAAAGTGACTCTAGTTTCGCCAAAAATACCTAAAAAATCTCCTATAAGTATATTGGTCAGCAATTATTTTAAACTGCTGAGGAGCTAATTACGCTATTGATGGAGTTGGTAGACAAAATAATATTCTATTTACAGATTTCTCAATTTTACAACACGGGCTGAAGCTGAAAAGCATTTTTTTACCCTTAAATCGTCATTCATTGATTTCAAGTAAACTAGAAATCGCAACAACTAGCTCATCAGGCTCTACAGGTTTAGCAAGGTATTTTTGAAAACCAACCGCCAGAGCTTGTTGCTGGTATTCTTTGGCAGCATAAGCTGTGAGGGCGATCGCTGGAATTTCTCTATTATGCTGTTGTTCCAACTGTCTCACTCTAGTCAATAGGGTATACCCATCTTCTTGAGGCAGACCAATGTCAAATACAAACAGGTAAACTTGAGAATTACAAACAGCTACCATTGCTTCCTGTACTGAAGCGGCAGTAATAACCTCAGAGCCTTCCTGCTCCAAAATGGAAATCAGTAAATCCCTAGAGTCTACTTCGTCGTCAACTACTAATATTCGTAAATCTGTAAGGCACAGCTGATTATTCCGTACTTGACAATCATCTTGAATGTTATTTGAGTCAATATACGTAGCTTCAGTTAAGTAATTAGTTTCTAGGAATTGTTTTGACATTAATGGTAACTTAACTGTAAAGGTAGCACCATACCCTTCGCCTAAACTGGTTGCCTCAATCGTTCCTCCATGTAGTTCTGTAAGCTGGCGAGCGATCGCTAATCCTAATCCTAAACCTCCGTAAGACCGGGTTGTTGAACTATCTGCCTGACTAAAACGGTCAAAAATAAATGGCAGAAATTCGGCATTAATTCCAATTCCTGTATCTTTAACTGTAATTACCGCATCTGTATTTACTTGCTTGACTTGTAACAAAATATAACCGTGTTCAGGAGTAAACTTGACTGCATTCAACAACAAATTCCCAAAAATTTGTTGTAATCGTGTTTCATCTCCTAAGACTTGTCCGTCGAGGGGATCTAACTTAGCTTGTAAATGAATCGCTTTTGTGGCGATCGCCGGATTTACAGATGTAATTACTGTGTTAACAATTGCCACCAAATCAACAGGGGCAACCTGAAGAGAAAATTTACCTGTAATAATCCCAGAAACATCTAAAATATCTTCGACAATTCGTGCTTGGGTTTTGGCGTTGCGAACAATAGTTTCCAAAGCACGCTTTGTTGTGCTGCTATTTGGCGTTTGGTTGAGGAGGATTTGCGCCCAACCCAGAATAGCATTGAGCGGTGTTCGCAATTCGTGGGATAGTGTGACTAAAAACTCATCTTTTAATCGATTTGCTGCCTCGGCATTAGCGCGAGCCTCTGCTCGCTGTACCGCTAACCGTACAGCTTTTGCTAAACGAGAATAAGATTTGGGTGACTTGAGTACGTAGTCATCCAACCCAGACTTCATCGCCTCAACTGCTATTACCTGACTACCGCTACTGGTGAACATCACAACTGGGCAATTAGGATAGTGCTGCTTGATAGTTCTCAGAATAGATATGCCATCAATCCAGCTTATTTGATAGTCGGTAACTACTACATCAAAAACACCATTTTCTAGTGCCTGTGCTAATTCCTGTGGATTTTTAATTTCTGCGATCTGTACATCAGCAAATTCTTTCTTCAGGGAGCAAATCGCCAAAAGGCGATCGTTTATATTGTCATCAATTAACAAAACATTTAACATATAGGACTCCTATTGATTTTTGAAAAAAATCCGTACCCCTCTAAATCCCTTCTTTTCTGTTCGCTGCCTACACAAATAATTTCAGGAATTAAAGTGGATTCCTATATAAGTTAAATTTAGGTATTAAAATACCTGAGTTTATTTTAATAGCCCAGTTTTTTGAGGGGGCATATTGTTGCAACCTCCTGACATCATCGTGCCACTCGGTAATGTTGTTCTGCACAGATTCACAGAACGGCTATTTTGAAGATTCTGGCTTATAGATGCTTTGATAAGATTTGCATGGCTGAGATTACTATTTCTCAAGTCTGTCATTTTTAGGTTAGAAGCTTCCAGATTTGCTCTTTGTAAATTAGCATTAACTAGCAAGCTAAAACTCAAGTTTGCTCCAGTCAAATCAGCTCCTTGTAAATTTACATTTCGCAAGTCTGCCCACTGTAAATTGGCATACCGAAGATTAGCATTTTTCAGGTTAGCTCCCTGAAGGTTTGTTGAGCGTAAATCAAATCCTTGTAAGTTAGCTTCTGACAAATTTACTCCCGATAAGTTACAGCTAAAGCATCGCCCTGTTTCTTGAAGCTGTTTCATCGGATTTTGACGCAGAAAATCATTGCCTTGGTTAACTAAAGTGGGAGTTAAGACAAGTGCTACAGGAAGAAGACGTAAAAAATTAATCATCATCTGAACTAAATTCTAGATTGCGAATTTAGATATTCCTAAAGTTTTGTAGGTAAGACATTCTATCGCGGCTGGTATTCAGAGCAGTTGATTGCTTCTTTGGTAAAAACAACCGAGGGGTTTACTGCACACTTGAGATAATTATTGTCATCAAAAAATTTACAGGTTTTACAGGGATATTGCTTCAGACGAACAATGTTTGATAGACGATTTCTATTTTCTGTAATCTTCACAAGGCTGGAAATCATAAACCAGTAAATTGCTCCCATAGCCATAAAGCAAATAAGAGCTAAAAATACTATAGCAACAGGTATATCTCCATCCTTGTTTTTTGCCTCATTATGTGTTGCTGCTATTGGTTGAGTTGCCATCAAGGTGGATTGATTTGCACTTGTTTCTGCGGACACATAAAATTGTGGTATTTCCGAAAACTGCATATCGAAATTCTCTATTTACCAAGGAGATAAATGCTGTTTAATAGGTTTCCATCCCACCTTTTGAAACAGACTCGCCATTGAAAATGAATTAGAGGGATTAACTAACTGCTGTTTCTCTTCTCGTACTATTGGGATGCTTCCTACACCAATACTTTTGCTCTTCCAAGGTGAGGTAGCAACTTCAATCTTATGAATCTGTAGTAGCCCACAATATTTAAAGATAGTAGTACCCCAAGGGCCAGGTTGTTCCTTCATTTGAGTGACTAAAAGTGTAGAAATTCCTGCTGATAACCAATCTGCTTGTAATACAGACGGAGCTTCGACAATAACAATTGATTCGGCAGAAATTGTATGCTTGACTTGAATTTTTTGTCCACCTATGAAAAGAGTTTCATTAAAAGATATGAGATTATTTTGAGCCTGAATATCGCTGATGTCACCTTTAATTTGGGTTGTAATCGGAGCGCCTAAGTCTTTAATCATCTCAGGATCTGGTGCATTATCTGACAAAAAGTAAATATCCATATCTAAAAGATGTGCAGAACTACAATTATTTAACATACTTGCTATCGCCGAAATAAAGAAGGTTGAGTAGGTATTAGTCGAGCTTCTAGTAAGCAAGCATTAAGTGAATAATAAACAGAATGAATTTTTTTTAAAGTGACTTTTAGGGCTGGAACCATCATGGGATGTATTGCTATCGCCAAGATGTAATCTCCAGAATAAATTTCAGGGTTTTCTTGTGCGGGAATGACCTGTTCTTTTCTTAATATCCCTAAAAAACTACACTTTTCAGGTAACTGAATTTCGTTTAAAGGAATACCACAGTAAATACTATTGGGTTGGATTAAAACACCAAATAGGCTTGGTTCAACTACACTTTGATGGTTAAACACAAAACATTTTTTATTTAACTATAGTGTTATTGTGCATCATTTTATGTAGAAAAATATGCGTAACTAGGTATATTTTTAAAAAATTAAACGCTAAATAAAAAATAAACATATGTTTATTTTCTATCTAAACAATCTATATTTAGAAATATAAATTTGTTATATCAACTACTAAACATTTTGAATATAAAAGTAAAAATAACAAAACTGTATTTTGCCACCATGCGTCATTTAGAAATATTACTCATACCAAATTGCAGCCAAAGCATAGTAACTTGGACTGGAAGTGGGGGAATAGGAATATTACGTTTGAGCGCGATTTAAAATTAGACAAGGTTTTAGAAAAAACTAATTTTTATTTAAATGAGATTAAATGAAAGTCGATTTGGGAAAACGATGTCCGATCGCAAATCGCTTGTTTACTATTGGAGTTGTGGATTGCAGCATTGGGTAGTCGGTGAGCGAATATACGCATCAGTTGGCTAATCAAAGATCCTCTAAAAATCTTCTGCCAGCGATTGTGGCAAGATTGACCTAAAACTATTTGTGTAATTCGGTGAAAATCTGCAACCTGAGCAATTTTTTCGGCAACGTTATGACTGGATTCTTGTAAGAACTCACCGTTTAACTTTTGACAAAGATTTTTACAGCTTTGAATATGAAATTCTTCTTCTTTTGTCAGGAAACGTTGGGGGTCGCTGACAAATAAAACATAGAGTGGAGCCTTCATACAGCTGGCAATTTTGGCTCCTTTGTGAATTAATTGCAGGGAGTGTGGCTGGGGAGAAACACAAACTAGGATGCGTTCATGTACACAGCAAGCTTGTGCAAGTGAAGCGTAACCTGCTTCTTTGATTCCTTTTTGCTCAATTTTATCAGCTACTTCTCGTAGTGCCAGTTCTCGTAGTAATACTAAATTATGATGCTGAAATAAATTTTGCTGCGATCGCTCAATTTTATCCAGTGGATAAATCTTACCATTCAATAATCTTTCTTCTAAGGTTTCAGGTGTGACATCCACAACCACCACTTCGTTAGCCACTTCTAATAAATAATCAGGGATGCTATCTTGCACAACAATTCCCGTCATTTGGGTAACTAAATGGCTAAATTTCTCTAAGTGTTGAATGTTAACTGTAGAGTAGACATCTATACCTGCTTTCAGTATTGCCTCCACATCTTGGTAGTGCCTGTCTCTCCCAGACCTCGGTATACTGGTGTGCGCTAGTTCATCAATCAGAACTAGCTGAGGTTGACGCGCAAGGATAGCATCTGTATCCATTTGAGTGAGTATTAATTCACCCTGTTGTACAATTTTGCGAGGAATTACCTCCAAGCCAATAGCTTTGGCAGCTATATCTATGCGCCCGTGAGTTTCCAAGTAGCCGATAACTACATCTTTACCTTGGTGTTTGAGTCGGTGGGCTTCATCCAACATTTTATAGGTTTTGCCCACGCCAGGAGCCATACCAAGAAGGATTTTATGTTTGCCACAATGAGAAGGACGAGTATAGGTACTGTTAGCTGAAATAGGGAAGGGGTTAGACATGATTGGAGTATCAACGTCAATAAAATTAATCTTACACCTATTCAATGTTTAAAACTTCCTTAAGAATATTTAATTTTTGCACTTTTAATGTATCCAATTTGGGGCGATCGCTTTCTAAGTAAGACCAGTAAAAAATAACCGCGATCGCTCTGAGTAACTACACTGCAAAAACTTATTACAATCCACCAGAATGCTGATTCAACTCTGTACTAATCCCAGGGCAAACGCATCTAAATATAGTACAAGAATACTAAGCAAGGGATAAAGGCAGGCATATCTAACGGCAAGGTTCTGTCTAAGTAGGTGGTATAGAGGATAAGTAG
>NZ_JACJQL010000010.1 GCF_014696625.1 Nostoc parmelioides FACHB-3921
TGCAAAGGAACTTATTCACTTTAGTTTTGCGTGATTACATTGTAGAAAATCTTACCCATACTTGTGTTGCTTAGTACACATGAATGAAATTTTTTGTCAATGCGTAAGTCCTAAAAAATACAAAATGGTAATTAGCCGTCAATGGCAAGATAACAAAGGGGCAGCCGAAGATGAATGGAATTTCCGCCACGATAAAATCATGGAATTCTTCCTGGTGCAGAACTTCCTCGGCAACAGTGATAATGCAGAAGGATTATTAAACGATACAATAGGCGACCCGCGATTTCGTGGTGTTTACTTCTTGTTAGCAACCTTACTCCCCTTAGATGCAGCCAAGGAATTGCGAGAGAAGTTGATTCAATACGCTGCGGATAAGAACGACAATACGGTGAGTAATACCTTTGTGCAGTTATTACGGACAAGGTAATCTAGCTGTTGACGGTTGACTGTTGACTGTTGACGGTTGACTGTTGATAGAATTGAAAGCCTTTTGTTGTGAGGGTTTTATCTTAGCTGACATCTTGCACCTTCTCAATAAGTAGGTGGTGGGCAATGCCCACCCTACGAAATCATGAGGGTTTCGGGTTTCTATTTTCTCAATAAAGTAATGGTGCAAGCTATAAGTTAGCTTGATGTCCTAATCTATCTAGCTATTGCCATACCAACTCAAAATTCAAAATATCCTTTGGCAAGTTGGAATTGACTCATATTTTGTGAAAACTTATGACGAAAGTCATAATTAAATCCATGACTTTTGTCAGAAGTATTTTTCTGGCATAACAGGTTTAATAACTTCAGTAAGTCAGTAATTCTAATTCTAAAATTACTGGCTTATATGAATTGCCTAATATAGCTACTCATTCTGTGGTTATATAGCTGTTGACTGTTGACGGTTAACGGTTGACAGACTTGTATTGTCAGAGTTTTATTTTGGCTTGATGTCCTAATCTATGCGGCTACGGCTATAAATAAATAGATTTGTTAATTTTACCTACTTTCACAAATTTTGTTAGTTATAACCCTTACTGTTTAACATTTTCTATTTTCAGCGAGGATAATAAATGAGTTATTACAACTTCAATGATCATTTTTGGTCATCAAAAACAGTTTGTCCGCAAAAACCAATTCAAACAAATGACGCTGACAGTAAAGCAAAAACAAGTTCTTATATAATATGTATTGCTAGCACACTTATATCGTTACTATTTGCAGCTTTTTTTATGGGAAATCATAAAAATCAAACAGGCGATATTAGGAATATTAATAATAGTAATTGCTTAATGTTGACAAGAAACCAAGAAATGCAGCTTTACTGTTCTAATCTACAAAGATAAGCATCTATTAGGATTCATATTCATTCATAGGTAATATTTATGCTGGCGGCGCACCCAATGACCAGAACGCGAAGCAGAACAGAACTTGCGACCAGCATCATGGTAATTGGTAATTGGCCTTCGCTGTGAGCGTCAGCCGAACGGTAGGTGAAAACCCATTACCCGTTAGCTATTACCCATTACCGACAAGAGCAACTATACCGACATTATGAGGAATATTGTTGTAAAATTGCCGTCAAAGAATTATGTTTACGCCAATCTAACAACTCAACTAAGGACTCTTTGCTGTCATCAAACGGACTTCTCTGTTCTGTTGGTAAAACTGTCAACAGAGGTTTTTTGGTAGCCTGCATGGCATTCACTGGCTGCAATGTTGGTCTGGGGACAAACATTGGCTGAGTTTTGAGAATTGGCTGTTGCTGTTTTTGGGTACGGGATGATGCTGATAGGGCTTGATGAGAAATCGCCTCTCGCTTCTGAATTTTAGGACGCTGTGTTGGCTGGTTGAGTAAACGGAAAATAATTAAGCAACCACTAGCACAACTGAGAGCGATCGCTGCTACCATCCACAAAGGCAGAGGATTGCCATTCTCTGTGTCAGCAATGATTGGCTGCTCAATCACAGCCACTGGTTCTGCTTCTAAATGTTCCACATCACCCACATGGACTAGGCTATACAAGGCCATGCCAGCACTTCCCATCAGTGTTGTGAAGATCCCAGCCAATAAAAGTAAGGGATGACGTGTCAGCAGATAGATAAAAATTTTGTAGCTACTAATTGCTACGGATTTACTGCTTTTTAGCACTGCTGTATGTCTTGTTTCCTGATTTAGCTCATGCTTTATGCTCTGATTGTTTTCCATGATCACTTTCAGATTGTTTCCCCTCTAGTTCACGATTGTACTAAAAGGGGGAGCTATCAGGTATCCGTAGCCGATTTAGCTATTTTAGTAGTCTTTTTGTGCCATTTAGGCTACAAAATTTATTTTTCTGTTGACGGTTGACTGTTAGCGGTTGACTGTTGACTGTTGACTGTTGACTGTTGACTAATGACTAGGATTGTGTCTTTCTATTGCCAGTTGGACTAACTTATCTACCAATTCTGGAAAGGGGATGCCGCTATAGGCCCAGAGTTGGGGATACATACTGGTAGCTGTGAAACCTGGTAGGGTGTTGATCTCATTAATCAACACTTCTCCTGTAGCTTCCACGTAGAAGAAGTCTACTCTGGCTAACCCAGCAGCGTCAACAGCTGCGAAGGCTTGTAAAGCCATGTCTTGAATTTGACGGCTGATTTCGTCAGGAATCACGGCGGGAATCAGTAAATCTGCTTTACCTGCCGTATATTTGGTTTCGTAATCATAAAAGTCACTATTAAAGGTAATTTCGCCGACTGTGGAAGCTTGGGGTTGGTCGTTACCTAAAACAGCACATTCTACTTCCCTCGCTACAACTCCCGCCTCTACAATAATTCGGCGGTCATAATTAGCGGCATTATCTAAAGCATCCTCTAATTCTTGGCGCGATCGCACTTTAGAAATCCCAACAGAAGAACCGAGGTTAGCTGGTTTGACAAAACAGGGATAACCTAAGCTCGCCTCAATTTCATCGCACAACTTGGGAAATACGCAAGGATTTGACCAAATTTGCGCTCTGGTGACAGCCTTATATTTTACTTGGGGTAGTCCAGCTTGCTCAAAAGCCATCTTCATGGCTATCTTATCCATCCCCAATGCTGAACCCAAAACGCCAGAACCGACGAAAGGAGTTTGCATGAGAGTAAGCAAACCCTGAATTGTGCCATCTTCACCATTAGGCCCGTGGAGAATGGGAAACCACACATCTACTTCCGCAACTTGAGAAGGTGATTGCCAACGTTCGAGAGTTTGTTGTTGGGAGTTTACGAGATTATTTTCTGCTGGTGAGGAGTTTGACGATTCTAATAGAGGCGCGCCTGATTGCAAAACTTGTTGTGGGGCTTCTCCTGCTAGCCAACGCCCATCCTTGTGGATATAAAACGGCAATATTTCGTACTTACTAGCATTTTCTCCTGCACTTAGGGCTGAAGCGATCGCCCGTGCGGAACTTATAGAAACTTCATGTTCTCCAGAACGACCGCCAAATAACAATCCCACCCTCAATTTACTCATCTTCTGTACCTTTACACTCCCGACGCTGATAGCGTATCACAACCTGTTCAAGTTGCTGTAATTTTGTCAGTTGTTAGTGGTTTGTGGTCAGTGGCAAAAAATGTTTTAGGATCGTTCACAACAAAGCTTTGAAACTAAGGGACGACACTGATGAATGTTGACTGTTGACTACTAGTACCTTTTTGATTCTCAGTTTGTTAATATGCCTGAATGTCACAAAAGCAACATCCCCAAAACACAAAACTTGGATGGTCTCTAGAAGAGCGAGATCCAGAGTTTATTAAATCTGTTATGCCCCTCTTGGGCTTTTTCTACCATTATTATTTTCGCGTGCAAACTAGTGGCTGGCATCACATCCCACCACAGGGAAAAGTCTTAATCGTTGGTTCCCACAACGGTGGGCTGGCAGCCCCTGATATGTTGATGATGATGTATGACTGGTTTCGCCGATTTGGAGTAGAGCGACCAAGCTATGGTTTGATGCACCCCAGCGTTTGGCAAGTTACCCCAGCATTAGCGCAGCTAGTAGCGAAAACCGGAGCCATAATTGCTCATCCCAAAATGGCTTATACTGCTTTGCGTTCTGGAGCTAGTTTACTAGTGTATCCAGGGGGAGCAGAAGATGTTTTCCGACCCCATTCTTTACGTAATAAAATCTATTTTGCGGGACGACAAGGATTTATCAAGCTAGCACTGAGGGAAAATGTGCCGATTATTCCAGCAATTTCCTGTGGCGCTCACGATACTTTGATTGTGCTGGCTGATATATATAACCTTGTCAGACAGTTGCATGATAGGGGAATGCCTTGGTTGTTTGGTGTTGACCCGGTTGTATTTCCCATTTATCTCGGTTGGCCTTGGGGATTATCTATTGGCCCACTGCCTAATATTCCTTTTCCTGTATCCATACACACGCGGGTTTGTCCACCGATTATATTTGAACGCTATGGAAGAGAAGCCGCAAGCGATCGCCATTATGTCGATGAATGCTACAACTTAGTTGTGAGTAAGATGCAGCAAGAATTAGACGAGCTAGTGTTATTCAGCCAAAAGCAATAAATTCGGGGATGATTACTAGAGTAATTGCATTAACGCAAAGGAACGCGGAGGACATCGCAGAGGAACACAAATTTTTCTCAGCGCCCCTCCGCGTTTACCTCAGCGTCCCTCTCTCTTGAAAAGTTTCCTACGGAGGGAAACCCTCCTTCAGAACTTTTCGCTGCGTTTACCCTTGTGTTACTGGTTCCTTCGCCAAGAACTTCTCAAGTTCTGTTAGCGCATCAGCATCAACCTTGGTTTGCATAGGACAGAACTTAGGCCCACACATGGAACAGAACTCAGCAGTTTTGTAAATATCTGCTGGTAAAGTTTCGTCGTGGTATTCCTTCGCTCTTTCTGGGTCGAGTGATAATTCAAACTGACGGTTCCAGTCGAAGTTATAACGGGCTTTGGAGAGTTCATCGTCTCTATCTCTTGCGCCTGGGCGATGTCTGGCAATGTCGGCTGCATGGGCTGCTATCTTATAAGCAATTAAACCATTGCGGACATCTTCAGCGTTGGGTAATCCCAAGTGTTCTTTTGGTGTAACGTAGCACAGCATAGCTGTACCATACCAACCAGCCATCGCCGCGCCAATGGCGGAAGTTATGTGGTCGTAACCAGGGGCGATGTCTGTTACCAATGGCCCTAACACATAGAATGGTGCTTCCGAACACTCTTCCATCTGCTTTTTGACGTTGAACTCAATTTGATCCATTGGGACGTGTCCAGGCCCTTCTACCATCACCTGTACATCGTGTTCCCAAGCTTTGCGGGTGAGTTGTCCCAGGGTTTTGAGTTCGGCTAACTGGGCATCATCAGACGCATCATGAGTACAGCCAGGGCGGAGGGAATCCCCTAAACTGAAGGAAACATCATATCTCTTGAAAATTTCAATGATGTCGCGGAAGTGGGTGTAAAGTGGGTTTTGTTTATGGTGATGCAGCATCCACCGCGCCAAAATACCACCACCACGGGAAACAATACCGGTGATGCGGCTTCTAACTAAGGGTAAATGTTCTATCAAAATTCCCGCGTGGATAGTTTGATAGTCTACTCCTTGCTGGGCGTGTTTTTCGATGATGTGCAGAAAATCTTCTGGGGTCAGGTTTTCAATTGTGCCGTGGACGCTTTCCAAGGCTTGGTAGACTGGGACTGTACCGATGGGTACGGGGGAGGCGTTAATAATGGCGGTGCGAATTTCATCTAAGTTACCCCCACCTGTGGACAAGTCCATGACGGTATCCGCACCGTATTTAACTGCCAAGTTCAACTTATCAACTTCTTCTTGAAGATTGGAAGAGTTGGGGGAAGCACCGATATTAGCATTTACCTTACATTTAGAGGCGATGCCAATAGCCATTGGCTCTAAATCAGTGTGATTAATATTCGCTGGGATAATCATTCTCCCCCGCGCTACTTCCTCACGAATGAGGTCAGCCGGCAGATTTTCCCGTTGGGCGACATACTGCATTTCTTCGGTAATGACACCCTGACGTGCATAGTGCATTTGAGTTACATTACCTTGCCCACGTCGTTTAGCAACCCATTCTGTCCGCATATGAAATTCCCTCAATAAACAGCTTCCCTTCGCTGGTATTACCCAGTCTCAGGTGTTAAGGGTGTAATCTCAGCCTGTTAGTGCAAGCACCCCTAGCATGGATGTAGTTTACCACCTTGTTTATGACCGGGGGCAATGGGGTTAACAATTCCTGAGAATGTGAAGTGTTTAGGGTTGGTGGGCGGCAATTTTGGCATTACACTTTGCATATAACTCTTTTTTTAGCTCACGCATACCGCAAGCGAAACTCGTAGAGTAGGTGCAGAGACGCAAAGGAGTAAGCAAAAAAATCTGAACTTTACTAATGTGTAAGCTGAATTTGGGCAAAAGTAGATAGTTCGCAATACTTTCTGATTAAGTTTTTGGCGTTGTCGCGTTTTTCACCTGTGAATAGATTAAATACTACTTCTTCATGTGGAGAGTAAAGACTTAATAATCCAAAATCTTGAATTCGTGAGTAGAGAAATGGTACGCCCGCAAGCGATAACAAAGTTGCTTTTTTGCGATCACGTTCCTTGGCTTCAGGAGAGTCATGATATGAAGACTGAAATTCTACAACTAAGCAGGGATTATAGCTATTGGTGGTGATAAGTGCATCTACATTAGAGCTAAAGAAAAACCTTTTTAAATCTGAATCAAGATACCCATTCAATTCACAAAATTGACATAGACTAACTTGAGTATGAATTTTATAATCATTATTAATGCAAGTTTCTAAAAATTCCAGCATCCTTTCTTCATAAGGATTAACCAGTCTTTTTACTTTGACAGACATTTCTATTGCTCCATTAATATTTTTGCAAAGTAGCTAATAAATTCCTTTAAAACTTCACTAGAATTTATACATACCTGCCAACTGTAGGGGAATAGAGAATCATTATTAATGACAAGATAAGAATCGCTACTTCCTAAGCTAGTAATATCAAAGTTTTCCGGTGAATCAATTAAATTTTCTGCTTTTATTTCAGCGAAATCACTATTTTCCTCAATATAGCCTATATGATATTCAATCTCATCACGCTTGTTGAGTATAAGAGAACCTGTTACTTCACCAATTTCGACAAGATTTGGATAGTAGCTTTGTATTGATTTCCAAAATATATCTTCTTTACTCGGTAAAACCCAAATTCTCGCTAAGGTAGCCCAAGAAGCACTATAGTAACTTTCATCACCATAAAAATATTCTAAAGATAAAATATTTCCCTCTAAAATATCCTTGGATATGGCAACACATAAACCTTCTTTACGGGGTGTCAGAATTAGTTGATAACGTTTAGCTCCTTTTTTAGGTTTCTTAAGTTTGTACCCAATATATTGAGATGTTCGATTTTCCTCAAACTTGTTGTAAAAACCAAGTTCGGCAAGCATATTAGTAGCTAAAGACGTTAAATCCTCGCCACCTTGAATCACATGAATATTAGTTGACAACAAGCGTGGAATGCCTTCTTCTACCTCAAATCTTTGGATGACATCGTATATTATTTTTGACATCGGCAAATTTCTAAAAATCTTATCTAAGGTTTATAGAAATAGTGTAACTCTGATTTCTAAAATTTCCAATAGTCTTGGCTAAGATTTTTAGATTTATACTGAAACATGAAATTTCCCAATGACTTATAGCCTTGGGAAACCAAATTTATATTCATGCTGAAAGCGATCGCCTTCTTTCTACAATTGATCAGGATAAATTGACCAATGACCCATGACTAATGACGATCGCTATATTATTTTTCATAAGCCCTATGGTGTCCTGAGCCAGTTTACTCAGGAATCGCCCAAGCATATAACTCTTAAAGACTATATAGATGTGCCTGATGTTTATCCTGTGGGGAGGTTGGATTGGGATAGTGAAGGGTTACTATTATTAACCAATAATGGCAGGTTGCAGCATCGGCTTTCTGATCCGCGTTTTGGTCATGAGCGGACTTACTGGGTACAGGTAGAGCGTATTCCTGATGAGGAGGCTATCAACAAGCTACAAACAGGGGTGGAGATTCAAGATTATCGGACACGGCCAGCAAAAGTGAGGTTATTACCAGAATATCCGCCTGTGGGCGATCGCCAACCACCGATTAGATTTCGCAAAAATGTTCCTACAGCTTGGTTAGAAATGACTTTGACTGAAGGTAAAAATCGGCAAGTCCGGCGCATGACTGCGGCTGTGGGGTTTCCGACCTTGCGGTTAGTGCGGGTGAGTATAGGTCATTTACGCTTGGATGGGCTGGCTTTAGGTGAGTGGCGTGATCTCACGTCCTTGGAACTTAAATTGCTCCATGATTCGTCTCGGAGTCGAGGGATAGGCAAATTTTCTAGTTAAACTTTGTAAACAGTTGCAGGAATAACTTAGTAATCATTTGAAGTTGAACAAAAGGCACAAAACTTTTTATTTGACAAAAAAAGAATTTAAAATTTGTTGTTTCCCATTCACTTCAGCCCTTGAGCGTCAGTTTAAACCTTATGAGCCTGAATCAGCGATCACCTACGGTGGGCGGAACGCCATCGCTCTGGCATCAAACTCACACACCACAAAATATTTTGCCCAAAACTCCTGTGTACTTGGAACCGGTGACGGAATCAGCTTCTCATTTAGAGTTTGACACAGCAGAAAAACTCCATCGCGCTCAAGAAGAATTGCGATGGTATCGCATGATGTACGATAATATACCAACTATATATTTCAGTTTGGATGCGACGGGGTTAATTTTATCTGTCAATGATTTTGGAGCAGATTTTCTAGGATACACACCAGAACAATTATTACAACTGCCCATTGTTCAATTATTTGCTCAATCAGACCAACAAAGACTGTCTAATGCTGTCATAAGTCTTTGCAAAACTGAACCTGATGATGCTGTTAGCTATGGCAATTTTCTGTTAAATAACCCTGTTAATGGTATAAAAGCAGTCAGAATTACACTGCGATTAATACTGCATGAAGAAAAATCTTCTATTAAAAAATCGACGATTCTGATGCTGTGTGAGGCCATCACTTCTCTAGAACCAGCCGAAGCAAGTCCAAAAGATGCGGATAATTTAGTTAAAAACTTACCAGAGTTACCATCAAATCAAGGCCAGCGAAAGAAACTAGAAAGCCTTAGCCACTTGCAAGAAAAATTTTTCAGCACAGTTTCCCACGAACTGCGAACACCGCTAACTAATATGAAAATGGCGATTCAAATGCTGGGGATTACGCTGCATCGTGAGTATAATTTGTTCTCAGCAACAACAAAACCAACAAACAAAGGCTCAAAAGCAGCTTGTTATTTTAATATTTTAGAAAATGAGTGCGATCGCCAAATAAATCTTATTAATAACTTCCTAGAATTACAGCGCCTCGATACCAACGCTAAACCTTGGGTACTAGAGACAATTCACATACCGCAATGGCTATGGCGCGTAGTGGAGGAATTTAAAAGCCGCAATTTCGATATCTGTAGGCAAAAATTACACATCAGCGTCAGCCCTTCTCTGGCAACATTAACCTCCAATCCATGCAGCTTGGAACGCATTTTGATAGAACTGCTGACCAATGCGTGTAAATTTAGCCCCCCAGAGGGAGAAATAACAGTTACAGCCCAACTAAAATCTCAAAATATCATTTTGCAAGTGATTAATTCTGGTGTAGAAATCCCTCAATCTGAATTACCCCACATTTTTGATAAATTTTATCGTATTCCCAGCAATGACCCTGGAAAGCAGGGAGGCACAGGACTAGGGTTGGCGCTAGTACAAAAACTCATCAAACAATTAGGAGGAACAATCGAAGTAGAAAGCGGGTCAAACCGTACCTGTTTTAGTATCCAATTGGTTCTTAAACAACCCAAAATAGTTGAGTGAAAGAAGTAGGGGGCAAGAAGCAGGTGGAAAAATATCTGACTTGAGACTCTGCACCGACTAACACCCGTTACAGCTCACAGCACTTATGACTCAAAACTCCCGACTCTCCAAAATAAACTTGCAGATATCTGCAATCTTTGGCTAATATGCGTCACAATTAATACTGCCACCAAGATTCACTGATGAAACCACAACTTAATTATGTCTACTATAGGCAAGGGCGGCCAGTTGTGGCACTTTGGATATTAGTGGCTAGAAGCACCTCGGAACGGGAATTAAGGAACTTCCACTATGCTGATTTGCCCTCAGTGTGAATTTGAAAACCCTAATGCTAACAAATTTTGTCAAAAATGTGGTGCTTCTTTGTCCCACAAGGTTTGTCCTCAATGCAGCACTGAAGTACCAGTGAATGCTGAAAATTGTCATAACTGTGGTGCAGAAACCGGCACGGTATGGCTGGCGATTATCGAGACTAGTGATTGGGCTTCCGCCGTAAGTGTCAGCACTTTACTGAGCGCCAACTCTCTTGATGTAGCGTCCCCCAGGGAAGAACAAACAGAATTAGGGTGTGAGGAAAATGAAGAAGAGAAGATGATGCTCTCTCCATCATTATTCTCTGTTGGCTCATATTTGGACAAAGAACAACGCTATCAGATTTTGCAAGTACTATCAGCCGCACATGATGAGGTTAGTGTTAGGGTTTTGGACTGTCAACCATACCAAGCATCACCAATTGAAGCAATATTAGCTAATCAACAACAGGGGTTGGTGACTCCAGAAGTGGAAGTTAACGGTATTCCCAGTTTGGCTAGGGCTTATATGGTTTTACAATCCCAAAATCACACGGAAATTCCCCAGATTCACGATGCTTGGGAGGACGGCAATAACCAGATATTACTGATTGAAGACCGTACTCACTACCAGTCTTTACTTGATTTATGGCAAAAGGAAACCACTAGTTCGCTAGAAATTTTACACTGGTTTTATCAAATGACCCAACTTTGGGTATTACTAGAACCATTAAAGTGTCACTACAGTTTGTGGGATTTGGCGAATTTGTGCTTAGATGAAGACCAGACAATTAGCTTACGAAAACTGTACGTAAAACCACCTAAGAGCGAGTTAGCAATAGACTACTTGCCACTGGATTTTAATCCGGTAACAGCACAAGAAGAGGATGTAACATTGCCTATCTTTGTGCAGCCCTCAAGTATTAAAGCTTTGGGAGAAGTTTGGCAGGCGCTATTTAGAGAGTCTCAACGCACTCAATTTGGTTCCATCATACAGATTTTAGGAGATTTACAGCAGGGTAGGATTTACTCGATCGCTCAGTTGCGATCGCGTTTACAAGAAGTCGCCACGGAACTAGAAGCAACTACACCCCCAATATTTGAGCCAATGGAAGCAGAACAAACGAATGCGCCCACAGTCTTACAAGCAGATGATACAGAAGATCCCTCTGGCAAGGGTGATGATATGCCCACGGTAGTGCTGTCCGTGCAGTTAAGCAGTTTAGAAGATGCTGGCCGCACTGATGTTGGTCGTCAACGCCATCACAATGAGGACTACTTTGGGATTGAAACTAAAACAGAAAAATTAGAACTGCCGAGAAACCGCATTTTACAAGCTCGTGGCTTGTATATTCTTTGTGATGGTATGGGCGGACACGCTGGCGGTGAGGTGGCTAGTGAGTTAGCCGTAATCAACTTACGCCAATACTTTCAGCAACACTGGACTCATAACCAATTACCAACAGAAGAAATAATTCGTGAGGCAGTTTATCTAGCGAATCAAGCAATTTACGAAAAAAACCAACAAGAAGCCCGTTCTGGGGTAGGACGTATGGGTACTACCTTGGTCATGCTATTAGTTCAAGGTAGTCAAGCAGCCGTTGCCCATGTGGGTGATAGCCGCCTCTACCGTGTGACTCGTAAGCGGGGATTGGAACAAGTGACTGTAGATCATGAAGTTGGTCAAAGAGAAATTGACCGGGGAGTAGAAGCAAGCATCGCTTATGCCCGCCCAGATGCTTACCAACTCACCCAAGCTTTAGGCCCTCGTGACGAAACCGCCATTAATCCCGATGTAGAGTTCTTTGATATTAATGAAGATAGCCTACTCGTTCTCGCTTCCGATGGCTTATCTGATAACGATTTACTAGAAACTAATTGGCAAACTCACCTACTGCCGTTATTGAGTTCTAGCACTAATTTAGAGCAGGGAGTAACAGAATTAATCGATTTGGCCAACCAATACAATGGTCATGACAACATTACTGCTATACTTGTCCGGGCAAAAGTGCGCCCAAATCTGGGGGAAGGGACGGGGGATTAAACACTAAAGGTTATGAAGAAGCATAGAGGGGGACAAAGTACAGTGGAGAAAACATTTACCCAATCCCCAATCCCCAATCCCCATTACCCATCTCTTACACAGGTCGTATTGTGGTTACTTTGACACTGCTAGAACCGCAACAAAAAACACCACTCAAGCAATGGTGCTTTGAAAACTCCTCCGTGATTCGCATCGGTCGCGCGGCGGATAATCATGTGATTTTGTCTGACAATTTGGTTTCTCGCCATCATTTGGAAATTCGGCAAGTTAGTTCAGGTGGTGGTGGTTCCTGGCAGGTGCTTAGTAAGGGGACAAATGGAACTTTCTTGAATGGCGTTTTGGTAATTCAAGATGCACTACCTAATAATGCCCTCCTGCAACTTGCCCAAGGAGGGCCGATATTGCAATTCCAAGTTCAGGGGATAATACCACCGGAATGGCAATCGATTTCTGGCAGCGATAGCCCTTTGTCTGGGGTGGGTAGTTCGGCAGAAAAAAGTTCCCCAGAATTGTCTAACAATCCTGGCAGTTTAACTTGCACCCACGAAGGTAATTCTCCCCAGAACCTATTTTGTATCCACTGCGGACAACCACTTTCGGTAATCCAAACCATTCGCCATTACCAAGTGTTACGAACTTTGGGACAGGGAGGAATGGGAACTACCTATTTAGCTTGGGATGCGGCTGGGGTGATTGTTGGACATCCGAAACTGTTGGTGTTGAAGCAAATGAATGCCGATATGGCGAGGATTGCTAAAGCCCAAGAATTATTTGAGAGGGAAGCCTATACTCTCAAATCCCTAAACCATCCGGGTATCCCCAAGTATTATGATTTTTTTGTAGAAGGTGGTAAGAAGTACTTGGCGATGGAATTAGTGCATGGGCAAGATTTGGAAAAACGCATCTATGCCACGGGCCCAGTTATACCTAGCCAAGCGATCGCCTGGATGATCCAAACTTGCGAGATTCTAGATTATCTCCACAGTCAAGAACAGCCACTCATTCACCGCGACATTAAACCGGCGAACCTGATGGTGAAGACGGCGAATAATCAAATCGCGGTGCTAGATTTTGGCGCAGTTAAGGAAATTGGTACTACTCCAGGCACACGCATCGGTGCAGAGGGTTATTGCGCCCCAGAACAAGAAAGGGGACAGCCTTTAACCCAATCTGATTTATATGCCGTAGGCCCCACAATCATCTTCCTCCTCACAGGGGAAAATCCTTTCAAGTTTTATCGCCAAAAAGGACGTGGTTTCCGCTTTGATGTGAGTAAAATTCCCACTGTCACCCCTAAATTAAGGGATGTAATTGAGCGTACCACTGAACCTTTGCCACGCGATCGCTTTCAGTCTGCAAAGGAGCTAGCTGCGGCTTTGGCTGCTTGTAAGTGAGGGGATTGGGAGATTGGGGATTGGGCATTTAGTAAAAGTCCTTCGTAAAATTGGTTTAAGGACTTTTGATTGGGATGATATGGGGGATAGGGTTTTGAGTTTTTAGACTTCTATCAAGATAGTCTTAGGTTACTGGAAGCGGCTTATAGACTTGCAGATAGCTTGCCGGATTGTGAGCGTTACAATTTGAGCGATCAGTTACGTAGAGCTGCATCTAGTATCTTGCTAAACATAGCAGAAGGCTAAGGGCGCTATCACTATCTAGATAGATTGCGCTTTATGTATATTGCCCGTGGCTCATTAGCTGAGACTAAAAGCGCCTTCGTTATTGCTGAAAGCTTAGGTTATTGCAACACAGACCAACTAAACTGGGTAACTCAACTAAAAGACCAAATCGAAAAAGGTCTTAACGGTTACTGTCGCTTCATCCGTTCCCAGCAACAAGGCAAAGAAGAATTCGGAACTAGGTTCAGGGATTGAACACTAAGTATTGGGTATTCAGGATGGAGTATAAAAGATTGAGGATCAGATGGAAATCACTAACTAAACATAAGTAGAAATTTTCCTAATCCCCAGTCCCCAATCTCCTGTCCCCAGTCCCTAATCTTCATCCCAAGATTCAACTGCGAGTAAATCGCCAATTGGATCTTGCATTGTAAATCCGAAATCTAGTAGCTCCTGTTTCCAGTGCTGCCAGTCATTACCATAAAGCAGCGCAATCTTCCAAATGCTATCAGTCGGCTTGATAATATTCGATTCAACGAGTGATTGCACGTTACGCTGCAATTTCACCATTGGGTGAAGTACTTGCTGAGTCATAACTCTCAATTCAGTTAAAAATTTTGTTGGGTAAATACTTAATCAAAACTGCTTTCCATTTTGCAATTGTCACTAATCCGTAGAGTGTTGTAATTGGCAAAGCTAGTCTTAACTTTCTTACTATACCATAACAAACGCTATTAAGTTGTGGCATGATTCGGATTTGTACGGTAATTACACCACCGTACTGAGATTTCATCCAGCAGACATAAGTAAAGACCAGGCAGAAACAATGGAAGTTATTTTCAGCACAATGCCAGAAATTTTAAGCTGTTGGTGGCGATCGCTTAGTTAGGATAACGCCAGCACCAAGCCTAAAATCACAACATCATAAAACTTAGTAACTCACTGTTCGCGCAATCGAGGATGAGTTTGGTGAAATAGATGAAATAAGAGAGAGTATTAGAGCAGGCGATGGCGTTCCGCCCACCGTAGGTGATCGTTTTCGGCATCCCTGATACAACTAATATTCAAATCTATTTGGAGAAAAATCAATAGGTATTGTGGATTTCTGCAACGAGTCTCTTTGCTTTGACAGGGTATAAGGATGTGGTGGTTTTCAAAACTTACATCCTCATACCCTTTATTTTTGTTTTTGGATGTAAATATTCTGTAAAGAAATCAAGAATGTGTACACCGTAGACTGATCGATGGGAATGCTGGCTAGGGTGTGTTTTTTCTGACAACTTATTTATAATTGCTATATTACCAATTTATTACATTTTCTTAATATTCAATAGTTTTGCCAGCCAACTCAATCAAGAGGGGAATGATGAGGAATCGCCGCGTTGTTATTGTTGGTGCTGGATTTGGTGGTTTACAAGCTGCCCAATCTCTAGCTAATTCTGGTGCAGATGTATTACTAATCGATCGCCAAAATTATCACACTTTTGTCCCGTTACTTTATCAGGTAGCCACCGGGCAAATAGAACCAGAATACATTGCTTACCCCATACGGACGATTTTGCGGCGTTTCTCTTTTAACTATAGAAGGCAACATCACAAGCCTCAAGTTCAGTTTCTCATGGCTGAGGTTGAGCAGATTGATTTTTCAGGGCAGATTGTCAAAACAGCTAAGGGTGCAATTGATTATGACTTTTTGGTGCTGGCGACTGGTAGTCGGACTCAGTTTTGGGGAGTTAGCGGCGCTGAAGAATACGCTTTTCCCATGAGAAGTTTAGAAGAAGCTGTTGCCCTACGCAATCATATTTTTTCCTGTTTTGAACAAGCTATTCAAGAATCTGACGCAGCAAAACGGCAACAATTACTAACTTTTACCATTGTGGGTGGTGGTGCAACTGGGGTGGAGATGGCGGGTGCTTTGGTAGAGATGCTGCGAGGCTGCTTGCGTTGGGATTATCCCAGCGTAGGTTTTGGGGAAGTGAAAATAATTTTAGTGCAATCGGGCGATCGCTTATTAGTGGAATTTCCCAAAAAGTTAGGAAACTACACTTACAAAAAATTGCATCAGCTAGGAGTTGAAGTTTATCTGCAAACGAGAGTCAGTCAACTTACAGAGGGATTTGTCCACTTGGAAAACGAGGAAATTATTCCCTCCGTCACTGTGATTTGGACTGCGGGTTTAGAAGCCAACCTCCCAGGAGTCTCCGAGGAGTTACCTGTGGCGCATAAAGGTAAAATTGTAGTCCATCCCACCTTACAAGTGCTGGAACATCCCAATGTATATGCAATTGGGGATTTGGCTTATGTGGAAAAGAACGGTAAGTCATTATCTGGGGTTGCACCGGAAGCGCTTCAGCAAGGTGTGGCGGTAGCACGCAATATTCAGCAGCAAATACGAGGAAAATCACCAAAGCCTTTTAACTATTTCAATAAAGGTAGATTGGCAATTATTGGTTGTTATTCGGGTGTGGGGAAAATTGGTGCGTTTGCGTTTACAGGTTTCTTGGCTTGGTTGATGTGGCTGGGAGTTCATCTAGTTTATCTTCCCGGCTACCGCAGTCGTTTGCTAGTGTTACTCACTTGGCTACATACTTATTTAGGGAGCGATCGCCATGTTCGTGTAATTTTATCTAGTAAAACTATGAATGTGCAACATCGTCCAGCAGATTTGCCTTACCTCCAAGAATCCCGTTGATACCAATCTCTGCAATAGCATTGCAATCAAAATTTGATTAATACAAATGCACAAACCGAAACAGATGAAATCAGAAAACCCCAAGCAAGTGCTGAGTAACGACGAATAGCATTTTGCTTCAATAAGCTAATTGCCGCAGTTACACAAGCACCCAAAAAACAAATTAAATAAGTTTTAGACCATACGATAGTGATGAATGCCTGAATATAAGTAGCGATTGGGCCAGGGACGGGTTTATTGTTTAACAGATCCAAAAAACTTAAAAATAGAAGGATCGCTGGTATAAAAAACGCTCCGATAATCGCAATGTTTCGGTATCCTGCTACAGTACGACAACGAATGAATGAGATTACAACTGAGCATAAACCTATAAAATTTACGATTGCCCAAACGCATAAGACAATGAATAAAATCATTCCCATAAATAATACAAGCAGATAAATTTACACCTGTTATTCATCAGATTCCAAGATTATGTACCAAATATCATTTCGTCAATAGTCGTATATTCTTTTATTTTTTGTTTTTGGGTATTATGGACATTTATCTCATCCGCCGGATGAAACACCGAAAAGCTAAAGTATTTTTCTTCCCTAGCCTAAAATCCTAAGGCTTAACTGGCTGTGATTGGCTTTGTGGCTCATCAATCAAAAAGATACACACATGGAAAGAGATATTGAAGACTCAGATGATATTTCATGGACTGTAAGCTAATGCGCGCCTAAATTGCATAACTACTAATAAAGGCTGTTGACTGTTGACTGTTAACTGTTAACGGTCAACAGCCCTCACGATGTATTATGCAACTTAAAAGCAGAATAGCTTATTCAAGCATTTTCAGGTGTTTCTGTATTGTAGAAGCCCAAGTCAACAGCTATATGACTCAAACAGTAATTATCACAGGCGCATCTCAAGGTATTGGCAAAGCCACAGCATTATTATTTGCCCGTCACAATTATAATGTTGTGCTGGCAGCTCGCCAACCTGATCGTTTAGAAGCGATCGCCACCGAGATACGGGAACTGGGACAAGAAGCGATCGCCATTTCTACCGATGTGAAAGATGCTACACAAGTCAATAACATGATGCAAAAGGCGATCGTTCATTTTGGTCAGGTAGATGTATTAATTAATAATGCAGGTATCTTTTGCTTGGGTTCTGTAGAAAATTTCAGTTTAGAAGATTGGCATCAAATTATTGATACTAATTTGTGGGGTTATATTCATACCATTCATGCCATACTGCCCCATTTTCTAAAGCGTGGCGCAGGAACTATTGTAAATGTCAGTTCTATTGGTGGTTTAGAACCTATTCCTTATCATGTGCCTTACACAGCCAGCAAATACGCCATAACAGGGTTAACAAAATCCCTACACGCAGAATTATCACCTAAAAACATTCACGTTAGCGGCATTTATCCCAGCTTCATCAGCACCCAACTTATGGAACGAGCAATTTTTCGTGGTAAAGATGAGGAAATAGCGCAAGCACGGACTGAATTAGTAGGTAAGGCGATTCAAATGCCTGTACTAGAAAAACCGGAAGACGTAGCCAAAGCAATTTGGAGTGCAGTCAAAGACAAGCGTTCTGATGTCGTCGTAGGTTCAGCTAACTTTTGGAAGGTGGCTTATCAATTGACTCCTAGTTTGATACAGTCTCTTGTCCGGCGCATCTTTGGCATGGAAGAACGCAAATAAGTTGATGCTCATCATACATACCCCCATTGTCTTTTGGTGTGGGCAAGATAATAATAAATGGTAATGCCTAGCTAGCGATCGCCACTTGCTTTTTCCGATTGGGACGCTTGCGGTCTGATTTATTCTTCAGTCCCACTGCTTGACCTTGATCACAATCTGAACCATATTTCATACCACTCCCTATCATAGTTAACACAGCATTGTGAAATTCTTACATACATTTTTAATGCAAGTGATTACACTTGCATAACAATGAAATATGATTTATTTTGCAGTTACTTTAGCTCAAGCTAACCAATTTTAGGAATTGTCCACATGAATCCAGTCTTCAACCAGCTACAAATAAATGGATATCGGGGTTTGAAGACGGTAGAACTGTCTCAATTAGGTCAAGTGAACATTTTAGTTGGTGACAATAATTCAGGAAAGACAAGTATTCTTGAAGCCATCTCAATTTTATGTAATCCTCTTGATCCATTTCAGTGGCTGGAAGTTTCACAAAGAAGAGTATATCTTGGTAGAACATTAGCCATTCCTCGACCTGATATCAACGCATTAAGATGGATTTTTCCGCAAAATACGACTTTTTCTCATGACGAAGATTATGAACAAGAAATATGTATCAAGACAAACGGAGATACTTCTATAATTGAAATTAAAGCCCAACTGGAAGAAATTTATAGTAGCGGAACAGAAAGCTCTAATAGTGAACAAATCAATGAAGATATTGTTTCTACTGAAACTGAATCTGTACGCTCAGGTTTAGAATTACAGGTTGTAGCATATCCAAAAACAGGGCAAACAAATTTATTTAATCATGAAGTAGGACAGCGAGAAATATTTCAATTCTGGGAAAATGAGCGATTTATTTGGCGGAGAAGAAATAAACCTTTTGTAAATAATGCAACTGTATCCCCTGCATATTCTTCATCCCAACCTATTTTAGAACGTCTAACACAAATAATTCTAGAAAATCAAGGTGGAAAAGAAGAAGTATTAGAGATAATTCAATGGTTTGATAGTAATATCATAGATATTGAAATATTATCTCAGTCTACAAATAGAGCAACCCTTTATATAAAACATCAACAATTAGGTCTTGCTCCTTTATATAAATTTGGTGATGGTCTTAAGCGAACTTTAATTATTGCTCTGACTCTTTTTTCTACTAAAAATGGTGTATTATTAATCGATGAAATTGAAACATCTATTCATGTTTCAGCTCTCACTAGAGTTTTTTCATGGCTCATTGAAGCTTGTTGTAGAAGAAACGTACAGCTTTTTGCCACAACTCATAGCCTAGAAGCTGTTGATGCTATGTTAAAAACAGATGTGAGTACTGATAATATTGTAGCTTTTCGATTAAATAGCCAAGGAAAACCACCACAAAGATTTTCTGGCAATCTTTTGCATAGACTACGTTCAGAGAGGGGGCTGGACATTAGAGGTAGTCATGGTTAAATATTCTTATATAGTGGCAGAAGGCCCACAAGATATTGAATTTTTAATTTGTTTGTTGAAACTTTCTGGTTTACGTCGCATAACTAAATTGTCAGCACTAGATTCATTTTGGGAACCGCTTGTACCAAAAACGTTTCCTATAGATGATGATTTAATGAAACGTGTACCTGTTCCAAATTTTTTGAAGAATGATCAACTATCCATTGCTTTACATAGTGCTACCGGAATTACACGTTTAGCCAATACAGTAGAAGAGAGTCTAGCATTAATTCCGTCTTCGGAAATTTTTGGTATAGGTTTTGTCTTAGATGCTGATAATAGTGAAACACCTCTTGAAAGATTTACAGAATTGATTAATAAAATCAGACCTCTTAGATTACCTTTGCCTTCAAAACTAGGCGAAGTTGCAAATAGTTCTCCACGATTAGGCATATTTATTATGCCTAATAATTGTATTCCAGGAACATTAGAAGATATTCTTATTGAATGTGCTAACTTAAACTATCCAGACTTACTTCAGTTGGCAAGCAATTATGTCTCCAGCATTAATACAGATCAATTAACTGAAAAGGATTTACATGAATTGAATAAGTTAGCAGGTAAAAATAAAGCAGTGATATCAAGTATCACCAGTATCCTTAAACCAGGCAGAACTTTACAAGTCTCGTTGCAAGATAATCGTTGGCTAAATGAAAAAACATTAAATTTAGAAAGCATAAACCTAATGAAAAAATTCTTGGAGCAAATTACAGGAATTACCTGAATCATAGAACTCTACAAACCAAATATAGGAATCCGGTTTGACTATTGTTGGCGTAGCCTGCGCTTGTCCATACAAATTTAAGTAGGGCTGTTGACAGACTTGAAAGTCTTGTGTTGTGAGGGTTTTATCTTGGCTTGATGTCCTAATCTATCTGCCTACGGCTATATTTCAGAAATTAAGTACGAATCCTAGATTTTCCTTAAAAGCAATTTAACTAATCACTTTCAACAAATACTGTGACAGCGTAAACGCGTCCACGCCTAACTCTGTACGCTCACTAGCTGCTAAAATACCGGCTTGCGCGTGCCACCATGCAGCAGTGGCTACAATATCTTCTACAGGTATTTCTTTATTTACCGCTTGTGCCAACAATCCACCCAATAACCCCGTTAACACATCGCCACTACCACCACGAGCTAAAGCCGGCGTACTTTCAGGGTTAATCCATACTGAACCTTGAGGATTGGCGATCGCAGTTCTCGCTCCTTTTAACAATACCACTGCACCGCTTTGTGCTGCTGCTTCCTGCACAGCTTTGACTCGATCATGTTTGGCATCAGAGACAAGGGGAAACAATCGTTGAAATTCACCTGTATGGGGTGTGAGTATTGTTGTCGCTTGGCGCTGTTGTAATGTGGGGATTGTTCCCAACTGTGCCAAAATATTCAACCCATCAGCATCAAGAACTAAAGGACGATCGCTTGCTAATACTTCTTCCACAATAGATGTAGCATCTTTCGTTAAACCAGGGCCGCAGGCGATCGCACTAAAGGAACTTAAATCTGTCTTCTCTGGTAATTGTAACTGGGCGATCGCTCCAGTTTCCGTCTCTGGGCAACCAATCACCAACGCTTCCGGCAAATGTGATACTAAAAGCTGCTTCAGGGATTCGGGTACAGCAATTGATAACATCCCTACACCGCTACCCCTAGCACCCAAAGCCGTCAAAATTGCCCCACCTGCATAACGCCGAGAACCACAGATTAACAGTAAATGCCCTTCCTTATACTTGTGCGTCACTGGTGGACGAGGTAAAGGCAAAGTAGATAAGGCTGTTGCTTGTGTAATGCGTTTAATCTTGGGTACATCTTGTAATACAGCTTGCACATCAGCCCAGGGAATATCAAAATCAATTAACTCGGCTTTACCTACATAATCTAAAGCCTGATCTTGCAACAAACCTTGTTTCCATAAACCTAAGCACAGGGTATAAGTTGCTCGGATTGCAGTCCCTAAAACTTCGCCTGTATCAGTGTGCAAACCTGAAGGCAAATCAATACTGATAATTGGCTTGTTCCATTCATTCAACTGATTAATTGCTGAAGCGATGGGATCGGTAATTGTTCTTTCTAAGCCAAAGCCAAATAACCCATCAACCAAAACATCACAATCTGGTAATTGCTCAATTTCTTGATAACAAGGAATTTCTAAACTTTGAGCATACTGCAAATGCTGTGATGTTAATTCCTTCAGCTGAACAAAAGGCAAATAAATCCAAACACCATAACCCTTAAAATGCAATTCCCTCGCCACAACCAACGCATCACCGCCGTTGTGTCCAGGCCCAACGAGGATTCCTATGCGGGCAAATGGAGGCGAAATCCTTACTTGTTCTCCTTGTCTACCTTGTTCAAAATTGGAAGATAAATCTTGAATGCGGTTAGCAATTAATCCTGCCACTTTCTCCATCAAAGCGGGTACGGGCATTCCTGCTGCAAATATTCGCCCTTCAATTTCCCGCATTTGTGCAGCAGTAACGATGACTAGGGAAATATGTTCTTTTTTAGTTGACATCATACCTGATTTGAATACTATAAACTCACTAGAAATTGTGGTTCCCTACTGTTGACAACAAAATATTTTTTCTTCATCTTGGCTTTATTTTCACTCATATAACGATTAAAAAATGATGCAATGTAAAGATTGTTATTTGGGATTGCCACATAACAATCACAAATAACAAGTTTTGAAAAACAAGGTAATTTTTGTTAATGACTGGGAAACATAGATATTGAGAGTAGTAGATTACTCAGTAGGTGTTCAGTATTTGTGGTATGGGTTAGATTCTTTGGCTGTCGGCGTTTTGGTTTATGGCGATCGCTAGTACTACCAAGACTAAATTGCCACAATTTCCTCTTAAGTATTATTGGTGACGCTTATGCTTCTTAATCGCTTCTGTCTTTCATTAAATGCTGATTTTACCAAGGTTTTAGTCAAGCGGAAACCTCAACTTTCCACATGGTCTATCTTGTTAAGTGCAATTATAATTGCGATCGCCAGTGCTGCTACTATTTATGAACTCAATCAATTAGCAGAACGCAGCAATGACAACAGATTGCTTTTGACTCGATTAAAAGAGCAAGTGAGCAGACTTAACGCCTTAGAATGGGAGGGCATTTCCAAAGGCGAAATTGATGAGGATTTAACCGAAGAGCTGGCAGAAAATCAGCAAAGTACAGACATAATTTTGCAGCAGCTACGACAAATTAAACCACAAAAAAATCTGGATAATATTTTTGCCCTCCATACAAGCTATCAACAAGCAATTGACAACGCTTTGCAGCTAGTTGCTCAAGGTAAAACCAAAGAAGCGATAAATGTTGATGCAAACGGCATTGATGAAATCTATGATGATTTATATGCTGAAGTAACAACCCTGGAACAAGTCTACGTAGCACAGAAACAACAGACTAGACAATTTGCAGACATTGGTACTACTTTTTGTTTGGTATTAGCAGGTGTAATTATTGGCACTTTGTCATACAAGTACAGCAAAAGCTTGTTGAACAAAAACCAACAGTTAGAAGCCGCTTTCCAAGAACTCAAACAAACCCAAGATCAATTGATTCAACAAGAGAAAATGGCAGCCTTAGGACAACTGGTTGCGGGAGTTGCCCATGAAATCAATAATCCCTTGGGTATTATTCAAGCATCAGCGAATAACACAGAACAAGCCCTGCAAGCAGCCTTGAGTGAACTTCCCTCTTTACATCAGCGTTTGAATACCCAAGAACAAGAAAGCTTTTTTCAACTCATCAATCAAGCGCTCAAAAACCAACCTGGGGCAGGTTTTCAAGGAGATCGTTCACTTAAACGCAAAATTACTGCTCATCTGCAAGAGCATAACATTGGAAATGCTAGAGATATTGCTGATCTCTTGATAGATATGGGCATTGCTGAAGATTGGGAGTCTTTGTTGCCTATGTTACAGGGTGATCATGGTGAATGGGCTTTACAGTTCGCTTATGACCTCTCTTGCTGTTTTAGCAATAATCAGATGATTCTCAATGCTGTTGATCGTTCTGCTAAAATCGTTTTTGCGCTGAAAAGCTATTCTCATTTTGATCAAAGTGGCAAAAAGCAGTTGATGCAGGTCACTACAGGACTAGAAACTACCATTGCCATCTATCAGAATCAACTGAAACGCAATATTCATGTAATCCGAGATTACCAGGATGTTCCCGACATTTGGGGATACCCCGATGAACTTATTCAGGTCTGGACAAACCTCATTTTTAATGCCATTCAAGCAATGGAATCGGGGGGGACGCTGACTATTACCACTCGTCAACAAGAAGAATATGTGGAAGTCAGCATTACAGATACTGGACTTGGTGTCCCTCCAGAAGTGCAGCAAAAAATCTTTGATGCCTTTTTTACCACCAAACCTGCTGGCGAGGGCAGTGGTCTGGGATTACACATTTGCAAAAAAATTATTGATAAACATCAAGGACAGATCAAAATGGAGAGCAATCCAGGTCATACTCAATTCAGTGTTTGCTTGCCCATATTGGTTTAGAAAACAAGAGGAAATTTAATTTATGGCTAATGCTGCTATTCTCTGTGTAGATGATGAAGTTTCTATATTAAAAGCTCTCAAGGAACAACTCAAAAGGTTATTTGGCAATCGATATGTTTACGAAGTTGCTCAAAGTTCTGAAGAAGCTTGGACGGTGATTGATGAATTGGAAGAGGACGAAATCAAAATTCTCATTATTGTCTCTGATTGGTTAATGCCAAATGTTAGAGGTGATGAGTTTTTGATCAAAGTTCACCAACGTTTTCCAGAAGTGATTACCGTTATGCTAACTGGGCAAGCCGACAAAGAAGCTATTGAACGTGCCGAACAGCAAGCTAATCTTTATGCCTGCATCCGCAAACCCTGGACAGAAGAAGAATTGAAGTCAATTATTAATTCAGCCTTAAAACCATAGCCGATTTCATTAGCTATTGTTGGTGTTAATAATGATTGGCACGCTCAAAAGCAAAAAACGGGGGTGTGGTAAATATCAGCTTTACCACACCCCCCTCAATACGGTTCGGATAAGCAGGGGAAGCAGAGGAGGCAGGGGAGGAAAGGAGGTTATTTTCATAATTTTTCTCTTCCCCTGCTTCTCTTCTCCCCTGACTTCCCCTGCCTGCCTTAACCGAGAAATCCCTTAACCGAACCGTATTGACACCTCCCTCATCTCTACACTAAAAACGGCCGTGCTAAGAAAAAGCTAGTAATTGACTTCGCGTCTATGGGTTCCCCGTCAAGAATGGCTCTTTCCAGTTCTTCTGGTGTTAAAAGTACAGTCTCAATATCTTCGTCATCATCTTGTTTTGGTGGTGTATCGAGCTTTTCCAAATCTCGTGCCAGAAAAGCATAAATAATTTCATCAGAATAGCCAGGGGCGAGGAAAAATTCGCCTAATTTATCCCACTTTTGGGCGCTATAACCAGTCTCTTCTTCTATTTCGCGTTTGACTGTTGTTAAGGGATCTTCTGTGGGTTCTAAAGTTCCTGCGGGAAATTCGAGTATCCGTCCTTGCACAGCAAAACGATATTGGCGGACGAGTACAAGTTTACCTTCTGGCGTTACAGGCACAGCTAAAGCGCCGCCGGGGTGACGAATGCACTCCCATTCTCCTTCAGCTTTGTTGGGTAAACGCAAGCGATTAACTTCAAAATCAAACTTGCGCCCTTTATAGAACAAGCGCTGTTTTAATAGCTGTGGTAATTCTCTACCTAATGGCATAATTAAGCTTGTTTTGTCTTAAATAGTACAGATAAACGCCGGAATTGATCGTTCTATCAGCGTTTTCTGCTCTGGGTAATGGTTTTAACTGCCCTTTAACAAATGTACATCAGAACAGTCTACCTTTTTTACCAGCTCTCTAATTACATATCCGGAAATTGGTTCTAACCAGCCGGGCGCAATCTCCGCTAGAGGTACTAAAACAAAGGCTCGCTCTTGCATTCGCGGATGGGGTATTTGGAGAGTTGGTGTATCAATAATTAAGTCATCATACAATAACAAATCTAAGTCTAGCGATCGCGGCCCCCAGCGTTCTTGACGCACCCGCCCAAATTTCTGTTCTATTGCTAGTAATGTTTCTAGCAATTCTATCGGACTCATCTGTACTTGTAAGGTGATGCAACCATTGATGTAGTCTGGTTGTGGCGGCCCCACGGCTTTAGTGATATACCAACTGGATTTTGCTGTTAGTTGAATACCTGCGATCGCCGCTAACTCTGCTGTAGCAGCTTCTAATATTGCTAAAGAATCACCAATGTTACTACCAAGAGCGATCGCGCTTGCCTGTATCTTTGGTTTAAACTCTGCATCGTGCTTTGTGAATATTCTTGGGCTATTTTTTTTGTTCTCAACAGACAATATTATTTACTGTATTGTTATTTTACAAACATTGATTACTTAAATACTATAGCACTCATGCCTACCTGAATGATGGCTTCTAGCTCTAGATCCCCGACTTCTCTAAACACTTGGGGATCACTTTCCTCAAAAATAATTGAAACCAGCTTTAAAAGCTTAAAAACGGTTATTATATCAGGGTTTGGCGTTTTTATAAAATAAAATCAATTAGGGCTTGATTAATTTTCTGAGGTAATTACAAGTTGAAATGTTGTTTGTTTAACATTTACTTTAAAAACATTTTTTGTAGCAATTAATTCAGTTAATTGTTTATAGGATATTATACTAACACGAACGTCTTGCACCAAACTCTAATCTATCCCTTAAGAGTTAGTGCAGAATATTCTGCACCGAACTAATGTGGAGAAACTTAACCTCCAGGTTCAAGCAATCAGTAAATAAATTTGAGTGACTCTGACAAGGGGGAACCGCGCTTGCCACCTAGTAATCGTTACGAGCAAGAGGAAACCACAAACGAAAACTTACCGCCAACGCAGGTGGTAAGACAAAGAAAACTATTCAACCAGATCAGTGGTATAACATCTGGGATTGTTACTAGGTTTACAAGCCGTGAACACCCATTTTATCGCCGTGTATGGTTTTGGGCGGGCTTAAGCGTAGGTGGTAGCATCATTGCCTTCAACTACTTATTAGGGGAAATCGATAAAACCTTACCTGATAAAGCGGAATTGCAAGCTGTCGTCCGTGAGCAAACAATTACGATCAAGGCTGTTGATGGCACTATCTTACAACAGCAAGGCGAAGCAACCAGAGAAAAAATCAATCTGGAGCAGATGCCTGAGATCCTCAAAAATGCTTTTATTGCCTCCGAAGACAGCAGATTCAGTCAGCATCAAGGTATTGACCCCCAAGGAATTGTCAGAGCAGCCGTAAATAATTTGCGATCGCAAAATGTGGTAGAAGGTGGTAGCACCATCACCCAACAGTTATCACGGATTCTTTTTCTCAAACAAGAGCGTACAGTTTGGCGCAAACTCAAGGAATTACGCCTTGCCCACAAGCTAGAACAAGAATTAACCAAAGACCAGATTTTAGAGCGTTATTTGAATTTGGTATATTTAGGTGCTGGGGCTTATGGTGTAGCAGATGCAGCCTGGGTATACTTCAGTAAACCAGTAGACCAACTTACTCTCCCGGAAGCGGCAACAATCGCGGGAATGCCCCCTGCACCGAGCTTATTTTCACCAGACAAAAACCCGGAAGCAGCCAAACAACGGCGAAACTTGGTATTGCAACGGATGGAAAAAGAGGGCTTTATTACACCAGCCCAAAAGCAAGAAGCTACCCAAGCAGAAATTACCCTCAAACCTAGTTTACCCAAGCGGTTACAAGTAGAATCCCCCTACTTCACCAGCTATATTCAGCAAGAATTGCCCAAGTACGTTTCCCCCCAAGTGTTAGCAAATGGGGGTCTAACAGTGGAAACCAGCTTAAACCCAACTTGGCAGCAAGCCGCAGAAGCAGCTGTTACCAAAACTTTACGCAATCAAGGACGATGGCAAAACTTCAAACAAGCCGCTTTAGTCGCCATTGACCCCCGTAATGGAGAAATCAAGGCAATGGTTGGCGGTCAAGACTTTGGTAAAAACCAATTTAACCGCGTGACCCAAGCACAACGCCAGCCAGGTTCCACTTTTAAGGGTTTTGTTTATGCTACCGCGATCGCTACTGGCAAAAACCCCAATGATACTTATGTAGATGCCCCCTTTGTAGTCGATGGCTACGAACCGAAAAACTATGGGGAAACCTTCCGAGGCACAATGAATATGCGCGATGCCCTCACCCGTTCGGTGAATGTGGTAGCGTTGAAAGTCATGCTAGATGTCGGATTTGAGCCAACAATTCAACTAGCCAAGAACATGGGGATTAAATCAAAACTCAATCCTCATTATTCTCTAGCCCTTGGTTCCAATGAAGTCAATCTCTTAGAGTTAACCAGCGCTTACGGCAGTTTTGCCACCCAAGGTTTACACTCAGAACCTCATGGCATCCGTCGTGTCCTCAACCGCAAAGGCGAGGTCATCTGGTCAGCAAACTTTGACTCGAAGCGAGTGCTTGATCCTACTAGTGCCGCTATTATGACCTGGATGTTACGTAACGTGGTCGAAGCAGGCACCGGTGCAGCCGCCCAACTGCCTAATAGACCAGTTGCTGGTAAGACAGGTACATCCGATGAAGCCCGTGATTTATGGTTTATTGGCTATATTCCCCAAGTAGTTACAGGGGTTTGGTTGGGTAACGATAATAATCGTCCTACTTATGGTAGTAGTGGCAGTGCTGCTTACACTTGGCATGAATTTATGGAAAAAGCTGTAGAGGGAATGCCAATAGAAAAATTTCCCGAAAGACCAAAACTGGCAGGTCGCAAAGGCAGCATTAAAGCAAAACCCATCAAAGCCAAACAAATCCTCAATCGTTCTCTTACACCTAATGAAGAATCACTTCAAGAGCCTGGTTCATCAACCAGACGCAGAAGACGTTCCCAACGATTAGAAGAAGCCACTCCCACTGATTCACCTAGAAGACGTAGACGGTATCGTAGCCAAGAATCTGTTTCCGGTGGTAGTGAAGAATCACCCCGCAGAAGACGGCGCAGACAAGTCGTACAGTCAGATACTTCAGAATCACCCCGTAGGTCTCGACGGTCTTCATCCACAGTAGGGAATAGTTCTGGCTCGGCAAGTTCTGCACCAACACCTTCCTGGCGGGAAAGACTTAGACCTAATTCATCCTCTTCTAACTAACTTAGGTTGTGAGCTAGTAGGCTAATACGCGCCCAAATTTCATAACTACTAGTAAGGGCTGTTAACTGTCAACAGTCAACAGTCAACAAACCTTATGACATAATTCCTTTTCTTGAGAGAGGTTTTCACATTCCCCAATTTCCCAATGGCTCGTACTCCCACCTTAACCTACGATCGCGGTACACTCATTCTGCATCCACCACCACGGGGCAAAGCCTGGATGGATTATGCTACGTGGGACGATAGGGTAGAAAAATTTCGGATTCCGGCGATGAGATACCGCGCTGTGGTGGAAGCACTACAAGCGGAAGATGTGTTTTTCATCGATGAAGCCAAGCAATTTTACCCCATAGATTTGGTTCCTAGTTTAGAAATGGAACCCTATCCCCATCAAAGTGAGGCTCTAGCAGCTTGGAAACTGGCGGGAAGACAGGGGGTCGTGGTACTACCAACGGCGGCGGGAAAGACTTATCTGGCGCAGTTGGCGATGCAGTCCACACCACGGACAACCTTAGTTGTTGTACCAACTTTAGATTTGATGCACCAATGGTATGCTCATTTGGTGGCAGCGTTTCCCGATGCTGAGGTGGGTTTACTAGGGGGTGGTTCACGGGACAAATCACCGATTTTGGTTGCAACTTACGATAGTGCAGCCATTCACGCCGAAGCCTTGGGGAATCAGTATGCTTTGATTGTGTTTGATGAGTGCCATCATTTACCTACAGATTTTAGCAAGGTGATTGCCGAATATGCGATCGCTCCCTACCGTCTGGGACTATCAGCCACCCCAGAACGCACCGATGGTAAACACGCCGATTTAAATATTCTCATTGGACAGGAAGTATACCGCAAACGTGCTGAGGATTTGGCGGGGAAGGCGTTGGCTGAACACGAAATTGTGCAGATTAAGGTGAAGTTATCCCAGCAGGAACGGGAAAGATATAACAATTTAATTCAAATTCGCAACGATTTCTTACGCCAATCCAAGGTTTCTTTGGGTAGTATACAAGGCTGGCAGATGTTTGTGCAGATGAGTGCGCGATCGCAATCTGGACGTAGAGCTATGTTAGCCCACCGAGAAGCTAAAGAAATCGCCTTGGGAACTGATAGCAAGTTGAGAATTTTAGCCAATTTACTCACCAAGCATTATCCAGAACGGGTGTTAATTTTCACGGCTGATAATGCTACCGTTTATAAAATATCTCAAGATTTACTTATTCCCGCCATCACTCATCAAACACCAGTCAAAGAACGCCACGAAATTTTAACTAGATTTCGAGAAGGTGAATATAATACTTTAGTTGCTTCCCATGTGTTGAATGAAGGTGTTGATGTACCGGCTGCTTCTATCGCCATTATTTTATCTGGGACAGGTTCAACTAGAGAATATATTCAACGTTTAGGTAGGATTTTACGTAAGGGAAATATTCAAAATAAACAGGCGATTTTATATGAAGTGATAGCGGAAGATACCAGCGAGGAAAATACTTCTGCACGGCGACGCGGGGAAGAAAGACAAGGGAATTTGCAGGTCATTTATGGTAGTGGGAAGGGATCAACTGCTAAAGCTGCCGAGCAAATAGAAATTAATTATGTAGTCGATAATTCATCAGCTAATAACCAGGGAAATGCTACCAACGGAACTTCTAAGTCATCGCCTAAACGGCGAAGAAATAATACCAAAAAGACTGAAGATTGATCAGAAAACTATTGATTTAACCAATGAATTAATCAGTTGTTTTCAAGCAGCACAAGGTAAGACTCAAGGCTTTTTAGAAAGTCAACTTTTGGATTTAGAAGGAGACGCTACAGATTATCGGGTAAAAAGAGGTTTAGCTTACATTATCAAAAGCAATTTCTGCACCTTTGAAGTAGTGAGTCCTTTAGAACCACCAATGTTAAGAGAAAGAGTGTTTTCTCTGGCTGCGAAATCCGCACCTAGTCGGGAATCAACACAACTAACATTGAGCAAAATTGCTGATGAATTAACTCAAGAATTAGAACGGGAAGTTTTACTAGAACAAGTCCGTGATGGACTTTATGCTGATTTGTCTGAAAATAAGATTCTGACAAACTTTGATATCCCCACACCAGTAGATATATTAAATCGCTATAACTTGTCCCAGGTGCAGGGAATATTTTATAAAGCGAGTAAGTTAATTTTAAATGCTCATCGCAATGTTCCAGGGGAATATAAACTGTTATTCCGCTATCTGAAGCTATTTCAACTCATGGCTTACATTGAAGGCGATGCTGACCACGGGTTTACAATTACCGTTGACGGCCCGACCAGCTTATTTAATTCTAGTACACGCTATGGGTTAGCGATCGCCAAACTCATCCCCGCCTTACTTCATGTCACCAAATGGAGTCTAGCAGCCACATTACAAACCCGTGATGTCTACACAGATACATGGAAAACAGGCAGATTTACCCTTAATTCCGAATGCGGTTTAGTCTCTCATTACTCCAAAGGTAAACCCTACGATAGTATGTTAGAAGCATCCTTTGCAGATAAATGGGATGCCTTAAAAACAGCATGGGTATTAGAAAGAGAAGTAGATTTAATTCCCATTCCTGGGAGTGTGATGATTCCCGATTTTCGCTTAGTTCATCCTGATGGTAGAGAATTTTTATTAGAAATAGTTGGTTATTGGCGACCAGAATATTTACAAAAGAAGTTTTCCCAAGTGCGGCGTTCTGGTTGTGATAATTTAATCTTGGCTATTTCGGAAAGATTGAATTTGGAAAAAGCCGGAGTTAAGTTAGATAATGTGCCGGCAAAAATCATTTGGTTTAAAGATAAATTATTACCAAAATCTGTTTTAGCTGTGTTGGATTAAACTATCAAGTAAGCTATTCTGCTTTTAAGTTGCACAATCCATTGTGAGGACAGTTGACAGTTGACAGTTAACAGCGATTATTAGTAGTTATGCAATTTAGACGCGCATCAGCTTAGTCTGTATTTTGCCGCAGAGTTGGTATTACTTAAGATAAATTAATAGATTCAACCCTGGGATGGTGCGGGATAGTGTCCACAGAACTAGTGTGATGTAGAGTACGCCTAAACTCCATTGATACCAAGCCAGGGTAGCGATAATTCCCGGTAAATGTTCGTCTCTGAGGCGAATATCGTTAAATCCCAACCTGACTAAATTATTGAGGCTAAAGTCATAGTAATTGAGCCAGTTCCAATGGCGATCGCTTAATAATGGCATATATCTTTCCCGAAAGGTGGGATTTCTGGGAATGACTGGTAAACGTCCAATCAGTAACCGCAGTTGTCTAAAGGTTCCGTCTTCTGTGAAGTAAGAAACATTGATTAAATCGTGATAACGACCTTGTTGATAAAGGCGCATCAATAAAGTTACAGGTACGGGAACGATAATAATCAAAATACAGCCGAGTGTGAGCAAAGGCTGTTCCGCATTCTGAAAAATAGCTAATAAACTAAAAAACTCTAAACAACTAAAACTAATCAGAACAGAAACGGTTTCGTAGTAGGTGGGAATAATTGGTACAGGACGCAGACGACGGGCGCGATCTACCAACCAAAAAACTAACCCAAAATAAGCGATCGCTACTCCCCCCACCCCGAACACTAACCAAAAGTTTGTACCGTAGCCACTCAACAACAGCAATACACTCAAAGCTAACCACAGCCAAGCTTCCAGCAACCAGCCTCCCAAGGAGAGAGGTTCAGCAACTACCAGGCGATCGCTCAGTTTATTGTATATTTCTAAATCAATGTCTGCTAAACTCAATAACTCACTACTATTGCGAAATGCTTTGATTTGCCGACGTTGGTCAATGACATTTGCTTGTGTAGGAGAAAAACCCAACTTAACTAAATTTACTACAGAAGCACTATTAATATTCGTGCCGATTAAACGTTTACTTAACTCTTTGAGGCGTAATTGTTGTTTGGTATATTCTAATTGATTTGCATCAGCAACTTGCTGTTGTTGCCGGAAATTCTGCCCCAAATTTCGCAAGACATTTTGATTACCTTGTAATGTAGGGATATCAAACATTTGTCCAATCTGCCCAGGATTACCTAAAATTTTGGCTTGATTAGAATTAAAAGTTAATCCAGGCACATTTAAAAATGATGATGATGAGAATATGGCATCACTAAAATCTGCTTGATTGAGAATACTTGCACCACGTAAATCTACAGGTTGATTAAATAATGCTTCTCGAAAAATGACTGCTTGCTCAAAGGTTGTTTCTACTAAAGATAGTGACTGATTAAAATTAGCTCTGGTAAATTGTGCTTGATTGGCAAATCTCACCCCAGAGAAATCGGCATTATCTTGCCACTGGACACCACTAAATTTAGCCAATTGCTTAAACTGGGCTTCATTGAAATTAACCACACTTTCAAAAGTGATTCTTTGAAAATTAGCCGTCTCCTGAAATTGGGTCTGTTTGAAATTAGCTTTATCAAAGAAAACACTGTCTTGAAAATCGCTGACTTGTCTAAAACTGGCATTATTAAAGTTTACCCCACGGCTAAATCTACTTTCATGCCAGTGAGTTGGCTGGAGAAAGGTAGCATTTTTAGCATTGACAGATTGCAGAAAAAACGTGTTAACAAAGGTTACTTCTCCGTTAAATCGGGTTTGTTCCAGAGTTAAAGCACCGCGAAAAACAGTCACATCACTTGATACTGTTGACTGAGTTCCTAGCAGCGATTGGCAATCTTTAGAATTAGGTAAACTTACAGCCAAGGATTGTAAACAAACCAGGCGCAAGCGTTCTAATTGTTCTTGTTCAGTTTTGGTAAAAATGGGAGCGATCGCCTGAGCATATAAAGGTGTTCTTAAACCCAAATCACTACCCACAAAATCCCCTTGAATCAAAGAATGACTCAGGTCTAAACCCAAAGGCTTCGCACCAGTTTTTTGCAGTTCCTTACGCAACAATTGATAAAATCCATCTCGAAAAATAGAGTTTTCTGGACGCAAATCAATTACCAGTTGCCGCAAATCTACAGTTAAATTCCCTTCCCGTAGAGTTGGTGTTCGTAATCGCTCTTGTAGCAGTTCTAAGGTTAATGGAGTGCGTTCTGGTTGTGCTGGTGCAGCCCAAACTGGCGAAGGGAGCAGTAATACTAACAACGCACACAAACTTATAAAAAATTTAGCTTTCCGCCAGCAAGTCAACAACGTATGCAATAGGATTCTCTATCATTCATCGCTAATCAGCAGAACAATTTTACCCGCAATACTGCCAGATTCAAGTAACTGATGAGCTTTAGCTGCATCTTGCAAAGGAAACTGATGACTAACGTGAATTTTTAACTTACCTTGATCAATCCAATCAGCACATTCTGTCAAAATTTTCGCCTGGTGTTGCTGCGCCTCCACTAAATTTAAAAACATCGGTGTCAGCATTAATTCCAAGCCAATGCGTAAATTGCGGTTTCTGGCAACTTTCCAAACTGTATTTGCATCTGGTTCCAAAATTGTCACAATATCGCCGTAGATACGCACTGCGGGAAAGGTTTTGTGAAAAGTTTCGCCGCCAACAGTATCAAAAGCTAAATCTACACCTTCGCCGTTTGTCCACTCTAAAGCAGCTTGGGCAAAATCCGTATTTTTATAGAAAATCACATGATCTGCACCCAGTTGTTTCACAAAATTCGCCTTATCTTCCGAACCAACCGTAGTGGCGACAATTGCACCTTTCAGTTTTGCTAATTGAATCGCTACATGACCAACACCACCCGCACCCGCATGAATTAAAACTCTCTCTTTTGGTTCTAATCTTCCTCGTTCATATAAAGCCTCCCAAGCGGTGATAAGTACCAAAGGTGCGGCGGCGGCTTCAGCAAAGGTCAGAGAAGCTGGCTTATGGGCAGCAAAACGCTCATCAATAACAGTATATTCAGCGTAATTGCCTTGATGTCCCCCTAAACCACCATTGCAAAAATACACTGCATCCCCCACACGAAAACCTTGGACACCAGCACCCACAGCTTCTACAATACCCGCACCATCACATCCTAAAATGGCAGGCATTTGCTCAGGGTAAAAAGTTCCACGCTTGCGTAGTTTAGTATCAATGGGGTTAATACCAGCCGCTACCAAACGAACTAAAAGTTCTGTACTACCCACAGGAACGCCAGGATTGGGTACTTCCTGCAATTGCAGTACTTCAGGATTCCCCGGTGCGGTCATCAGAACAGCTTTCACAATTGTTTCCTCCAGACTGAAGTTAGATGCACACTTATTATAGGCAGGAGGCTTGACAGGTGAAGGTTTTTTAAAATTATAGCGGTTGACTGTTGACTGTTGACAGACTTGAAAGCTTTGTTTTGTAAGGGTTTTATCTTAGCTTGATGTCCTAATCTATTTGGCTGCGGCTATAAGAGCAGTTCAAAGACTTTAGGACTTATGCACCCAGATTTTCTGTTGAGACCGGACGAAAAAACCAAAAATTAAAAAACAAAGGTACTACGAACACTTGTAACCCAAATACTACTATTAGTATTGTTGTGTTCTGGATTAAAAATTACATATAAAGCAGGAGTAATAGTAATATGTTCTCCTAGTTGATAACGATAGAAAATTTCAGCATGGTATGTTGTATCTACATCTGTGCGTCCAGCAATATCATTGCTCACTAATTTAGGTGGCATTCCGAATATAAAACTGAAAATATTACCTTGTTTAGCAACATCTCTAAAAGCTAGATTTACAGCCCAAGTCCAAAGTTCAGATCTAGCTCCTTGAAAAACTTTAAACTCGTTTTCTTGTGTAGACGATTCGGCGATCGCTTCAGTATAACCAACCCAACCAGAAACAGTAAATTGAGGGCTAATATCATAGCTAGTCTGTACACCATAGGCATTAGCAGCAGTAGCAGTGTTTTTACCAAAGGGGAACTTTCCGATTTGACTACCTGTGTTAGCTGTAATATCGGGATAATTTTCTGGTTGAGGAGAGTAATAACGCAGATAAGTAAGACCAAAACCCCAATTCCGGGTGGGTTGCAAATTGAACTGAGTCAGAGCAGCAAATTGACCATTAAAAATTCCAGCTTGCGGTAGTGGATTAGCACCATTTTGTGAGCTAAACATATAGGCCATACTCATACTAATGGTGTTGTTAAATTGATAGTTAAATGCCAGACCACTGCCTTCACTTAAACGCTGGAGAGGATTCCGTCCTCCCCAGCGAGAAGCACTACCCACTGGATTAAAAGGCTTAACAAAAAAGTAAGAATCTAACCCTTTAGCAGCTAACCATATCTGCCCATTTTGATTAATAGGAAATCTGTAAAATAAATTGCTAATATCTACTTTATTATCACCTCCAGTTTCAAAATCATAAAGAGTCATATCTGTGCCAGTATTACCATTAAAATAACCATAAAAATTACCAGATCCTAATCTAATTCTTAGTTGGTCATTTCCGGTAAAGCTAGTATCAAAGCTTAAAAATAATCGATTAGAAAAGGTTGTTATTATATCTATATCTCTACCTCCTGCTTGATTATTTCCAAATGCTTGCAATACAGCAAAATCTATTTCTCCATTTAGCTTAGTAGTCGTTGAGAATTTTTGTTGCAGTAAAGGTTTTGCAGATTCAAGATTCTCGACTCTAGTTTTTAATTTAGATAACTCTAGCCGATTTGTTGTGATATAGCTTTGAATAGTTTGTATATCTTGATTTAAATTTTCATTTTGAGTATCAAAATTGATTTTTATATAATTTATACATTTATTTAAAATCAGGGAATTTTGCCAATATTCTAAGTTGCTATCTCTAAAGTTTTTCCGATCAGTATCATTATTAATGCAATCATATTTATCTACTATTTGAGATATGATTTTATACTGATTGTTTAGTATTTTATCTTTTTCTAACTCAGAAACATTAGTAATGATATCGAAACCATTATCATATTTTTGTTCTTCGACATATATACTTTGTGTCAAATTCACAACAGTATGAGTATTTAAATTTTTATCTATAAACTCTTGACTGTCATTGGTATATTTTCCTGGTGCTAAGGATAGGCAAGGGCGTATTGATATAATCAGCAAAACTAGTCCTAAATAAAAGACATTAAACTTCCGGTAAAGCCAGGTAAACATGAGAGTAAACTTATTCATATTTTGCTAATTTAAAATCAAAACTAGTGCTTCTTCAGCCCTAAGCTGAATATGAATTTCTCCATTGATAATCGATTTCTTTTCACCAGTTTCTGTAACTTCATATTGACTAATGCCTGGTGCAGGAGATTTCAATTTAAACTCTCCCCCTCTAGTTGAATAAGCATACAAAATGCTTTTACATATAGAGTTATTATTTTTATTACATTTTTCATATTCTCGCAGCATGAAAATATCTTGATCACGATGAAATTTATTTGGATGAAGAAAGCGGGTATCTCCGTATCTTAAAACAGGGTATTTTTGTCTTAAATGAGCCATTTTTTTTGTTGTTTGGTATAGGCTATTTTTCCAACCCAGTGAGTTACTCCAAATCATCATTGGTCGATTAAAAGGGTCTCCACCTATTCCAAATAATCCTTTATGTTTTGGGTGATAGGGAACAGCTAATCCAGTTTCCATCCCATACATAATCATTGGTACACCGCGAGCTACAAATTGAAACTTAATTAGACTGGCATAAGCACTATCTGACATATTTATGTAGCGTGTCTTTAACCGAGGAAGATCATGATTTTCGGAAAATGTAACCCAACTTTTTGCATCCGTATCGGAAATAGAATCAAGAGATTTCCTGGAAATTTCTAAAGTTGCTGCTGGATTCAACAACCAATGAAATATTCTTCTGACAAAGGAGTAATTATAATAATTACCTTTTCGCCCTAAAATCGTTTCTTCTAGCATATAAGTACGACCGTCCCAGGCTCTATCACCTGCAAAAAAACGGCGTGCTGAGTTACTTAAATCAAAATCAAATTGTGTAATATTATTTGTTTTTTTCAAAAAAGAGATACTTTCTGGATTACGATATCCCCCACTAAAATACTCACCAATTAAAATTGCTGATGGGTTAATGTCTAAAATAAATTTCTCTAGCTTCTGCCAAAAGCGTAAGTTAACGTGCTTGATGGAATCTAATCGAAACCCTACTATCTGCGTACTACCATTGTTAAAAGTCAACCAAAAACGAACAGCATCTAGTAAATACTTTTCAACTTCTGGAACATCTTGATTCAGATCAGGTAGACCTTCTAGCATCCCCTGTTCTAGCATTTTTGCGTTTGGACGATTAAAATCAATCTGCTTTGGCGGATGAAACCATTTCTTTCCTTTTGGATCTATGCTCCCTAATTGACGATTCCAGTAAGATGCTACTAATTTACCTTCTCTGTATATAGATCCATCATCTACAAACATGGCGGCTGGACTGTTAGGATTAAATACAAACGGAATATTAGAAAAATGAGAGGGTGAAGTATGATTAAGTGTTAAATCCATAATCACCCCTATTCCTCTTTTACCAGCTTCGTTGAGCAATCTTCGCAAAACTTGGAAACGATCATTACCTATCCCATCATTGGGATTACGAAAGTGTTCATCAATTTCAAACCAATCTTTTATCCAGTAGCCATGATAAGGTGAAAAAACATGAGTATATAGATTATTTTTTAAACCTTTTTCTTGATGAGTTCGGTACAAATAATTATGGAATTTAGGATTGTATAAAATGCCATTTGCATTATCTTGTATGGGTGAAATAATAATTTTAGTGACCCCTAAATCTTTTAAGTAATCAAGCTTTTTAATAATTCCTTCAATGTCTCCCCCCCAATATAAGCCCATATAAGTTTTGCTAGGATCATATGTATGCTGGAGAAGTAATTGATTCATTTTATTGTATACATCTTCTTTTGAAGTCTGCTCTACAATAATATTATTATCCAGTGGAGGTGTTCCGACTTTTGGTTGAGTTGGATCAACTAACCACATAATTGAGCCATCTACAAACTGTAAAACAAATTTAAAGTTTTTTACAGGTATTTCAGATTTTATAGACTTTTTATAAATTCCATTAGGTTGGCGTAACAATTTATATCTTTCGTCTAAATCTTGACTCCAATTACGAAAATCTCCAGTGATATAAACTGCCTTCACTGGAGGTATATATGAGGGAATTTTATTTAAAGTAATCTCCCAAGAGTTAGGGATATATACATTTTGAAAACTATAGGCATAGGGAAATGCGTAATTTGGAATATTGTTATTAGGATTACCATCAGAAAATCTATCTACTAAAATGTAGTATATAACATCATTCCCTAAATTTCCCTTTGATTTTTTGACAGGGTTTATAACAATATCTTCAATAAGAATATTTTGAGAAATTCCTAAACCTAATTTGGTGGATAATTTATTGACTATTACCACTAAGACCAAAAAATATGCAAAAAATATTAGTATTAACTTATAATGTTTCTTCATTGTTTAAATTGACTATTTTCTTTGAAAATTCATTAATAAAATTCTGAAAATCAGGCAATTCTTGAGGATTGGAATTAATAGGTAACATCTGCTGAACTTGTATCTCATTCATTTGTCCAGCAAATTGAAAAAATAAAATATACAAATTCTCAATAAAATTAGTAACTACATCAACAAAAATTGCTGTTACTAAAGTGGTAAAAATAACTCCTCCTACAGAGGAAAATGCCCACCGTGCATTCAGGTTATATTTGTCTAAAAATAGTCGCATCCGCCAATTCAAAATATATTGAAGTTCCCTCCAGTAAGAAGGAAATTTATATAAATTTCTGTCATATCTTCCTAACCTGATAGATATTACCTTAAATTTTTCAGATAATATTATTAATTGATTTTCAATAGATAATAAATATAAATAAATCAACTCACTAAGATTGAATCCCAAAATATAAGCAAAAGATTCTCCTAAATAGAAACTTAACATTAATCCAAATGGAAAATATATAAAAGGCGAAAAATTTATTTCGCCTGATTGAAAAAATAAAATTCCCATTGTATAAAATGACCAAGATATTACTATCGAAGCATAATCTATAAAAGGTTTTAATATTAGTTTTGGAATTGGTATAGCATCACTTGTAGTATTGAGTTCTTGATGCAAATATTTTGATAATATTTTTTTTATAGGATGTATCCGTTTAACTAATAAATTGAGGGTTTCTTTTTCTATGTACAACTTTAGTATTCTTCCTAAGAAAATTTTTTCATAAATTAATCTATAAATAAAATATTGAATTATCGTATAAGGAATCAATCCAGCAAAGGTAAATGCTCTTAACCAACCTCCTTGATAATTTGAAACTAAGAAAAACCCTAAATCACATCCAATCTTCCATGTCATAAAGCCCAATACTCTCTCAAAACGTTTTTCCAAAATCATAGTTTGGTAATTTAAAGATTGAGTATGATGATGTATGTTTTTCCTAAAAATAAGCTCTTGAGAAATTATGTACCCACATAAAGGTAACAATATTTGACCCAGTTTACTAAGTCCATAGCTAATTGAATACGAATTAACTGAAAAAGGAAAATTGTCCATAATAGAAATATAAATAAAATCAAAACATTATTTTTTTATGGGCAATACTTTAATATAATTAGGCTTCTTCCCCCGATGTTTATTTTGAAAATATGCGGTAAGTTTGAATAGGTACCATTAGTCGTATGAAACAATGTGTGAGGAGCATAACCATACTGCGCTTGCTGGAGGGAATAAGATGGGTAATTATTCCAATCTCCATCAAATAATACTTGCCATTTACCTTCAAATCCTTCTGGTGCTGGTAGTTCGTAATGTAAGTAGTGTCTAAACGCCTGTGGTCCGAAGTTAAAAACAATAACGAGTGACTTTTCTGGTTGATATAAATGCCTACGAAATAAAGCTAACAGAGATGTGGAGCGATCGCAGTAATACACATCAGTGTGAAAAAGTGGTTCATGAGTATATTTATTCAAATCAGTATATAGCCGGAAAATTTTTCGTATCTCGACCATATCGATACGATGCTGTGCATGGATATGATAGATTTTTCTCTCCGATAAACCGGTTTTTTTCCATGTTAAAATGTCTTGAGGATTAATATCTTCCCAGGTACTTTTCCAACGATCTACTTCATCTAAACGCCCTAATGCTAGAGAATCAACTGTATGGACAAACATATAATTTTGATTAGCAAGGAACATTGTAAATACTTCTGCATTTCTGACAGTGCGCCTGACAAAATCTAAAAGATTTTCTGGTGCTAAAAGTTGCATAATAACTAGTTCTTCACCTTGATTTTTAGCTAATTGTGCGGGGTTAGCCCCATAAGCCCAAGGAACGTGGGGGCGAGAATTAGCAATATGATGGCAGTACCATGTTTCATCATGCAGTTGAGCATATATAGCTTCGCATCTGTCGGTTTGATTAGCTTGATTTATTTGCTCAATCAATGGAGAAATATCTGGATATAAAGGGCGTTGCATTCTCGAAGGTGGTTTGTAGAGTTCTTCCACAATCATGAATCCTCGTGGTGCATAGAAAATGTCAATAAATTCCCTAACAGTTGGATTTATACTTGTTTCAAAAGCTTCTCCAAGAATCATAATTTCTGGTACAGCTTGACGCAATGCTGTATTCAACTCTCTAATAAACTTTTCTCCAAAGTTTTCACTTCGATTTGCATACTGAAGTATGAGGCCATCAATATAATCTATTCGTATTTTGTGAAAACGATATGTTTTCACAAAAAATACTATTTTTTCTATAAGTATTTCTCGAATCTTTGGATCAGCTAAATTGAACATCCATGTTCCATAATCTCGAAATAAAAATGGGTTTCTATCAACAAATAAATTATTACTATCTTCTAATTCAATTTGATCGAGGGATTCTGAAAATGGAGATTTAACTTGATGAGCAAAAATTAAATCCGGAACTATTTGAATTCCGTTAGCGTACAACCTGTCTACTAAACATTTAAATTCAGATGTATTTCCAATTTGCCAATCTATATTACCAATGTTGTATATAAGATAATTAAATTTAGGATCGAGATGAGATCGGTCTGCGACTGAAGACCAAACTGGGACTAGAATTTCATCAACCCCTAAATCTGCTAACCGTTCTGGAATATCAGTATTAATAATTCGTTTAGCAATAGAAATTTGTAATAAATCTGCTATATTATTAGGAGCATATTTACCATTTTTATATCCAGCTAACAAACCTTCAAGGGTCGTTTCCATTAATACTTTTGCATAGCTATATTTTGGAGGGTTATTTTTCCATTGATAGGTGGGATTGGGTACATAAGATAAACCATAAATCTGTTCAATTTCACCGATTGTATTGATCAGTTGCCAATTACCTTGACTATTTTTGTATCTAATAGCCATTCTTTTTCCTGGAGATATTTTCTCTAGTTGCAACGACCAATAAGGAAAATCTACTCTAGGTGGATTCAAGCTTTGCCAATTCCTGTAACCCACTCTTACCTGAACATCAAGTTCTTGATAAAAATTGTATGTCTCTGGGATATTAGAAAATGTATTATTTTTAGGCAGGTAGATTATTAAATCTAAATCAATTGTGCCATCCTGAAAAATGCGGCTAATATGGGTTATGTGACTGGGGATGTAACCAGAGTGCCATTGCTGTAGAGGTATTTCATCATTATTTTTTTTTTCTATTAGATGTATGCGCTGACTAATATCTTCTAGTATTGTCCTGATGTTTGCGGTATTTCTTATCCAATGTTCTGGTGAAGGGCTTTGACTCTGCATTTCTTATTTTTCACTGCTTAAATCTTTATAACCTTAAACTTTTTACCAGGATTTAAAGTTTGTTTTTTGGCTTAATGTAATTATTTTCTATAAAACATACACGTCTTAAAATAAGAATAGAATAAGAAAAATTTAAGAAACACTTATTAGTAGGCGTAAATATAAGGTTTGTGCTACCAGGAACAATCTGGGGGTGAGAGGACGATGGGAAGAAGATCTGACCCTGGGGGAAGCGTTTTTTCTTGAACCGCGACAAGGTTTAAATCTGGGCAGGGTTTTGAGATAACGAGTGAAGCGAGAGACTGTGGCATAACTGCCGATATAGTCGCAGGCGCGAATTTCCTCAAACAGTTTTTGGGTGTTGTGGTTACCGCTATTCCAGCAACTGAGGAGGTAATCATGATAAGGGTTGAGAAGACTGAGACCTTGGTCGCTACGTTGGCGACGTTCTATAAAAGTTGAGCTACGCAAGTAATTAAATACAGTAGTTTTAGAAACTCCCAGTTCTTGAGCGATTGCTTGTCCTGACAAGCCAATAGTTCAAGGGGCGACAAGCAAGCTAAAGTGCTTGCTTGTCGCCCCTTGAAGTTAAAAACCTTTGTAAATGCCGCCTACGACTATTTTGTTGTATCGGTAAAGGTAGTGTCGCTGCCAATCTTTCTATCCTGACCTGTTTCTGATTTTGTAACAACCACACCAACATCTTCAGGGTGATTAACTGTGCTTTATTTAGGTATTTTTCTAAGAAGTTTTGGTAGCATGATGCCAGCATTATGACAACGGTCTTGGTTAAATTACGAGACCGTTCTTTTTTACCACGAAACCGCTTCCCACAGAAGAGCCTACCACCCTCATACACTTCATTCTCAATCAGCACTCAAATTTTTCACGGGGTCTGTATTCCCTAAACCTTTATCTGGCTGGGTTTAGAGGCGATTGTCGCCCCTTGAACCCTTTATCTTTCGTTTTCATGGGTAAGTACTAGATTTATCTGCGATTGCGACATTGTAGCGGATAACGATTACCCCGCCATGTTGTCCAACCATCGGCAATCTTAGTACGACTGTTGTATCTAAGATACCAATTATCTTGCTCTGCACCTAAATAGCGAATTCCTAAATCCTGTCTTTGTCTGCTGGAAAAACGTTTTCCTAAAGGAACCCACGCACTACCATTATCACTAAACCGTCCAATGAGACGGACACCAGAAGTAGTAGAACAAACATTACCATCACAAGTCGTTTGTGGGTCGTCTACTACTTTCCATTGCATTTGGGCTGGTCTACCGTCAATAGTACAATCCCACAAACCAAAAAACCACTCACCCGCAACTTGGCTAGCTTGAGTATGACTAGATATTAATACCAAACTTGCAGGAGCGATCGCCAAGCCTAAAAGCCATTTTGTGATGTTTCTCATGATACTTTACCAATACCTAAAGTTAAGCTGTACCTTCCATTAACTCATATGTATTAGCGTTGCTGTTTATGCAGGTAATCGATTACCCCGTTACCACTAATAGCACTAAGTCATCCCCTTTCCTGCATATGAAATAAAAAGCCCCCGGAAAATTCCAGGGGTGTTTAAGTATGCCATCAACTCTATTCCTAAATATAGAGAATGCCATTTACTGGACTTTAGCGCATCCGCATAAATGCAATAATTGCATAATTTTAATGCTTTTTTGGAAACTAAGTGGAATTTTGGTCAGAGAAAATGTATATGGATGGTAAACTGAGTTCGGGACAATAAATCCTTAAAACCCTTGATTTATCTTGGTTCTGGCTGAAGCTCTGTTTTGATATATTCTCAATAAGAGTCATTCACACATAACCTATAGTATAGGTAGGGGTTTGGCAAAAGTCACAAGTGCGATCGCAACCCAAATCCAACACGACTGAGCCGATAGGTAATAACGAGGATTCAGAAATATTATCAGTCAAGTCATAGCCCCCACCTAAACAAGCTTTAGCCACACTAAATCTTGTTTAGTTTTTGATCGCATTCCGACTTTTTTGGAAGTTCTCTGGACTAGTTTCTAATTCCACAAACAAGAAATCAATACCTTCTTCCTCCAATAATGCTAATATAGCCAGGTTTAAATTTTTTTCAGCCTCAAAATAGAGATTATCATCATTCACAAATGCCATAACTTCAATCACACGGGCATTATCTTCTATACTCTTAAAGCGCACTGTGCATGATGGAGAAAAACCGGCTATAGACTTAGGTATTTCTTGAACAGCATTACAAATTCTGGCGGTTTGCTGTGCTGAAATGCCATCAATTTTCAAAATTAAATTCACTCCCCACTTTAATTCTTGCCCTGGATTTTGTGACCAATTTTCTACAACTCCAGAAATCATTCTATAATTGGGCATTTTTATGATTGAACCCCATTTAGCTACATGAAGTGTTGTAGTTCTAAATCCAATATTGAGGATCTGCACAAAGCCATCTACTCCTACTATTCCTACCCAGTCACCTTCTCGATAGAGACTATCAGAATAAATAATAAGAGTGCAAAACCAATCATAAACAATATCTTTCAACAGCAAACCTAAAATGATACCAGCACCACCTAATAGACCAACTAATGCTGCGGCTGACTGTCCTAAAAATATTTCACTAACCTTAATTGTCAAAACAATAATTGCGGCTGATTGAAAAATTTTTGGCATTAAAGGTCTGAGCAATTCATCAAGCTCTGTTTCAGTATGTAGCACTACATTGGCTATAATCTGACCCAAAATAGAAGAACCGCGATAAACAACATAAGCAACTATAAAAATAACTATTAAATTGAGTATCTTACCAATAGTTGCACTCAGTTGTAGCCCTAAATCTTCTGAGATAATTTCTTTAACTAGCCAAAATCCAGTAATCAAAATCAGCCAATTTAAGGCAGGTTTAATAATTGCAATTAACTCATCATCAAATTTATTTTGAGTTTTACTAGTTACTTTCTCAATACTTTTAATAATAACTGTGACAAAAAACCGCCTTAATGTTTGTGTTACTGTCAATATCAGCAGAATAGCCGCTATTTTAGCAAGGGGGATATTGGAATAGTTGATATTTTTGAGCGCGTTCCAAACTACATCGATATTCATAAGTCTGTCATTGAGTTTCTGGGTAAGTTTTTCTATCCCCAAATCTGTGTTAATCCCAGATTTGGGGATAGGTAAGAATGTCAGCTATTTTTTGAACAAATTCCGTAAATTAATCTGTATTGATGGCATATCAAACTACAATTTAATTTTCGGAATTATCTATGTGTATTCTTAAAATTTTGCTATTTAGTCACACTAAAAGCCTGACAAAGAATTAACCCAAACCACTGCTGAGGATCTGTCCAAACTTTCAGCGTCCTCAGTCCGTGCATCTCCAGTTCTTTTTGCATAATCGCTAAATCGAACTTGCGAGAAATTTCAGTCAAAATCTTTTCTCCAGATTCTAAGAAAACTTTTAAATCTAAAGGTTCTAGAGATACCCAATGACTCTTATGGCTATGTAGATACATTTCTATCTGAGTATCTGCTTGATTATAAATGGCTTGGTGAGTAAATAAATTGAGGTCAAAATTACCTTGAAACTGCCCATTTAAATGGGAAAGCATATTTAAATTAAAAGCAGCAGTTATTCCTTGATTGTCGTTATAGGCTGCTTCTAAAATATCTTTGGGTTTTTGTAAATCCATACCCAATAGAAAGTAATCACCTGGATTTAAAGCGTAAGCAACTTGGCTCAAAAATTTGTCTGACTCTTGGGGATTGAAATTTCCTATCGAACTTCCCAGAAAGAAAACCATCCGCGAGGAGGAAGCATTAGAGGCTAGTTTGATTAACGCTTGTTCGTAAGTTCCTACTAAACCATCAATTGATAAATTAGGGTACTTTTTTTGCAGCTTCAGGACACTAACTTTCAGAATTCCACCACTAATATCAATTGGTACATATTTTGATAAGTTGGCAAGTTTCTGGTAAGCATCTAACAGGAAAATAGTTTTGGTAGAACTACCGCTTCCTAACTCTATCAATTCACATTTGCCAGTGATTTGAGCAATTTCATTAGCATATTCACGCAAAATCCCAGCTTCTGTTCTGGTGGGATAATATTCTGGTAACTCGCAAATTTGTTCAAATAATTCAGAACCGCGATCATCATAAAAATATTTCGACGGTAAAATCTTTGGGGTTTGAGTTAATCCTTGAATAACATCATCCCCATCATTTTTAATAAGTTGATGATGGGCTGTAAGCATTTGAACATTTTCTGTACGCATTGTGAAATTTTCCTGAAAATTTGAAATTCAACAGTAGCATAAACATTTTAGAGGTCAATTTTAAAATCAACGCTCTATTTCAAATTTTAGGGGAACACAACTGAGTGATAAACAATTAGAATATAGCAATCCGATTTGATTTTTGAATCACTCTTAGAGGTAAGGGACTGGGGACTGGTGAGTCAGCGACGGGTACGTAGGGGGTTTCCCCCATAAGCGACTGACGAACTCCGAAGGGGGGACTGGGGATTGGGAAGAAAGCAATAAATGTGTACTGAGTTTTATTCAAAAATCAAATATGAGTCCTATATAAAGCGATAATTTATGTATTAGAGAATACGTAAATTATGTATTTATCACTACAAACAGCAATTATACAGCTATTTCTCGCAACTGTAGCATAGGAAGTCGCTGATGATTGAATATTGCAATAATCAGCAATATTGGGTAATATACAGTATTTTTTTGGTAAAAATGTCCCCTACCTCATGATGACGTTGATTCTGGACTTAAGGCTTCGGTCGGTAAAACGTTCTCAATACCAGTAGGTAGAGATGGAAAACCATCGACTGCATCCTTGATTAAACCAGCAACAGGGACAGCAATCAGCAATCCTAGTAAACCGCCAATGTATGTTCCCACAAGCAAAGAAACTAACACCCAAATAGGTCTTAACCCTGTAAAACTACCTAAAAGACGGGGTGCGATCGCCTGATCAATAATTTGATCAATGACAACGGCTACGGCTAAAATCTTCAACGCTAACCAAAAGTCATGGGTAGCCACAATCAACGTAATCACAATCAAGCTGACAACATCACCGAAGGGAATTAAGCTTAAAAACCCAACTCCTAAGCCAAACAGTAACCCAAACTGTACTTGAAAAGCTAAAAACAAAAGAGTTTGAGAGGTTCCCATCAGTAAAGCTAAAGTCCCTTGTCCAATCAAATAATTTTGAAAGTTCTTCTGAATAGATTGGTTTAATTTTTGAGCCAAAGATATAGGTAACTTTTTAAATATTCCTTCCCAAATTCTTTGCCCATCTACTAACAGATAAAAAGTGATAACAACTGTAACTAGAGCTTCAGAGATACTATCTACTGTTTCTACAATAATCTTAAAAGTTTGATTAGAAACAGACTCTAATTCATCAGGAATTTTATCAATAATTCGTGTTAATATATGCCCTATATTCAACTTAAAATGTTGACCAACAGCCCAATCATTTAAGTTTTGTAATTTTTCTTGGCTAGAATCAATCCATAATGGTAAAACTTTGGCAATCTCATTAAATTGCTCTATTGCTATGGGTAATAAAGTGACACCTGAAGCAATTAAGATAATCACAGTCAGAACAAAAACTAATCCTACTGCATTATTACGTTTAATACCCCGTTTTTGAAGAGCAGCAACAGGGTAATTTAAAACAAATGCCAGTAATATTGCCAGTACAAATATTGTCACTAACGGTTTAAAATACTGGAAAAATGCAAAAACTAACCAACCATTTAAACAAACCAGAGGAAACAGTAGGGTTATTATTAACCATTTAAGCAATTGATTGAGTGAAATATTCATATATAGCTGTTGACAGTTGACTGTTGACGGTTGACAGACTTGAAAGTCTTGTGTTGTGAGGGTTTTATCTTGGCTTGATGTCCTAATCTATCTGGCTACGGCTATATAAACCAGATTTGATGGTTGAAAAATATAAGTATGTGTAGAATGGATATTGCCCACAAAAACCATGAGCCGATGGGCAATACCCACTCTACATAAATTTTATAAATCGAGCATAAATCTTATAGTTAATGTCAATTATCAGTGGTTTTTCTACTTACTTTAAATCCTTATTCTTACAGAAGCGGTATTAAAAATTATTGACCACTGACCACTGACTACTAACAACTGACAAAATTCAGTTTTATTCAGCAGTTAGAGCCAAAAACTGCTCATCATTTATCCGCCCTGCTTGGTGTAAAACACTAGTAATTTCGGAAATAGTTAAAACTGCATGACCCCGATAACCATTTGCTTGTAACTTATCTTTCACACCTTGCTCGTGGTCAATAAATACTACAATATCATGAACATTTAACCCTGCTGATTTTAACTTATCCGCTCCTTCCATCACACTCTTACCACTGATAAGAATATCATCAACTACAACTACTACTTCACCAGGATGAAAATTACCTTCTATTAACCTGCGAGTTCCGTGGGCTTTCACTTCTTTACGCGGAAAAATCATCGGACAATTGAGACGTAAAGCTAAACCAGTTGCTGTTGGTAAAGAACCATAAGGAATACCTGCTAATCTATCGAAAGTGAGATTTTTAACGATATTTTCATAGCCACTGAGGACTTGATTAAATACCTGAGGATTAGAAATAATTTTACGCAAATCTATATAGTAAGGAAAAACTGCGCCGGATGCTTGGACAAAATTGCCAAACATAATGCAATCAATATCGTATAGCTGCAAAATTAAATCATGTAGAGGGTGTTGCTTAACAGTAGAAACATCTGGTAGCCATACAGAACAGCTAGAAACATCACGAAGAGTTATATCCCTTACCTGATTAATTTCTGAACGTAGAGATTGAATTTCATGAGATAAATTTGCACTGGCTAACATATCTTGTGGAACAGGAATTAACAAACCATTCCCATCAGTATTTAAACCAACTTCTAAAATGCGGCTTAAATTGCCTCCTTCAGCCCAAATACTCCGTGCCATAATTATTCTTTCTGGCGCAACTTGGCGAATTCTTGCCAAAACTTCAGCATCTGTAGTGCCAACTTCTAGTCCTAATTGTTCTGGAGTACCCCAATTTTTTGACTCTTGTACAACTTGTAAATAAAGGGGTGATTCTCTTGTTGGATATTGCTGTAAAGCCTCTGCACCAGGGTTAGATGTAGAACATAGAATAAACACAGCCTTATCGGGATAAACTAAAAATGGAGCTACATGATCTTGTCCTGTATATGGGCTAAGAGTAATTGCATCTACTCCCCATTGTGTGAATACAGTTTTGGCAAAAATAGTACTTGTATTTAAATCGCTATGTTTAGCATCTAAAATTATGGGAATATGGCTGGGAATAGCAGCTAAAGTTTTCTGTAACAGTTGCAAACCAGGAATACCCAAGGCTTCATAAAAACCTAAAGTTGGCTTATATGCACAAACAAAATCAGCAGTTTCAGCAATAATAAATTGCAGCCAATCCCACAGACCATCTATGATATCTTCAGAGCTATAGCGTCCGGGCATCATCTCAGGATTTGGGTCAAGTCCAACAAAAAGTAAACTTTGATTTTGTGATATATTTTGATTTAGTTTGTCGGAAAAAATCATTTTATTTGTTAGGTAATAGGTAATATAGGAATCTGATTTAATTTCTGTTGGCGTAGCCTGAACTTACGCATAAAATTCTCAGTATCTGTAGGGTGGGTAATGCCCACCCTACCTAAATTTCAAAAATCAAGGATGAATCCAATAGAAAATTTAAATTCCTGCAAACCATTCATAACCCTGGTCTTCCCAATAACCTTTAAATATTGATAAATGACTAGCCAGAGTAATCTGAGTTACCCATTTACTCTGCTTATAACCAAGCTTAATTGGTGCAGCTAAACGTAAAGGCGCACCATTATCAATAGGTAAAGATTCTCCATTTTTTTCATAAGCTAATAATGTTTGGGGATGCAAAGCAGAAGCAATATCCCAACTTTCGTAATAACCATCAGCAGATTTGAAATAAACATACTGCACATTTTCTTTTGGTTGCGCGAGGGCAATAATTTCTCTTAGCTGTACACCACCCCACTGCACGATCGCCGCCCAACCTTCCACGCAAATATGGCGTATAATCATGGAAGTCAAGGGCAAGTTTTGGATTTCTGCCATACTCATGTTTAAAGGATGATTAACTTCCCCGTCCACGATTAAACGATATTTATCGACATCAATAATCGGTGTATAACGAAAGCTATTAACTATTAATGCTTCTGGTTGGATTTCACTTGGGGAAAATTCTGGTACTAACTTTTGAGGATTAAATATTAACTTTTCTACTTTTTGGTTTAATGGTTGAGAAACTGTACCCACCAAATCTTCTAAAGCTGGTGTGCCACAACCCCCTAATAGCAGACTTACACTTGATATCCCAGAAATATGCAGAAATTGTCGGCGCGTTAATTGTGGGCGGCGTATGTGAATTAAACCCATATTTTCAAGACCAATTAATTATATTTTACCAAAACATCGACTCTGTTAATTCTTCACCACCAGCTTTACGTCCTAATAAAGAGTGGACTATAACAAATATAATTACCATCGGTACTGAGGCAAAATGAACAATTCTTAGACTTTGCCAATTACCGAACATATCGACAATCCAAGGGAATTGAGCAGGTTTATACATACCTATACCAGTTAGTAGCGCTAGCAGCAATATGGGAATTATCGATGTGTAGATAATGCGATGCCAGGCGTATATTAAACGTTTATTATTTTGGCTTTTTTGCAATGCTTTGATGTCATTAGCACCTACAAATCGATGTCGCCAGCGTTGAGTAAATAATATATAAAATCCGTACCACAAAAGATTTAAAGAGAATAACCACATAGCTGCAAAATGCCAATGTCTACCTCCAGCTAACCACCCACCTAAGGTAAATATTGGCGGAATGTGTAAGCCGGCGCGTCCACCAAAAACGGGATTGGCGTTGTAAATTTGCAGTCCACTGGTAAGCATGAGGAATAAGCTAACGATATTAACAGAGTGGAAAATCTTAGCACCTATAGCTTGAGTGGGTAATTTGCGTTTTTTGGAAGGAATTGTCACAGTCATAAATAACGAGAATAAAAAATCTATGCCTTACCAGGCTCTGGAAGCTGAAGATTCAGTTCATTATTCTGAAGCTATTCATTGACTAGAACTGACTGCAACTAATAGTGGCGATCGCACTCATCCTACTTATCCACAGCAATTTATACATAGCATATCAGCAAATTGGTCATCAGCAAGCCGGAATTTTGTCAGTACAATTGATGCAATGAGTTATAATTTTTACTAAATCTACCAGGTCTTAGTGATTCCCTGAATTATGGACACACTTGCTTATTTGCATTTGGCTGAGACTTATGAAACATCTACCACAGATGAATCTTCCCCAGAAATATCTTGGACAAAGAACCAAAGCGGCGCTTTAATGTTGGTGGCTTCTTTTGCAATGGGTTCTTTAAATTGGTGTCTTCCTGCTGCGGCTGCTTTGAAAAAAGGTCACAGAAACCCTCAGGTAGCATCACTCCAACAAAAGTTGCGAGCAAGCGGATATTTTCCACAAGCCGCTACAGGATATTTTGGTTCTGTTACTGAAGCAGCTGTGAAGAGATTTCAACAAGCTAATGGTTTAAAGGCTGATGGAATTGTTGGGGCAGCAACCTTGGCAGCTTTAGAATCTACTGTGGGTGTATCAGAATCTAGTATCACCACTCCCCCAATACCTACGTCTAAATCTTCTCTCAAACGGGGTGATATTAGCGATAGAGTCATGTCTTTGCAAGAAAAACTGCAAGCTGATGGATACTATCAAGGAGCGATTACTGGAAATTTTGATGCCGCAACCCACGAGGCTGTAATTCAATTTCAACAAGCCAATCAGCTCGTTGCTGATGGCATTGTCGGCCCACGGACATCATCAGTTTTGACATCAAGTTCTAGGAAATTAGCGGCTTCGTTACCTCAAAAAACTACCCTCGAACCTTTTTTGGCACAGCAGCCACAAAAGCCACAGAATCCGGTAGAAATAGCACCCCAATCAGCCGCACCTCCCAGTTCCTCACAAAAAATGCGGCTCATCAAAACTATTTCTGGGAAAATTTCTCCTAAATCAGTGGTTTATTCGGGTAATGGTTTATTCTTTGCCCAAAATATGATGTACAACCACACAATTACTGTATATGACCGCAACTATGATTTAGTGAAAGTTATCCCCGATGAAGTAGATTTATCTAAATATGGTCATTCTCGCTTCAAGGGTAAGTATCGAGGCGCTCCAGTTGAAGCTAGTTTTTCTCATAATGGCAAGTATGCTTGGATATCTAACTATCAAATGTACGGGCCTGGTTTTAATAACCCCGGTAGTGATAAATGTCATCCATCTCAAAAAACTGACAAGAGTTTTTTATATCGCATCAATACAGAAACTCTCAAGATAGATAGAGTTATTCCAGTTGGTTCTGTACCGAAATTTGTGGCTACTTCTACCGATGAAAACCTAATACTAGTAAGCAACTGGTGTTCTTGGGATTTGAGTGTAGTAGATATTAATCAAAATAAAGAAATCAAACGGATTAAATTAGGCCCTTATCCTCGCGGAATTGTTGTCGATGCAGCTTCTGAAACAGCCTACGTTGCTGTTATGGGGTCTTACAACATTGCTAAAGTTAACCTGAGGGATTTTTCTGTACAGTGGCTGCGGAACATTGGTAGTTCACCGCGTCACTTGAATATTGATCCTGCGGGTAAATATCTTTATGCTTCTTTAAATGGTGAAGGCAAAATTGCTAAAATCAGCTTGCCTCAAGGTAATTTAGTCAAGAAAATCGCTACAGGTAATGCTCCCCGTAGTATGGTTTTATCAGCTAATGGTCAAACACTGTATGTTGTGAACTACGGTGAAGATACGGTTAGTAAGGTTCGGACTAGTGACATGAAGGTATTACAAAAAGTCAAAGTTGAACCTGATCCTATCGGCATTACTTACGATCCAGAAACTAGAGAAGTCTGGGTAGCTTGTTATTCTGGTAATATCATGATTTTTCAAGATTAGGAAGTTTGTCGTTCCTAAAATGCTATCTACAGCAACTTTTATCAGTATGAGGTACAGCGTGACGTAAATAAATCTACCCATGAAACGTTAACGCTGTATTAATTTGGAATTTTCTGATGCTTGCGTTTGCTGTCGAGTATTTGAGCAACGCGGTATCTTAGATATAGCGATCGCATTCATCAGTCACTTGAATATTCACCATCCCACTTGTGATTAGTCGCCCCTGGCTGTTGACACCAGGAGTTTTCTGCAAGCGGAACGCATCTTTATAACCGTTGGAGTAAGCTTAAACCGTGGGTATCAGTACCGCAAGTATTGAAAATGCCATACTCTTGGGCTAGATTTTGTATTTGCTCCGATTCAATCACACTGGGCTTCCAAGGGTTGGGGTTGTTGTAGGCGTAATATGTTTCTACACCATCAATCCCATATTCCGCCGCCGCCGGAATCAAATCAAAGTGAGATTTTCGATAACGTGCTGGATGCGCCAATACCGCTATCCCTCCGGCTGCATGAATAGCCTCAATTACGTTACCTGCTTGATATTCTCTATCGGTTGTTATCTTTCTTTGCAGATAAGGTTTCAGACTAGAATGTTCTGGTTGGAAAGCATAAGCCAAAATGTGAACCTCTACATCCAACAAATTGGCATTAATTTCTACACCACTCCACAGGTGAGGAGTTGTTACACCAGGATTGTTCCATTTCCAGTTTTCTAACCAAGCTTGCGCTGCCTCATACCCACCTACAGTATGATGATCAGTGATGGCAAAACCTTGTAGTCCAATAGCGATCGCCTGCTCCATCAACACACTTGGCTGTAATCTGCCATCCGAATAAACAGTGTGCATATGAAAGTTAAATAACTTCGGACAACTTTGAGCATCAATTGTCTGAAATACTTGCTTTAATAGTTCGGTGGAAGCAGATGTTCGAGCAAAATTTATAACCATAACCCCCTCTGAATAAAAATACTCGATTTCTCACAGACCAACACACCACACTTAAATAAAAGAGAAATACTTAGCACGTTAGATTAGTGCCAATTAGCAGAAATTTTTCAATATGTTAAGACTACGTTAGCAAATCTCAATGCTTCTGGTCATGAGTATTTCCAATTGCCTTCATAAGTAGCAGTGACGAATATTGCTATAAATACTATTTGCGTACTTAGGTAAATATTCAGATAAATAATCGTTAAATAATCTATTTTATAGAGCGATCGCAGCTTGATCACACAGGAGCCGTTTTTTAAATTTGTATCAAATACAACTTAATTTCATGATATTGTAAATCTACAAAAAGCTGAAATATGTTGTGATTTCTGGAGTAGTCAACAGCAAAAGTTTACTAAATTTATAGTAAGCACTTTAGTACTTAAGCATTTAAGCACTAAAGTGCTTACTAATAACACGCTTATCTGTAAATACTCCCGTGGCAGAATACTAGTACAGCGTGACCAAACTCAAAAAACCATTCTTACTATCCTGCAAAACCTGAAAGGATATTTTCCTCTCCCTCACAGGACTGACTCATCAAAAAACCTCATCTTCCACACCACGCCACCATTCACCCAAATTCATTAAATCTTGGTGAATATCTGCTAATTCCTCAGCATAGACATTTTCGGGAATAGTATCTCGGTGTTCTTGTAATTTTTTCAAGCGTAGTTGCACCAATAGCCAAGGTTTAGCAATGCTATCAGTGGATTCCATGTATTGAGCCAATTGTTTGCTATCCATATATTTCTGGTGTTGATTGTCCCACTACTTTTAGGATATGTAATACTAATTGAAAATTCAAAATCTACTCCTACAGAAAATACACCAGTTTGCGAGTAAGTGAGGAACAGAAGACAAAAAATAAACTCAAGCATCATAGTGTTTATAACTCCTGCTTTGTCTGCGACCCGCTCTGCAAACTTCCTCCTGTAGGAACTGGCAAATAACTAGAGAGCAAAGCAGCCACGATGAAATCGTGACTGCTTGTTTTGTTGAAGAAAAGATTAATTATTGCTGCTGGAGAAATTCACCAACAGACCTCATCTGACTGGACAACTAAGCTTTAGCATAATTCGCCGCAGCAAAGTCCCAGTTAACCAAGTTATCTAAGTAGTTCTTGATAAAAGCTGGGCGAGCATTTCTGAAGTCGATGTAGTAGGCGTGTTCCCACACATCCAAGGTTAAGAGTGCTTTTTGTCCATGAGCCAGGGGATTTTCGGCATTTGGAGTTTTAGTTACTTTCAGTGTACCGTTATCATCAATTAGCCAAGCCCATCCGCTACCGAACTGAGTTGCAGCAGCGTTGGAAAATTCTTCTTTCAATTTGTCGAAGCTACCAAAGTCTTGGTTAATTTTGGCTGCAAATTCACCTGTAGGCGCACCGCCACCTGCGGGCTTTAATGAATTCCAGAAGAAGGTGTGATTCCACACTTGAGCAGCGTTGTTAAAGATTCCAGCTTTAGAGGCATCCTTAAAGGAAATTTGGATGACTTCTTCTAAGGATTTATCAGCCAATTCTGTACCATCGGTAAGCTTGTTCAGATTATCTACATAAGCTTTGTGATGTTTGCCGTAGTGATACTCAAAGGTTTCACCTTTCATGCCATACTGCTCTAAAGCATTAAAGTCGTAGGGTAGTGGTTCCTGTACAAATGCCATTTTGTGAAGTCCTCTCTTTACCAGTTTCCATTTAAAAGCTATTGCAGCAGCCTGGGAAATTACAGGTTTGGTGCTGACTAGTTTTATATCCTTAAATCCTGGGATATAAAACTTAACATCGTCATTCTACTACCAAAGTGAAGATTCGGACAAAGTAGTTTTTTAATAAGTCAAAATCCGGTCGATCAATGACTAGAAATAAACACGGCTAATACATTTGATGTCAATCTTGATTAAAGTCTGTCAGTATGAGAATTATTGATGAATAGCATAAGACTTTTAAGCTTTCGCCTCCATCTCTCCGCAAAGGGGCTACTAAGCTTATAGCTTCATAACTCATCTTATTAACAATGTGGGGTACAAGATGATATTTAGATATCTCCTAATTTCAAAAATTCCCGTCTTTAGAAATAGGATTAAATAATTTTCTAATCTATCTAAAGTTAGATGAATTATTTTTTAACTACTTTAAAATGTTCACTACTAGTATCGATTTATCATAAAAATAAAAGGCTGTAAAGGGTTTTTGTAATGAATCTGAGATTAGATATCAAAAAGCCCCGCCTCCTTATAGCTGAAGATTTTATCAGTCGTCTGGTTGGCCAATGACTAACCAGAGTGGATACTTGGCATGGATAGTGGCATAAAAATAGGGAGTCAGTGTTGTATCACCTACTCCCTAATAAGTTGAAAAATTTAGAACTAACAACAGTTGACAATCACTACCATTGAGACAAGCGTTGTTGGTAGTAATCAACAATTTGGCTAGCAACATCCGATATGCTGAGTCCATCTGTGTGCAGTTCAACTGCATCTGCTGCTTTTTGTAGAGGGGAAACTTTGCGAGTGCTATCTTTCCAATCGCGTTCAGCAATATCTTTTTCTAGCTGTTCTAGACTTACTTCTGGTTGACCTTGTTTTTGAAAGTCTTGCTGGCGACGACGAGCGCGTTCACTCACGGAGGCGGTTAAAAAGATTTTTACTTCAGCGTCAGGAAATACATGAGTACCAATATCTCTACCTTCAGCTACCAGTCCGCCGCGTTTACCCCAGCGTTGTTGTTGCTTTACTAGTGCTTCACGTACAGCAGCTTGAGCAGCGATCGCCGATACTTGAGAAGTCACCTCAATCGTGCGAATATCCTGGGTAACATCAGTATCATTAATCCAAACACGCACCGGAGATTGTAAATCTTGGCTAGGAGTCAGCTCGATTTTACACTTGTTGGCTAATTCAGCGATCGCACAATCATCGTCAATGGCAATACCCTGTTGTAGCACTAACCAAGTCACAGCACGATACATCGCTCCTGTATCTAGATACACTAGACCGAGTTTAGTTGCTACTTGACGAGCCACGGTGGATTTTCCCGCACCGGCTGGCCCATCAATAGCGATGATAGGTTGGCGATCGCGCAAAATGGTATTGTCAATCAAACGTGTAGAGCCAAGACGAGCAGCGATCGCCAGCATTCCTTCCTCCTGAATTTTATCTAATGGCATTAACGTAGTCGGTTCAACCAATTCTATATATTCCACTAAAACACTACTAACCTTGGCTAATTCCTGCCGTACCACTTCTCGCAACCTACTGCTATAGCGGACACCTGCCTTAAATGCAGCCTCAGCTTGCAGCAAGCCACGATACAATACTGCTGCTTGCTGTTTTTCTGGAGCAGTTAAATACTGGTTGCGAGAGCTACAGGCTAAACCCGATGCTTCTCGCACAGTGGGACAAGCAACAATTTCTACAGGCAAATTTAAGTCAGCCACCAGCCGTTTAATCACAGCTAACTGCTGACCATCTTTTTGACCAAAATAAGCTCGGTCAGGTTGTACCAAGTTCAAAAGCTTGGTCACAATCGTCGCCACACCCTGAAAGTGACCTAACCGAGAATGACCACACAAGCCAGATATCATAACAGATGGAGGGATTACTTGTGTAACTTGAGATTCTTGTATATTTTTCTGGGGTATGCCTAATTCTTCCGGAGAAGGGGCAAAAATCGCATCAACTCCCGCCTGCTCGCACAATTGTCGGTCTTGTTCTAAAGTGCGGGGATATTTTCCATAATCCTCATTCGGGGCAAATTGCAGAGGATTGATAAAAATACTCACAATTACAGTAGAGTTTTCGTGCCGCGCCCGTTCAATCAGGCTCAAGTGGCCTTGATGTAAACTCCCCATTGTTGGCACGAGGCCAATTGCAGTCTGATACCAGCTAGTCATACTATCTAGTATCTGTTCTTCTGATGCTGTCAGCTGACTTTCCCAGCGACATTTATTTAAAAAGCAGCGTAAAGCCGCAACTGTTGTCAACAGGCGCACAAAAAAATACCCCTAGTTCTTCATTGAACCTCTCCCCCGTTAGTTTATATCTGAAATAGGGGTAAGAGATGAGTGAACTAGAGGAATTGGGGTTTGGGTATGAGGAATTGGGTACTGGGGGTTGGATATATGCTTTTCTGATTTTTCTGGCTTGTGCTTTTCTTTTATTGCTGGTTGCTAGTCCCCAGTCCCCAGACGCTAATCCCTATCTTCCCAAAACTTCAATCCTTACTGGTGCAACACCACTGCCGATCATTCCTATCACTCTGGCTGCACCTGTGGATAAATCAATCACTCGGCCACGAGAAAATGGCCCCCGGTCGTTGATACGCACCACTACAGAACGACCGTTGCGGGTATTGGTAACACGAACTCTTGTGCCGAAAGGTAAGCTACGATGAGCAGCAGTCATGGCTTCTGGATTAAATCTCTCACCAGTAGCAGTTGGTCTGCCAGCAAACCCGTCTCCGTGTCCATAAAAGGAAGCTATCCCTTGGAAAGTGAGTCTGATACCGCTAGCAATTCGCTGCGGCAGATTTGCTATTGGGTTTGAGGAACGCTTTGGTGAGCGTGCTGGTAAATTAGCGATTTCTTTGAGAGGTGAAGCATTACCTAAAAGTCTCCGCAGACGATTAGTTGCTTGCAGCGCATCGTTAGCAAGATTATTGGTGGAATCTGCTAGCCTTGTGTTTTGATTAATTTCCACCAATTCTTGATTATTGACTTTGATGGTGTAACGCTCTAATTTTTGCTGACTGGAAGAACTTTTATTTTGAGATTGAGAGGCAACTAATGAAGAGTCTGCACCCTTCCAACTTACGGTAATCTGGTCAGCTTTGACATTATTCCTGATGAGCTGGTTGATTTTTGCTGCTACCGAACTAGCTCTTTTAACTGGATCGTCATTTTGCGAACGGTTCTGGATTCTGGCATCCGCTAAATTCCCCAGACTTGCCACCTGAACTGATTTCTCAGTATTAAGGGCGTACGATTGCACGCCCTTTGTGTCTCCAATTGCTCCTACTTTTGTCTCCACGCTGGCAACTGGGTTAGAACTTACAAAGGTGAGAACTGGAATTTTCCGAATAAATAGGGTTGCCGCCCTACGACCTCCAAGGTTATGGGGATGAATGCTCGTAATCACAGCATCCGAGGTTCTTTTCCCTTCTGATGATTGAAACTCTCCTACCTTGACTACATCACTAGCTAGAATTTGCTCAGCTGGTGCTGTAGCTTTAGTAGTTTGAGTCCGACCGACTGCGGGCGTACCCAAAACAGTTACAGATAGGGCAACAATAGTCCACAAATGTCTTTGATTCATGCGTCCGATTTTTAAAGCGACTGTAGAACAGCAGTTTTTTTAACTCATAAGAATTTGCTTCACTTTTAGTGGCAACTCCTAAAAATGCAAACTCGTTCCGCTTTCACTTTCCGTTTTATAACTCGCATCAGACTAACATGAACTTCTGGCGTTGGGGATCAGGGTTTTATCGTAGGAATTGGCGCTTTTCCCAAATTTGTTTTCGGATAATAAGCTTGAAACCTTGTTCAAATGCGGATTTTGCCCATGTAGCGTTTTTTTCGATCTACCAAGGTTTTCTTAACAAAACTTAACAATTTCTTGGCTAAAAATTGCTCTAAAAGTTCCCGCAGATAGCAGGACTTTTGACTATACTTTATGTATGAATTTATACTTATTATATTATCTGATGAAATTTATAATAATCAATTATAGTACAAAAAAGTAATGTTAAACCTACTGAGTTAAACTATGTTTATATTCCCTTTATATTAGCTTACACCTGATATATGTCAATACTTACAGAGATAAATATTTTAGGGGCGAACACTAATGAGTATTTATCCTCAGCTAATTTTTATGATACATAGATATGTAATACTACTCTCAAATTAGTAAAAAAACGTGATGCTGATGACAATTGACCACAGTAAAGCTAAGTAAAAAAAACTGCCTACTTTTGTAGCTTATTTATTTTTAAGTAAAACCTGAATTATATAGTGAGATAATGAAAAACTGGGCGTTAGTTTGAGTAGAAAATTTTATTAATGTATAAAATATAACTTTTACTCCAAAAGCCCCAAATTACTTAATAAAACGCAATTTTTGAGAGCAAGCTATTAGCTGATGAGCGATCAAGCCAATCAAGGAGATTTAGAAATACGTCCCTCTCCCCTATTAACGGTGATTAACGATTTGCATTCTAAATACAAGTCACTCAAAGAAGGGATAGTAGCGAACTACATACCAGAACTGGCTAAAGTTAATCCAGACCTGTTTAGTATTTCCATCGTTACAGTGGACGGTCAGGTTTATCAGGTAGGAGATTATCAACAACTATTTACTATCCAGTCTATTTCTAAAGTTTTCGCCTACGGACTAGCGTTAGAAGATCATGGACGGGATTATGTGTTAACTAGGGTTGGTGTAGAACCAACAGGTGAAGCATTTAACTCGATTATTTTAGATGAGCAGTCGAAGCGGCCTTATAACCCAATGGTAAATGCTGGGGCGATCGCCACCACTAGTTTAATCAAAGGTGCTGGGGCAACAGAACGCCTAAATCGAGTGCTGGAAATGTTTCGCCGATACATCGGCCATGATGTGTTCGTTGATATTTCCGTATTTACTTCCGAACGCAGTACAGGACACCGTAATCGGGCGATGGCACATCTCATGCTCAACTTTGGCATGATAGATAGAAATATAGAAGAAGCATTAGACCTATATTTTCAGCAATGTGCTGTGATGGTTAACTGTCACGACCTGGCCGTGATGGCTGCTACCTTGGCAAACAGGGGGGTGAACCCAGTCACAGGAGAACAAGCGGTAAATAGTAGATATATAAAAGATATCCTCAGCGTTATGTACACCTGTGGGATGTACAACTTTGCGGGAGAGTGGGCTTATAAAGTCGGTATTCCGGCAAAAAGCGGTGTTTGTGGGGGCATTATGGCAGTTGTCCCCAATCAGATGGGAATTGCTGTGTTTTCTCCACCTTTAGATATTCGAGGTAACAGTGTGCGAGGAGTGAAGGTGTGTGAAGAACTTTCTCAGCAGTTGGGCTTACATCTATTTGAATGTGTGAAAGTGGAGAATGGAAAATGGGGAGTAGGGAATTGTGAGTGTTGAGTTGTTCCCCTACTCCCTGTTTTTTGGTCTATTTCCTCAACAACAAATAATAGAGTGAACCATGACCACCTGTAACACCTGCGCGATCGCCTGCTTGTTTCCCAGTTCCCATGAAGTAATCTACTCTTCCTGGGCCTTTGATGGCATTACCGGTATCTTGATCTAATACATAGCGGCTGACAGTGCGATACTCCATTCTTCCGCCAGCTACGGGAAAGGGAATAGAAGTATGAACAAGTGCTAGTGCGCCCGGAGGCATTAAAGATTTGTCTGTGGCAATGGAACGTTCTGCTGTTACTGGTACATTGATACTACCAGTAGCTGGCCTACTACCAGTTTCTTGGAAGAAAACAAATCTTTCCCAACGTGGTAAGTAGTTATTTAACTCCTCTGGTTGTTGGCGGAAGAAACTGATCATTTTTGGTAGTGTCATCCCCGATAAGGGAAGTTTGCCATCTTTGGCCAGTTCTCGCCCAATACTAGTCCAAGGGTAATCGGTTCCGCCTGCATAGCCGATCGCCGTTCGCTGTCCATTAGTTAACTGAATTTGGGCAGAACCTTGAATTTGTACCAAGTACGCATCTAGGCGATCGCTAAACCAGAGCAATTCTGAGCCACGCAATAGACCTGTATGCCCTTGTAAACCGTCTTCACCTTCCAGTTCTAATCTTGTTGGGTGTGGTTTAGACCATTGCCTGAAGTTAGATGGTAAGCGATATAGAGGATATTTATATACAGAAGTTCTGACACGACTAGCTCTATAAACTGGTTGATAGTAGGAAGTAAACTTAACAGTACCCTTGCCGTCATTACCTACAGACTGGTAAAAAGCAAACTCTCGTCGCACCGCAGCTTGCAACTGGGCGGGAGTTCTAGAATTGACAACTAATTGACGGAAACGTAACAAACTCCGCCGTACACGACTCAGAGTAATTCCTCTGACTGGATAATTCTGATAAATTCGTTTGGCGGTATTCGTTTGTAAGTAACGCAAACTGTTGTCTATGGCTGCTAATAGCGCTTTGCGGTCACTGGCTCTACCTACACCAAAAATTTGCTCATCGAAACCCAAACAAGGATTTTGGGTAACACAGTTGTTACCAATTTCTACAAGTTTCAGGGGAGTTCGAGTTACAGGCGACGGTAGTTGAGGATTGCTAGGGAGTGGTGACGGGACATCAATCACCTGGGCTACTGCGATCGGATTTACCAAAGCAATTCCCAGACTCAAGGAAAACAAAGCAAGGGTTTTTCTTATCATTTAGTTGAATCTTTCAACACTAGAACTAAAAACAGGTTCTACTCGGATCGCTACAATCCGGGAAGGGCGCACAACCATATACTCCCCTTGAATATTCTTGATGGGTACGCTAATAAAGTCGCTAGAACCAGATTTGGGTACTAGTTCGCCACTATACCATTTTTGGAATTCCTGAATAGTGGGAAACCGTACTTCTTCTCGATGACCACTTTCCAGCATCATGTGTACAGCGTATTCGTTTGGAGTTCTAGGCATAAGGTTGAATCCCTTAAAATATGTTCAACCTATTGTTAACCACGTTACACCAGAATGAAAAGGGTAAGCATACGGGAGCAAGATTTGCTTTTCGGGGAGACAAGGAAATTAGAAACTCATCACACATTACTCCTGATGGTTCTTTTCTTCACGCCTATGACGGTTACTCAACTGGAGACGGTTCCCAGGAATTTGGAAATAGGGGTATAGGGGTATAGGGGTTATAGGGGTTAAAAATTCTTACACCCTCACACCCTTACACCCTTATCTTTTTAACCACCAACATGAATGGCTGGTCGTCTGTGGGGATTCTTTTCAGCGCGACGCAACACTTCACGGGTGACTACAGCAATATCACCTTCACCAAACAGGATAAAACGCAGCAAATATTGGATGGGGTTTCCTTCTACCCAGCCGAAATAAGCATGAGGAATTTTATCTGTTTGGTCACGTATATATAGAAGTAGAGCTGCAATGGCGTTGGGTACGGCTGCACTTTCTGCCCGGAGGATGCGGTACGCTCCGACTTGTACACCTTTGACTTTGATGACATCGGCGAAATCTGAAGCGTCGGAGACGATAATTTCTAAGAACAGGATGGGATCAGTGGGTGGAATGTGATTGTCTTCACGTACCTCTGTCTCTTTGAGGAAATACTCTTGCTCATCGCCATCATTTAATCGATTGGCAATGAGGCGGATTGCACCTTGACTTTCTTCAACAATATATTGATGAGCCAGTTCGTCAACTTCGATTTGCTCTACTCGCAATTCGGTTGACCGCCAAACGCGGGAAACTAGGGAAGTAAAAATGATGGCGCTGATGAAGAAACCAGCGATTCTAATACCCTCTGGCCTTTCAATAATATTGACGATAGTCGTATATATAAATACTAAGGTAATGCTGCCGAAGATAAATTTGCCCTTTGTGGATCTTTGACGGTGGGCAGAAAGAGTGACAGCAAAGGCGGCGGAACTGATTAAAACTAATACACCTGTGGCGTAAGCTCCCCCCTGGGCTTCCACATTGGCGCGAAAGATAATTGTGACAACAAAGGCGATCGCTGTATAGACTAAAACTAAAGGTCGTGCTGCTAATGCCCAATTGGGAGCCATACCGTAACGTGGCAGGTAGCGAGGCACAATATTTAGTAGTCCCGCCATTGCGGATGCACCAGCAAACCACAAAATGGAAATTGTGCTGAGGTCATAAATTGTGCCAAAGCTATTACCTAAATATAGATGTGCTAGATAAGCTAAGGCGCGTCCATTAGCTTTACCGCCTGTAGCAAATTCGGCTGCGGGAATCAACAAAGTTGTGACAAAGCTGCTGGTAAGCAAAAAGAAACTCATGATTACCGCCGCCGCCGTTAGTAACTTGCGGGTATTGCGGATACGTCCTGTAGGGTGTTGGGGTGTATCACTGCTACTACCTTGTACCAGAGGCATAACGGTAACACCAGTCTCAAAGCCTGATAAACCCAGTGCCAATCTGGGGAATAACAACATAGATAGGCCGATGACGACGAAAAAATTTGAGTGACGGGCAAAAATTGCCGTTTGCCAATTAGCGATCGCTGATGGGTAAATAAGAACTTGATATAAGCCAACGCCAATGACAATTAAATTTAACAGCAGATATACGCTCACCAAAACGACGGCTATACCGATTGCTTCTCGAAAACCTCTCAGAAAAACTGCCCCTAGTAATGCTACTAGTACAAGAGTGATGGGAATGCTTTGATTATGAAATAGATTCGGAACAAGGGGATTTTCGATGATATGGGCTGTAGCATCAGCCGCCGAAAGAGTAATCGTGATAATGAAGTCTGTCGCCACAAAACCGAGCAGGCACAATACGAGTAATTTGCCTTGCCACCAAGAAAGCAAATGCTCCAATATGGCAATAGACCCTTCACCATGTGGACTTTTGCTAGCAATGCGCCGATAGATTGGTAATGCGCCAAAAAGTGTCAGCAGAACTAAGATCAGCGTCGCTATCGGAGAAAGAGCGCCGGCTGCTAGTGCCGCAATACCTGGTTGATAACCAAGGGTAGAAAAATAATCTACACCAGTCAAACACATGACTCGCCACCAGGAATGCTTGCGGTGAGCTTCTTCCTTACGATAAGGGCCTTCTTTTTCTCGTCTGTCTTCTTCGAGCAACCAGTCCATCAACTGTCTGCCGAGCCGTTGCGTAGACATAATTAGTTTAGCCATTAAACACAGTTTTGTTACAATAAGAAAGAATATTGTCTTCTTTGTATTTCTTTAGCTTTGTGGTAGAAAAACTAATTTTAAACCAAAAAATACAGAGGTTATAATTCTCTTACTTATCAATAGAAAAAACTAAGTTATTTCGTATATTTGTTTATGTTTGGCTAAAAGCTGGATATATTTCTCATTTGTTTTTGCTGCTAGCCACTTAGTTTTAAATATTGCTGCGGACTCAGCTTTAATAGGGTCTACATCGTAGGGTAAAATTTCTTTTTTATCATGCGTGTTTTCTGAATTTTGCTTATATTTCCTCCCACTTTTATGATTAGCATAACGACGCGATCGCGTATATCCCATTTGCAAGAACTTCCTAGCCATATCCGCACCAACAAAATCATCTGCGTCTAGATAATCAATAAAAATTGCGTAGATTTTTTCACTCGATTCCCTAGCAATATCAGGTGTTTTAAATCGCCAGTAGGGAAGAATTTCTGATTTATATGGCTCAACTAAAAGTACACCCTGTTCACCTTTGCCAACTCGATAGAGTTCAGGATGTTGGCGAAAGTCGAGATTTTTATAGTCTAAAGAATAATCAAAAGCCATGATTGTTTTTTATCATGGATAATAAACTCTCAAAATATAGTTACACTTCCATCTATGTAGGGAAATTTCTGCTGCTATGGTAACTACTCCTCAATCCCTAAACAGTGTACTTTCACCGGGTAATCTGCGTAGAGTGCATCACATTGCCCTGAATGTTAAAGATATGCAGGCTTCTCGCTATTTTTACGGTACTATCCTGGGATTACATGAACTTACAGGCGATGAGGTACCAGCCACTTTGGTGGAACTTGTCGCCAGTGGAAAAGTTGCTAACTTCGCTACCCCCGACGGTACAATTCTAGACTTATTTTGGACACCTGACTTAACACCACCAAACCCAGACCCAGAACAAAGTTTTACTAGAGCCTACCATCTAGCATTTGATATTGATCCTGGGTTATTTGAGCAAGCGGTGGCAGTTGTGCGAGAAAATCAAATTGCGATCGCTCATGGCCCCGTCACTCGTCCTACTGGTAGAGGCGTTTACTTCTACGACCCCGACGGCTTCATGATTGAAATTCGCTGCGACCCACAATAAAAAATATTAAAATTTCTAGTTGATTAATGTTAGTAAAGGCGCAGAAGTCAGCCTAACTGTTAGATTGGGCTAACTTCTGCTACACTCCTTGCATATATAAAAAATAACAGCGTTTAAAGTCTTTTGACTGCCAAATTGCCACAAACCTTTTTCAGTACTTATCAATTTTTATACAGCATAAATATTGAATTTAGATACTAATAAACATATTTTGGGGCTGATGTCTCAACGGAAAGTAGTATAATTTTTCCTGCTCTGATATTGCCTGTCCAAAGGCTGGAGCTAAAACTAAAAAATCTAGGTTTGTGCTTATGTTAAGTCCTGTTTTGACGATCGCCATCTTTCAAAAGCAGCCGAATCCTCAAGTGTTTTCAGCAGGTCAGGTCATCTTTGAAGAAGGACAAGTTGGTGATTATATGTACGGTATTGTAGAAGGAACTGTTGATTTATTGATCAATAGTAAGGTTGTAGAAACAATAGAGGCTGGGGAGATATTTGGTACAGGTATATTAGTAGGAGTGAATCATCGGAATTATACAGCGATCGCTCAAACTGATTGTCAACTAGCTTACTTAGATGAGAAAAGATTCTTATTCGCTGTCCAAGAAACACCAATGTTTGCACTCAATGTCCTGAGAAATTATTCAGAACGTCTCAGTCGCTTGCAACGTTTAGTTTAATATCACAGTATGTTTCAACCGCAGGAAAATGAGTAGTACTTTACATCGAAGGCAACTACTGAAATTATTGGGTATGAGTGTCTTAGGAACCTCATTTTCCAGTTGTGTCACATCTCCAGCTAGGGCAACAACGGTAAACTGGGGATATATCGGTAAAGTAGGCCCAGAGCATTGGGGTGAGCTTTCCCCTGACTTTGCACTCTGCCAAATAGGCAGAAAACAAACGCCGATTGATTTGCAGATTGCAAATGTGAAAGATGTCCACAGCAGCAGTCAAGATTTGTTAGTCTTCAATTATCAGCCAACGGCATTACACCTAATAAACAACGGTAAAACCGTCCAAGTCAACTATCCACCAGGCAGTTATCTTAAGTATGCTCACCAAAAATTTGAGCTACTTCAGTTCCACTTTCATCACTTCAGCGAACACCGAGTTGATGGAAAATTATATGATATGGAACTCCATTTAGTTCACCGGAGTAAATCTGGTGACTTAGCCGTTATGGGTATTTTCTTGCAAGCAGGAGCATTTAACCCCACGCTGCAAATTATCTGGGATGCCATACCTCAAAAGCAAGGAACAGAAAAGCAAATAGCGGATATAAATATAGATGTTTCCCAATTTCTCCCAGCACAACGCAGATTTTTTACTTATTCTGGCTCTCTGACAACCCCACCCTGTTCAGAAAATGTTCTCTGGTGCGTGATGGCAACTCCTATCGAAGCCTCTCCTGCACAGATAGCTCAGTTTAGTCAAATGTTTCCTGAAAATGCACGTCCGATCCAATCTCTCAACGATCGCCTAGTTATCGAAGCTATTTAAAATTTTTCTGCCAACTTTCCCTGATTTTGTGTTGCTATGTCATACTAGGAGATGAGAATTTATTCGGCGACCGCGTTTGTTTTGAGTATTGACAGGCTTTTCCCTTTTGGTATTTACAGACATTTCTCCGAAATCTCAATCCCTAGACACTTCTGATTTTGGAGACAATAATATGTCTATTTATGTTGGTAATCTTTCTTACGACGTTACAGAAGAAAGCTTGAACGCCGTATTTGCAGAATATGGTTCTGTAAAGCGGGTTCAGCTACCTGTAGACCGTGAAACCGGCCGTGTACGCGGCTTTGGCTTCGTGGAAATGAGTAGTGATGCAGAAGAAACAGCAGCAATTGAAGCGCTTGACGGTGCTGAGTGGATGGGACGTGACCTTAAAGTAAATAAGGCTAAACCCAGAGAAGACAGAGGCGGTTCTAGGGGTTCCTTTGGCGGCAATCGCAGCAACAACAACTTCCGTAACCGCTATTAAGAAAATATAGATTTGAACTGGAGAACCGGGAATGAAGAAGTAGTTATTTCTACCTCCTAACCCCCTAAAATTTTAATGCTCCTTTTGAACAGAACTTATTACTAATATCGGCTCAAGCAAGAATGCTTGAGCCTTTTTGATGTAACATCTGCAATTAACACCTCATACCAATCTTTCTGAATTACAAATTAGTATGATTTTGCTATTTATTTCATTGGTTGTAACTTGGTCACCTTGAGTTTAAAAGGCCCAACCCCAGTTTCGCCAAAAGACCGAACACGAATAATAAAAGTCCCTGTTTCATTGATGCGGGTAAACAGTAGAGAATTACTAGTGCCATCGGGGCCATCATCATTTTCTGCTAGCGTTGAGCCATCGGGTGCAAGTAGTGTGATGATACTGTCAAAACTTTCTGAAGATAAATCAACTGCTAGATTATCCCCCTTATTCAGCTTCACCGCATAGTCACGGGCAAATCCACCCTGACCAGTGGGAATGTCTTTATCTGAAAGTGCATCAGAAAGTTCTTTAAAATCAGTCAACAGGATAGGACTGTACAACTTACTCTGAGCAAATGCTGCTGTTGTACTGATGGCAATTACCATTAAGGTAGCGGGAAATATATTTATTCTTGTGAAATTTTTAGTCAGAAATTTACTGATCATTGTAAGTGATGTTCCCACAACAATTGGGTGGTTTGGTTAATTATAGATTTCCCAGAGATAGCTTGCCATTAATTTTTGATGTATCTATCTTTTGCAGCACTGGCTGTAGCTGCTAACCCCAAGACAGTGATTTCATTTTGACGCAGTATCTGCACGGCAGATTTAACAGTAGCACCAGTGGTGTAAATATCATCTATTAACAATACTGGGGCTTTTGGGCAGCTATGACGAAAATCTTGACCAATTGCAAAAGCTTCAGCCAAGTTGTTTTCTCGTTCAGAGACTGATAAACCAAACTGCGCTGTTGTCTCGCGCACTCTCGCCAAACCATTTAGTTTCAATTTTAATCCAGTTGTTTGGCAAAAGCTTTGGGCAATTAAGGCTGCTTGATTGTATCCTCTTTGTTTTTGCTTACTGGGGTGGAGTGGGATTGGTACAACTACAATTTGTGTTGTTTGATGAAGAGAATGTAACAACCAAGTTTCTCCTAGCCATTGTCCCAAAAGACGGGCAATTTCGGGTTGATTGTCGTACTTCATCAGTGCGATCGCTCGTTTGAGCGTACCACCATACAAACCCCAGCTAAATACCGGTATTGGCTGTTTCCACAACGCATCAGGGTGTGTGTGACGGCATTTTTGTAACTGTCTGGTACAGTTAGGACACAATTCAGTAGATGTAGGTCTTTGACACAGAGGACAGTTAGATTGCAAAAACAGGTCAAGCAGACCTTGAAAGTGGCGACTCCATGTTGGCATTTAAAGCTACTTGAGGAATTTGACATAAACGCGATCGCACCGCGCTGTTTCCACTTCCGTGGCTGGTTGGTAGCCGTGATTTTCATATAGCTTGACTGCTTCTACCAAAACGCTGGCTGTTTCAATCCAAATTTCTTGAAAACCACGAGAGGCGATCGCTGCTTCTAACTGTTGTAACAAATATTTCCCCAATCCTAAACCCCTAACACTGGGTAAAAGATACATTTTCCTGATTTCTACAGCCTTTTCCCCGCGATTTACAGGGTAATATGCCCCAGTACCTACTATTTGGCTTTGGTGTTCAATTACCCAAAACTCGCCTCCGGTTGCTAAGTAACATTCTTCTACTTGCAACACATCGCGGTCTGCACCTTTGGGTTCCCAACCTAAACCGTATTCTGATAATACGTAACTGATGACTGCGGCGGCTTTAGTGCGATCGCCTTTTTGCCAGTTACGAATTAAGAAGTCTTGATAGTAGCTGTTCATTACCGTTTGTGGGTCAGGTTTTTACAGAAAAGTCTTCTGGATCTATTCCCAATTTACCCAGCATATAGCTTCTCCTGTTGATTTTAACTCAGGTAAAGCTTGCAGCGCACGGATTTTATCTATGCAACACAAGAGTTCTTGAGATTATGACGATAGAGGCGATCGGATTAATTTTTTGTGCTAATATTTTTATGGGTTACGTAACGCATAACTACGATTCCATGACCATTTAAGTATGTCTCCATCAGATTAATACCCTAAATATAAAGATAAAAGAACGGAGAAATTTGCTTTAGGAGAAAGGGTTAAAGAGTTTCAATCTTTTGAGAGACAAGCACAAAAGCGATTAGATATTATAGATGCAGCCCCTAACAAGGAAGCGCTAATACAACTACCAAGTAATCGTTTTGAGTCATTAGGAGGCGATAGAAAAGGTCAGTACAGTATCCGAATTAATGAGCAGTGGAGAATTTGTTTTAACTGGCCTGATGATTTTCTTAAGCCCTTCAACATAGAGATTACAGATTATCACTGAAGGAGAGATAAATGGCACGCCCACCAATCCACCCCGGAGAAATTCTTGCTGACGAAATTACTGAACTCGCTATGACTGCAAGTGATTTAGCGCGTGTTCTCCATGTTCCCAAAAACAGAATTACTGAAATCATTAATGGCAGACGAGGGATAACAGCCGATACAGCTTTGCGATTAGGACAATATTTTGGAACTGGTGGAGAATTCTGGTTAAATCTTCAAAAGAATTATGAGCTAAGGTTAGCTGAACAAACATTAGGTAAGGAAATACAAGAAACTATTTGTCCTCGTATCTTAGTATCTTGAATTGATTATAGAGTCTTAAAATTTGGTAAATGGATAAGCGGCAGTTCTTAATCAGACATGATTAGCAACTACCAATTACCCATTACCACTCTTTAATTAATAATGTTAATTAACATTACTCATATTGCTAAAAATTTCAATTAAATTACCATCAGGATCTCGGAAATGTGCTGTTCTTAAACCCCATTCTGGACGGTTCAGAGGCTGAGTCACAATGATGGCGTTGTGGTCTTTGAGATGATAATAAAACTCATCTACGTTATCTACAGCGAAAACCAAAGCTACTTTGTTCTGACATTCAATTGCTGAAGGTTGATAAGCGCTGGGAACGGCTTCCGCCATTAATTCTTTTCTGAACAAAGCTAACTTGATATAGTCGCCGGTATGTAACTCAGCATAACCACTATTTTCATCGCCCCAATCGATGAAAAATCCGAGTGCATCCCGATAGAACAAAAAACAATCTCTGTAGTTGGAGACAAGCAACCTGATATGTGTTAACTGTATCTGCATATTTATGAGTGATTATACTAACTATGAATTCTAGGTTCTGGGTGTAAATTTTCTAGTAACTCACTTTCAACAATAGCTAATTCATCGAGCCTTTGACTAACAATTTCCCGGTCAAAGTAAGTATCCGCTAAAACCCAATATGTACCAAAGTGTCGTGCCTCAGATGCCATCAAACCTTTATAAAACTTGGCTAGTTCTGGTTCGGGACAGTGTGTAGCTAATAAGCCTAAGCGTTCGTGACTTCTTGCTTCGATTAAACCAGTCACGAGTAAGGAATCTAAAAAGCGTTCTGGTTCGTTGGTACGTGCAGCCGCTTTTAAGCCAGCGCCATAGGGAGGCGGGGGTAAGGGTGCTAGGGGTATATTGCGGCGTTCTAGCCACTGATTTACCAGTTCAAAATGTTCTAATTCTTCACGGGCGATCGCTGTTAATTCCCTGACCATTTTGGTATTAGATGGATAGCGAAACATAAAATTTAAGGCTACACCCGCCGCTTTGCGTTCGCAGTGGGAGTGGTCAAGCAAGATGATATCTAAGTTAGCGATCGCTTGTTCTATCCAAGCTTCACTGGTAGGTTGCTTTAGTACATTGATTTTTGGTAACACGGAGGTAAGCACAGGACGAGAAAACTATCAAAATTGTAACTCCAGCACATTGATTGTAATGTGAGTGGCTAGCTTTTCGTTTATCTGCGTCAAAAAAGTGCTGTTATATTTTCTCTCCAGCCCAAATAAATAAATCACCAGGGCGGAGGAAAAGACCTAACTCACTTCACAATCCTTGCTGTTAATAGCTCAAACTGCACTTAGTTAGTCATAATTCCCAACACTCTGGTGTTGATTAAGCGGAAAATTCCGCAATTAGGGTAAAAGTAAAGGGCTTAGAAAGCATATAACAGTCATCTTAAAAGTATTGTATCAAGACACACATTTTCATTTAGTTTTTAGAGTCTCTCAGAAGCATGATCCCCACTGTATTAAGACTTACAGATAATCGGGGATTTATGGGATCTATCAATCATGCCAATAGATAAAGTTATCGGCATTGGACAACCTAGAAATACTTAAATATATTTAATAATCATATTTAATTCCTAATATTTTATTACCAATCTATTTGTTGGCGATCGCGGAAGAAACCACCAGACGCACCACCATCAGGAAGAGTTGCCAGCCAGACGATTGTATCAACTCCTTCTTCAGGGGTTCGTGGTGCATCTTGCCCACCCATATCAGTTTTCACCCAACCAGGACAAACAGAATTAACTAGAATATTCGTCCCTTTTAATTCACTGGCAAAAATTCGCGTCAGTGCATTTAAGGCTGTTTTGGAAATGCGATATGCGGGTATACCTGAACCCATATCAGTTAACTGTCCAGCACCGGAAGAAACATTGACAATTCGACCATAGTTTTGTTTTTGCATTAAGGGTATTAATGCCTGAGTTACTCGTAAAATTCCATAAACATTTGTATCTATTGTTTGCTGTAAAGTCTCTATTTTTGTGTGAAAAATGCTGTTATTACCAGTTTGAGAATCAATATATATGGCTGCATTGTTAATTAAAATATCGACTTTGCCAAACTCATCACAGATAAATGTAGCTAACTGCTGACTACTTTTCTCACTTGTGACATCAAGAGGATAAGCAATCACATCTAAACCCTCAGCTTGTAATTTTTCAGCCGCAGCTTTTCCTTTAGCTTCATCCCGACTAGTGAGAACTACCTGATATCCCTTTTTAGCCAATTGGCGGGAGGCTTCAAAACCCAAACCACGGTTTCCACCAGTAATTACAGCGATTTTTTTGGTTGTATTCATTGTTTTTTATTTTCTGTCGATAGTGAATAACTACTCACACTGTTGTAAAAAACCTACACTTGTCAAACCTGCCCTGCTCCCCTCCCTCATCTCCTCATTGCCTGCATTGATGGAACAATGACTGATACCCTGTTAATTAGGGCAAAATTTTTATCAGACAAATTTTTCTATCAATGAATTACCTTGTAGCCGTATTACCAGATCGCATCCAAGCAGAAGCTGCTTACTTAGCCTTAGAACGAGAAGGTATTAATAGCACTATCTTGGGTAGAGGGTATAAAACTGCTGATGAGTTTGGCTTGATTGATCCCAATCTCCAAGCTAAAAAGCAAGTGAAGCTAATGGCATATTGGTTAGTACCATTCGGCTTTTTTGCCGGTTTTACCTTTAGCTACATCACTGGTTTGGATACCTTCGCCTGGGCGGGTGAAATTGGTAATCACGTTGTAGGCGGCATTTTAGGCGCTGCTAGTGGTGCTATGGGTAGTGTATTTGTTGGTGGAGGAGTAGGCTTAATTATTGGTGGTGGTGATGCTTTACCTTACCGCAATCGCTTAGATGCCGGTAAATACTTGATTGTAGTTCAAGGCTCGGAAACGCTGTCTCGCCAAGCAACCCGAATATTACGCCAGTTCGAGCCAGAAAATATCCAAGGTTATGCTGATACAAGTCCTGTGTGAGGAGTTGGGGACAAGAAAGTAAAAAGTAAAAAGGTAAAAGATATTTTTCTTTTGACTTTTGCCTTTTGACTTTTTCCTTGGACTGGGGACTGGGGATGAGGTAAGTATCGGAAAATAACAACTGACAACTGACAACCGACAACTGACTATATAAAAATGTTGCCACGAGAAGAACTTTTAAAGGGTGTGGAAAATCGAGATAGTGTAGCTCGTGTAATTGATCAAGCAGAGCAAGCTATTAAGACTTGGGAAGTGGTTGTGACAGATTTTTTGTCTCCGCCAGAGTTAGCAGAGATTCAACGGGTCTTTAGTCGGTTAACAGACGTGCAGTTGGTGGCTTGGGGTGGATATCCGCAAGCAGAACGCCAAAGATTAGCGATCGCCCGTGCTGAGTTACCCTTAGATCAATCTCAAGTTAGCCTTGTGGTGCTAGAAATCGCTGGTAATTTCCTATTTGACTCGGCGACTCACCGCGATTTTTTAGGCGCAATGCTGGGAACAGGAATTGTCAGGGAGAAAACTGGCGATATTATTGTTCTGGGTGAACGGGGAGCGCAAGCCATCGTTGTTCCAGAGTTAGCAGAATTTTTGCAAATTCATCTTAATCAGGTGCGTTCTGTTCCTGTGAAAACCCAACCTATTGAGCTAGCTGAGTTAAAAGTTCGGGAACCAAAGAAGAAAGAATTGACGACAGTGGAAGCTTCTTTGCGGTTAGATGCGATCGCCTCGGCTGGTTTTGGGATGTCTCGCAGTAAAATGGTAGACTTGATTGACTCTGGTGATGTCCGTGTCAATTGGAAAGAAGTCACCCAAGCCAGTTCCCAAGTAAAATCGGGTGACTTAATCGCCATTCGCGGTAAAGGACGCTTAGAAGTTGGAGAAATTGCCGTAACGAAAAAAGAACGTTATCGTGTCCAACTGACTAGGTATATGTAAGTTGACAGTTGACAGTTGACTGATAAGTGAACATCAAAAAATAAATTAGCCGAAATTGATGGTTTGGTAGGGTGCGTCAGTGCGATAGAACCTAACTATACTCAGAAATTATTCACACTGACGCACCCCACATTTTGGATATTTTTTTATCTGGAAGTACCTGACAACTAAGCTTTAAAGTGTTTAGCTAAAAGACTAAGCAAAGTTTTGCGTGGCACAAGTCGAGCCACATTGCTTCTAAGTTGGGTACTAGTATCACTAATAATTACCGTTGGTTCCCAGTTTTCCAGGGCTTTGAGTGATTTCAAGACAACTTCTTCAGAACTCATTACCTTATTTGTGGTTTCCGCCAAAGCTTGGGGAAAATTAGCCTCGGTAAAAAAGTCAGTTTCCGTTGGCCCTGGACAAGTAACTAAAACACGAACACCATATTGGCGATTTTCTGCCCATAAAGCTTCACTAAAACTGACAATAAAAGCCTTACTTGCGGCATACACTGAAAGATAAGGTATCGGTTGAAAGCCTGCAATAGACGCGACGTTAATAATGCTTCCCGAACGGTTTTGACGCATTAAGGGCAAGAATCTATGAGTTAAATCTACCAATGCTAAAACGTTTAACTGGACAATTTTAATTTGTCTTGTGCGATCGCTTTCGGCAAAGTCACCATAATCGCCGAACCCAGCATTGTTAATTAAACAATCAATCGTCAATCCTTTGCTTTTCGTTATATCAAATACATCCGCGACTGCATCTGTTTGTGTTAAGTCTTTAGCGATTACATCTACTTGAATTTTGTGTTGCTGTTGTAATTCTTGAGCTAATTGATGTAACTTATCTTGCGATCGCGCTACAAGTACAAGATTGGTCTGGCGTGCAGCTAATTCTTGAGCAAAGGCTTTACCTATACCGCCAGAAGCACCCGTAATTAAAGCAGTTGGCATTTGAGATAATAAGTATTTTCTTATGCTACTTATAAATTTTAACAATAGATTTTTCGGTCATTAGTCATTAGTAAAAATTCAGCACCGTAGATTATTGACCTTATGGCACGTTGTTGTATTTCTGCCAGTTAAGTTTTTTTGGTGATGATGGGAATACTAGTATCATAAGTTATATTTTATCTCTATGTATCGCCTCAATCAAAGAGCCTGGAAGTTATTGTTGGCAGAAGTGGAAAAATGTAGTGGTAATGACCAAGTTAGTAAGATTGAACGGGAAATAGTAATTAAACGATTAGAGAAATTGCGTTTAGAAAAAGGTTCTCCTGCTCAGATAGATGAGCTACGGGATACAGTTTTGGACATATATCCACAATTCAGTGAGAAAGTCCTCAAGCAAGCTGCAAAAGCTAATCAAGCACCTGGACTTTTTACCAAAATCAAATGGACAGTAATTCTCGTGGGTAGTTCGGCGGGGATTGTCTGGGTGGTGAATTTACCTTATCCCATGATTCGCTGGCCTGTAGCGAGAACAGTACCAATCCTACTGTTACCCAGCTATATGAGTATGGATTATCACTATCGGGGAGTAATTCAAAATCTAGAGCAAGCTGACCAGTTAATTAATAAAGCTACTAGTTCATTTGATATTGAGGAGGGCGCAAAAAAGGTTCAAGAAGCACAAAAACATCTAGATAATCTACCAGTTTGGTTTTTGGGATATTATCCCCAGGCTTACTGTAATTTGTTTGGTTGCAGTTGGCGATTCACCTTAGATGAGTTTGAAACAGCTCGTCAACGGACAGCGCGAATTAGTGCTGTTGTTTTTCAAGATAAGAACGCTTTAACACCACTTAGTCAAGGTGAACTAGCGATAGAATTGGCGAAAAAACAATATGAACAAGCTACTAATAGCAAAGATAGAGAACAGGCGATCGCCTCTTGGCAAGCAGGAATCGACCAGTTAGAAGAAATTCCCGCACAAACATTAGCTGCAAAAACCGCAAAAGCGAAGCTAAGAGCCTACAAACGGGATTTTGAAAACGCTCGAATTGGTAGTTTCATTGTCGCGGCTCAAGAATTTGATCTCGCCGCCGAAAAAATCAAGCAAACACAGCCACAAACAGCCTCGGAATTATGGCAACAAGCCATGAACCGCATCAACCAAGTTCCCTTAGAAAACCCTAGATACTTGGAAGCACAAAAGTTATTGGCAATTTACCAAGGCAAAATTCAGGGCATTGTTGATCCTAAAAGTGGCAAATTAATTGAGGGAGCCAAACAATTCGCCTTGGCTGCGGCTCAAGCCTCCCAAAACCCACCACATACAGAAACAAAATGGAAGCAAATTGCTAAACTGTGGTCAACAGCAATTGAGCAATTAGAAAATGTGCGTGTAGAAGAACCAGGTTATGTGGAAGCGCAGAAGTTATTAGCAAATTACCAAACCAACTTAGGAATTATCGAAACTCGACTGCAAGCTGAAGCAGAGTCACAATCATCACTGAAACAAGCTAATGAGCAAATCCAAAGCTTGATTGCTAACCCTCCCACCGACCCGCAACAGTTCCAAGGTCAAATACAAGGGATTATCAATCAGCTCAACACTATCAAGCCTGGAACAACCGCCTACCCGGAAGGGCAAAGACTAATGGCTTTGGCACAGAAGCGACTGAAACAATAAAACTTTGCTTTTACAGGAAATGTGTGTTAATGTTATAAATCGTGTGGTTGAGGACGTATAGCTCAGTTGGTTAGAGCGCTACGTTGACATCGTAGAGGTCACTGGTTCGAATCCAGTTACGTCCATTCGTAAACATATCTTATTTTATTTGCAAAAACTTATCTAAGGCTGACACCATACTAGGCGGCCAGCGACGGATGTTTTTTACCCAGTTCATATCTTTATACCGGGTATCTAAACCATAAGCCGCAACCCAGTTGCTTTCGGCTTCACCTTTTTGTCCGTTTACCCAGTAGATAGCTGTTAGGGCGGCGCGGACATCTGCGAAGTTGGGGTATTTACGAACGATATTACGCATTTCCCGGATTGCCTCATCTTTTTGCCCAGTTTCATAAAGGGCAATGGCGTAGTTAGCACGGGCGAAGGCAAAGTTGGGGGCAATTTCAAAGGATTTTTTGTAATCAGCGATCGCTTCAGACCATTTCCCTAAACCTGCTTTAGCATTACCCCGATTGTTATAGCCCATTGCATCGTTGGGGTCGAGTTCTAGGACATGATTATAATCTGCGATCGCTTCAGACCATTTCCCCAAGCCTTCTAATGCTGTACCCCGATTTAAATACGGGTCAGTAACATTTGGGGCTAATTCTATAGCTTTGTTAAAATCTGTCAGCGCTGCTTGTAACTTATTCTGACTTACCCGCGAATTGCCGCGATTACTCCAAGCCCCTGCATTAGTAGGGAAATTATCAATAATTTTTGTCCAATACTTTTCTGCGGTGACAAAATCACCTTTATTTGTGGCAGTAAATGCCTGATTTTTCCATTCTTCCCCTTGTTCTATTTGTTCCTGGGTAATCGATGGTTGTGGAGATTGTGCCATGACTGGTGTACCCCAGCCAAACAAAACTAATAAGCTGAGAACAACACTAATTAACTTAATCATTATCTGGGTTGACTGTTGACTGTTGACTGTTGGCTGTTGACTAATCACTACAGTAAAGATAGCTGCTCATTCGGTGGTGTGAAGCCCATGTGTTTATACGCAGCTTTCGTGGCTGTGCGGCCACGGGGAGTCCGACTGAGATAGCCAATTTGCATCAAGTAAGGTTCGTATACTTCTTCTATTGTTTGAGTATCTTCTCCGGTAGCGGCGGCGATTGTTTCTAAACCTACGGGGCCACCGTTAAACTGCTCGATAATCACACTAAGCATTCGGCGGTCTGTCCAATCGAGTCCGCATGGGTCTACTTGAAATAGCTGTAGTGCTTCGGCGGCGATATTTTGGCTAACTTCTGTACAGGATTTTACCTGTGCATAATCGCGGACGCGTTTCAGTAAGCGATTGGCGATACGTGGTGTCCCCCGTGAACGACGGGCGATTTCTGTGGCTCCATCGTCGGTAACTTGGGTTTGGAGTAACTGAGCGCTCCGCAGGACTATTTGACTGAGTTCGTCAACTTCGTAAAAGCGCAGTTTTTGAATTAAGCCGAAGCGATCGCGCAGTGGTGAAGTTAAGGCACCTACGCGGGTTGTTGCCCCCACTAAGGTAAACTTGGACAAAGGTATACTCCGAATCCTGGCGCTGGAACCTTTACCCACGGTAATATCTAAGCGGTAATCTTCCATTGCCGGATAGAGAATTTCTTCGGTCATCCGCGAAAGTCGATGGATTTCATCGATAAATAAAATATCACCGGGTTTGAGGTTCACTAGTAGCCCAACAATATCTCTGGGACGTTCTAAAGCAGGCGCACTAGTGATTTTATAATTGACTCCCATTTCCGAAGCTAATATCATTGCCATTGTTGTTTTACCCAATCCTGGCGGGCCATACAGTAGCAAGTGATCCAAAACTTCACCCCGCGACTTGGCTGCTTTGATGGCAATGTCCAGCACGTCTTTCAGGTCTTTCTGCCCGATGTAGTCGGCGAATCTTTGTGGTCTGATACTTTCTTCTTGCTTACCTTGCTCATCAATAGCAGCTTCAGGTTGCAAAACCTTCTCTTTGGGGGCGGCTGGTGCTGACTCCGGGCGTTTGTTTGGTTGTCCGTTTGGTTCTGGGGGCTGTTTTTTTGAGGAGATGATCGCCATAATTCAGCTTGCAACTCTAAGTTTAGGACTGTTTACGTTAATTCTTCGCCGTAATACTGGTAGTAGAAATGGTGGCGAAGATTTTGGTGAGAAAATACACAGGTCAATTTAAAATTTAAATTCCGGACAATTACCCAGGAGTAAAAAAATCATTATGTTATCTAAAAGAATCTTACCTTGTTTAGATGTGAAGGCGGGACGGGTAGTTAAAGGAGTTAACTTTGTTGATCTTAAGGATGCGGGCGATCCGGTAGAACTGGCCAAGGTTTACAACGATGCTGGGGCTGATGAGTTAGTGTTTCTGGATATTACGGCTACTCATGAAGACCGGGATACTATCATTGACGTTGTTTATCGGACTGCCGAGCAGGTCTTTATTCCCCTGACTGTAGGGGGTGGTATTCAATCCTTAGAAAATGTTAAAGCTTTGTTACGCGCCGGAGCAGACAAGGTTAGTATTAACTCTGCGGCAGTACGTGACCCAGAATTGATTGATCGGGCAAGCGATTGCTTTGGTAACCAGTGCATCGTTGTAGCGATTGATGCTAGACGTAGAGTAGATCCTTGTAATCCCGGCTGGGATGTTTACGTGCGTGGTGGTAGAGAAAACACTGGTTTAGATGCCTTATCATGGGCGAAAGAGGTAGAAAAACGTGGTGCAGGAGAACTATTGGTAACGAGTATGGATGCTGATGGTACTCAAGCTGGTTACGATCTAGAGTTAACACGGGCAATTGCTGAGTCTGTAGAAATACCAGTTATTGCTTCTGGCGGTGCGGGTAACTGTGAACATATATACACTGCCTTAACTGAAGGGAAAGCGGAAGCTGCTTTATTGGCATCGCTGCTACATTATGGTCAACTCAGTGTAGCTGAGATTAAGAATTATCTGCGCGACTGTCAAGTTCCAGTCCGCTTATACACATAGTTCTAAAGACATCATGGAATTTACATCACGTCTACCACAAGTCGGGTACAGTTCTCGAAAAGGATGTTAAGATTATTTTACAAGTATTAATAAATATTAAAAAATATGTTGATTCCTATTTTATTATTTGATGTAGCCTTGGTGGCGTGGTCACTGCACCTCATGGAGAAAGCTGTAGAGCATAAGGAATTTTCTCTCATGTTGGCAGGAACATTGGTGGCGCTAGCTGCTGCGGCTATGTTAGTAGTTTACTTTCTCATGGGGCATTGCATGAGCTATTTGTTACAAGTTAAGTAACTTGTACTCACAAGCCATTATCATTAGATTGTATAGCCATAGCCAGATAGATTAGGACATCAAGCTCAGATAAAACCCTGACAAGGTAAGGCTTTCAAGTCTGTCAACAGTCAACAGCTATACTTATGATATTGATTAGATTTGAGGAACTTGTGAGGAATTGGGGATTGGCAAAGAAAAAATCACCAATTACTCCATCAGCAGGAGAGTAGGGAGCTTTAGGCATTACCAACCTGCACAAATATTATTTATACAAAAGTAATTTAATAGTGAAAGTAGTGCCTTGTCCTTCACCAGGGCTAGTGACATGAATCGCCCCGCCGTGTAATTCTATGAGATAACGGGCGATCGCTAACCCTAAACCCAAACCATGTTGTTTATGTTGGCAGTCCGCTTGACGGTAGCGATCAAAAACGTAGGGTAAAAATTCCGACTTAATACCAATACCTGTATCAGTAACTGTGATGTGAGCTTCAGAGTCTGTGTATGATAGTTGGACTGTGATCTGTCCCTCTGGAGGTGTGAATTTAATCGCATTTGAAAGTAGATTGCCTAAAACTTGTAACAGGCGATTGATATCACCAGGAATCAGTGGAATTGATTCATCTATCACAGACTTTAAATGAATATTTTTGGCTTTTGCTGAGGGATAAGCAGTCTCAATTGCTACGCCGATAATAGCAGCTAAATCCACTTGGCAAAATTCCAACTGTAACTTACCTCTGAGGACACGAGACATATCCAGTAAGTCTTCCAAGAGCTTTGACTGTGATTGAGCATTGCGTTCAATGGTTTCTAAAGCACGGGTAAATGTGGTTTCATCAAGCTGGCGAGTCCGTAGCAATTGTGACCAGCCGAGAATTGCATTCAGTGGCGATCGCAAATCATGAGATACCATAGCCACAAACTCATCTTTCGTTTGGTTGGCGGCTTCTGCTTCCGCACGGGCTAATTTTTCTAATTGCAATAGTCGATTGCGTTCTGTTTCCGCACGTTTGCGATCGCTAATATCGGTTGTACTGCCGACTACTCGCACTGGCTGGCCATTTTCATCTCTGGTGATTACGCCTTGATCTAAAACATATAAATACTGATTATTCTTGTGACGGATGCGATATTCAAAAGCATAACGATTTTGATGGATAGGCAACTTCTGAAATTCCTCAAGCATAAGTGCTTTATCTTCAGGATGGATTTTCTCTTGCCACCATTCCAGGGTTGAGACTGCTTCTTCCAAAGAGTAGCCTAAAATCCGCGTCAATCCCTCCGTTCTGGTAACTCTACCTTTTGCTACATCCCATTCATATATGAGAGCATTAACTGCGGCGGCGGCTAGTCGAAAACGTTCATTGCTAGAGCGTAGTTCTTCTTCAACTTGCTTACGAGCAGTGATATCAAAGGCTGTACCAACTATTTGGCGTGGTGAACCGTCAGCGTTCCTCATAAAGACGGAATTACGACTAAAAAACCAACACCATCCACCGTTGGCGTGGTGCATCCTATACTCGTGTTCGATGATGTCTCCATCCTTAGCTGAGTCAAATTGCTGGAATACTTGCGGAAGCCGAACAAAATCATCAGCGTGCATTAATTTGACAAGAAATTCGTTTCCTAAACCTTGAATTTCTTGCGGAGTGTAACCTAATAGATTACCAACCTTACCGTTAAGATAAACATTCCGCTTTTCCATCAAGTCGTAAACGTATAGAATTCCCGGAGTGGTTTCTGCAATGCGTTCAATAAATTTCTGGCTTGTATTTAACTGTTGCTCACTCCGGTACAGTTCTCGGCGTAATTGTGTTTGTGTGATGGCTGAGTGAAGAGTTGAGCGCAAACGTTCTGCTGTTGTTTGTCCTTTCACTAGATAGTCATGAACACCACTTTTCATTGCTTGTACGGCGATCGCTTCATTGCCGTAACCCGTTAACATGACTATAGCTGGCATAGCTCCTTGCAGCAGCAGTTGCAATTCAGCCAAAAATTCCAGTCCATCTTGGTCTGGTAGTAAAAAGTCTAATAAAATTACATCAGGTTGCAACTGCCGACATAATTCCAGTGCTTCCTCTCCTGATTCCTGTTCTAGAATTGTATAGTGATGCTCTTGGTCTTGCTGAAGATAGCGGCGATAAACTTGGCGATCTTCAGCACAATCATCAATAATTAAAATGGTTAGCGGTTGTGCCATGACTAATTGCTAACAGCATCAGGAAGAATCACAATATCTAACCAATAAGTTAAAAAACTGTGAATTGTTTTAACTAAACGGTTTATATCTATAGGCTTAAGGATATAACTAGCGGCGCAATATCGGTAACATATTTCAATATCTTTAGGATTACAAGAAGTTGTGAGGACAATCACAGGAATATGTTTGAGGTTACGATCCTGTTTAATTTGAGCTAATATTTCTCGTCCATCGGTTCCCGGTAAATTTAAATCCAGCAAAATAATTGAGGGACAAGGAGCCATTTCCGGGTCGAGATAAGCTCCTGTATGGTAGAGAAAATCTAAAGCATCCTCGCCATCAGTGCAACGAAAAACAGGATTTAACACCACTTCTCGTTGCATGACTCGTTGAAAAGCTTCAAAGTCTTCGTCACTATCTTCAATTACTAATAAGGGTTGGGTGTTGCTACCAATCATCTGGGGAGTGCTGAAAAGTTCTCTGAATTATGAATTTTACTGGAGCAGCCTAGCTGTAGGCTATGAGTGAATTTTAAATTTTCAATTAGTCATGTTTCTACCCATCTTGCAGTGTGAAGTAGAAGGTACTACCTTCACCGTAGGTTGAATCCACCCAAATTTTACCGCCATGTCGTTCGACAATTTTTTTGGCTATGGTGAGTCCTGCGCCTGTACCACCGCCATATTTGCTAGGGCTGTGTAGTCGTTTGAAGATGCGGAAAATGGTTTCAAAGTGTTTTTCCCGAATACCAATACCATTATCTCGCACGTAAAATGTGGGTGGTAGGGGTGGGTTGTCAATGCAGCCAATTTCAATCCATTTGTTGGCTTTGTCGTTGTATTTGATGGAGTTGGCAATTAGATTACTGAAGACTTCACCGACTTGGATGCGATCGCAGTACACTACAGGCAGTAATTGTACAATCCTAATTTCCACCCCTGTCTCCTCAATTCGCCCACTTAACATATCTAGAATGCGATGCACAATTTCATTGAGGTCGGTGTCCTGCATGGATAAATCAACCCGTCCCAAACGAGAAAAATGCAGCAGCGAATCAATTAAATCTTCCATCCGTTGGGTGAGACGAATCAGGGTGAGTAACTTTTCTTTTCCTTGTGCATCGATTATTTCGCCATAATCTTCCATCAAAAAGTTGGAATAATTATGAATACCCCGTAGTGGTTCTTTCAAGTCGTGAGAAGCGATATAAGCAAAAGCATCTAGTTCCTGATTACTGCGTTCTAGTTCAATATTTAACTGTGCTAGTTCATCTGCTTTTTGCAAAACTATACCAATAATTGCGCTCCTTAACTCTAGTGCTGCATTCACTTCATAAGATTTCCACGGATGTGACTTCAAAAGTACTGTTTCTTTCCATAATTCAAAAGACTTACGAGGCGATAAACGTATTCCGCCATTTGCTACTACTTCTACAGGTTTATGAGGATTTCCTCCCCAATTTACAGTTCTTACCACCTCTGGACGAAACCATAAAATATAGTTTTTCTGACTTCTAGAAATAGAAAGTGCTATCAAGCCGCTAGCGACATCCCGTAACCTTTCTGCATCTGGATAAACTGTTGCTAGTGAATCTGTAGCAAAAATCTCCTCATGTATATTTTGACTCATCCATTCCACAAGAATTTGCATATCTGGGATTGGAGGAACTTGACCGACTGTACAACAATTGCCGTTAAAACAAACTGCCGCTCCTTGTGCGTTTACTAGGTCAAGTATATTCGGTTGATGATTCATTAAGGCGTTAATAAAGTCATTTTCCGCCGACATATATTGGACTAATTTGCTATGCACAGATTTCACTTGAATTTTATCTTCTGTATCTTCACTATCTTCCTTAGCACTCATTTCTACAGAAGTCATTTGTCCTAGAAATTCACAGGCGCTTCGTATTTCATAGGGTATATATTTTGGTGATTGATGATGGCAAGCAATGAGTCCCCATAACTTCTGATTTTTCATGATAGAAATCGACATGGAAGCTGTCACTCCCATATTCTGCATATATTCAATATGTAATGGGGAGACACTACGAAGAATTGAGCGACTTAAATCTAAAGGCTGATTATTAAGGGGATTATTAATAGGAATAATTGGGACTGGTTGATATTGAGCATCTGGAATTAGCCTCAGCCAGTTTTGGCTATAGAGTTTTCTAGCTTGTTGGGGAATATCAGATGCTGGATAATGTAACCCTAAATAAGATGTAAGATATTCTGGTCTTACTTCGGCAATAACTTTACCATTCCACTGTTCATCAAAGCGGTAAACCATCACTCTATCAAAGCCAGTAATTTTTCGGACTTCTTGAGCTAATATCTGGCTGATTTCTGTTATATTTGCTGCACCTTGGAGTTTTAGCATCGCTAGCTTTACAAGGTGATAAAATCGGAAAAATGAATAATTCTTGTCTGATAAATTAGCTTCCAATTCTAAAATCAACAAACCATTAGAACGATGGGCAATAACATCGAATGTCATGCTTTCATTATTTGATTTTAGAATCAATTCCAGGGGATTAATAATTTGCAAGTCTTCCTGTGCTAGACAATCCTTTAATAAACTAATTTGTTCTGTTTCTAGTAAACAGCTTAAATGTTGATTGAGTAACTGTTCGGGATGTCTTCCCAAGATATTGAATGTATTATCACTAACTTGCAGAATCGTTAAGTCTGCTTCTTGTAATGCTAAAAGTACTCCATGAGGTTGAATTAACCCAGGAATATGAATTGGCTCTTTGTTACAGTTACTGAGGTCTACCTGAAAGGGAATAGTGATATCGTTGATGTTCACTTCTCAGTCCTTAAGATTACAACCAGTAGCAAGACTGATTTTTGATGTAACAATTCTCTTGAAGCATCAAACAATACTGAAGTCTTGTCCATCAAAAATACTTGACTGTCTCAGCATAACAATTTGTGCAGATATGAGTAATCATCTCTGTACTCATTATCTTTGCTGACATACATGAGTAGGCTTATATTCGATTCAAAATGCTAAATATAGGCGTAAGACTTTGTTTGTGGAAGTATAAATAAAGATGTAGTTGTATTAAATCAAATAAAGCGATCGCCATCCTATATGATTTTTTCGCAGCTAGGTGCGATGACAACAGCCTTTTTTCCCTACTCTCTATTTCGACCCCGTTTCAAAAGTGATTTGCTCAGACTCATAGTTTGGTGGTTCGACGTGAATAATAATCCTGACTGGACTGAAGCGTTCTTCTAGCCGTCTTTCGACTTCTTCGGTGATGCGATGAGCAGTTTCCACATCTGGCGCATCGACTATTAAGTGCATTTCCATGAAGACTTGACGACCGAGGACACCCCGTGAGGCGATATCGTGACAATTAATGACCCCAGGTACAGCAACGGCGATCGCGTGTATGGCTTCTGGTGCGATCGCCATTTGATCTACCAACCAAGGTAAATTCTCTTTTAAAACTGACCAACCACTCCAAAATACCAACAACGCCACCGGAAACGCTAACACTATATCTAGCCATTGATACCCAAGCCAAACCCCAATCAAACCAAATATTACCGAGATTGTTACCCACACATCACTCATAGTATGGGTTGCATCAGCAATTAAGATTTGACTACCTACCCGCTTACCCTCAGCGCGTTCATAGAAAGCCACAAAAATATTTACTCCCAGGACAATCAGCAACAACCACAACTCAGGCGCTGAAATTCTTACATCTGCGCCACCCTTGAGAATGCGCTCAATCGCACCTTGGAGAATTTCAAAGCAGGCTATTCCTAAAAAGGCGGCGATTCCCAAAGCACCCACAGCTTCAAATTTGTGGTGTCCGTAAGGATGCTCGCGATCGGGATACGGAGAGGAAAAGCTACTGGCGAATAATCCGAGAATATTGTTAGCACTATCTGTCACACTATGCAAAGCATCGGCTAACAAGCTGAGAGAACCAGTCCAATACCCTACAACTGCTTTTAACCCCATAACAAACAAGTTAAGCAGTAAGGTAATTAGTAAAACTTTGCGTACCGCCGCACGGTTATCGTAAGCCATAGATATTTTTAAACACCCAGTTCTATGACTTCTAAGTTTACTTCTAATGTAGATATTTAAACATCAATCAAATGTATCAAAGTCTTACACCATAAGAGTTATATATCTCTATTGTCGTTAATTTAATATCTATTTTATTGAGACTAATTATAATTTAAAACTGTCATAACATAGGTAAATAGTAGTAATTACTTGAAAAAACATAGCATATTTTTATCATTAAGAGTCAACGGTCAACAGTCCTTCTTCATCTCCCCCACCCTCCGTTTTTCTGGGGAAATGGACAAAAAAAATGCCAAATTGGCTGAATTGGGTGCAGGAAAATAGTATTCTGTATTTTAGGTAACTGTTTTGCGATACATTTTTTGTCTGTAAAAATAGTATCTGGGGTTAAGAAATGGTAATAAATTTTCAATATCCTAACGGCAAAATTCAAAGATGGAAAAATCAAAGTGAATGCTCTTCATCACTTATTTACTATTTTTAGCCTTCCAGAACCGAAAAGATTACACATCATCAAGTCAGCAAAACTTTTCTTGGGCAACTGCTAACTATTTTTACGATTACTAGACCTAGTCCTTATAACAAGCATTAATTGATTAAAAAATCATGATAAGTGCTTCTAAGTTCTTATAATTGAATAATTTGACTTAACTCAACTAGTGTAGTTGAAAAGCAAAATTGATGGAGCTAAGACGGCTATCTCAATAGCAAATGAAATGACCAACAGCAAAGTTTTCATTTAATTCAGCTTCCATGAAAATATCATTTCTAAAATGTAGTTGCTTCACGACGCTAGCACCTAAATATGCTCAAAAATCATTCATAATAAGGCACTTTACCAAACCATCAATTTCGGATATTTTATTTTTTGGTATAACCTAAACGGATAAAAATTGGTGGGAATAGTCTATAACTTTCATATTTAGATAAATATCTGCAAGACATTATGAACTACCACATAAATTCTTCCCAAAATCGGTTTCACAAAATAATTACTACTGAACAATTGAATCAAGTAATTGAAGCTATTACTGATGGAAGATATTCTTGGGCCTGTGTTTTAATTTTACGTTTTGTTGGGTACAATCCTCTCCATTTCATTCCCCAACGGACTTATAGCCGTCTCATGAAGGACAATAGACAAGTTGCCAATATACCTGCTTCCTTAAATAATGGAAAATCCATAAGTGCCAATTCTTCTGTCACTAACTCTAGCGTAATTAATAAGGTTTCTTCTTAGAGTTTAAACCAGTCGAATAGTTCTGATTACTTAACAACCTCTGAACCAGATAAGATGGGAAATATCCCAGGGTATTTAGAAACAAAAACAGCAGCAATACATAGCAGGAATAAATAGAAACATGACTTATACAAATTCTCTATGAAGTTGCACCAAATAAATGATGTAGTCACGCCAATAGATATACGGTATTAAACACCCAGGTTGTTTGTTGAAACTGGGTGTAAGGCGGCTTCCCTGCGGGACGCTGGGCGTAGCTTGCTTATTTGCAGGATTAAGCCGTAAGCGTCAATCAAACGGGTATAGGAGCGTGAATGTTTAAAGCCCTTACCCCCTGTTTTATTTCCTCTGGGTTGTAAATACAAACCACATCACAACAACCATCAGACCCAAATAAGCTGATACGGTTAACCATTCTTGCCAGCTACCAGATAAATAATTCATCAGTAAAAACGCGGTAAATTACAACAAAATCTCTGTTTATCTCCATCCTATGCCCTCAAACTCTCAGTATATTCCTCGTTGAAACCACAAAAAATTTCTGCTGTTTTTCCGGAATTGCCAAAAATGCCGTGGTATTACCTATCAGTACAGCGAATTATACAGAACTTCTATATCAAAACCGTTGGGGAATATATCCCCACTGCATTTACAAAAGCCCGGACATAACCACCGGGCTTTTGTCTGTGATATCCCCCTGTGGTAGCAAACAGCATACTAATATTTTTGAGTAGATTAAAAATAGGCTATCTCTAGGACAGTTATGACTTTTGGAAGAACTGAAGATTTGGTGTTAGTTGTTGGTGCGACTGGTGGAGTAGGACAAATCGTAGTTGGTAAGTTATTGGAGAAGGGTGCAAAGGTTCGCATCCTCACACGAAACGCCGAAAAAGCCAAAAAGCTGTTCAATGACAAAGTTGAGGTTTTTGTGGGCGACATCCGCGAAGCCAGCACACTCCCAGCAGCAGTTGATAATGTCACTCATATTATATGTTGTACTGGAACTACAGCTTTTCCCTCTGCTAGATGGGAATTTGACCCAGAACCCAACTTTTTTGAATGGGGTAAAATTCTTCTAGATTCTAACTATAGAGAAGCAACGGCAAAAAATACTCCCGCAAAAGTTGATGCAAAGGGTGTGAGTAACTTAGTCGCCGCCGCACCTCAAAATTTGAGCAGGTTTGTGTTTGTCTCTTCCGTGGGGATTCTCCGCAAGGATCAACCGCCTTTTAATATTTTGAATGCTTTTGGTGTGCTAGATGCCAAAAAAAAAGGAGAGGAAGCGATTATTAATTCTGGGTTACCTTATACCATCATTCGCCCAGGACGATTAATTGATGGCCCCTATACTTCCTATGACCTGAATACACTCTTGAAAGCAACCACGGACGGTAAGCAAAACGTGGTTATCGGCAAAGGTGACACCTTAGCAGGGGATGCTAGTAGAATTGATGTCGCCGCAGCTTGTGTGGAATCCATTTTTTATTCAGCTAGTGAAGGAGAAGTTTTTGAACTGGTCTCTAAGGGAACAAGACCACCTACTATTGACTGGGAAAGACTGTTTTCTCAGCTTGAGAATTAGGCTGTAATTGTTATTCAAATGATAGTTGTTGACGGTTGACGGTTGACGGTTGACAGACTGGAAAGCCTTGCGTTGTCAGGATTTCATCTTATACTAATTTGAAAATATAATACGACAGATGTACAGCCCCAAATGCTTGTCCCATCTTGATTATTAATTTTGGATTGGTGTTAGCTTGATATCCTCATCCATTCGGCTACGGCTATATATACGAAAAAGAGGAAATTCAAAATTGTGAATTTCCCCGGCTTGTTCTCTACAATTTATGGGATTTAATACTCAGGAACTGATGGGTCTACTTCCCGACTCCAAGCGGTGATTCCGCCTTTGACGTTTGTCCCCACAATCCCTGATTCTTTGAGGATAGCTAGGGCTTTTGCCGATCGCCCACCCATCTTACAATGAGCAATTAAGCGGTGTCCGTTGAGTACTTCTTTGACTTTAGCGACACCATTACCATTCTCAATGTCTGGTAATGGTATTAATACAGAACCAGGAATTTTGGCGATTTCGTACTCGTTGGGGTTACGCACATCTAACAAAACAAAATCCTTCGCCCCGCTATCCAGCAATTCCTTGAGTTCAGTAACAGTCATTTCTTGAATTTCTTGCATTTTTTGCGCCTCGGCTGCTTTGGCTTGAGGAATACCGCAGAATTGTTCGTAATCTATCAGTTTTTCAATTACTGGGCGTATGGGGTTGGGACGTAACTTCAACTCACGGAATTTCATATCTAAGGCGTTGTACAGCAATAATCTACCACTGAGAGTATTACCGTTACCTAAAACAATTTTCACTGTTTCCGTGGCTTGAATTACGCCGATAATCCCTGGCAAAATCCCTAATACTCCGCCTTCTGCACAGGAGGGAACTAGTCCTGGTGGTGGTGGTTCTGGGTACAAGTCGCGGTAGTTCGGCCCGCCTTCGTAGTTAAAGACTGTGGCTTGTCCTTCAAAGCGAAAAATGGAACCGTAGACGTTGGGTTTGTTTAATAATACGCAAGCATCGTTGACTAGATATCTGGTGGGGAAGTTATCTGTACCATCCACCACAATATCGTAAGGTCTGATGATATCTAGGGCATTCTCGGAACTGAGACGAGTTTCGTAGAGGTCAACCTGACAATAGGGGTTAATCTCGTGTATGCGGTTCTTTGCAGATTCAATTTTGGGTTTACCTACCCAGGACGTACCGTGGATGACTTGGCGTTGCAGGTTGGAAGTATCAACCACATCGAAATCAACAATACCGATGCGTCCAATACCGGCGGCGGCTAAATATAACAGTAGTGGTGAACCCAGTCCACCTGTACCGATACACAGTACACTGGCAGCTTTAAGCCGTTTTTGCCCTTCCACTCCCACCTCTGGCAAAATTAAGTGGCGGGAGTAGCGTTCGTAGTCGTCTTTAGTTAACTGGATATCTTCCAGATTGGGATTAAGCATAGGAGTTTGAATGCGGAAGCGCGGACTACTGATTGTATCGAAAAATGATGTCGGTCTTTAGTCTTAAGTATTTAAAGTTATGTTATCAATTATTTCTGATTGAAACTGATGATGATTATCAAGGCTCCAGCTAAGGATGTCACTGGCTATACCTTTTTGGACGGAAACTATTATATACGAGTATCCAGCCCAAGCATAGAGGCGATCGCATTCTGAAGGTACGGCAGGATGATCAGGGTGAGAATGATAGATGCCAATGATATTTAAGGCTCTGTCTCGTGCTTCTCTTTGTACCTGTAACATAATTTGGGGTGCGATCGCATATCTTCTGTTTAAACTGGAAGCTGGCGAAGTGATGTTTGTCTGATTTATTTCTGGGGTAAAGTTATCTGCTTCTGTCTCCCAAGCGTTAGCGGTAGGTATGACTTCCACTACAATTTTCACCTTATTGGCTACGTATCCCATAATCAACCCACAACACTCTTGAGGATAGACGCTTTCAGCATGGCTGAGGATGGTTTGCTGATGTTCTGGTAAGAGTTTGATAGTTGGTTGATTCATCAAGGTTTTATGTCTAAAGGAGAATGTTTCGGTTTTTCACTAAAACGAAAAAATAATATATCAGTTTATAAGAATATGCTATGTACAACTTTCTTTGAAACCTAACCCCCAGCCCCTTCCCTACAAGGGAAGGGGAGAAAGAATCAAAGGCTTTCTCGTCGCATAGGGGGTTCATCTTTCTACCGTGGTGGGTCTTTGTGCATGAGGGGACGTAAACCATTTAACCCGGCTGCAATGGCTGAACCATTATGAACTACAGTTGCCGCTAGGGGATGTATTCCGACGGTGGTCGCTAGTCCTAAAGCGGCTAAATTGGGAACGACGGCTAAACTGATATTTTGTTTAATTATTGCTTGGGTTTGACGGGCGATCGCTATTGCTTCCACAAAACTAGTTAAGTTATCATCCATCAGGACAACATCGGCTGTTTCCCTAGCTACTTCGGAACCACTACCAAAGGAAATGGCGACATCTGCATAAGCTAGGGCAATGGAATCATTTAAGCCATCGCCGGTAAAGGCAACAGTTTTACCTGAATCATGTAATTTCTGAATAATTTCAGCTTTTTGTGCGGGGAATGCTTCTGCATGGATTTGGGACAGGGGGAGATTCAGTTCTTTGGCAACAGCCATAGCCCTTTGCTTATTATCCCCTGTCAGTAGATGTATTTCCATGCCGTATTCAGTTTGTAGTTTCTCAATCACGGCTGGGCTTTCTGGGCGCAGGGGGTCTGTGTAATAAATTACGCCTTGGAACTCCTGATTTACCGCCACATACAGTAAAGAATCATGGGCGGAGATGCGACAATTGAGGTGTTTCGGACAATCTGCATGGTTGCAGCTATGTGGTTCATAAAGACAATCGAGGGGAATGCCACACTGACGCAAAAAGCGATCGCTCCCTACTATAACTTGTTCACCGTCAATTTTGGCTCGTACACCTAAGCCAATTTCATACTCAAATTCTTGCCTGGGCAGAATTTCTACACCTTGTTTCTCGGCATAACGTACCACCGCTTCGGCGACTGGGTGGGTCAGGCGTTGTTCGGCGGCGGCGGCTAGGGCTATAAGTCTGTGGGTGGTGATTCTGTCGGCGATGATTTCCACTTCCACAACTTCGATATCACCTTTGGTTAATGTGCCTGTTTTATCGAAAACTAATGTATCTACCTGTGCCAATTTTTCTAAGGCGCGACCACTGCGGATGAGAACACCGTGTCTTGTGGCGTGGTGTAAGGCGGCGAGGAAAGTCGTTGGGAGGGAGACGCGGATACCTGTGACAAAATCAAGGGTGAGGATAGATGCAGCCCTGGCAGGGTTACGGGTAGCTGCAAATACCAGTCCGGCAAAAATTAGAGATGGTAATATGGCTTGGTCGGCAATGTCCGCCGCGTAGTTACCCATACGTGTATCGTGAACGGGTGCTTTTTGTACCAACTCGATACTTGCACCGGCGCGGGTAGCTGTACCTACTCGTTCGGCTTGGATGTAAATTTCTCCTTCCCTGAGTAAGGTGGACGCATAAACCGCTTCTCCCACCTGACGTAAAACTGGCATGGATTCACCAGTGAGTTTTTGTTGGTCGATTAAAGCTTTACCCCGTAATATTTGCCCATCTACGGGGATTTGTTCGCCGGGATAGACTATGACTGTATCTTGCAGTTGCACTTCTGTGGCGAGGAGGCGTTTTTTCTGTCCATCTGGTTGTGCAACCCAAGCGTAATGCCCCAAAGAAGCCAGTAAATCGGCAGCGTGATTTTCCGTAACTTTAGCGGTGCGCTCGCGGATTGTATCGCCAATTTCATGCAGTGTCATCACCAAAGCTGGTGTTAAAAGGTTTCCTTGGGCAGAAGTTAAGGCGATCGCGATAAAATCTAGACAATCTATATTTAATTTGCCTTTTTGGGTAATGCTAGCATAAGCACGTTTCGCTATAGGTAAAGCTGCAAGCCCTACCGTCCCTGCAATTATCACCCTGGGAATGGGCAACCCCAAACCCAATAAAGCTAATATTGTTGCCAAAGCTGGCAACTTTACCCCAGCATCATCTGATTTTGTTACTTGTTGACGGTTGATTGTTGACGGTTGACTAAATTTAGCCTGATGTAGCAACCCTGCTAGATAAGACTGCATTAATCTATTGTTGTTACCAAACTGTTCATATCTAATAGCAACAGAAGCCGCCCAGGAATTAACCCGTACTTCCAATACGTGAGAGTCAGATTCTAGTAACTCTTGTAAACGTTGCGCGTAATAGCAGTCATGGGCTACCAAGGGAACGCGAAATCTGATTCTGCCTGGAATTGTATGCACCACACTATAGGCAACTCCAGCAATGATACTTGATTTTTGAGCCACTGGCTTACTAGTTTTTGGCTTGGTGGCAGTCATGATTTCCCCCTCATGGTGGTGTAGCGACGTAATGAGTGGGATTCTATCGTTGCAATGACTTCAATATCCCACGAAACAGTTATGCCATAGCAAGACTTGACTTACTATAGTCAACTTAAGTGCTTGCGAGGAATCTAACTGCGAACATAAGTATATTGAATACCCTTGCTCAGTTATTTCTAGTCAACGCAATTATTTTTAAAGATTAGCTTTAACAGTGTCTAAAATATTTCAATTTATTTTGATATTAATAAAATATATCTTGAGAATATTAATAAAGTAAAAAAAATTACTTTATTAATATTCCGATTAAAAACCTAAATTTTAATTTAGGTTAATAAAGTCACCTTGCCGCTAGCTAAATCATAACGACCGCCAGCTATTTTGAGTTTACCTTCCTTAATTAAACCTCTTAAAATGGTCGAACTTTCTGCCAACTTTTCTGCCTGATATTGGACGTTAGCAATAATAGAATTTTCCTCTAAACTGCCAGTTTTATTTCTCACCCTTTCTACAGCCGGCTTAATTTCTTCCACAAACACACCAATTCTCCCAGGAAGAGGATCACCTTTAGCTGCTGCTACAACTGCACCACATCTTGCATGACCTAGAACTACAATTAGTTGTGCGCCTAAAACTGCCGTAGCAAATTCTAGGCTACCTATAGCAGTTTGGCTGGCAACATTACCAGCAACTCTGACAACGAATAAATCCCCTAATCCTTGATCAAAAACAATTTCCGCAGGTACTCTCGAATCTGCACAGCCTAATATAGCTGCAAACGGATATTGAGCAACGGCAGTTTCCTGTAAGCGCAGCGTTGACTGGTTAGGGTTGAGGCGTTTGCCATCTACAAACCGCTTATTTCCTTCCAGTAATCTAGCTAAAGCAGCCTGTGGATTAACTGGTTTTGGTTTTTCCTCACCAGTTGCTGGTTTTTGGGCAACAGCAGGTTCTCCTTGCCAAAGTAAGCTACCAAACGCACTAGCACCAATGCCTACACCACCTACGCCTGCTAATTTTAAAAAATTCCGTCGCCCAGCAAATCCATTAATTCGACTCATGATACACCTTATTTCAATCGGCAAAATTTCACTAAATTGCTGTTTGAATAACTCATGAATAAATACCCTCAAGCGCTATCAGATTGACAGAGATAGCATCTTCAGGACAGTAAAAAAGTTACGAATTATTGCAACCTAGTAATATCAAGCTTTGTTATTCTCTGGAATATACCAAAATCGTGTCTAACAATTGAATAATTTTATGATTTGATAAAATTATCGTTATGCCAGACTTATATCTATGAATCGCAATGGCTGGTATACCTACACCTTAATAGGCAAAAAATAACCAAAATATAAAATTCTTCACTAAAACACTAAAATATTTTAGTATTGAAAATTACATTTGTTAATATCAAATACGGAGTTATAAATTAGGAAATGACGGAGACTGTTCCGGTATCAATATCGTAAACAGCACTAATGATTTGGACAGTACCTTGATTAATTAACTGTGCCAAAATAGTTGATTTTTGTTGCAGCTTTTCAGCTTGGTATTGGATATTAGCAATAACGGCTGCTTTATTAACATCCTTGGACTTTGACGGTAATTTTTCTAAGGCTGGTCTAATACTCTCCGCCAAATAACTGATTTTGCCAGGAAGGGGTTCATCTTTCACGCTGGCTGCCACAGCGCCGCATTTTGTATGCCCTAAAACGACAATCAACCGTGTATCGAGTACAGATGTAGTATATTCCAAACTAGCGATCGCCACATCACTGGCAATATTACCAGCTACTCGCACCACAAATAAATCCCCCAGCCCTTGGTCAAAAACAATTTCCGCCGGGACTCTCGAATCTGCACAACCCAAAATAGCCGCAAAAGGATACTGTGCTTTGGCTAGTGATTGCAGTTTTTGCCGTGATTGGTTAGGATACCTTGGTTTTCTTTTGACAAATCTTTGATTACCATCCAGTAAAAGTTTTAAAGCTTGTTGTGGATTTACTGGATTCAAGTTAATGGATTTGACATCAGCAATAGCTGGTTCTTCTTTACCTACAGTCAAACTACCAGCACAAGCAGTAACCGCAACAACCAAACTCCCCGCGCCTGCTAACCCTAAGAAATTACGACGGCCAATAAATCCATTGATTCGACTCATTTCTTTACCTAACAACAGTTTGACTGTCATTAGGAAGATACCAAACTTAACAAAAGTGCAAGAGTACCTTTGCACACGCTTTAAGAGTTATTTAATTATTTGTTAATGAATTTTGAATTGGTATCATAGCTGCTCACGGTTGACAGTTGACGGTTAATTGTTAACTGTCAACTGTTAACAACCAACAATTGCCAGATTACATACTCCCCAGTTCAACTGTTCTTGACACCAAACCATTTATCATACAGTGATTGATAAGTGCCATTTTCTTTGAGTTTCAGTAAGGCATTATTAATAGGTTTACGGTAGGGGCTATTATTAGGTAAAACAATACCGTAGTTTTCTTCGCGGAAGACACTGCCCACAACCTCTACTTTTCCTTGACCTTGATTAGCAGCATAGAACAGAAGTACGGGAGAATCAAAAACAACAGCTTCAGCTTTTTTGGTTTCTAAAGCATCATAAGCTTGCTCAATTTTAGGGACTTCTAAGACAGAAATTTTTTGTTGTTTTAAGTATGTTGCAGCTGTGCTACCAGTTGTTGTTGCCACCACCCTGCCTGGTAGATCACTTACACTGTTGATATCTGCTTGTAACTGTTGCACAGTTAGTGAGGTGGTAGCTGCTGCTGTAAAGTAAGTGACAAATAGTACACCAATAAACATCCAAATAATAGCTAATATCCGACCAATGACTCCCTTGGGCATTTCATCAGCTTGAGTTGCTAAGGTAGCAGCAGCCCACCAACAAGCTTTGAAAATCCCAGGAAAGTAGGATGGGGAAATCATACCTTCTTTTTGATGACGCTCAGATAACCAAATGACGTGTGCTGCTACGACAATAAGCAACAAAGCCAAGCCAAGCACTTGTAAGATCGTTGTCGAGAAAAATAGTGCCAAAATATTAGGTGTGCCACTATTACTGAGTTTGGGATTACGTACCAAAATCTGTAATCCCCCGCTAAACATGGGTAAGGAAAAGTCAAATTGTTGCTGACGTTCAGCTGTAATTGAGATGGCTGCAATCCCTGCATTGGCTTTACCATCGCGCACAGATGAGAGTAAATCAGCGACATTCGGATATTCCACAAATTTAGACTCTGCACCTATCTGGCTGGCAATACTGCGCCAAAGGTCAATACTAAATCCTGATAGTTCACCATTGTCATTAAATACGAAAGGGGGAATGGCTCTAGTAGCTACGATTAGGGGTTTTTGAGTTTCCGGTTCTTGGGACTGTGCTGGATGAACAACCAGGAACAACAGCAAAATTCCGCATACCATTCCCAACCAGATATGGAGTTTCAGGAAACGCCTTATCTTCCTTACCGCCAGAAATTGGGAAAATTTTTGGGCGATCGCATTTATCATAAGTATTCTCTAAGATTTATATGCAATATCTATCATTCCCAATCCATGACAAATATTACAAACCACTTAGACTTCCCTAATGCCTTTTCCCTGCACCTAAGTATAGTTCAGCTACTTTAGGATCAGTTAATAACTCTTGTCCAGGGCCCGATATGGCATCACGTCCAGATTCTAATACATAACCACGGTCTGCCATTTCTAAAGCTTTACGGGCATTTTGTTCAACTAGGATAATTGCTGTTCCCTCTTGATTGATTTGTTTAACTTGCTCAAATACTTGTGTGACTAAAATTGGCGATAAGGCAGCAGATGGTTCATCTAACACCAGCAAACTAGGTTCTAACATTAAAGCTTTGCCCATTGCTAGCATCTGACGTTCTCCGCCGGAGAGTGTGCCTGCGCGTTGACGACGGCGATCGCTTAATCTAGGAAACATCGCAAATATTTTGTCTTTTAGTGGTTGCAGAGAATCATTGCGAATAAACGCCCCCATCTCTAAATTTTCTTCCACACTCAGGGATGGAAAGACATTGGCAATTTGCGGCACATAACACATTCCCAGACGGACGATTTGATTCGATTTCAGTCCAGCAATATTCTTACCTTTGAACGTAATTTTGCCTGTATGGGGTGTCAAAAGTCCAAAAATGGTTTTTGCTAAGGTAGATTTACCAGCGCCATTCGGGCCAATTACTGTCACTAGTTCCCCTGATTCAACTCGAAAATTCACCCCCTGCAATATGTCTACATCTTTGATGTATCCTGCATGGACGTTTTCAACTTCTAGCAGAGGCGTAAAATTTTGTGCTGAACCTGACATAAAATCCTTAATTCTGAAAATCACAAAACATAGGCATTCAACCTATGTTTTAAAAAAACTCAATTATAATTTATCCGAAATTATGCAATTTTCTTCTTTTTCCGAATACGTCTTGTTAAGTAGAGTCCTATTAAAGACAAAGCCCCTAAGCTAGCAGGTTCCGGAACAGTGGTTGTGCTACTGATTGTACCGATAGCCGTCACTTGACCTCTTACCTGCTCACCATTATTACCTACCTCTCCAATGTAAAGATACAATGGGCTAGCTGTTGAGATTCTTTGGGTGAGTCGAAATAAAATTTCCCCACCTTCGCCTAAACTCAGAAATCCCCTGGCTGTATTATCTGTTATGGCATTGGCATCAAAACTACCTAGTGTAGCAATGCTGTTATCAACTTCACCGTCTTTACTACCAAATAAATCGTTACCAGCAAAATAGTGGGCATAAATTGAATTGCCAGGATCGCGTTTAGTTCCAGGGGAAAAAATAGTTTGCTGTGGAGTAAAATTGAATACATCTAAACCGGGAAGGGTTTTGACATCTTCAGCATTGGTAATCAACCTGTCACTGATTTTAACTGCATCCAAATCAAAACCGCTAAATTTACCAGGAGAACCTGTGGCTATACCTATAATGTCACTGAGTTTAATTGCTGTAATATCAAAACCAACCCTTGAAAGATCGGCTCTATATACACCAGTTGAAGCTTTATTTAATGGATTAACATTAATTGTTCCGGCTAAGGATGTAAAACTCAGATCAAAACTAGCGGCTTTGGCGCTTTGTGACAACAGCAAGTTAATAGCTACAAAAGACAGACTCAAAACGCAGAGATGAACACTAGGTAAAATACTTAGCCTTTTCATAAATTATCGCTATCATTTCTTGATAAATACGGATGTTTACAACTCTGCCTGAAAAAAAACAGTCTAGGGAATACTGAGGATTGAGTAGTTAGATGGCTTCTCATCTTTATAACTAGGGACTGGGTGAAAAGTCTTGTTGTGTCTAGGTTGTATCATCTATTGATGTCCTAACACTACCGGCAACAGCTATACAATAAATTTAGCAACCTTTCATATTTTTTTGGTATTTGATTTAGAATTCTGTACATTTACAGAAAAACAGGCAACCTTCAAGTTTGAAAGATGCCTGTTAGCTTCAGTATGTTCCCGGAATAAATAACCGAAATTACGGAGTTTTCTGCAAATCTGGTCTTTCTTCTGGCACGATCGCCTTTTCTACAGGGCATACTTGTAGACAGATACCGCAATCAATACAAGTGGAAAAATCAATCCAGTACCAATCTGTTCCCTTGACATTTTTACCAGGGCCTTCATGAATACAAGCCACTGGACAAGCATCTACGCAGTCGGCAACACCTTCACAAACATCAGTCACAATAGTGTGTGGCATATTCTCGTTCCCCTCTCTTTTTAGTCATCGGTGATTAGTCAACAGTCTTGAGTTTTGTATGCTGGACTCTGGACTACTGACTCACCTTTTCAATTATTGGTGATCCGTCGGCTTTGATCCAAGCGATTTGGGCAATACTGCGATCGCGCGCATATTGTTTAATGGCTGGTATATCTGTGCCACCTAAGTCTAATTCTACTCTGACTAAATCAGGAGATTCACGTAGTTTTTGAGCGTAGGCGAAAGCCGCAATATGGGCTGCTGGACTTTCTGGCACGACCAACCAATCACTAGCCGGGGTTTCTTGTGGTAATTGCTGTGTAGTTAAAAGAACTTGGTATAAGTCTTCAATATTCAGGACAAATCCAATCCCCGGAATATTTTCTCCTTGGGGATGATACAACCCTAAAAGCTGGTCGTAGCGTCCACCACGCCCTAAAACTCTTGCTTGTGAATCAGTATTGTTGACAATCTCAAAGACAATACCAGTGTAGTAGTCTATGGTTTGAATCAGACTCAAGTCGAGAATTATCGGAAATTTCCCCTCAGATTCTAATAACTCCACTAGAGACTTGAGGTTATTAACCGCCTCTTGCTGTTCTGCATCTAAATTGAGGCTACTGACTTTCTGCAACACATCAGCGCTGTTTCCTCGCAAATCCAGCATGATTCTGGCGCGTTCGCGCAGTTCGTCAGTTAAGGGGAGTGTGTCTATTGTAATGCGGTCAAGGTGAGCGATCGCACTACGCACTTTAGCACGTAAATTGATGGGAAAAGCATCTAAAAGCGATCGGGTGATTCCCGCTTCCCCTAAAATTAAATGCCAATCCTGTAAACCCAGTGCTGTCAAACAATTACCCGCCAACAGCAACACTTCCGCATTGGCTAACAGTCCACCAACACCCAACAATTCCACACCAGCTTGATAAAACTCTTGCTGGCGATTATGCCTATTTTCCCAGATGCGACGAAAGACATTGGCATTGTAATAAAGGCGCTGGGGATGACGCAGATTTGCTATGCGTGTAACAACAGCACGAGCAATAGAAGCTGTCAACTCTGGACGCAATCCCAACTCTTCATCTTCAGAATTTTGTAGTTGAATCACCATCTGACGTTGAATTGCTTCACCCGCCATCAAGGTATCCATCCGTTCCAGCGTTGAGGTTATGATTCTGTGATAACCCCAACGGTGAAACACTTGTTGTAACTTATCTTCAATCCAGCGTTTTTGAGCCACATCTAAAGGTAATAAATCCCTGGCTCCCGCTGCTGGTTGATACACCATTCATCCTCCGTTATGTGATTCCCCACGCTGATTGGAACGCGGCTAGAAATATTCGTCTTCAGCACCTTGTGGTTGGTAGTGAATTTGCTAGTAGCGCGTCAATGTCAGCTTGTACATCGTCCCATCCCGGAGGTTAGGGGCAAAATTCCCCCATCATGCAATCGCACTTAGGGTCAGTCGCTGACTATTTTTTCTTCCCACCAAACAAGCCACCAAACAAACCACCTCCAGATTTATCTGGCTGTTTATCGCCATTACTGGAAGGTGCATTGACATTAGAGCTACCAGATTGTTGACCTAGAGCCTTATCTATTTTAGGTTTCCATGTCAACGCTGTTTGATCATTGGGGTCTAATTTTAGGGCATTATCGAAATGAATTTTCGCCATTTTCAGCTTATTTTGCCTCAGATATACAAAAGCCAGTAAGCTGTGACAACGGCTACTCTTAGGAGCTATCTTCAGCGCATCTTTCAACTCTACTTCGGCTGGGGGAAATTGGTTCTTGTCAATCAAAGTTTGAGCGCGGCGCAAATACTGGTCAATAGAGGAATCTTCTTTTGGTGGTTCTGGTGGGGGTGGTGCAGAGGTGTTGGTTGGCTGAGTGGGAGTTGAGCTAACTGTGGATTTAGCGGCTGGTGTTGGGGCGGCTAAAGCTTTCCCCGCAGTCCGCATCAAGTAAACTAAGTTCAACTCGCTGATTTGGGAAATGATGGGAATTGTCTCTTTGAGCGAGTTATATTGAGTTTCCGCTATTTTAGCGATCGCACTTTTATAAAGTAGATCAAAATTGGGGGCAGATGCTAACTGTTTGGCTAAATCAGTAGTCAGTTCAATGGAAGCCGACTCCTGCAATAAACGCTTACCTATTTGGGATAAAACTATGATGTATTCTGAACGAGTGCGTTCTGTTGATAGTATCTCATAAGCTGGGTTTACCAACTTTGATAATAATTCGCTAGCTAATTTTTTTTCTGTATCGGTGACGAGAGTACTGCTATCAGGGTGCAAGTGGCGAGCAATTTTCAGATATCGCTTGCGGATTTCTTTAGCATCCGTATCAACAGCTACACACAATATTGCGTGATGGTCTATGAAATCATATTTAAATAATCCACGATCTATTCTGAGAGACATATAGCGGTTTTGCACCAAGGAAGGCGTAAGATTTTTTCTAGTTTACTGCGCTTGATCGGGTAAACGTCAGTGGTCTAGAGAAATTATTTGCTACTCTTCGGTCAATCTTGATCTATTAAGGAGCCAAGGGACAAGAGGTAGGAGAAAGAAAGCAGAAGGCATAAAAAAAGGGACAGAAAGAATAGTTTGTCTCAGTAATTTCTCGTATAAATGGTGTGAGTTAAGCCATAACCACCGACAATTACCAATTACCAATTATCTTATTCCCAAGCCGATAGTGGCGGAACTTGCATTAATGCCCGACTCAGATTGTCGTGAATAGAACCATTCGTTGCGAGAATTCTGCCAGTGGCAATTTTTAAAGGAGTACCATCATAAGCAGTAACTTTGCCACCTGCTTCCTGTAATAGAATTACCCCAGCGACAACATCCCAAGGTGATATTCCTCGTTCCCAATAACCATCGACACGCCCACAAGCTACATGGGCTAAATCTAACGCTGCTGAACCGCTACGCCTTACGCCTTGGGTGAGATGAGTGAGGTGGCAAAATTCTGCATAGTTATTATCCGGTGTTTCCCGGCGATCGTAAGCGAATCCAGTCACCAATAAGCTTTTACCCAATTCTGAAGTATCAGAAACCTTGATAGGACGGCGATCGCGTGTTGCACCCAAGCCAGCAGCCCCCCGGAATAACTCATCATGAAATGGGTCGTAAATCACCCCAACCTGAGGTACACCGTTAATTAATAGCCCAATAGACACACAAAAAGCTGGGTATTGGTGGGCGTAATTAGTTGTCCCATCTAAGGGATCGATCGCCCAAAGATATTCATTATCTTGATTTCCCAACTTTCCCGACTCCTCAGCCAAAATGGAGTGTTGCGGAAAGTGGCGACGAATAATTTCTAAAACTACCGCTTCTGAAGCCTTATCGGCGGCGGTAACTAAATCACCAGGACGACCTTTTTCTGTAACTGCATCTTCTAACTTACCCAAGTAACCCTGTAAAACCTCACCCGCAGCCAAGGCGGCTTCTGTCGCAATATCGAGAAAAATTTGTAAATTAGTCATTAGTCAATAGTCAATAGTCAATAGTCAATAGTCAGTAGTCAGTAGTCAGTAGTCAGTAGTCCATAGTCAATAGTCAATAGTCCATAATTATTCTTCTTTGCTCCCCTGCTCCCTGCTCCCTGCTCCCCAGCCTTCTAACGATTCAGGCGACGAAACTCAGTAGGTGTTTGACGCATGGGTTTATCTGGACTCCAAATACCTTGACCCATGATTCTTGCCCATTGTTGGGCGCGTTCTAGGCGCTGATCATATTTGTGGTTAGGCGATCGCTCTACAAACAAAGCATACCCTTGTTTAACTACTTGTTCATTTAATAACTTGTCATCTTTCCACACATAAGCCAATGTCCGACCAATTGTGTCTTTGGCTTCAATATCAAACTCCAACATTACAGGTTTGTCTAAATCGCCTATGGATTGTTCTAAAAATTCCTTGGACTGATTGCCCCAAGGACGTTGGCGCAAATCTGGTGCATCCACGCCAATTAATCGCACTTGAGAAATTAAATTTGGCTGTTCCGCCACACCCACAACTTCTAAAGTCTGGCCACTCACCACCCGCGCTATCCTCACCTGAGTCGCCGTTGTGGCAGGATTTTTGGCTTGACAACTCACCAGCATTAATAAACAGACAAACATGGCGAGTTTTTGCACCCAGGTGGGGAGGCGCAGGGAGTGGGGTAGCGCACAGGTGGAGAGAAGGAAGCTTTCCCCCCTGCCCCCTGCCCTCTGCCCCTTGCCCTCTGCACCCTGCTTCTTCATCTTGTTTTTACTCTTCATCTAAGGGTAAACCGGCTTTCACTCTTCCCTTGGCAAAATAGCGCCCAAACTGAAGCTCATAAACTTCATCTTCGTCTTGTGTTTCTACTTCCAAATCAGAACGAGCATAACTGACGCATAACAAAGCATAACCTTGACGACGCAACTCTAGGGATAATCCCACTGCCTCTGGTTGATAAATGTCACCAGATACCACCCTGACAGCACAAGTGGTGCAAGCCCCATTGCGACAAGAAAATGGCAATTCCACCCCTTGTTGTTCGGCTGTGTGTAAAATGTATCGGTCTTCTGGTACTTTTAGGGTATACTGTTTGCCAGTGGCGCGATCGCGTACTTTAATTGTGTGTGTCTCGGACATCTTGGTTCGGGATTTTAATTGGGACTTTCAGATTGCTCTAAAAAATTTCTTTCTTTATCTTTGCATTTTTTAGAGTTTCAGCGTACAATAGTAAATCGTGACATCTGGAGAGATGGCCGAGTGGTTTAAGGCGCAGACCTGGAAAGTCTGTAATGCGGAAACGTATTCTAGGGTTCAAATCCCTATCTCTCCGTTACTCAGCCTAGTTTAAATATATAGTTTTGACCCAAACTCTACCAATAGTTGGGTGGGCTAGATTTTTAGATATTACTAAAATTTAGTTGAAAGCGCCTATTCTGCTTTTAAGTTGCACAATCTATCGTGAGGGCTGTTGACTGTTGACAGTTAACCGTTAACAGCCCTTATTAGTGGTTATGGAATTTAGACGCGCATTAGCTTATCAAGATTGACCCGACTGCTGATCTACTCAACCATCTTCTGGAGTGTTTTTCCTCGTACTTCTGTTGACGATTTCGTTTGCTTCAATTCCTCCTAATTGGAAAAAACCTACACCTGTCAGGGGGAGACATGGGAGGAAAATTTCCCAATCCCCGATCCCCAATCCCCAATCCCCTACCTCCTCACTTAAGTGCATCTAAAGGCTCACAAAAGTCATTGACACCTTGCTTGAGAATATATATCAAAACTGGTGTTGCCAAAATATTCGGAAATGTAGGCATGGTTTTGAGATGAGCCATCATCTCGGTAATTGAGCCATTAAGCAAAGCACTACGGAATTCTGGCTCACAAATCACAGCACGCCACTTTCTCGCCAGAGCATCTAACCACTCGGCGTTAGCTCGTTCTGGTTCTTGTCCTGCTTTGATGGCTAGTGTCATCGCCGCATCTTCTAAATCTCCTTCGCAGTCTTCAATTAAGTCCAAAGCCTCCATTGCCCCCAGATCATCTGCCAATTGAGAGCGAAACAATGCTATTTCTTGTGATGTAACTGTAGTCATGAGTAAATAATCAGTAGTGCATAGTCCATAGTTTATAGTCTGTTGACTGTTGACTGTTGACTGTTGACTACTGACTACCGACTACTGACTACTAATTAATGCTCTAGAAGTAACAGCACGTTGCAGTTCAGCTAAGGCGCGATTGTAATCGAGAATAGCGGTGATTCTGTTACCCTCAGCTTGTGTTAAGTCATTTTCTGAGTTAATCACATCTGTTTGAGTACCTACACCAGCTTGGAAACGCAGCCGCGCTAGACGCAGGGCTTCTCTAGCCTGTTCTAGGGCAACATTGGCAGTTTGGACGTTTTCTAAGTTGGAGCGTTGGTTGGTAAAGGCCTGCTCTACTTGGAAGCGGACTTGGTCTCGCTGGCTAGCAAATCGAGTTTCGGCGATCGCAATATTAGCTCTAGCTTGGGATGCTCTGGCTCTAGCAGCTCCACCATCGTACAAGTTTAAGGTCGCCCTCACGCCGACAGAATAACCGTCAGTCAGACCAACACCATCATCGAACTGATCTAGTAGGTTGTAGTTAGCAATAAAGCTGACTTGTGGCCCCAAGGTTGCTAATGCTTGCCGACGTTGTTGTTCGCTGATGTTTCTTTGTGCCAATTGCTGATGCAATTCGGGACGGTTTTGATAGGCGAGGATGATGCTTTGTTCTAGGGATTGGTTCCACAGCCCTGCTAATTGTACAGGGTCGGCAGCACTGATATTTACAGCCTGAGGAATGCTTAACAGGGTTGCTAGTTGACGGCGAGTGGTTTGTTGCCGAGACAGGTTATTGGTTAGCTGTTGGGTGTTATTAGCTAAGTTTACTTGCGATCGCAGCACATCAAATCTAGTACCCACCCCAGCCCTTTCTAAGGCTTCCGCATCTCGTAAGCTAGCTTGGGCATTTTCCACCGCCGACCGAGCAATACGGACTTGTTCATCTGCCTGTTGCAAGTCGTAATATGCTCTAGTTACACTCAAGCGAATTTCTTCTGACTGGCGCTCTACATCCAACTCATTAAAACGTACCTGTTCCTCAGCTTCTTGAATAGCAGCTTTCCTTCTCCCAGAAGTATAAAGGTCGTAGGATAATTGTGCTTGGCTATTAAATGCTGTACCAGGTTCATCGTTGTTGCCAACTCCGCCCTGTTTACTAATCAGTTCGTCCTGGAGTTGACCACCGGCAGACTGACTGCGGGTAACGTCACTACTGAGAGATAAGTTGGGCAATAAAGCGGCCTGTGCTTCTCGTAGCAGGGCTTGAGTGCGTTGCAGTTCCAACAGAGACACTTGCAAATCCCGATTGTTCCGCCGTGCCAGTTCCAGCGCCTGAGTCAAGGTAATCGGCTGATTCTCCTTGAGTGTCACTTCTTCTGGTTTGGTGGGAAATTGCAAAGGATTGGCGTTGGGAATCAAGTTTTGCGGCACTTCTACAGCACCCGCAGGTGTTTGAGTCCCTACTGGCGCTGATTCCGTTTGGACGGGTGCAACTTTTGGTGACTGAGTATCTGCTTGTACTGATTCAGTCAATACAGGAGTATCTGTTGGTGCTGATTCTTGCGGTACAGGAGTAGCTGTCGGCGCTTGAATATCTATGAGAGTTGATTCTTCCGGTACAGGAACAGCAGTAGAGTCTTGTGTAGTATTACCCTGCGCTATCTGCTTTCCAGTTAGCTTGGTGAGTTGACAAGTTTCTGATGAACAACTACTGATATTTAAGAGTTTTGCTGCGCCGATATGATTTGCAGTTGTCTGTAAAACCATTGGTAACTGGGTTTTCAGTTTTTCCTGTGGCGCAGGATTTTGTAAATAAGACGGAGAAAAAATTTGTTGTCCAGCCAGCAGGGTAGTAGATGTAGTAGAAGCTACTTTTGTTACTAATTTCGGTTTAGTAATCCCTGAGTTAATTTGTTTTTGTTGGCTGGAAAAACGCTTTTGTTTTAGCCTTTGAGAAAGAGTCAGTTTAGACTTGAGAGGGAAATTTTTAACTTCATCTTGTCGAGATTTTTGTTCTCTATCGATACCAGTATTTTCTGTCAAGATTACTGGGTGACTGTGACTACTGGAAAACTGTAAATTTGGTGTAGTCACACCAGAAGTGGGAATGATGTCTGGAAAAATCTGGACTGTAGCATTAGGCAGTTGTGTCTGACTTTTGTCTACTAGCAAAGTTTGACTATTTTGAGTAGCCACAATACTAGAAGAAGGCACAAGTTGTACACTACTTACTTTCATGGCTTCAGCCACAGCTGGCTGAGTCGTCAATACTGCTGCTGTTACACCAGGCAAGAAACTATAGAATAAGTGTTGTCCTTTCACCGCATCCCCTCACACGAAAATTAATCTGGCGGCAGAAAACTTTTCTTCACCACAGAATATAGCACGATACTAAATTTAAAGAGGAATATAGTACGATACCAAATTTAGGAATCGGAACCCTGTTTGTCTTCAAAACGTCTGACTATCCGAGAAAGTTCCGCTTTCTCGTCAATACTAACGCGGGTTGGAGAGCCACTGACAATTCTTTCGTAGTTACGGAAAGAATCTTGAATTTCTGGACCATCTGCCGTGATATTATATTCTCTAATTCCTTTGTCGTGCCAGGAACCTCTCATCTTAAATACGTTAATTGCCCTTGACATTTCCCCACGAATCTCTACGTACTGTAGCATTAAGATTGTGTCGGTAATTGTAGAGATGTGAGAGTCAGTTATGGAATGAGATCCCATAAATTGGTCAGTTGTGTTAGTAAAGAAGCCAGTAATTTCTTCTTGTTTGGCATAACCTGTAACACCAATAACAAACTGTCGGAAGGCATTATTACTGACACCTCTAGCTAGTGCTGACAGGGAATCAATAGCAATTCGTGCTGGTTTAAAATAGGCAATTTCGGACTTAATAATCTGTAAGTGGTCTTCTAACCCAGTTGATTCTGGATAGGTACAAATAATCTTCAGTAGACCTTGGCTTTCTAATTCTTCAAAATCAATACCCCAAGAATAAGCATTCCGAGATAGTTGAGCACGTGATTCTTCATAAGCAAATAATATTGCTCGCTCGTTGTTGACGCAGCCGTTTTGTAAGAATTTACTCACTAACAGGGTTTTACCTGTACCTGTAGCGCCTGTGGCTAAAATAATTGAGTCTTTGAAGAACCCACCACCGCACATTCCATCTAGAGTTTTGACACCAGAAGAAACCCGGACATTAGAAGACCTTTGAGTCAAGCGCATTGCTCCTAATGGGAAAATGTTCACGCCATCATTGGTAATTGTGAAAGGATACTCACCTTTCATGTGAGTTGTACCACGCAATTTCAGTATTTCAATGGTGCGGCGGCGACGTTCTCCTTCTAAAACGTTACGGGCTATGACCACGTTATCGGAAACAAATTCTTCTACACCAAAGGAGGCTACTGGCCCGTATTCTTCACTGCGTTCGGTGGTAATTATTGTAGTGACATTAAGTTGTTTGAGACGGGCTACTAGGCGAAAAATCTCTCGACGCACCACTCCCACGGCTTCATACTGCTGGAATACGGCGGTAATGGAGTCGATGGATACTCTTTTGGCTTTGTATTTGCGAATTGCATACTGCAAGCGCTCAATTAATGCGGAAAGGTCAAAGTTACCGACAATATCTTGACCTTCTGGGTCTGGAGATGCGTCCAGAATAAATAATTTACCCTCATTAATTAGGCGTTGTAAGTTCCAGCCAAAAATATGAGCATTTTTGATGATGTCACTGGGCGATTCTTCAAAGGTGACAAATACACCTGGTTCATCAAAGAAGCTGATACCGTTAAAGAGAAACTGTAGAGATAATAAAGTTTTGCCTGTTCCAGAGGTTCCACTGACTAAAGTAGTTCTACCGACTGGTAAACCGCCATGACTGATATCGTCAAAGCCTTCAATCATTGTGCGAATTTTTTCTACACCATTACCAGATGTATTTTGTTGTTCCTGCTGCTCTTTCTCACTCATCGGTTGCTAATAATGGGGTGCTATCCCCAGTTTTTATATGACTAAAGTTGGTAGATTATTTTTAACACCAAAGATTAAAGATTACTTTGTGCTTCCCAATCTTCTTCTGTTAGTTCTTCATACAACAAATCTAAACCTATCAGAACTCTTTCACGATCTGAAAGATCACCAATAATTTTGCGGACTGGTGGGGGTAAAATCTTTGATAATGTCGGGGTGGCTAATATTTTATCTTCTTCTGCCAATTGTGGGTTTTTCAGTACATCAATTACTTTTAGGGCATAAATACCTTGAAACTCCTGTTCTAAAATATTTTTGAGTGTTTTTAACGCCCTGACTGAATTTGGTGTGTTGCCTGCTACGTAAAGCTTGAGGACGTATGTCTTTCTGGCTTTATTCATAAAGGTAGATGATAGAAGTAAGCATTTCAATATAAGGTATCTTCATGAATTTTGTAGTCAGTTACGGTTATTTTTTGTGACCACTTATGGTGTAGGGAAATTCTATTATTTAAAGAGCGCCCCTCTGTAGGCTTCACAAAGATGAGCCAGGATATCTATCAGGGTGAGGCGATAATCCATTAAAGTTTCGTCACCTCTGCCCTCTAGTCTTAGCTGCTTCGAAAATTCATCAATTAGTTCCATATGAATTTCAATAATTTCTGGCACAGGAATATTAGCACAAAATACTGCATTGATAAATTTATCAATTTTTTCTTTTAATGCTTTGTCTGTAGTAAAGTAACTTAAAAGAATTTGGCGATAATCTGATTTGAGTTGCTGCAATAATACTTGCTGATCAACTTCTTGAGTCATGTGCTGACGAACCTACTGTGCTTATTGCTTTTGGCATACGAATAAGGAGATTTACTGAAGAAATTTCCGTTAGTCTCTAGTTTTAACCATCTCAGTAAGTGATAGGTTTTTGTACTGATGGCAGCAAATAGAGACAAGAGGGATGGGGAAATGTTTGTAGACCACCTTACATTCCACGGCCGTGCGCGTAATACTGCACCAGTAGCTAGTTTTAGTGGATGATCTAAATTTTCTTTAACATCTGGTGGAAGAATCAATATTAATAGTAGCATTTACATACTTGTGTATTTTGCAATCACCGTCATCCATAGAGGTATGAAAATTAGTGAAAATAATCGGTATTTTTTAAATTAGTAATCCCATTGTTAAAAGATACTCTATGTCAAAATATAGAGCTATGGCTTTTTACTCATTGCTCTATCTGTAATAGTAAATAAGTAAAAGGATTACGATTTGTAAAGTCGTTCATTATCGAAAACACGTTAGCTAATTGATGATTTACAAATGTACATCTATCTGAATAGAGATTTCCGATTCTGCTCCCTGATAAGATACTTAAACGGAATTAAAGTATTGTCGCATTCCCAATCATTATAATTCCTCAAGGTTCTAAAGCGAATGTTTGGAGCCATAATTGTTCTAGCCGTCGTTATCAACAAAAAAATTGAATCATCTGTAGAAAACTGGCGTGCTAATCTTGCCAGAGTTCGGAGGAGCAAAGGAAAATGTCACCGCTCTGAAAGCTAGTGAATGCAAATAGTAGTGTTCGAGAGAACCAATCTATTGTTTCAATAGTGTTAAAGCTCTACCAAAATCTCTTATATGAGTCTTCTTAAAAGATATTGCCTTTGGCAGTAACACTATCTGCTCCAATGCTTATGGTGGAGCCAGAGGCTTTCAGAGGAAGAATGATCCCCCAAAGCCTTATGTCAATGCTACAGTATCCGCTTGATGAATTTCTAGCCAATGTAACCAGTTGCCTAGAAACAAGTACTCTGGCAATGGTGCTGGAGATTTTTGAGCAACAGCAATGCGATGGGCGTTCGCGTAGCGTCTCAAAGAGAAGCGCCGACTTAGGCGATCGCTTGGTGATAGTAAATGAGCAGCAATGCCCCGTTGGGTTGCTGCACTCTGGCCAGCTAGCACGAAAGTTGTTAGCAGCCACAGGTAACGAACTATTTTTAAACTTACAACAGCCACTGTCAACTTTTAGTCAAGCCTTAATTGAACCAATACAGATATTACCAGCCAGCCATAGTGTAGAGCAATTAGGCGTATTTTGGCGGTATCATCAAGCCCATAACGGAGAATATGCACTGGTTGATGGAGAAGGTAAATTCTTGGGGATTCTCGACAGTGTGCGTTTATTGGCAGCATTGGCAAAGGAGCAAACAGCGAATCATCCTCATACACCTAACTGTACATATGATGATGTCGAGGCTGGTTTGAGGGGATCACCTACGGGAGGTGGCACGCCATCCCTACATTCATTGCGGGATGTTGCGCGTTCTCTGCGAGAGGTACCACCAGCCTCCAGAAGTGAGCAACTCCAACCATTGGTACAGTTATTAGAGCGCCTACCTTGGCCTTTAATGTTGCAAACCAGTGCCGGTGAGGTGTTAACACGAAATTTAGCTTGGTGGCAACAATTGGGAGCGTTGAAAGATCCAGAGGGTGTGCGTCAACAAGTGGAAGCAATTTTGGCAGCTACCAGGATTAAACAGCCAGAATATGTTGGTCAAAGAAGTACCACAGGCACACATCATATTCAAGGCTATGAGCAAGTAGGAGAGGAGTTAGCTCAAATACCAGCCACAGGTTTGCTACCCCTATCACCCTACGAACCAACAACCAGCGCCAAAACTAGCTCTAGTCGCTGCTTTTTAGATAGTCAAATGGGTACTTGTACCTGTGTGGTAGAAGTGCAGAACGGACAGGAGCGAGTTTGGCAGTTTGCCAAAATTCTGTTAGATAATACTGATTTAAAATTGCCCAACACCGATGATTTATGGCTGGTGTTGGCGACGGATGTCACAGAACAGCAGCAACTTTGTAAAGAACTTGCAGCTAAAAACGCTGATCTGATTCAGTTAAATCGCTTAAAAGATGAATTTTTAGCTTGTATTAGTCATGAGTTGAAAACACCCTTAACGGCAGTTTTAGGCTTATCGCGGTTGCTGGTAGACCAGCAGTTGGGGGAACTCAACGAACGCCAAGCCCGTTATGCGGGGCTAATTCACCAAAGTGGTCGCCATCTGATGAGCGTGGTGAATGACATTTTGGATTTAACCCGCATGGAAACAGGGCAAATGGAATTGACCCCGGTACCAGTGAGTATTCGGGCTGTGTGCGATCGCGCTCTTTCCGAAGCCAAAGCGATCCATAATCAAACTAGTAAAGGCAGCACCACAGAAGCCACTCGCCAATCTACCCCTGAATTTACCCTTTCAATTGAACTAGATTTAGACCAGATAGTGGCTGATGAGTTGCGTCTGCGCCAAATGCTGGTTCACCTGTTGTCTAACGCTTTCAAATTTACAGAAATATCCGGCGAAATTGGCTTAAGAGTAAGTCACTGGGAAGGATGGATTGCCTTTACAGTTTGGGATACAGGAATTGGTATTCCCGAACACCAACAACATTTAATCTTTCAAAAGTTCCAACAATTAGAAAATCCTCTGACTCGCCAATTTGAAGGTACAGGCTTAGGACTGGTCTTAACTAGGGCTTTAGCTCGTCTCCACGGCGGTGATGTCAGCTTTTTGTCGCGGGAAGGTAAAGGCAGTCAATTTACCTTGTTGTTACCACCTAGCCCACCCAGCAGTGGTTTTGCTGAGTCGGAAGTGGAAGTGGAAAATATACCCACCTCCAACACCCGCAATCGAGTAATTAATACTGGACAAAATCATCCAGTTTCCTGCCAAAGATTAGTCTTGGTAGTGGAAGCCGTAGCCCGATATATAGAAGATTTAACCGACCAACTCAAAACTTTAGGCTATCGAGTAGTAATTGCTCGTTCAGGAACAGAAGCTGTGGAAAAAGCCCGGCGTTTGCAACCAAAAGCCATCTTTTTAAATCCCCTGTTACCTTTGCTGTCTGGTTGGGATGTGCTGACTTTGCTAAAATCCGATGGTGCAACTCGTCATATTCCGGTAGTTGTGACTGCTACAGGCGCAGAAAAAGACATAGCCTTTGCTAACCGCGCCGATGGTTTCCTCAGCTTGCCAGTAGAGCAGCAATCTCTGACACCATTGTTAGATAAATTATGTGGCAAACCGACGGTGCAGTCACTAGGTTTAGGGATTAATGAAAGGAATCAATCAAAAAAGACTTTACGGATTCTGCGGTTAGTTGATGTGGAACTGGAATCTATCAATCCCCATCCTTCACTACAGCAACACCGGGTGATTGAAGTGGATGATTTAGACCAAGCCGAACTTTTAGCGAGGGTTTGGCAGTTTGATGTTATTTTGTTGGATGTAGAAACTTCTCTAGCCCAAACTTATTTACAACAATTAACTCAGCATCCCCGCCTAGCGGCTTTACCGCTAGTAACTTGTGATGTGGAAACAACCTTGGCTGCTTCCCAAATCCCTGGTCTTTCCGTGTTTCCTTGTTTAACACCCCGTGTGAGAGATCAGGACTATGATCTAGGCAAAGGCAAAGTAGATCCCTTGCTATCTGTGCTACAAATCGCCTCTGGTGTCTGCTACCCACCAAGTATCTTCGTAGTAGACTTGGCCATGCTAGAGGATTTACCACAAACCAGGCGCAAATCAGCCAAGGGTTCTGGTACAGAGAGAAAAACTGTCAGCCGTGGGGAAGTTGCAGAACGGGGAACTGAATGGTTCCAAGCTTTAATTCAGTACTTACAAACAGCCGGCTTAAAAGCCACTATGGCGCGCTGTTGGGCAGAAGTATTACAACAAATTGGCCATAATAGCGTTGATTTACTGCTAATTTGTCTAGGCGAATCAGCCATCCATCCAGAAGCAGTAAGTGCTTTGAAAGCACTACAGGATTTACCTTGCAATTTGCCACCGATTTTAGTTATTGACCAACAACTAAGTCGCTCTCAAGTTACTTCTCGCAGTAAACTGACTCATGCCAAAAAGCAGGAATCTGAATCTATCGCGGGTGTGGCAAAAGCGATCGCTACCCAAATTGTCCCACGTTCCATCTCAATGGAAGATTTATTAACTCAAATTCATCAAACGTTGACTCTCAATGAACGGTAGCGTCAATCTATAGGTGTTTTTTTCCCAGTACCAAATTTTACGGCTGAAATGCTTACACTGTAAGCTGTTGAATCTGTTTAGGTTCGGTATGAGGTTGACGCGATCGCTTGAATCTTTTGCCAGAGTGGCTTTTTCGCTATTTTTTAAGATGCTACTCTTGACAACCCAATGGCTGAAAAGCTACCTTAGTTTCGGATTGACGCAACCGCACCTTGAAAACTAAATACAGTAAGCCTTCTAGACCCCGGCAGTTTTAATTAACAAAAATCCCTATCAGGGATTGAAACTTGCTGGCTATATTAATCAGCGAATTAGTACCGGGCGTTTTAATTAACAAAAATCCCTATCAGGGATTGAAACAACTTGTTCCTCAAACTGGGCAGCCCAAAATAAATCACATCCATGTTTTAATTAACAAAAATCCCTATCAGGGATTGAAACAATTGCTCTTAGATCCCAGTTAAAACATGAAGTATGTTTTAATTAACAAAAATCCCTATCAGGGATTGAAACTACGTGGCTGGGCAGAACTGCCGCAGAGGGCAAGGTTTTAATTAACAAAAATCCCTATCAGGGATTGAAACTTCTTTGGCGAATGTGCCTCCAAATTTGAGCCAAGTTTTAATTAACAAAAATCCCTATCAGGGATTGAAACCTGGAAAGAGTACTCTAAGGAGGAACTACGGGAGAGTTTTAATTAACAAAAATCCCTATCAGGGATTGAAACTTTAAAGCTTGTTGTAGTTCTTGGCGTGTCATCGTTTTAATTAACAAAAATCCCTATCAGGGATTGAAACGTACTATCTGCCTTGGGTTCACTAAGTATTTCTGCTGTTTTAATTAACAAAAATCCCTATCAGGGATTGAAACACCTGGAGCTAGTCGAGGGGGTGAAAGTAATAAAGTTTTAATTAACAAAAATCCCTATCAGGGATTGAAACATGATTTTAGCTCCTTTAAAAATTAATTAAGTGTTTAAGTTTTAATTAACAAAAATCCCTATCAGGGATTGAAACTGGACGTAATGCACCCCAGACTTCCAAATACCTTTAGTTTTAACTAACAAAAATCCTCAAATATCACCAATGTAAAAAATAACATTTTTTTAAAATTTACTGCCTATATTTATTTACAAACAAAAGTTAGGTGATCATTCCATTAAAGATATGTTCATGGTAAATTTTTAACAGTGTGTTCTACTCGTCTCACCTCATCAATATCTCCACTATGAACATCGACCGATTGCAGGAACTTAAGCAGAAACTAACTATTGAAGCAGACTTGTCCGCGATCTGGTCATTTTATATGGATTCTTTTGTGGATGATACTGAATTTATAGAACTGGGTGAGCCTAAATATAATGAATATCTAGATGCTGTCATCCACAAAACTTGTGAGCAAATGTTTGGCAGGGTCATCAAGATTACTGACTTTTTGACAATCTACATTGCACAGTATGGTTTTTTCCATGCCCCTTTTTGGGCTGAAAAACGTATTGGCGGTGTGATTTATTTCGAGGATCTCAAAATTGGCTTAATTGCCGTATCTGCGGATTATCCTCCTACAGATGAAGTTAAGTATTCACGGTTTTCTGAGGTTATGCAATTGCCTACATCTAATCGTCTTGATCTCAACTGATAAAAGCACAACGCATCAATCCCACTAATATGTAATTATCACTGCGCCGCTATCTTGTTTTAATTTAATGCAATAAACTTTGGCTCAGATTGAAGTACTTTAAGTTGGTCTTTGGACAGGCTTATTCGCTCTTGAAGGCTAAATTTATTTGCACACAAAATTCTCATTCAAAAGATATGAATAACAACATTTTCGGACTCTCATTTTCTATAGTCTTTGGTGCTGCTAGCGCCTTTTGCTTGGGAACATTGCCTGCGAATGCCAACCTATTAATTAGTAATACTACAGGGAATAATGTTGTACTTTTTGATAAACAGAACGGCCAATTCTTAAAAGATTTTATTACATCGGGTAGTGGCGGGTTAATCAGTCCCGATGATTTGAACTTTGGACAGGATGGGAATCTTTATGTCTCTAGTGGTAATAATCCAAGTAATTCAGCAATCCTTCGCTACGATGGAAAAACTGGCAAGTTCATTGATGTTTTTGCCTCTGGTGGGGGTTTATCACGACCCTATGGTGCTACGTTCGGGCCGGATGGTTTCCTTTACGTCAGTAGTTTTCTTACCGACCAAATCCTCCGCTACAATGGCACGACTGGTCAATTCATCGACGTTTTTGCCGCAGGTAACGGTCTGTCTGGTGGATTAAATGGGCCAAATGACTTGTTATTTGCTCCGGATGGTAGCTTGTACGTTACTACTCAAGGAAGTATCGCTGTAGATAACGAAGCCACCTTTCCTGGTCTACCCAGTCAGGTATTGCGTTTCGATTTAGCCACGAAGACTTCTACCGTATTTATAGACCAGCCAACTCCATCACCAGATAGTTTCGGTTTCGTTAGTTTTCTCGGATTAGCCCTGGGGCCAGACGGTAACTTATTTGTTAGCGATTTTGCCAACGATATTAGGCATTACAATTTGCAAACAGGAGAATTAATTAATATTTTATCGACGAATTATACAGGTACTGTTCCTAGTAATAATTTCATTGGCAATTTAGCTTTCGGAGCAAACAATACTCTTTACACAGTTGGCTTTGATTTTACTCAGAATAATAAGGGGGCAATTCTTCGCTATAACGGAGCCACAGGAGCGCCATTCCCATCTCAGGGTAATAGTAATGCTATCTTTGTACCCACTACTGATAAGTTGTCACGTCCCATTGGTATTGCCTTCGTAGATCAAAATTTGGCTCCTGTGCCTGAAGCCAGTACCTCCATCGGCTTATTATCTTTAGGAGTTCTCTTCTCAATTTCGTGGCTAAAACGAGAACAGGTAAAACGTAACACCTAGCGCAATGTCCCTGCTAGCAGATGCAGAACACATTCTTTCAGATGTAGCAGCATTAGGCTTGGCACTAATTGCTGCTTGGCTATTATCTGTGATTGGACTTGGCTTGTTAGCGGGTAGAAAAACCCTATCTTTCAAAAAGGTCAGCACAAAAGCTTGAGCTATAGCTGGGGACTGGGGACTGGAGACTGGGGACTGGGTGAAAAGTCCTGTTGTGTCTAGGTTTTATAATCTATTGATGTCCTAACACTACTGACAACAGTTATAATTTTTCAATTCTGTTTTTAATTCATTGGTGAATGAACTGTGGTTTGGGCTTAAAGCTTGCGCCGCAGTTTAGTTTTAATTTGAGTTCGACACCTACAGCCGCTTTACATAGGGTTTTAAAAAACAAACCTCGACTAATTATCTATTTAAAGATAGACGGTAGAATACTAGGAGCCAACCATAAACCGTAACCAATAAAAGCAAATACGGCTGTAATGACAGCAGTGACGACATAGCTGAGGCAAATTAATAAACCATCAGATTCAATTGTGGCGATCGCTAATAATAAAATACCAACAGTAGGTATGGGGTTAGTTAAGGGAATTGGTGAGATGAGTAATATTGTCAGCCAAGATATACAAAATCCGTTGATGCGCCAGGTTAAAGGGTTATGAGCAATTTTGCTTAACCGGGGACGGGCGATTTTTTCTACAACCTTGGTAACACGCCGCAGATTTTGAAGAAGAAACTGGGCAAAAGGACGGGGGAATTTATAATGAGCGATTTTTTTAGGTAACCAAGGCGATCGCCTACCCAAAAGCATCTGTATCGATAATATCAGACAAGCAGCACCAAAAGGCCCTGTTGCCCCTGGTGGCATAGGAAATAAGAAAGGCAGAACCAATAATGCAATTACCAAGCTAAAACCACGTTCTGAGGTTTCTGCCAAAATGTCGCCAAGTGTCAAATGCTGTTCGGCTAAACGTTGCAGCAATGACTTAATTTCTTGAGAAAAGCTTAAGCGTATTTGGTGTGAATTGAGGTGAATTGCCACAATAATCCCACTTAATCTAACTAAAATAAATACGAAATATCAATACAAATGCACCCACTATATATTTATTACAATAAGCTATTCTGCTTTTAAGTTGCACAATCTATCGTGAAGGCTGTTGAGCGTTGACAGTTAACAGTTATCACTCATTTTTACCCTGCCTCTTCTCTACTTCACACTGGCGGAACTAAAACAGCTACAGCTTTAGGAATAACGCGAAATGTAGCAGGGGTATAGGTTGTGATTTCACCATCGGTATTAATGGCACGGGGTTTACGTGTATAAACTTCAAACTCCTGGCCGTTGAGGGCGCGGACGTTTTGTCGATGAATGTGTCTACCATTTCGCATTGCGGGTAATAAGGGAATAATTTCCCACCAATGACGAATTTCTACACTATAAAGGTCTAATCTTTGGTCATCAATGCTAGCATCGGGAACTATAGCCATACCACCACCGTAATAGCGCCCATTTCCGACAGCGATTTGTACAGTTTTGACCCGGAACACTCTATCTTTAGAGCGAATTTCTGCACTAAAGGGACGAGATTCCCAAATAACTCGTATTGCTGTGACAGCATAAGCAAATACTCCCCAACGACGTTTAAATTCTTTGGTCAGTCGGCGGGTAATTTTTACACTTAGCCCTAAACTGGCAACATTAAAAAAGTGTTTACCATTTACCCAACCTAAATCAATACGTCTTAACTCTCCTGCGGCAATTGTTTTACAAGCTTCAGGTAATGAGTTAGAAATTCCTAATGTTCTAGCTAAGTCATTAGCAGTTCCTAGCGGCAAAATGCCTAAAGGTAATTGTGTTTCTACTAAAGCATCAACGACAGCATTTAATGTACCGTCACCCCCTCCAACTATAACTAAATCAACTTGGTATTTATATTTATGTATAACTTGAGAAAGATGTTTAGGGTGTTCTGTTGATTCTTCGATTAACTGAAAATTGAATTTTTTCAGATGATTAATTGCCTCCAATAGACGCGCTTGTCCTTGGCGGGCATGACGATTAACTAATAGCAGTGCGCGGAGGCTCATAATAGTTCGTAATTTGTAATACGTAATTCGTGGTTAAGATATATGGAAATCAAGGTTAATTCTGAAAAAATTACTGACAATGGGTGTGTTAATTCTACCGTAAGAATATGGTCATAGATGATTGAAAATACAGCAATGTCTTTTCCTAAGAATTATCTATATTTATCATAGATAAAAAATATAATAATTGTTGTCAGAAAATTTCGGTGTATCAGATTATCAGTTGTGTGAAATACCACAGATCCCCGACTTCTTTGAGAAATCGGGGATCTAGTATCGCACAAATTATTGATGATTGTTGTTTAAAAAAAAGGTAGAAGATAAGTAGCAAAATCAGGGGATTTTACCTTTTATCTTTTACCTAAGTGCTAACAGTCGTCATCTGGGGAACGTTGTTATCCCACATCATCATGGGCAAATCTATTAAAGAGAAAGTCTAGGGCGTAGTTACGCAGTTTATAGTATTCTGGATCTTCCATTATACGGGCGCGATCGCGTGGGCGAGAAAATGGAATTTCCAACACTTCACCGATTTTGGCGTGGGGGCCGTTGGTCATCATTACCAATTTGTCGGCTAAAAATAGCGCCTCATCGATGTCGTGGGTAATCATCAATACTGTGCAACGATTATCACCCCAGATTTTCAACAATTCTTCTTGTAATTCTTCTTTGGTAATGGCATCTAGCGCCCCAAAAGGTTCGTCTAAAATCAGGACTTTAGGACGAATTGCCAAAGCACGGGCAATAGATACCCGTTGTCTCATACCACCCGACATTTGCATGGGCTTTTTCTCCATCGCATCAGCCAGTCCCACCATTGCCAGATGTTCCCGGACAATTGACCTTTTCTCTGGTTCTGGCTTGTTGGGGTAAACGGCGTTGACAGCTAGGTAGATATTTTCAAATGCAGTCCGCCAAGGAAGTAGGGCATAGTTTTGAAACACCACCATTCTATCGGGGCCTGGTTGGGTGATGGGTTCGCCTTCCAGTAAAACTTGCCCGGAGGTAGGAAAGTTAAAACCAGACACCATATTTAGCAGCGTGGATTTACCACAACCAGAGTGACCAATAACGCAGAGAAATTCACCCTGTTCTACATTTAAGTTAACGCCATCAAGGACGGTGAAGGGGCCTTTCTTGGTGGGATAGACTTTGCTAACGTCTTTAATTTCTAGGAAAGGTCTGTTGTAATTAGTCCCATCAGCTGACCGTCTTTCCTGTCTGCTTCTGGTGGTTTCGGTAACGATTGAACTACGGTTTTGCATGGTGGTGAAGGGGGTATGATTTGGGGGATTTTTGTAGGGTGCGTTAAGGACGTTAGTCCTAAGGCACCATGCGAGATTATGGGTGCGGTGCGTTAGCCTGCGACATAACACACCCTACGGGCTGTGATTTTGAATTTTGTTGGCGTAAGCCTTGCCGTAGGCTATTTTGAATTTTGAATTGTTAAGCTACTCTTCTGGTTGGCGAGTCGAGGACAACTTCCGCAATGGAGAAATCACGCTTAATGTGCAGGCTGTTGAGATAGGCTATGGGGTCGTCGGCGTTAAAGGGTGTGCCATCAAATAATTCGATGGGTTGGCGAGTGTAACTGATATCCAGACCTAATTCTCTGGCGGCGGTGCTGAAAACCCTTACACGACAAACCCGTTCGACAACTTCTACCCAGTTTCTGGGGAAAGGCGTATCACCCCAGCGCGCCAACTGACTCATAATCCAGATTTGTTCGGTACGGCTGGGACGGTTGATGGCTGACTCAGCAAAAAACTGGTGGTGGGCGTAGTCCTGTAATGGGTGGTCTATATCACAGACAAGGCTATTCGGGTCTTCCAGTTGAATGTAATCTAAATCTGTGCTGACGTAATCTCTACCCGCCACTATTCTTCTGACTTCTTCGACATTTTCTGGTCGAGAACAATATTCGCAGGCTTCCAGCAAAGCTTTAGTCAAGGCGATGTGGGTATTAGGATATCTTTCTGCCCAATCTTCCCGCACACCCAAGACTTTACCGGGGTGTCCCAACCACACTTCCAAATCGGTAGCGATGGTAAAGCCGACATTTTCCACGGCGGCGCGGTAGTTCCAAGGTTCACCCACGCAATAACCGTCAATACTTTTGTTTTGCAAGTCGGCTACCATCTGGGCTGGTGGGATGGTTCTCATGTCCACATCTAAATCGGGGTCAATTCCACCAGCCGCTAACCAGTAACGTAGCAATAAATTGTGCATGGACGCGGGATGGACTACCCCCATGATGTGGCGCTGGTCACGGGTACGCAATAGGTAATTTTTAAAGTCCGATAAGCTGCGGACACCTTCATCATAAAAGCGTTTCGCCAAAGTGATGGCGTTACCGTTGCGGGTCATGGTGAGGGCGGTAACCACAGGTAGGGGTTGGTTATCATGTCCTCCCAAGGTTAACCACATGGGCATCCCGGAAGGCATTTGGGCTGCGTCTATATAACCGCCTTTCATGCCATCAACGATACCCCGCCAACTAGTTTCCCGCACTAAGTTGACTTCATCTAAACCATGTTTAGTAAAGAATCCTTTTTCTTTAGCCACGGCTAAGGGGGCGCAAGCTGTCAAGGGTAAGAAACCAATTTCTAGGTTAACTTTTTCTAACCCATGACGAGCCACATCTGCGGTCTTCCGGGCGCGAATTTTCTTCACCCGCTTTTGTTGGTTGAGGAAGTAAATCATCTCACTCCGCAAACTGTAGTAGCTTGGGTGTTCTACTACTTCCATCCGTTTGCGGGGTCTGGGGATATCAACTTCCAAAATGTCACCAATTTTGGATTCGGGGCCGTTGGTCAACATCACAATTCTGTCAGACAGCAGCACGGCTTCATCTACGTCGTGAGTCACCATTACCGCAGTGACTTCATTTTCTTCGCAGATTTGCATTAACTGTTCCTGCAAATTACCCCTGGTGAGGGCATCCAAAGCGCCAAAGGGTTCATCCAATAGTAATAGTTTAGGACGAATTGCCAAGGCACGAGCGATCGCCACCCGTTGTTTTTGTCCCCCAGACAACATCCCCGGTTGTTTATCTGCATGGGGACGCAAACCCACCATATCTATATGTTTTTCTACAATTGATTTGCGTTCAGCTTCCGGCATTCCCTTCATGACTGAGTTTACAGCCAGGGCAATATTTTCTCTCACCGTCCGCCAAGGCAACAAAGAATAGTTTTGGAAAACCACCATCCGGTCTGGCCCTGGTCTGCTAATTCTTTGTCCTTCCAGGGTTACTATACCTTCACTCGGCAAATCCAACCCAGCAATCATATTCAATAAAGTGGACTTACCGCAACCGGAGTGACCAATCAAAGAAACAAACTCACCTTTTTTAATTTGGAGGTCAATTCCTTTGAGGGCGATATATTTCCCACCACCGGTTAATTCAAATACCTTATCAATTTGGTCAACTGCAACAAATACGCTCATTTCCTTTGTTCCCCATGACTGTGTTCGCTTGGTCAATAGCCATTAACTAATGACTATTGACTAATGACTATTGACTATTGACTACTTCTGTTCTGCTGGTAAAATTTTGTTTTGCAACCAAGCCATTAACTTATCGAGAATCAGACCAACAACACCGATGTAGACCAGGGCTAAAATTACTTCGCTGACGTTGTTGTTTTGATAAGCATCCCAGATGAAAAAGCCAATTCCAACGATACCGGACATAACGATTTCTGCGGCGATAATCGCTAACCAAGCCAAACCAATCGCTATTCTCAAGCCAGTGAAAATGTAGGGTAACGCAGAGGGAATAAGGATGTTGGTGAAGTATTCTTTGCGGCTAAGTTGAAGAACTTTAGCAACGTTGTTGTAATCTTGGGGAATTTGAGTTACGCCTACTGCCGTGTTAATCAAGATAGGCCAAATGGCGGTGATGAAAATTACGAATAATGCTGCTGGTTCGTTTTGTCTTAAAGCTGCCAAGGAAATGGGAACCCAAGCCAAAGGTGGTACAGTCCGCAGTAATTGGAATATGGGGTCTAAAGCTTTGGACATGGTTTTATTGATGCCAATTAAAACTCCCAAGGCAACGCCAACAACGGCCGCTAAACTATAGCTGATTGCTACCCGTTGGAGACTGGCTAAAATTTGCCAAAATAGACCTTTGTCTGTGCCACCCTTATCATAGAAAGGATACAAAATGAGTATCCAAGTGTCTTGAATTACTTGTACAGGCCCTGGTAGTGTAGCGCCAGGAGTCCAGGAGAATAATTGCCAGATTACCAGAAAAATTGCAATGGCGATCGCTGGCGGGAATAAATCGGGAAACTGCTTTTGTAAACTTGATAAGAAACTGTTATCAAATCTAGGATTTACAGGTCTTTTCTGTGCGACGGTCATGTTAATTTATGCTCCTCAGATGATGACTTGTGGAAAACTGACTCAAGAGTGTAGCGATTCTCTTGATTGATAATTGATGACTGATGACTGATGACTGATGACTGATGACTGTTGACTGATGACTGTTAACTAATGACTAAACACTAACTTTCTTGATTTTGAGACTCTTCAGATATTCTTCTGGCTTTTCGGGGTCAAACTTTGCGCCATCAAAGAATTCTTCAACACCACGAGATGTGCTGGTGGGAATATCAGCCGCAGCAATTCCCGCTTCTTTAGCTGCTTCTTTCCAAATGTCTTCGCGGTTGACTTTATCGATTAATTCTTTGGCTTTAGCTGCACCATTTGCTAGGTAATCTTTGGGCAAGAATCCCCAACGCACGTTTTCTGTGATGAACCATAAATCATGACTCTTGTAGGGATAAGAAACACTACCTTTTTCATCCTTCCAGTAGTAAGCCGCCATTGATTTATCATCTATTTTGCGACCATCACCCATGTCATATTTGCCGACGTATGGGTCTGCCAGAATTTCTGGATTATTGAGATTGAAATAATTTCTTCCAGCCAGAATTTGAGATGCTTCTTTGCGGTTATCAAAATTATCTAACCACTGTTGTGCCTCCATAATGCCTTTGAGTAATGCTTTAGTAGCTTTGGGATACTTATCCACCCAATCAGCTCTCATAGCCAAGTATTCTTCTGGGTGATTCTTCCAAATCTCAGCTGTCAAGGCGGCCATGAAGCCAACTTTGTCAGTGACAAGGCGGTATGGCCAGGGGTCGCCTGTGCTGAAAGCGTCCATTGTGCCGGTTTTCATGTTAGCTACAGTTTGCGCCGCCGGGACTGTCAGCAGTTTGACATCTGCATCAGGGTCAATACCGCCTGCTGCTAACCAGTAGCGAATCCATAAGTCTTGGTTGACATTGGGGAAGGTAAAGGCGGCGGTGAAGGGTGTAGAAGACTTGAGTTGGCTAAATAAAGACTTAGCGCCTTCTAATTTTAAACTGATTCCTTTACCTTGGTGTTTGTTAGCGATCGCAATGCCATTCCCATGTGTAATTAATTGACATAATACATACATGGGGATCTTTTGATTACCTTTAGTAATTAAACCTTCGGTAATTAAATGTGGCATTGGCATTTGCCATTGACCACCATCAATTCCACCACCAGCTGAACCAATTTCTACGTTATCTCTAGCAGAACCCCAAGAAGCTTGTTTAGAAAGTTCTACATTAGTTAATCCATACTTAGCAAAGAAACCTTTTTCTTTGGCAATAATTAAAGGAGCCGATTCCACAATGGGAATGTATCCCAATTTAACTGTAGTAACTTCCGGTGCTTGCTCTGCGCTAACATTAGCAGCAGGTTGCGCCGTGGGTGCAGATTGTGTCCCGCCAGTCGTTTCCGGTGGATTTCCCAAACAACCTTTAAGGAATACTGCACTTGCCGAAGCGCCTGCGGTGACTATAAACTTACGGCGGGAAAATTGATTAAAAAACTCTGTCATATAAAGCCCCTTGAGTCGAATTTAAATTTTTGTAGACACGACAATTTATGCAGGCGAAACAGATGTTTCGTGCAATATAAAAAAACTTTATTTTCACCATACTGAGTAATAAGATCCCCTCTATTTCCGTGCAGAAATAGATTGAATCACTACTGAGTAAATAAAAATAGCTGAATTACTTGACTTTACTTGAGCGTTCCTTGCGGTCGCTCGCTGTATTGAAATTTAGTTTACAGGTTTTATTCTCAAAGTGGTTAACTCTGAACAGGTAATTATTAAATAAATATTAGATTGGTCATATAAGTAAAAATTTATCTTCGCAGACAAAAGTAGGGAGATTGATTCAATGTATAGATGTTTATTAATGATGAGCATTCATGAAGAAGGGGATTTACTCAATTGCTCCATATATTGATGTAATTTTCTGGTAAAAACCTGGGAATTTATCAATACAAACTATTATCTAAAACTATAGATTGAGTATTTATGCTGGCTGAAATTGCCAAGTTTACTTGGCGATTCACAAGAACTTGGCTAGGACGATAGTATTGAGGGAAGAATCAATTAAGCCTGGCTTATCAATGACTTTAGCGGAAACTTTCAATACTCAACATCATCACAATCCTTTGATTACCCTGAACTACGAACCAGCCCTAGAATCTTTGGGTAACGACTACTATGATGAAGTGACAGCGGCCGAATTTCCCCAACTCACCCTACGCTGGCGGAATGACGCGATACTCCCCAGACTGGGACTAGACCCGCAAACAGTCACAGACGAAGATTTCATCACAGCTTTTGGTCTATTCCAAGGACGTAAGCCACTGTTAGCACTGCGTTACCACGGCTATCAATTCGGTGAATATAACCCCAACTTGGGTGATGGTAGAGGCTTTCTGTATGGACAAGTTCGCGGTACTGATGGCGAACTGTATGACTTTGGTACGAAAGGTTCTGGAAGAACACCTTATTCTCGTGGTGGCGATGGAATGCTGACACTCAAAGGTGGTGTGAGAGAGGTTTTAGCCGCCGAAGCATTACACCAATTAGGAGTTAGAACCTCTCGCTGTCTCACCATGATAGAAACGGGTTTAGGTTTGTGGCGCGGTGATGAACCTTCACCCACCCGTTCATCGGTGATGGTAAGAATGAACAAGTCTCATATCCGTTTTGGAACTTTTGAGCGTCTGCACTATTTTCAACGCTCAGATTTAATTAAAAAACTGTTAGATCATGTAATTGAGCATTATTACCAACACCTAGCTCATGAATCAGATAAGTATGCTTTATTTTATGCGGAATTAGTGAAACGGGTAGCAGAATTAGTCGCTCAATGGATGGCCGCAGGCTTTTGTCATGCAGTTCTCAACACTGACAATATGTCAATTACTGGGGAAAGCTTTGACTACGGGCCTTATGCGTTTATTCCTACTTATAATCCCTACTTTACGGCTGCATATTTTGATTATTACGGACGCTATTGTTACATCCAACAACCAAGTATTTGTCAGTGGAACCTAGAAATGCTGCAAGTCCCATTAAGAGCAGTTATTGATAAAGCTGATATGGAAGCAGGATTAGCCAAATTTAACGAGTATTGCCATGCAGAATATTATTCTTTGATGTTGAAAAAATTAGGTTTTGAGGAGTTAAAGACCCCAGAAGCGGAAGAGCTTTTAAGCCTCACCCTCAAGTTCTTACAAGAAAGTCAAGTTGGTTATCACCAGTTTTTCTATGAGATGGCACGTACGTTTTCAATTAAATGGAGAGATGAGCCAGGACTAGTATTAAGTGGTTCAGATATTGTTCCTCCATCAGGTACAGATGCAAATTTTGATAATTGGTGTGTACTTTACCATAAAATTCTGAATAATTTCGACTATGAACAAGTGAAGATAATTGCTCAGAATCTTACTTACTACAATCCAAAAACTTCATTATTAAGACCCACAATCGAATCAGCTTGGGAACCGATTGTTCAAGAAGACAATTGGCAACCTTTTTATGATTTAGTTAAGACCATTCAATCAAGAGGCTAGTAAATCAGTAGAAGATGTTTAAGGCGGAATATCCTACGAGGAGGCTTACGCCGACCCAGATAAGCAGACTAGAAAAATCAAAAATTATAGCTGTTGACGGTTGACGGTTGACAGACTTGAAAGCCTTTCTTTGTCAGGGTTTTATCTCAATTTGATGTCCTAATCTATCTGGCGACAGCTATAGTACAAAATCATCCCAATTTAAAAAAAATGCCACAGATATACAGCCCCAAATGCTTGTTCCGTCTTGATACTTGATTTTTAATTTTGAATTGGACTAAGCATTTTTTTAGCAAAGATTCATTATTTATGTTGTAATTTATTAGCAGATATTTCATGGTTTTACCGTCGTCCTATAGTAAGCTTAAACCAAGTCTATCTAAAACCTTGATGCAAGGGCTTTTACACGATGTTTCAACTATGGGACGATATATTTTATTTACTGATAAAAACTAAGAAAAATATATATAGGACTTCTTAGTCTGGTGAGATACAAATTTATCGGCTTACCCTGCGGGAAGACTTCTCTACGAGACGCTACCGCGAACGTCAATATCTGTGTCCATCTGCGTTTAATTATTTTCTTTTGTACTGCACTAGGATAATAAAAGCTATAACTTTCACAGAAATTATTGAAGTAATATATGTGTCTTATATCTAATAAAATAAATGATTATTTTTAACAGCAAATAACAGTTTAATAACTACATATCTAAATTATTTCATTGATGGTTTAAGTTAATTACTTTGAGAGTGATTAAATATGCAAATATTAAAGTTAAATTAACTTTTGTTGTGCAGTAAGCAAATATAAATTAATATCTCTTACACAGTTTTTATCAAGAATTTACCATAAAGATTCTGCAATAAAAACCAATTAACTCAGGTGAGGATTTCCTACCTCATTTTTCCTAGAAATAATTTAGGTGAATGTCCTGTTGTTATTAGTATTTTTATTGACATACAAATGAAGACTAGTGTTAAGTAGTGTGACCTATATCAAATGTGCTGGAGGTGAAATAAGTGAATAGGCAGCACAAACATCACCGATGTAATTCAGCGAACTTGTTAAGCAAAAAAAATTTGCTGCCGTTTTTGCTTGGTATTGTGATTTTATTTGTTGTGGTGATGCTGTGGCTGAGACTACAAGCCGAAGAAGAAATCAAAATTCAACAGTTAATTAAACAGCAAGCGATCGCCACCCAAACTGAATTAGTAACACAACTTAAGACTCGCATTCTGGCATTAAAACGCATAGGTAAACACTGGGAAATGCACGGCAGCATTCCCCAGGCGCAATGGGAACTAGAAGCCAGAGCATATCTTGAAGATTACGGAGGTTATCAAGCCATCAAGCTGGTTGACCCATCATGGCAAGTGCTGCGGTCTGTTTCTGTAGCAAAAAACAAAGCAGCCGAGAATTTAGAGATAATGCCAAAATTCCCACAATGGACGGGAGCAACGACACAGCCACGCCATGAAACTACGATAACTCGTACAGTTAATCTCAACCAAGGCGATCGGGTGTTTTTCGCTTGTGTACCTCTATGGATGGGAGATAAATTTGGTGGTACAGTCTTAGGAGTTTTTCAAGTTCAACATTTTTTTGAGTCGGTTTTACACATAGCGCCAGGTTACAAGATCAAAGTATTTGATGGTCAAGAGTTGATTTATGACCAAGATAAACGGTCGTCAACCCTGCCATTATGGCAACAGTCAGTAAACATCGACTTTTATGGGATGACTTGGCAATTGCAGATTTACCCAACTCCAGAGCTATTAAAAGATTTATATTCACCTCTACCAACAGTTGTATTAGTAGCCGGAATTTTCAATGCTGGGGCAGTCACTCTACTAATTTATTTTGCTCAAGCCACCAAACTCAGTAACCATGAGATTAACAGAATCAACCAAGAACTAGCTAACAGAATTGAAAAACAAACACAGGTAGAAATTGCCTTGCGTGCCAGTGAAAACCGTTTGCGAGAGTTATTAGAAACAGTCAGAGTTATACCTTGGGAACTTGACTTAAAAACTCAGGGTTTCACCTATGTTGGGCCGCAAGTAGAAACTTTACTGGCATACCCCGTTGCTCAATGGTACACCAAAAACTTTTGGGAAAATCATTTACATCCCCATGACCGAGACTGGGCAGTGAGATTTTGCCAGGAAGCGACCAACAAAGGGCAGAACCACGAGTTGGAATACCGAATGCTAGCAGCTGATGGCAGAGTTGTCTGGCTCAAAGACATTGTGAATGTAGTACAAGTTGATGGAACTCCCGTAATGCTGCGGGGGTTCATGTTTGATATTACTGACCTCAAGCGAGTTGAAGAAACTTTGAGATTAAGGGAGAGAGCATTAGCCGCCAGCAGTGATGGCATTATTATTAGCGATGCTAAACTTCCCAGTTATCCAGTAATATATGTCAACTCTGCCTTTGAGCAGATCACAGGTTACAAAGCTACAGAAGTCGTCGGACGCAACTGTCGTTTTCTACAAGGTAACGACACTCAACAATCAGCAATCGAAGAGTTGAGGTCAGCACTCAAAGCAGGCAAAAATTGTAAGGTGATTCTGCGTAACTATCGCAAAGATGGCAGTTTGTTTTGGAATCAGTTGAGTGTCTCGCCCATTTATAACGACAGTGGCCAGTTAAGTCACTTTATTGGGATTCAAACTGATATTAGCGATCGCCAACAAGCAGAAGCTTCTTTACGACGGCAAGCCCTCACCTTTGAAAATATTTACGATGGTGTGATTATCACCAACTTACAAGGGCAAATTCTGGACTGGAATCCTGCCGCAGAGAGGATGTTTGGTTATAGCAAAGATGATATTTGTGGACAAAGTATTAGTATTCTGCACAAGGTAGAAGAAGATGCAGCCCTGAACAGCGCCATTATTGCAGAAATCACCAATCAAGGACGCTGGTCAGGAGAAATTAACTTTGTGCGCCAGGATGGTAGTCAAGGAATTTGTGAAACAACCATAGTTGCCCTACAAGATGACCAGGGACAAACTGTCGCCACAATTAGCGTCAATCGTGACATTACTGAACGCAAGCACGCTGAGTTATTACTCAGGCGTAGCGAAGAACGTTTTCAAGCATTCATGAATCATAGCCCCACACCTGCTTGGATTACGGATATAGATGGCACAATTGTTTATCTAAGCGAAACTTATCGGCGTACTTTTCAAGTGCCAACACAAGAACTGATTGGTAAAAACATTTTTGACATTTATCCATCCGAATTAACTCAAACTTTCCGAGAAACTATCCACATAGTTGCGCGTACCCATCAAGTGATAGAAACTGTAGAGTCTGCACCCTGTAGTGATGGCACAGTACGAGATTTTTTGGTATATAAATTTCCCATATCTAGTAAACCTGATAAGTGTTTAATTGGCGGTATTGCTATTGATATTACTGAACGCAAACAAGCCGAAGCAGCCCTGAGAAAAAGTGAAGAACGTTGGCAATTAGTCATTGAAGGTAATCAAGACGCTATTTGGGATTGGAACATTATTACCAATGAAACTTTTCGTTCTGCACGGTGGGCAGAATTAATCAAAGAACAAAACTATCAACCCATAGCTGATCATACAGATTGCATTAGCCGCATTCATCCTGATGATTATGAGCGGGTGATGGCAGTTAAGCAAGATTGTCTTAGTCGGAAAATTCCTAATTATGTGGTGGAGTATCGTTTGCGTTGCAACGATGACAGCTATAAGTGGGTATTAGTTCATGCAACTGCTCAATGGGATGAGCATGGTAATCCGGTGCGGATGGTTGGCTCTATCAAAGACATTACTGAACGCATAGAAGCGCAAGAAGCATTACAAAGACAATTACACAGAACCCTATTACTAGAAAAAATTACCCAAAAAATTCGCCAGAGTCTTGATAGTAAAGAAATTTTTGAAACAGCTGCCACCCAAATTGGCCAGGCTTTAGCTGTCGATCGCTGCCTCATACATTCTTATATTAGCGATCATGACCCACATATTCCCTTAGTCGCTGAATATAACAACGTTCTCGATTACTGCTCAATGCAGCAATGGGAATTTACCACTACTGGGAATCATCACATTTTACAAATGATGTCCCAGGATAAGGCGATCGCCTCTGCCAATGTCTACACCGATCCTTTACTGCAAACAGCAGTGCCTAGCTGCTGTGAAATTGGGGTCAAGTCTATGCTAGCCGTCCGTACTTCCTATCAAGGAGAACCAAACGGAGCTATTTGTTTACATCAATGTGGGTATTTTCGCCAATGGACTACCGAAGAAATTGAATTACTAGAAGCAGTGGCTGCTCAATTGGGCATAGCTTTAGCTCAAGCTCAGTTATTAGAGCAGGAAACCCGCCAACGGGAAGAACTCACTATCAAGAATTTTGCCTTAGAACAAGCAAAAAGGGCAGCAGAAGCCGCCAATCGGGCAAAAAGTGAATTTTTGGCCATGATGAGCCACGAAATCCGCACTCCCATGAATGCTGTGATCGGGATGACAGGATTACTCTTAGATACAGGATTGACTTCCCAACAACGCGACTTTGTGGAAACAGTTCTCACAAGTGGCGATGCTTTGTTGAGTATTATTAATGACATCCTGGATTTCTCCAAAATTGAATCCGGTAAGTTAGAACTGGAAGAACAACCTTTTGAGGTGAGGACTTGTGTAGAACAAGTTATCGACCTCTTAGCCGCTAAAGCTGCCCAAAAAGATATTGAACTCGCTTACCTGATTCATCCCCAGGTACCCATGCAAATCGCTGGAGATTTAACTCGCCTGCGGCAGATTTTGACGAATCTCCTCAACAATGCGATCAAATTTACCCCAGAAGGAGAAGTTGTAGTCTCTGTGCGTAGCCAGCCATCACCCAACCAAAAAACCAATAACTGTTGCGAAATTATCTTTACCATCAAAGATACAGGTATCGGTATTGCCCCGGAAACAATGGATTTGTTATTTCAACCATTTGTCCAGGCTGATGCTTCAATGACAAGAAAATATGGAGGTACAGGACTAGGACTCGTGATCAGCAAAAGATTGGGTGAAATGATGGGCGGCTACCTTTGGGTAGAAAGTCGAGGGTGCGTTGGTGGAAACCCTCCCCCTGGATGGCAAAGTAAAAACTCAATCTCATCCGCTTCTGTGGCTACAGGTTCCACCTTTTATTTTTCTATGACTGTGCCTGTGGTGGCTCATGCAGATTTAGAGACTTCCATCACTTCCCCAGTCCAACTAAGCGGTAAACGGTTACTAATTGTCGATGATAATCCCACAAATCGCCAGATTTTGAGATTACAAGCCGAACCTTGGCAGATGGAAACTTACACAGCCCCATCTGGTGCTGAAGCTTTAGCGCTGATAGACCAGGGAACGGCGTTTGATATTGCTATTTTGGATGTGCAGATGCCGGAAATGGACGGTCTGACACTGGCAAGACAAATTCGTCAGCGTCCCAGTTATCAACACTTACCCTTGGTGATTTTAACTTCTTGGGGTCAACCAGATACTGACTTGAGTGATATCGAATTTGCAGCCTGTTTAAATAAACCAATTAAACAATCTCAACTTTATGATGTCCTAGCTGCTACTTTGGGCAATCAACCTATCCGTGCTAGTGTTGTGCCTGATCCTCCTGCTCAATTCAATTCATGCCTAGCACAGCAGATACCTCTACGCATTTTGCTAGCAGAAGATATAGTGGTGAATCAGAAAGTGGCTCTGCTGATCCTGAAAAAATTGGGTTATCGGGCAGATGTAGTGGCTAATGGACTAGAAGTGCTGGAAGCTTTACAACGTCAGTCTTATGATGTAGTGCTGATGGATGTGAATATGCCAGAAATGGACGGATTGAAAGCCAGCCAAATCATTTGTCAAACTTGGAGTTCTAGTTCTCGTCCTTATATTATCGCCATGACAGCTAATGCCATGCGGGGCGATCGCGAAGCTTGCTTGGCGGCGGGAATGGATCACTATATTAGTAAGCCTTTACAACTTGAGGAGTTAGCCAAGGCACTGGGCAAATGTCACCCCTCAACTATTGCTACGGAAAAAGCACCGGAAAAAACCAGTAGCCAAAATCAGAGTTTTACAGACATTAGTGATTTAAAATTTGCCACAATAGATACAAAAATTTTACAAGCATTACGGGATATGTTAGGAGGAGATAAAGTAGCATTTGCTGAATTAATCAACTGTTACCTGACTGAATCCCCTAAATTAATTCAAAATTTAGATGTAGCTATTAATACGAGTGATGCTCAGGGAATATGGAAGACAGCGCACAAATTTAAATCTAGTAGTGGCTCAGTTGGTGCGGTTTTTTTAGCACAACTTTGTAAATTACTAGAAACTAAGGGGCGCAATAACAATCTAGAGGGTTGCATAGAACTTGGCTCACAATTACGTCAAGAGTATGAACTAGTCCAAACGGCTTTGTACAGAGAAGTGAACAAGGAGACATCATGAAAAATACAGTTCCAGAAAGTCCATCCCTCATTCTCATTGTTGATGATGAACCGTTCATCCGAGCGCAGTTGCGGCTCTCTCTACAATGCGAAGGTTACCGCACAGCAGAGGCTGAAGATGGTAGAAAGGCTTTGACTATTTTTCAAGAACTGCAACCTGATATCGTCCTACTGGACGCGATTATGCCTGACCTGGATGGCTTTGAGTGTTGCACTCGTTTACAGCTACTAGAAGATGGTAAATACACACCAGTCTTAATGATTACTGGACTAGAGGATCAAGAATCAGTTGATCGGGCATTTGAGGTGGGGGCAATTGATTATGTTACCAAACCGATTCACTGGCCAGTTTTGCGTCAACGGGTCAAACGTTTAATTCAGCAATCCCATCTCCAACAAAAGCTAGAAGCGGCTAACAGAGAATTGCAAAGGTTGGTGAAGATTGATGAGTTAACTCAAGTAGCCAACCGCCGCAGATTTGAGGAATATTGCGCTCAAGAGTGGCAACGCATGGCGCGGGATCAACTACCTTTATCTCTGATTCTTTGTGATGTCGATTTTTTTAAAGCTTACAACGATACTTACGGTCATCGGGCAGGCGATCGCTGTTTACAATTGGTGGCAAAAGCGATCGAAAGCTGTGTTAATCGGCCTGCTGATGTCGTCGCTCGTTATGGTGGTGAAGAATTTGCCGTTATCCTACCCAGAACATATCCTGAGGGAGCTATTCACTTAGCTAATGCCGTCTGCTCTGCCGTCAGAGAATTGCAAATTACCCACCTAACTTCTCAAGCTAATACTTGCGTCACCATAAGTGCTGGGGTAGCCACAGAAATTCCTGTACCCAACTCTGATTTTCAAGAGATTATCGATGCGGCCGATCGCGCATTATATCAAGCCAAAATGACCGGACGCGATCGCTGTCAACAATATATTAAACAATCATCTTCTCCCGTTTATTTTTTAAACGCTCATCATCGACTGGCTTGAATCAAAAGTTAGAGGTTAAGGCAGATATTTTCCTCCATAACCAATTACCGATTCGGTTGATAAACTCGACCAAATGTATGATCAGGGTGAATCTCAACTACTAAATCGACTAGAGCAGCACATTGAGATAAGGGTTGAATAAATAATTCAGGGTGTAGCGATCGCCAGAAATAATTGACGAATTCTTCTATTTGTGCATCTGACATTCCTGTTTTACCAGCAGCAATCATTTTTTGTTCGGCTTGTTTGCGCCATTCCAAAGAGCAACGGTAATCAGTGGGATATAACAAAATTAAACTGTCTAATTTCTCCCATAGTGGTAAATAATTATTTAACTGACGATTCATATCACGGGCAAAAGCCTGATCTTCATCAGTGAGAATCGGCGGTGGGGGAAAGTTAAAGAGGCTGGGATCAATTGGGCGGACACCAACAAACCATCCCTCAAAAATTAAAATATCAACTCCTGTAATAACATCTGGATCAGTGCGATCGCCTGCACCAGCGTGAGCAGATTTATCAAAGCGAGGAACCACTACAGGGCTTTTTCCTTGACGGATTTGTTCTAGTACATTCAAACCTAAATCGATATCATGGGTTCCTGGGGGGCCACGCCAAATTAAACGGGGGTCTTGTTGTCGTAAAGCTAGGCGATCGCTATAAGTTTTATATAAGTCATCTAACGACAAACTCAAGGTACGATATCCCAACTGCTGGAGAATGAGCTGAATCACTAGGGAAGTGGTAGTTTTACCCGTTCCTTGACTACCTAAAATTCCTTGAATAAAAGGGCGTTTTAACTGTTGATGTTGTGCGGCTATTTTCATCCCCAGTGGTAGCCATAAGTCCCACAAAACCGGGAACATTTTTTCTGGTAGTATTTTCAGATTATTTTGACAGAATTGATGAAAAGCTGGCATTATCCCTGGTAAAAGACGCGATCGCTCTCGGATCATTTCCTCTACATTTGTCGGCGTGATCCCAAAAGCTTTAGCCCTTGATTCATCTGCTAAAGCTGCTGCTTCCGCTTCCTTCTGACTTGAAAAAGGGTGTAGGGGTGTAAGGGTGTGGGGGTGTAGAGGAAAGATATCTTTCATGTTTGACTGTGAAACTTGCTTCATCGGAACTACCTAACTTGCATCACGTCGCTCAATTCCCCATTCCTAACTATGATCCCAGCTTAAAAGCTTCAATAAACAGGCTATAGGTAAAGCCGACCTTGAGAAGATTGAGTGATTCGACTAAGAGCGATCGCCTAGCGAAAAAGCCTTGACTGTAAAATATTCTGCTAGTAACCTCTGTTAAGGTTACTAAAAACGCCGCGATCGCAATATCTAGTTCAGCCTGTTGACCTGCTGTGGTAGAAATTGCTGTACCCAGAAAAAATCCGAACAGAAAGCTAATCAATAGTAGCGATAACCGCCGCCAAGGATTTAAAAACCATTGCCCCAACTGCCTAGCAATGGTGTCGAACAAGTTGTTAAGACGAGTGTTTTGCATCGGTGAAGTTTTTGGAAAATGATGGGCAGTTAGGAAGGCTCCATCAAATTAGTATAAATTACCAGGATGCTAACAAGTAATTGAGTATTAAAAGCTGGTTGAAGGGACAATACGAGCTATGACGCTTTTAAATGACATAGTAATTTGTATGGGTTGTTGACTGCTGACGGTTAACTGTCAACTGTCAACAGTTAACAGCCAAAACGAAAAGATGTACAAGTTAAAGCAAGAGCAGCTGATTAACTCACTGAGCAAATGTTACGAAATGTAAACATTTTCGGTTGCACAAGATCCAGTTTTGGAGGAGAATAGCTTGTGCCTCAGACTACTTAATTCCCAAAAATCATCATTTTCTTTATCAGTGTAAATATATAATTAATGTATTATATAATACTTTTATTTTGGCCAAAATTATACGTTATTCCTAGCATAATAAAGCATTCAAAGCCTTTATTCGGAGAAACATGAGGTAATTATTCATGCTTCCGGTTTTAGGAAAAATTGATACTTATGCTACATTCTTGAGCCAAATTCTACAGAAGCCCACACCCAGAAAGTCAGCAATTTTCTTTGATTATCTCTAGGGAGAATAGGCTACTATTTGGTCAAGCCTACAAAAATAATTATTTCTAAAATCAATATCAATATGAAATCTTCAGTGTATCGTAAAGCTGTGGTGACAGCTTGCGCCTTGGGTCTACTGGGGTTACTGGTAGGTTGCTGGGGAATGACCGTATCAATTGAAGCTACAAATCCAGATACTTCTTCAAGTATATCTACTGATATAGAAGAGATAAAAAGCAATTCGCATTTGCCAAGTAATTCTACTGAGGTAGTAAATAAAACAGATTCACCAACGAATTTAATCACACAAAAGAGTGAGCCAACAAATTCCATCTTGGCTGCACGTCAATCATTACCCAGTGACACCAAGCATCTGGGTAAATTACGCATGAGTAATCAAACGGATCAACCTGTGCGATTGGCTTTATTAGCTCGCCAGTCAAGTAATAAAAGCTCGATTACCAAAGAAAGTGGTGTTCCGGCTCATTGGGATTTTGATCCCCAAGAAGGTAGTGAAAGAGGGCTAATACTCTCTCTACCAAACGGAGGCATGAAACTAGAAAAAGGTGACATTTTAGTAGCCTTTGCCCAAGATGGTTCCCGTCGCTACTGGGGCCCTTATGTTGTCGGAGAAACGCCTCAACCCACTTGGAATCCCCAAAGCCAAGAATGGGTTTTAGTTCTTAGTCAATAGTCGAACCAATTCGCTTTTTCCCGTTGGTAATAGCCTGTGGCAAGGCTAACGCCAACGCAATTACAATCATTGGGGGTTTCGTGTTGACTGTTGGCTGTTAACAGTCAACAGCCCTCACAATGGATTTGCAACTTAAAAGCAGAATAGCTCGCTCGTGCAACGCAATAAAAAAGTAGGAATATTCAAGAACAAAACATAGCCACTGAACGACTTATGATCAATGCAAGAAATAAAAAATTAATAGTTTACAGCCAAAAAGCCATCGACTATTAACTATTGACCATTGACTAATGACTATTGACTGATGAGGTTAAAATTGAGCGTTCTTGGCGCTGTCGAGCGGTGCTTCAATAATTTAGTAAAGCGTCCAGCCCTTGCTGTGACTGCCTCAATTCTGTGGTTGATTCTAATTGGTTGGATAGGCTATGGATGGAACTTAGGCAGTGTTGGCTTGGTTGACGAAACAGAGCCATTATTTGCTGAAGCTTCACGGCAAATGTTAGTTACGGGTGATTGGATCACGCCGTTTTTCAATGGTCAAACTCGTTTTGACAAACCTGCTTTAGTTTATTGGTGTCAAGCGATCGCCTATGCGGTGTTTGGTGTGAATGAATGGGCGGTGCGTCTTCCCTCAGCTTTAGCAGCAATGGGAGCAGTTTCCCTAGCTTTTTACACTGTTCATTGGTCTCTAGCGAAAAAAGATGAGTTAGAACAAGTGACACGGCCAACTCGCCGCTACTTAACAGCCGGTGTAGCCGCAGGTGTGATGGCACTTAATGCCCAAATGATTGTCTGGGGAAGAACTGGTGTCTCAGATATGCTCTTGACTGGGTGTATCGCCTCAGCTTTGTTATGCTTTTTTCTGGGATACGGGAGCAAAGAAAATCCCAATACCCGATCGCTATTCCCTAACAAGTGGTACTTGGCTTGTTATGTGCTGACTGCTGGGGCAATTTTGACTAAAGGCCCGGTGGGTATTGTTTTACCGGGGATCGCTGTCTTGGCATTTTTGCTATATGTGGGGCAGTTGCGGACAGTACTGCGGGAAATGCGCGTCATTTTAGGGGCTGTGATTATCTTAGCTTTATCTGTTCCCTGGTATGCCTTGGTGATTTGGCGTAATGGTGAGAGTTACATCAACTCTTTTTTTGGATATCACAATGTGGAGCGTTTTACGGAAGTAGTTAATGGTCACTCGGCTCCTTGGTATTTTTACTTTGTGATAGTCACACTATTTTTCGCCCCATATTCGGTCTACTTACCTTTAGCAATTTTCAGACTGAAGTTGTGGCGGCGATCGCACTGGCAAAATCAAGAACGTTCCCAGCAATTGGGTTTATTTGCCTGTATTTGGTTTCTGAGCGTCTTTAGTTTCTTTACAATCGCTGTTACCAAACTACCAAGCTACGTCTTACCTTTAATGCCGGCGGCCGCTATTTTAGTAGCATTGTTATGGAGCGATTTCTTCCCCAGTAATGAACAGACAAACAAGATAGAGATTACTTATCCATCTTCTGTTTTACTAGCCAGTGGCTGGGTGAATGTCATCTTTTTAACTATAGTAGCGGTAGCCTCATTTCACGTGTACCATCTGTTGGGTAATGATGATGCAGCTCCCAACTTCCGCCAAAATTTACAAGATTCTGGGTTACCGGCGATCGGCGGCTGGCTTTGGCTTGTGGGGGCAATTTTTGTTGCTGTTTTAATATTGCGTCGCTATTGGCATTCTATTATCGGCGTTAATATGCTGGGATTTGTGGCCTTTTTGCTAGTTGTCATTATGCCAGCTTTGTTTTTGATGGATCAAGAGCGTCAACTACCATTAAGAGACTTATCTGCTGTTGTAGCTCAAGTACAACAACCAAAAGAAGAAATAATCATGGTGGGTTTCAAAAAGCCGAGTGTAGTTTTTTATAGTCACAAACAGATAAATTTTGTCCGGACGACAGAAGAGGGTGTGGAATATATCCGTAATTTAGCTAATCAAGCGGTTAAACCATCTTCCCTGTTACTTATGACTAACAAAAAAAACTTCTTTAAAATGGACTTGCCTCCAGATAATTACGAAAATTTAAAGATTCAAGGTGCTTACCAATTAACTCGAATTAATTTCAGGAAGATGAAAGCTGAAAAAGTTAAAATCTCCTGATTGGTAATCATTTAGAGTTTCCTTCCCCCGGCTTTTCCTAAAAGTCGGGGATTTTTATATGAATTTTGTTTTTTGTGTTATAACCCTAAGTATGTTGCCCAAAGGATGTATGAAATAATAGCTTTTTGGGCAAAATTTGAGTTAGATCAGGTCACTACCTTAGAGCGACAATTGCTGCGTTCCACTACAGGCGATCGCCAAAATTTTGGCTCTATATAAATCAACTATATTTCCGTAAAATTACTATTTTCAATTAATAGATTTTACGTATAAATTGCTGGCATCTTTGCGTAAATTTTTTGGCCGCAGGAAAATTTAGATGAATAAAATACAAACCAATATAAATACTGGTGATTTTACCTCTCCATTTCTGGGTACTAACTATACTTTCTGGAACGTAGGGACAAGATTAATCACTCTGCTGCTGATATTTACAGCTATTTCTCACAAATCGGCAGTTGCGGCAGATAACATTGCCACTGAAGACCAACAGCCCGAATTGAGTAACTATCAAAAACCTCAAGATTTTTTTACAGCATCTAAAGTTAATTCTCAAACCAATCTTAACCTGAAGCAACGGTTACTAGCACATCAAAAAAGTCGTCAGATGGCTCAGTCTGAAACTATCAAAATTAATGATGGTTTTACTGCTAATGTTGCACCAGAAACCTTTAGCAATTCTTTTCCTGAAACTACATTTTCCCCTATAGTTCAAAATGATTTAGTAACAGAGGATAACTCTCAGCACAATTTATTTATTTCTCCAGTTAGTAATCCTGAATTACTAACAGAAAAACAGGCTAATATATCTCAAAATTTACAATCCCCAATCATTGCTCAAATAGACTCATCAGAAACAGTGGGCGATACCTTTGGCGACACTAATAAGTTACGCCAAGAACTTCTAATTGAACCAATTATCAAACCCAGGGAAGCTTCAAAAGCTTCTCCTGGTTCAACTGCTGGTACTCCTTCTGCCTATGGTGCAAGTTTCGGTCAGGCCTATATTGGTGGTGGTTTATTTTTTCCTCTAGAAGATAACAAAGATAGGGTAGATGGTTCTTTATCTGTTGGTTTTGGGTTAGGGGATTCTGCTAAATCTGTAGGGTTGGAAGTTAACGTCAATATTACTAGTGTGGGTGGTGGCGACACTTTTGATTTTGGTGATAGCGGTGGTGTGGGATTCAAACTACATCGGTACTTGGGTGATGGTACAGCAGTAGCTGTGGGGTGGTCAAATGCTATTAAATGGGGGGATGTAAGTAGTTCTAAAGATACCATCTATGGTGTAGTTACTAGGGCATTTCCATTACAACCCAAAAACTCAAACAATCAATTACCTTTGACGATTTCCGTCGGTCTTGGTAGTGGTGCTTTCCGTTCTAAAGGTGCAATAGATGCCAATGAGAATCCGGCAAATCTTTTCGCTAGTTTAGGTTTGAGAGTTATACCTCAAGTATCTTTAGTTAGTAGCTGGACTGGAAATCGTCTCAATATGGGTGCGTCTTTTGCCCCTTTCAAGAAGATACCTATAGTTATCAATGCTGTTTTCACAGATGTTACTAGTAACTTTAATAGTGGTCTGGGTTTTTCGCTGAGTGCTGGATACAGTTTTCGGTTTTAACTGCTGAGTTATAGCCGTAGTCAGATAGATTAGGACATCAAGCTAAGATAAAACCCTAAGAGCGTGTTTGAAAAGTGGTTTACTGTGATTTTAGACACTTGTTGATCCCCCCCCTTAAAAAGTTACGATGTACACACAAGTCTGATAACCTAGCCCCACAACGTTTTGATCCCCCCTAACCCCCCTTAAAAAAGGGGGAACAAGAATCAAAGTCCCCCTTTTGAAGGGGGATTTAGGGGGATCTGAAATATTTGGCTACACCAATAGGAACTTTTCAAACATCCTCTAACCATCAAAGCCTTTCAACAGTTAATAATCAGTAGTCAACAGCTATATATCTGGGAATTTCATCAAAATTAAAGGCAATGAACAAACAAAAATTTTCTCTAAGTCTGGTTCTAACTTTGATTATCTCCGCTTATTTAGCGGGTGCGCCTGTGAGAGTATATGCTGGTGGCGGTGGCATCACAGGCGGAAGTGAAGACTCTTCCTCATCATCAGGTGATAGTTTTAATCCAGCAGATTCTCAATCTTCTCCGGAACTTGCCCCTGGTGTGAATATAGAAATTGGTAGTGATGGCGGTCTTAGCACATCAGCAGAAACTCAAAGTAGTTTAAATGCAGCGATCGCTAATGTATTAAGCCAAACCCCAGCAGCAAATAGTGTAGCAGCAAATATTGTAGCTATCTTGCAAGGAGGGGCAAATGCGGCCGCAGCAGCTAATCAGCTACAGTCTTCTTTAGTGAGTTTAGGAGTTACCGGTTCTTCAGCACAGGCGCTGGTAAGTGCTTTATTGGGTCTAGCTGGGAATAAATCGGCCTCTGCGTCGGGTTTTACCGTAGGCACTAAAAGCTTAATCACCAATTCAGTAATAGCCCAAAAAGAAGCCTCCCCAACTCTAAATATTAATAATTTGAATGCTGCTATTAATGCTTACAACAAGATTGTGATGGAAAGTAGTCCAGAGGTTCTTCAACAACTGGCAAAAGATGCAAATTTTCGGGCAATTGGTAATCTACTCAAGCAATTACGGGCTGCTTTGAGTCAAAGTTAAAAGTTCAACGCGATGATACTAAAGTTATTAGAGGTGCAATTGACAATCCTTTGGCTAAAGCCAGAGGATTATTGTTTTCAAAATCCAAATAGTATGAGATGAGACGTAAACTGAAATTAGTAAAGTTGATTTTAGCGATCGCCTTTATATTTACTAGCATCATTCCTGTGAGGATTGCGATCGCTTTTCATCAAGCCCCCGTACCACAGGCTATTTTTGTGTTAGGTGGTGCGGCTGAGAGGATGGGGTTTGCAGCGCAATTTTGGCAATCTCACCAGAATTTAGATATTTGGGTTTCTGACTTTGCTTGGAATTTAGATGCTAATCGCCGGATATTTTTAAAATTTGGTGTTCCTGATGCAAAGTTGCATTTGGATGGTAGAGCAACCGATACTGTGACAAATTTCACAACTTTGGCAGGAAATTTTGCTGACCAGAGGTTACAGCATATATATTTGATTACGTCAGATTATCACATGAGAAGGGCGCAGGCGATCGCAACCATAGTTTTGGGTAGTCAGGGAACTGTGGTTACACCTGTGGCGGTAGCCTCTAGGAATCAGCCACCAGAATCATTGGTAAGATTATTAAGAGATGGAGGGCGATCGTTTTTATGGCTTGTGACTGGACGGACTGGGGCTAGTTTTAATTCTAGACTTAAGTCCCATCGTGATTTTTAACTACCTACTAATTTGTTGAGAAACTACCTTAATCAGATTACTCTTTGACAGGTTCAGATATTTGAATTAATACCTGCCATGCCTGATTACGTAAAAATGGCAACTTGAATAACAATTGATCTAAAAATTCTAGGATACTTAATATCACTCTAAAACCAGGAAAATCCACAATTAGAACAGCCAACAGTGAAGTCAAATAAAAATACTTTATTTCTATATTTTTAAAATATTGTTTTATTAATTTTAAATCACTTTCTAGAAGAGGGTGTTCATCTTCAGAGCGAATTGATGGTGTTAAACTACGAAATAAGTTAATAAGTATATTATGCCCAAGCGGTTCAATAAAAATAGCCTTCCCCTCTGGCTGGAGAACATTTGCTATTGATTTAATTGCTTTTTCCAGGTCGAGATGATGTAGAATTCCAGAGCCACAGATTAAGTCTATTGAGGAAGAGTTAAATGTTAATTCCTCTGCATTCATGACTTCAAATGAAATATTTTCTCCTATTTGTTCATTTAATGCCTGGACTTTAGCGACTTCAATGGCTACTGGAGATATGTCAATACCTATGACTTTCTTAGACTGACTCTTAGCTAAAACAAAGGCATAACTGCCAGTTCCACACCCATATTCAATAATTGTTAAACCTTCACAATTTTTCATTAATAATTTCACATACTCTTTTTTAATAGACTGAGCTACTCTATAAAATTTCCCAACTTTTTTGCTTCGTTTAGAATCATCAGCAAATCTTTGATCATGGAATTTTTTCTCACGTTCAATTCTGGATATATCTGTTTCCATTTGATGTTCTAACATTTTGTATTTCCATTTACAATTGAAACGTATCACCAAGCATTTACTTTGAAAATCTTATGCCTCACTAGCTGATATCCGTAGCCAGAAAAGTGAGAAATTGGCATCGTTAACAAAGTAACTCCACAAAAAAACCACAGACTTAAACAAGAAGGAAGTTTGTCTTCTTCACCACGCCAAAGTTCTGTAGCAAAGTTTTTACGGAATTTTAGAGTGGTGCGTAAGCTTTCCCCAAATGGAAAAAATAAGCCACTCAAAATTAATGCTTCTGTATGTAGAGATAACTGAGGAACGATGAAATCAATCAGCGATAACAACAGTGTAGCTGATATAAATAAAAATGGTAGCTTTCCTCTCAATTGCAACTGATTTTTGTGTTTAATACTGGTTAAGTAACGTCCTCTGCCGTATTTAAAGTATTGAATACAGATGGATTGCCAGGTTTCTCTGGGATAGTACCATACTCGAATATCTGAACTAATATAGATAGCTTGAGGGTTTTTAGTGAGCAATTTCTGATTTAATTCAGCATCCTGGTTAGTAATTTGCGAAATATCAAACCCAGAAGTATCACGTAATTCTTTTGTCCAAAAACATCCTAAGTAAACTGTGTCAGCATAACCGTCATAGTTAGGATCTCTATATTTAGCTCCACCACTGCCTAGGAAACTTTTAGAGGCCAGTGCTACCCCTGCCTGAAAAGGAGTTTTAGCCACAAATCGTTGTGCGCCACCGACGTTAATGGCTTTAGACTCTAATAATGCTTCTACACATCGTTCTATATAGTCTGGTGCGTAATCAGAGTGAGCATCAGCTCTCAGGAAAATATCACCTGTACATTTTTGCAAACTTAGATTTAGCCCAGCAGATTGGATTTTTAACGGATTGTGTATTACTTTAACTCTAGAATCCTCTAAAGAAAGTTTTTTTACAATATCCTGAGTACCATCTGTACTGTCACCATCAGCAACCAATATCTCAACTAAATTGGGATAAAGAGTTGAAATAAATCCTCTAATTAGTTTTTCTATATTAGCAGCTTCATTATAAGTAGGAATTACTAAGCTTACGAATGGATAACTATTTATACTGTATTTATTTAACATAATTCATAGTTGTTTATCTGTTTTCTTTTTTAACACAATTGTTGTGCCACGAATTAACATTGCGGATATACTATATTTGGAAAAATCTTGACTAATTGATAATTTGTTTATTTTATCTAAATCTGATTTTGTTCCTTCTATAATTTTATCTTCTAAAACTTCAAACCCAACATCTGAAAATATATTTAAATAGTCCTGGTGTCGTAGTCGATTTTGATAATGTAATGAAGGATTAAATAGTAAATTCCAAATTTTATTATTAAATTGAAGAAAATTATACACAGAAATACTACTATCAAAATATGAATAATGATCCTGATAATCAATTTTAAAACTCATAATTCCATCATTCTTTAAAAGGCGATAGCATTCTTTTAAAATAGCAATAATATCATCTGGTGGAATATGTTCTAAAGTATTAGTTGAAACAATGTAATCAATAGTTTCTTGTTCCAAATTAGTTTTCCTAGCATCGAATGGCGCTCGATATTGTATTCCATAGAATTGCATTAACTCATCAATACATTCAAGCTGATTTTTAAAATACTTTTTTGGTATACGTTGAAGTTTTAAATAGCTACTTATGTGCTGAATTTCTTCTATAGCCTTATTAATTAACTCAATACGAATTAATTTACGTATATCTATCAAAGCTTGATGATTAACTCCTAAGCTATAAAAGAGTAAAGGTTGTACTAAATCCCATCCAGCTCCAAATTCATAAAAAGTAGCTTGCTCAAGAGAGTCTGAAGTATATTTATGAAAATTTTCAATATGTTGCTCTGCAATCAATAATTTTTCTTTTATTTTTGATTCTTTAAGCGGCAAATTTTTAGTTATATTCTTTTGAAATAAATAGTTTATATTCTCTCCAAAAGGAATTATCGAGAAGATATATTGTAGTCCAGCTTTGTATTTCCAATTCATAATACTCAACTCAATTTTGTTAATTTGCTTGTAAAAATTTATTAATTAATTCTATAAGCGATTTTGCATTAGTCTTATATTCATGATTTTCTTCTACTAACCTACGGCCTTCCTTACCTAACCGAAAACTTATCTCTGGATAAGATAAGAGATATTTCATTTTTTCCGCTAATTCCTCAAAATTACCTGGCTCAATCAAGTAACCATTTACCTTATCTTTTACTACTTCTGGTATACCAGATATTTTTGAAGCGATCACTGTTCTTCCTAGAGACATCGCTTCATATATAACTGTTGGTATACCATCCATATCTCCATTTTTGTCCATGATACTAGGCATTACTAAAGCTAGACAATCAGTTAATATGTTTGGTAAGTTTTCATTTTTATATTTACCCTTCAACCAAACAATATCTTGAAGTCCATTTATTTCTATTAATTGCATAAGATTTGCTTCTTCGGGACCAGATCCATAGATATCAACAGTAAAATATTCACCTTTTTTATGTAGAATATTAGATGCTTTAATCAGGGTTGAAAAGCCTTTTTTTGTAACTAAGCGACCTAAAGCTACAAATCTTTTACTTTCTAAAGCAGGAGAAAGTATATGAAAATCATTAGTCCGGATAGAAGTATAATTAGTTATAACTTTTTCTTCATTTATAGACAAAATCTTTAATATTTCCTGTTTACCATACTCATGCGCTGAAAAAATTTTAGTAGCGTGTTTTATTTTAATAAATTTGAGTAAGTCAAAATTTTGTATACTTTTATCGTAAATATCAAAAGCATGTACTTTGAATGAAAAAGGGCATTTTAGTAGCTCACTTAGCATCAAAGCCACTGTAGCAGTTCCTTGACCAAAATCGGCATGAATCCAATCATAAGCTGGTGTTTTATCTGCTAAAATTGCATACCATCCAAGAGTGAATACTAACGCTGCTAATTTCTTTTTAATAGCGAATGGGTTGGCTGATGCAACTAAAGTATAAAATAAAACTTTATAAAGAGAAATCGGTGATTTATTTAAGCATAATATTAGCCCTAAAAGTGCATTTTTATAATTAGGATAAAGGACTTTATCTAGTAAACATTGAGCAACCTGATGAATTTCAGAAGCAGAAAATTTTCTGCAAGAAAGAACGGTTATATTAACTTCATTTGCTTGTATTCCCAGCATCTCATTCTGCTCAAACACTAAGCTTAATGCTGGAAACTGAGGAGAAATATAGAGAAGATTTTTAAGGGTTCTCACGATTGTTAAAATCTACACTTTTTGTAAAACAATACAAGTAGCTGATACTTGTTTAAATAAATAGGGCAATTTTGCAATGCTATCTCGCCATGTGTGTGATTTGTACATTGGTAGCATTAAACGTAGCATAAAAGCTATTGCAAAGATTACAAATGGTAGAGAAGTTCCATTGTATCTACTGCAAACAATTTTTCCATCTATCATTTTTAAAGCTGGAAATTCTCTCTTAAGCTCATCTATATCAGGACGAAACATAGTATCAATAGGATCAGGATGGTAGGGATAATCACAAGGGACAGTTAGGAATAGATAGCCACCAATAGGTAAGATTGAGTAAATAATTTCACAAATTTCCTCTCGATTAGATAAGTGTTCTAGTAAATTTGAACACATCACAGACTTAATATTTAATTTGGCAATTTCTTGCAAAATATCAGGGTTACAGAGGTCTCCAGCAATATCAACACCTTCATTTGTCTTAATATCTAAGTGAATTACAGGATATCCCTCTTCTCTAGCTGGTTTAAATATGTAATTATTTATCCAAGGCTGGGTTTCTTCTCTAAACTTTTTAGTAGAACTGCCTATATTTAGAAGTGGAAATACTTCATTAGTGTTTAATGAGTAAATATTTTGAGCTAGCCATTCTGCTTCTTGTTTAAGCATAAATTAACCTCGTAATTGTATTTTTAAATTAGAATACACTCTATATAGCATAGTTCTTAAATCCTATAGTTTCTAAATACTGAGACACAATATAATCTGTGTTAAAATCCTTTGCTCTCTGAAAAAGTAAATTTTGCTCAGTGGGATTATCTAATGTTTTTTGCATAGCATCAGCTAGAAGAATAGGGTCTTTTACAAGAGTTAGCAATCCATACTTACCATTCTCTAAAATTTCTGCTGGTCCGTGAGGACAGTCAGTTGAAACCACAGGACAGCCACAAGCCATTGCTTCAATTAAAACTGTTGGTAATGCTTCGTACTGTGAAGATAAAACAAAGGCGCTTGCTCGGCTCATGTAAGCATAGGGATTAGAGACAAAACCAGGCATCAAGACATCAGATTCTACGCCTAATTTTTTGATTAGAGCTTCTAACTCACTCCGTAATTCCCCTTCGCCCAAAATTAAGAGACGGGCAGAAATTTGCGAACGTAAATTAGCAAAAGCAGTAATTAAAGTTCTATGGTCTTTTGCCTTAGTAAGCCTACCTACAGATAGAAAAACAGGTGGTTGATTAGGTAGAAACCACTGATGCTTTAGTGGCTCATTCATTTTTAAAATTAGGTCATCATCAATTACTGGGTTATAAATAGTCTTTACTAAACCTTGTTGAAGTCCTAATTCTCTTTCTAAATCACGAGATGTCCCTTTAGAAACTGCTATTAAACTATTTGCTAAAGGGTAAGATAAACGCATTAAAGTGGGTACAAGTTTAGCTCTATTAGGAAAATTGTGTTTATTAGCAGATAGCGTAGTGTGTTCCACTAATACCACTCTGGTAGATATATGTGAGAAAAATTGTGCCATTACAGCTGCCACATTTGCATTACTCAGATGAGAAATTAAGATTTTAGGTTTCTCGCGTTTAAGATAAAATGCAAGTGGAATAGTTGAAGGAATAACCATTTTAGAATTTAAACAAATAATCTTAACATCTTCAGGAACCTGAGCTAACAATGGGCCTTTTAATTGGGTCAAAATAAGATCCGGTACAATACCTCGTTTTACCAAACCTTTTAAAAGATTAATGACAACTTTTTGAACTCCACCTCCATCTAAATTAGGCAAAAATATAGCTATTTTTTCTTGTAATTCTTTTTTAGCCACATTATCATTGCTGTCATTATTTTTGTTTTGTTTTATTTCGTTCATATTTTTTATAATTTACTAATGATAATACATGGATAAAATAAAAGCTTTAGATTGAAAACTGTCTTTTGTATAATTCTTCTAGTTCAATCAATTAAGAGGAGCTAGTTTTGAACTTTCTTATAATATTGCTGCCCAAAAATTAAAAATTTGTTATCATCCAAATCTTTCTTGATCAATCGTCTAAATAATTTTTTTTAGATTCATACAAAAGACAAATAGAACCGAATAATATATATAGTATTTTTTTGTTTTCCCATGACAGAGTTGTTCCCATAACAAATACTACTAATATTGACACTAACATCCCTAAGCCCCAAGGGTCTTTTTTAGATAGATTTAAAGTATATTGAAATCCAAAAAATAAAATCGTTACAAAAATTGTTATTCCTATTAACCCCATCTCACTCCAAACTGAAAGAATAATATTATGAGCTACCAAACCAATTTCTGGATTATATGTACTTCTAGGTAGACGAACACTTGAATAATCATCTATTACATATGGTAAAGCTCCTGCACCAACACCTAAGAAAAAATTATGCTTAATAACTTCTATAGCTGCAAGCCAGATATCCCACCTAGCTAATGCGAATTGAGATTCATCTAATTGATTAAATCTACTAAATAACGGCGAAATAAATAAATTTAAAAACTCATTAATTGTATCCATGCCCAAAATATATAAGATACTCGTGAACAATAAAATTATTAAATAAAAATATTTTTTTTTAAATTTTCTTAAAGCCAAAAAGCTTAATGGCACAACCATAGCAATTAGACCTGTTCTGGATAGTGTTAACAAAACTCCAATCAAAATAGTAGCTAAATTAAAAAACATCAAAAGTCTACTACGTTTAGATTTAAGCTGTGAGTAAAATACATAAACTCCCACTGAAAAAGCTATTAGTAGTAAACCTGCAAGATCATTTGGATCTTGTCCACCAGTAGTAAATCTGTCTAAATTATTTTCTAAACCTTCAGGTCTAGCTAAAAAATTACCTAGAATGACAGAAGCTGTACAACCTATCAACAATGATATCCAGTAAATAGAAAGCCATTTTCTATTACTAAGAAATACAATAGAAAATAAAATAAAATTACCAATTAATGTAATAGTTGTGATTAAGCTTGTTTCAGGGCTAACACTCCACAAAATACTAGCAAATGACCAAAATATCAAAGTCAAAATTAAGTTAAATATTGGATCTTTAAATATACTTAGTTTATTAAGTACAAGACTCTTTTGAAGAAAACATCCAACTCCAGTAAGAATAATTAGGTAACGAGAAATACTGCCAGATTCTCCTGTTCCTAAAAGGTTCTCAAAAGGTAGCATAAACATTATTATGGTAAATCCAATAGCAAAATTCTTAAATAGAATAACAAATAAAAGATATATAATTATTGGAGACAATAAAATGAAAACCATTATTTCTTCTTTCATTAATGCCAAAGTCCTTCAAATTATTATTTTTAAGCCTGTAAATATTCATTAAAAAATACAATTATAAATATATAGACATTGATGATAATTATTTTTATTGCATATCCTTGTCAATATTTTTCACAACAAGATAGGTTGATACTTCTCCAAATATTAAAACGCTTCCAAGGATAAAGCTCATGAAAAAAGCTGATTGTTGTAGTATGATGCTTAATAAGGTAAGTGTTACAGCACTGATCATATTAACAACTGCTCCTACATGAGGTATCCCAATAGAGTGTATTAATGTATTTGAATAACCGAGATACATAGCTAGAAGAGTGCTAACTCCCATCACTAAAAAAACTGGTATGCTTGCTTTATATACTTGACCTAACAAAAAATATTGAACACAAGACATAATAATCAAAACTGTTATCATTACTCCGAAAAATATAGGAGATATTTGCCACATACGCTTGCGAAATAATTGGCGGCTTTTAGCATCTTTAATTGCAGAAACATCCGGTAAAATTATTGTTCTAATTGCATCATTAATTAGTAAAAAAACAGGGAGAAATGTCAAGCTTGCACTATAAATACCTACTTCAGTAGGATCTGTTTTTCGTGCTAAAATAAATTGGGGAATTTGATACATAAAACTGAATAATATCCCGGCTATCCCTACCCAAACTCCATAATAAAAAATAGATTTTAAAAGTTTTATTTCATTGGTTGTAAAAAACACATTTTTGTATCCATAAGATACCATTTCTGAAATTTGTCTATAACTTATTAATAGAGAAAGCGGTAGAAAATATAGAGATACAATAATTGTCGTATTTGAAATTTTGTTAAGCATCAAAAAAATAAGTGCTGTTATCAGCCGCAGTAGTCCGTAAACTAAAGTGTACTTTTGAAAAGCTTGAAACTTTTTCTGGGCTTGTTCTATAGCTCTTGTCGTCGTCCAAATACTCAGCAGTCCTCCAGAAATAATAGCTAGGTTAATAAGTAATCCTGTACTTTGCAGCATAGGTAAAGTTTTAGCGAGCAGCTTACTACCTGGATAACTAAAACATATTGTGAGTAATAATAGCCCAAATTTCCACTTGTTTATTACTATAAGTAAACTAATTTTTTCTTCATCATCTGATGCCACATTGTATAAACGAACTAGGGCAACACTAGTACCGAAATCGAGTACAGAAGATAAATTTGTAGTTACAGCAACTGCAAGAGCAAACTTAGCAAATTCAGCAGGGCCAAATAAACGTGCAGCTAAAATAGTAATGGCAAACGAAGAAAAATTATTAAAAATATTGGCGCTTAGTACATTAAGTAAAGTTCGTATTTTTGGATGCAATTTAAGTTTGTACATTTATTATCAGCATCTATTTTTCTATAGCTAGTTAGAAAATGCAGATAAAATCATGGGTGATTAAATTGCTTTTTTCTTCCGCCATAACATTACACAACTTAAATCTTTAACACCTCAGAGATAACACTGGGTTCTCTAAAATATTAACCAGTTAAAGCAGTCTTAACCCAGTAATCTTACTTAGGTTAGACTTAATCCTATCCTTCTTGCCAGAATTATTATCTCCAGTATTTTTATGGGAGTAGTAGTAACTGTAGTCATTACTATCAGTAGCCACACAATTCACCACCATTCCCAAGACCGGCACACGCGAATGCTCAATAAGTGTCTTTGTCGTCTTAGCCGCAGCAGAATTAAGCACACCAGGGCGTGCAACTAACAACATTCCATCTGCCATTTTTCCTATGATCGAAGCATCCGCTAAAACACTTAAAGGTGGAGTGTCGATAATTACGTAATCATAATCTTCAGATGCTTGTTGGAGTAACCCATTCATGCGCTGTGAGTCTAGTAAAGCCGCAGGATTAGGCGGTATAGTGCCAGAAGTCAGTAATTCTAGATTAATTACCACTTCCTTAGCAGCTTCGGCTAGGGTAGCCTGACCCACTAAAACATTGCTTAAACCCATCAAGTTAGGCTGTTGCCACATTTCATGTTGACGAGGGCGACGCATATCTGCATCAATCAATAGTACCCGCCTTCCCATTTGGGCAGTTGCTACCGCCAAATTAGCGGCGATAAAAGACTTACCCTCATTCATCACACAACTGCTAACTACAATTACCTTCAGTTTCTTATCAGAAAAGGAGAAGCCCAAATTGATTTGCAGCATTTCAAAGGCTGCATTAACTGAAGAGTAAGGGTTATTGAGTACGGGTAATTCGGTGATACTCTCACCACGAGCCAGTCTCACTTTTTGATCAAAAACTGGAATTGTACCCAACAAAGGATAATCCAACAACTGTTGAGCTTCTTCTAGTGTCCTCACAGACTTGTCTCCAGCCTCTAGCAACAAAGCTGCACCAATAGCTAAGAAAAAGCCTAAAAATCCCCCTAATGCCAAATTCAAGAGAATACGAGGAGAAACTGGTGTTTTGGGAAGTAAAGCTTCAGAAACAATCCTGGCATTACCCACATTCTGATTTTCCACCACCTCAACATCTTGCAATCGTTTTAGCATTTGTTCGTAGGTGGTCTGGGCAATCTGTAGCTGTCGTTGTAACTGTAGTTGTTGTTGTTCCAGTTTGGGTAAGACTCTCAGACGGGCTTGATAAAGGACAAATGCCTTCATCAACACACCAACTTGATTTTCTAATCCCAATCGTTCAACTTCCACCTGCACCAAATTAGCAGTTAAAGTCTGTTTGAGTTCCCCTATTTGTAAATCTTGCTCTGGAATAGGCTGCGAACTACCTAAAGTTTTGCTCACTCTTCCTTCTAGCTGCTCTTTGAGAGCTTGTTCCTTATTTAATAAATTAGCAATAACCGGGTGTTCCTCAGTAAATCGTGACCTCTCCACAGCTAACTGGTCTTGAACCTTCTGGTATTCTGATAGCACTTGTTGTACTGCATTAGATTGGCTTAAGCTGCTCAGTGCCATAGCTTGCTTTGTGTTCAATGCCAATTGATTTTGCAAAGCACCAGAACGAGTTCTAGCATCAACCAACTGTGCGCGCAGTAGAGTCACCTGGCCGGATAATTCATTTAGCCTTTTGACTCCTTGTATAGCTTCTTCTTGTAGGGAAACAACCTCATATTTTTCTTTGAACCGACGTAGTGCTGCTTCCGCTTCTGTGACTTTCGCTTCGACTAAAGGTAATTGCTTACTTAAAAATTCCCTTGCGGCTGTAGCTTCAGAACGATTATTGCGAACATTATTCTCTAAATAAGCGCTCATCAACTTATTGACAATCGCTGTTGCTTCTTCAGGATTAGCACTACGGTAAGAAAGTTGTAAGATATCCGTTCCTCGGACACTTTTAATTTTTAAGTTCCGGAGGAAATCATCTATTTCTAAAGGTTGTCCCTGTTCATCCTTCAGCTGGGACTCAGCAATAGTCTTTTGAATTATGGGGTTTGAGCGAATAATTTCTGCTTCAGTTTCCAAAGGGTTAGAAAGATTGGTCACCCCACTGAGTTGTCCCAATTGCTCACTTACCCCTGTCAGGGAAGAAACGCCACTTTGCTTATTGAAAAGGAGTTTGCCCTCAGCTTCATAAATTGGTTTTTGGCTAAAAGTAACCAACCCTGTAACTCCAAACACCGACCCTATAATCGCGGCTATCAGTAACCAACGTCTTTTTACAATCAGCCAATACTGTTGGAAGTTAATCAGGTCTTGATCGTCTTGGTGGGAAGGCATAGTTCAGATAGTACCTTAAAGATTGAAACTACTAAAAATTATTTCTTTCATTTATATTGATGTAGAGCAGTAATGCAGTCGAATGTAGGAAATATTCAACAGTTATCAGTTATGTAATTCCTAAATAAAGGGATTCGCAGTTGAGTCAAATACAGACCTAACTCCCAGCCCCTTCTCTTGTAGGGAAGGGGAGTAAAAATCAAAGTCTCTCTCCTTGTAGGGGAAAGGTACTCTATGAGAAGAGATTCGCTTTATGGAGAGAGGGTTAGAGTGTATTGCATACAAACGAGAATCACTATATTTTTTGAAATCCACTTAGGTCAGTGCCTAAACAAAATAGGGGTTTTGTAGGCATTGTACACTCTAAAACTAAGCTTCGAGTGTACGGGCTTTTTTCAAGGATTATGCCGGGTTTTTCTATTGATTAAAGCGGTGAAACTGTAATCACTGTTCGCTGATTTAATTTCCTTAGTAACTGCTACTGACTGGATGCAACCTGATTTAAATAATCAATAAAGATTTAATAAAAGATTATCAAGCTTTTTCCCCAGAATAGCCTACGTATTTTCACTGTTCTTTTGTCTAGCGTAATAAGGTGATACGCACCTAAATCAAATATTCTTGCGTCAGGGCTGTCCATAGTCAAGAGTCCAGAGTCAAAGGCTAGCTTGGACTTTGGACTTTGGACTTTTGACAACCTGAGTGCGAAATATACAATTTAAATGCGTAACAGCTTATCTATATTACTGCGAATTACTAATTGCGAATTGGTTTTATGTTGTTCGGCTTGCTTACCGTGCTAAATACTAAGTTATATTTATTTTCTTATATAGCGTTTACCAGTCTAATGAAGTACATTATTTAAAATAAAGATAGTGTAGATACTCAAGGGTAAAAATGAAACCATATTCCCTAGACTTTCGCCAAAAAATATT